>CP039998.1:0-600000 GCA_013099015.1 Candidatus Saccharibacteria bacterium oral taxon 488 | reverse complement strand
TCCGCTGACGGGCGAGATTTTGGATCAGCCAGCTAGCCTAACGATTTTTCCGTCCAGCCACTATTCAACGCCGCGCGAACGAATTGAAAAGGCCATCATCGGCATCGAAAAGGAGTTTGACGAGCGGCTCAAATGGCTTGGGTCACACGATAAATTACTGGAGGCCCAGCGCCTAGCTCAGCGCACCAAATACGACCTGGAGATGCTGAAAGAAACTGGCTTTGTCAAAGGTATTGAGAATTATTCGCGCTATCTGACCGACCGCGAGCCGGGCGAACAGCCAGCGACGTTGATTGATTATTTTCCAGACGATTGGCTGCTGCTGGTTGACGAGTCGCACATGACCTTGCCGCAAGTCCGCGGCATGTATAACGGCGATCGGGCGCGCAAGGAAGTGTTGGTGGAGCACGGGTTTCGCTTGCCCAGTGCGCTGGATAATCGCCCGCTGAGGTTTGATGAATTTGATCAGCATATTCATCAGGCGATTTATGTGTCGGCTACGCCGGGCGACTATGAACTGGCTCATTCGCCAAAGCCGGCCGAGCAGTTGATTCGGCCGACGGGGCTGCTTGATCCGCCGATTGAGGTGCGGCCAACTGAGGGGCAGGTTGATGATTTGATGGAGGAGATTCGCCAGACTGTTGCTAGCGGACACCGCGTACTGGTAACCACCTTGACCAAGCGTATGGCCGAGGACTTAAGCGCCTACTTGACCGACAATGGCGTGAAAACGGCGTATCTACACAGTGAAATTGACACGCTGGAGCGCGGCGATATCTTGAAAGATCTGCGGTTGGGTACGTATGATGTCTTGGTTGGTATTAATTTGCTGCGCGAGGGGTTGGATTTGCCAGAGGTCAGTCTGGTAGTGATTATGGACGCTGATAAAGAAGGTTTCCTGCGCTCTGAGCAGGCACTGATCCAGACGATTGGCCGGGCGGCGCGGCACGTGGATGGGCGGGTGCTGATGTATGGCGATACAATTACTGGGTCGATGCGGGCGGCGATTGACGAGACGAATCGTCGGCGGCACATTCAGCAGAACTATAACGAAGCGCACGACATCACGCCGCAAACTATTCAAAAGAAGATTGATGATGGCCTGCGCTCTATCATCCCGCAAAAAGAATCAGACAAAAAGCCAAAACTTGATTTGAAGAAGATTCCAAAGGACGAATATCCAACGCTAATTAAGGAGTTGACTGGTCAAATGGAGCTCCATAGCGCCAATCTAGAATTTGAAAAAGCGGCGGAGCTGCGTGATTTGATTGCAGAAATTCGCCAGACCATGTAGAATGAGGGTAGCATAAGCGGAGGTAATAATTATGACACAAAAGAAAATAGCATCAACACCAGAGATGGTGCAACCGGTACAGGACGCAGATGTTCCGCCAGTTCCACAGTATGCATCGCAGCCAACGGCGTATTACCCTCAGGCTACAGTTGATCCAAATCGCGGCAAGGCAAAGTGGCTGACATTTGAATATCTGCTGGCGATGGTATCAACAGTCGTTTCAGCGTTGTTATTTGCGCAGGTATTGGTGGCGTTGTTTGGCGCTTGGGTGAAGGTCAATGGTGCAACAACAACGACTTCGACTTCGATTGGTGGCTGGTTGGCTGACATATTGTCAATAAATATGGTGACACCAGGGACGGGTATCGTCATGGCGGGTGTATTGGCAACGCTATTTGCAGTTGTTGCGCTCATCACATTTGGTCGTGTCTCACGGGCTATCTCGGATCGCGACAACTACACTAGCCGGACAGCGTATAAAGTAGTAACATACGGCGCATTTGGTGCATTGATAATTCCAGCAATAGTGCTTGTAGCAAAAATAATAACAGTTCTCATTAGTTCACTACTGTTTATCGGTGCGGGCAGTGCCGATAGGGTGTATGGTGCGCTATATCTCGCAGAGTTTGTGCCATATCTCTTGGCATTAGGGGTAATCGGCGTGACGTTGTGGATGCTCAAGGGGATTATTTCTGGCCGTAACACATCTAAGACAATGTCTCTGATTTTGCTGGGTGCAACCGGAGCGGTACTGGTTGCCGGGGCGATCACGGCAGCCGTCCAGGTACACGATACCGGGTCGACATACACTAGAACCAATGTGCAGCGCAACATCCGTTCGACAATGTGCAATAAGTACGGAGTTGGATGTGACTAACAAAGCGTCTGGGTGGGATAAGGACGGTGGGTTCGTCTTGCCGACCGTCCTTGTAGCGAGCATTATGCTGCTGCTGATCTTGTTGGCTGGTCTCCAACTGGCGTCAGCGGCAGCTAATGCCTTGATGGAGCAGTATTATAATCAGCTGGCACGTGAAGCGGCTGAGGCCGGCGTGGTGCGGATGAATGAATGTATCAGTCGTGGCCATGACAGTGCCATTGCCTCGGGTGTGCGTCCAGGTACTGATTGCCGCGGCAACGGTACGGCGATTGACGTATTTCGTAATGACAAATTACGTTCGTATTTTATTGGTGAATACACCTCAACAACTAACCCGCGGCGTGCTGATGTCAAGGGCTACCTTGAGTTGATTCGAAAATCTGATGGCCGCCCGTATAAGACCTATATTTACAATTCACGCCAGCAAGCTATCCCGGAAGTTGATTTTAAGGGAACGCGCGCCAGTAAGCGTTGGTGGTGTATCGGCGGGTCAGTCTGCCTTGATTTTGGTGTGGGCGGGTCAAATAAACCGACGCCACACCCTCATCCAACACACTCAAGTGGCCCATCCCATGAGGGTTTAACAACGATTTCCGATCGTAATGGTAATTTGAAATTCTACTCTGACGGGCTTCGTATCTGGAATTCAGCGCGAAATATTATGCAGGTTGATAGCTCGGCTCCCGATGGCAATCCAACATGTGACGATGGTCAAACGGCATACTATAGTGAATCACCACAGGGATTGTGTGGCTCGCGTACTGGTACGCAGGCAGTGGTTGCCTTTCCAATCAACAAAGAGGAATCTAAGTATCTCGTAGTATCAAACTCGGCAAATGGTCGTGAGCGGGCAAAATTCGGTACGCTATACTACCACGTTGTTGATTTTACCAATGATCCACTCGGACGAGTGACGAAAAAGAACATGTCCATTGGCATGGCGGGCAGTTTTTCACGCAACTATTCTGGCGAGGCGATGAATGCCGTGCCGAATAATGCGGGAAATGGTGCGGTGGTGTATACCTATCGGCCGGGTTCGCCGAATCAAGT
The DNA here is from genome assembly GCA_013099015.1 of Candidatus Saccharibacteria bacterium oral taxon 488. NCBI lineage: Bacteria > Candidatus Saccharimonadota > Candidatus Saccharibacteria bacterium oral taxon 488. Next base: position 596,779 of record CP039998.1, on the reverse strand, counting down.
CTATGCCTTCAATATTTTCTCGACTGACAACGGAGCAACTATTCAGACACCAAATGCAGCAGTATATAATGTACCGTCTGGCCCGGCTCAGCCGTGTATCGTACAACCAAATCCATCAAGTCCTTCGCGAACGGGATTCGGCTCAATTAACTTTAACAACGAGGCTACCAAAATGTTAGTGTTTATGGGTGGTAGTGCCTGTCCAAATCGTAATGGTAACGCTGGAGTATTACACGTATTTGATATATCTGGGGCTGATACCAATATGACACCAATAGCTCACTGGTCAGTTGGCGTGCATAACAACAACCCACTTGACAGTAGCTTAGGATATGCTGCTGATTTCTCGCCAAATGGTGACCACGTCTACGTCTCGAAGTTATATATTGGTGAATTATTCCGCTATGATATAACAAGTCGTAATAGTAGCACTATTAAAGCGAGCGAGCGATTCATCGGCTTCACTAGCTGTGAGCATTTCAGGGACTGTGCGGTTGCCGACTCTCTACCAAACTCGTCAGTGCCGAATCAACCTAGCTGGATGGGTCCTGGCTTTGGTGGCGATGGCGGCGGACAAGTTTTACGTGGCCCGGATGGTCGAGTATATGTGGCAGATCGTGGTGCCAACAAGATTAGTTATATTGAACGACCAGACGCACCAAATGCGGCAACCGATGCAGCAACGGCGGCAGCTATCGGCTGGAACCGCGGTGGGTTATCGCTTGGTTCTGGGATCAGTAGGTATGGCCTACCACAGATGGTGACGCTCCATTCGCCGCGGCTGCTGAGTTATTAGGTTTTCCTCGAGACAGTGCTATAATAGACTTCATGACAACTATTTCTACCAGTGATATTCAGCACTTGGCGAGTTTGAGTAGTCTGGCATTAGCTGATGATGAAGTTGATGGACTGCGCCAGGATTTAGAAAATATAATTGGCTATATTGAGCAGCTCGGCGAGCTTGATACGGCGGGTGTGGAGCCAACTTATCAAGTGACGGGACTAGAGAATGTCTGGCGTGAAGATGAGGTCAAGCTGGGAATTTCTCAGGATGAGTTGCTTGAGATGGCGCCTGATAAACAGAATAATCAAGTGAAAGTGCCGCAGGTATTGTAATGAGTCGGATTAGTGATTTTACCGGAAAGGGCGCAGTCGAAAATGTTAAAGAAGCACTGCGGCGAGCGCGCGAAGTTGAAGATTATCACGCACTGCTCAGCTTGACAGAAGAGCGGGCGTTGAAGCGGGCCGAACTGGTGGATAAGGGCGAGGTTTCTGGGCGACTGGCTGGTGTGCCATTTGTGGTGAAAGATAATTTCTTAGCCTTTGGGGCGCCGACGACTGCCGCTGCAAAAATGCTCGAGAATTTTGAGGCGCCGCTCCAGGCAACAGCGGTTGAAAAATTAGAGGCTGAAGGCGCAATTTGCATCGGCAAGGCGAACTTGGACGCCTTTGCTCACGGCGGTTCGACGGAAAATTCAGCCTTTGGTCCGACTAAAAACGCTACGGATAAAACTCGAGTAGCCGGCGGTTCGTCGGGCGGCTCGGCGGTAGTGACGGCGCTTGACGTGGTGCCGTTTGCATTGGGGACAGACACTGGCGGTTCGGTTCGTCAGCCCGCCAGTTTTAACGGCGTGGTCGGCGTCAAACCAACCTACGGCGCAGTCAGCCGCTACGGCGTGGTGGCTATGGCCTCGAGCACGGACACGATTGGCTGTTTCGCGACGAATGCTGATGATGCTAATTTGGTGATGGAAATTATGGCGGGCCATGACGACAAGGATATGACGACGCTGCCTGACTTTTGGCGGAATCAGCCAGGCTTTAGAAAGAAAAAGATTGGTTTGGTCAAGCAATGTATGACTGACGACGTAGACACGGCAGTTCGCCAAAAAACGCTTGATTATGCCGAAAAATTGAAGCAGCTGGGCTATGAAATTGAAGAAGTGAATCTGGACATGATGCAATATTCGCTGGCGATGTACTATATTATTGTGCCGGCAGAATTATCGTCAAATCTGGCACGCTATGATGGTGTGCGTTATGGTCACCGAGCGGCTGAGGTAAAAACGCTGGCGGAATTGTACGGCCGCAGCCGTAACGAAGGTTTTATGACGGAGAATAAGCGGCGGATTATGATCGGTAGTTTCGTGTTGTCGAGCGGATTTTTTGATGCCTATTACATGCAGGCGCAAAAAGCGCGTACGCTGCTCATCAACGAGTTCAAAAAGTTGTTCACTGAGTACGATGCGCTGCTGACGCCGACGGCACCAACGCCGGCATTCAAACTTGGCGAGAACACTGGTGATCCGATCAAGATGTATCTGTCTGACATCATGACCGTGCCGGCTAGTCTAGCTGGACTGCCGGCAATTTCTGTGCCAGCTGGAAATAATGACGAAGGATTACCGATCGGCGTGCAGCTAGTTGGTAATTACCGTTCGGACGGAAGCCTGCTGAAACTGGCGGCGGAAGTGGAGGTCCTCTGATGGATGGATTGTTGATCGCACTGGTGGTAGCGGCGCTGGTGATCGGTGGCCTATTGATGCTATTCATTCAGTTGACGTCAAAACAAACGGAGAAGCTCGACCGGGAACTATACCGAAAAGTCTGGCAGGCGGTGCAGCGTGTGGCCGATACAAATAACCCCGATAGCCTGCAGATGGCGATTATCAAAGCTGACAAGTTGCTCGACCGGGCGATGCGCGAATACGGCGTTAGCGGTACGACGATGGGTGAGCGGCTCAAGGCACGGCGTGGTCTGTGGACGAATGAGGACGCGGTTTGGTCGGCGCATAAGCTGCGTAATCAAATTGCCCACGAAAGTCGGGTCACCATCACCACCCAGACATTCAAGCGGGCAATGGCCGCATTTGAACAGGCATTAAAAGATTTGGGAGCGTTATGATGAGTGTATATGATGAATATGAAATGACCATTGGTATCGAATGCCACGTCCAGCTGGCGACCAAAACCAAGCTGTTTAGCCCAGCTGATAACGACGCTCGCGACGCCGAGCCAAATAGTAAAACACATGAAATTGATTTTGGATTACCAGGCATGCTGCCGGTGCTGAATAAGCACGCCGTCGAGCTGGCGGTGCGTGCCGGCAAGGCGTTGAACGCGCCGATTGCTCGTGTTAGCCGATTTGATCGCAAGCATTATTTTTATCCTGACCTACCAAAGGGTTATCAGACCTCGCAGATGTATCAGCCGATCATTTTGGCTGGCTATGTTGATGCGCCGCTAGAGGATGGCTCGCTCAAGCGGGTGCGGATTCATCATGCGCACATGGAAGAGGATGCCGGTAAGCTGACGCACCACGACGGCTATTCGCTGGTTGACCTCAACCGCGCTGGTACGCCGTTGATTGAAATCGTCTCTGAGCCAGACATGCATTCTGCCGAGGAAGCCAAGGCATACGCTTCGGAGCTGCATAAATTGATGGTCTATGCTGGCGTGACGCACGGTGATTTGTATCATGGCAACATGCGCTTTGATGTCAACATCTCGGTGGCCAAGAAAGGCGCGACCGAGCTCGGCAAACGCGCGGAAGTGAAGAATCTCAATTCATTCCGCAGCGTCGAGCGTGCCGCTGAATACGAGTTTAAGCGTCAAGTTGACCTGCTGGAAAGTGGTGAGTCGGTGGTGCAGGAAACCCGCGGCTGGAATGATGACAAGCAAGTCACCACTTCGCAGCGCTCGAAAGAGGACGCTCAGGATTACCGCTACATGCCTGATCCGGACATTCCGCCGATTGTATTGACTGACGAGGAGATTGCTCACATGCAGCATTATATGCCGTTGATGCCAAGCCAGTGCCGAGAGCGGTGGGCCGATCTGGGGTTGGATCATTCGGTGATTACGACGATCCTCGGTCATCAGCCGCTCGCGATATTGCTTGACGCTATCAAGACGCTGACGGTACATAACGAGCAAGCCGTCCTTGATGAACTGGGGGTTGACAAGATAAAATATCAGCGGCTGGTCAAGCGGATCTTTAACTGGTTTGCTTCGACGCCGGAGGAGCTGATTGATATGGATCTCATCGGGGAGGGCTATGTCGGGCCGCGTCGGTTGACAGAGTTGTCACTGCTCGTTGAGAATAACGAGGTGAGTTCGACGGGCGGTAAGGAGATTTTCCTCAGTCTATTTGATCGACAATATCTCGAGCAGGGGCCGCGCGAGATTGCCGAGAGTAAGAATTTGTTGCAGGTGTCTGACGAGGGGGTTATTGCTGCCATTGTTGACGAAGTATTGAACGACCCAGCCTCGGCGGCATCCATCGCTGATATTCGCTCGGGCAAAGACAAAGCCATCGGCTACCTCGTCGGCCAAGTCATGAAGCGCTCTAAGGGCCAGGCCAACCCGAGCCTCGCCCAGAAACTAATCCGAGAGCGACTGTAATGAAAACATTCACGCGTATTCAGCCAACCACCACGCAGACTGTCGGCGATGCGTACAAGCGCTCGGCTGTCATCAAGCGGTATCAAACAAAGGATGGCGAACAGTATGAGTTTACAACCTTCTTTTCTGAGGAGTTAGTGTCAGTGTTGGTGGTGGCAGTGACGACGGATAACAAGATCGCTATGACCTATCAGTTTCGAGCTGGCCCGGAAAAGTGGCTCTATGATTTTCCCGGCGGTGACGGGGAGCCGGGTGAAGCAGTAGAGATGGTAGCGCGGCGTGAACTAGTGGAAGAGACCAGCTGCACGCCAGGGCGCTTTGAATATATTGGTGAATGCTATGAGGGCCCGTACATTAACATCAAGATTGCAGTGTACTTGGCGACTGATTGCGTGTACAATGAGGATGCAATCCACCTTGATGAAGCTGAAAGCAGCCAAGGCGCTGAATTACGGTTTGTTTCAGCGGCAGAGTTGTTTGCCATTGCTCGGGCGGGTGATTTATGTGTGACAGGGCCATTCGCACTTTTGTTTGATTATTTAGATAACCTACGACAGGAGGAACTATCATGAAAAAACCAACCAAAGCTATCATCGCCGCCGCTGGCTTCGGTACGCGGTTCTTGCCGCAGACCAAGGCCATGCCAAAAGAAATGATGCCGCTGATCGACAAGCCGATTATCCAATACGTTGTCGAGGAATTAGTCGAGGCCGGCATCAAAGATATCATTATCATCGGTAGCGCCAACAAACGAGCAATTGAGGATCATTTTGACAGGCCGAACGAGGAGCTGCTAGTCAATCTGCGGGCGGGCGGCGCCAAGAAGCAGCCACTGATTGACATCGTGAATAATTTGTCAGAAATGGCTAACTTTGTCTATATCCGCCAGAAAGGCCCGTACGGCAATGCCACACCGTTGACCTGCGCCGCACATTTGATCAATGGTGATGAGCCGGTTATTTATACGTTTGCTGATGACTTTATCGCTGCTAGTCCCAGCCGGTTCCGCCAAATGATCGCTGCGGCGCAAAAATTAGACGGCGCGGTGCTATCGTGCAAGAAGATTATTGATGATGCTGAATTTGATCGCTACGGCGTGGTTAACGGTGAGCAGGTTGCTGACGGTGTGATCAAGATGACGAACATTGTTGAAAAACCAGGCAAAGCTAATGCCCCGTCCGATCTTGCAAGCGTCAGTAGCTATTTGCTGCCGGGCGAGTTCTTTAGCTATCTCGAGAAAGCCAAGCATGCGTTTGATGGTCACGGTGAATTTACGGTGCAGCCGATTATGCAGAGCATGATTGATGACGGCCATAGTTTTTATGGCGTAGAAATCACCAACGGCACGTACTATGACACTGGTGATAAGCTGGAGTATCTCAAGACAGTGATCGATTTTGGCATGCGTGATCCGAAGCTTGGTGCGAGCCTCCGCGAATATCTAGTCAAGCGGCTTGAGGAAAATGGCGCCAACTAAATCGTCAAGAGAAAGTGGCCATGAGGACAAGAAGGCCGCCGACCCACGTCCCTCGGTAGCCCGCCGCGCCATTGATCGCATCAAGCGTGACAATGAAAACGGCGCTCGGCAGGCAATGATTGAAGACTTGTTTTTTGATTTTCATCGATCGCGGCGGCAGATCTATTGGATAAACTTTTGGCGCGGCTTTTTCTTTGGCATGGGTAGCCTCGTGGGCGTGACGGTGCTAATCATGGTATCAGCTTGGCTGCTCGGGCGGTTTGCTGATATCTTTCCGGCACTGGCGGATTTTCTCAATCAGTTGATTGATACCATGCAGCGCCGGCGCTAACATGCTATACTTGGTGGAGAAAGAGGAGGTGGCGCCCAAGGAGGCGTGATAGATAATGGCTACCAAACATACGACAGCTTCAGCTCAAGCCGCGGCCGCGTTGCAGCCGTCTGATTACGTACACCTACACAATCACACCCACCATTCGCTTCTGGATGGGCTGACTAAAATTCCTGACATGGTGGCGCGGGTGAAGGAGCTGGGTATGGAGGCCTGTGCCATTACTGACCACGGCACGATGTCGGGCGCAATTGAGTTTTATAAGGCAGCCAAGAATGTTGGTATCAAGCCAATCATCGGCATCGAAACCTACGTAGCAGCCCGCACTCGTCACGACCGCGACCCAGCTAAGGACAAGGCACGCTATCACCTGACGCTGCTGGCGATGAACCACAAGGGCTATCAAAACCTGATGCAGCTCAGCACCATCGCTAACCTCGAAGGCGTCTATTACAAGCCGCGTATTGACCACGAGCTACTCGAACAATACAACGAAGGCATCATCTGTATGTCTGGCTGTATTGGTGGTGAGTTGGGCGAGAATTTGCGCAATGATGATTATGAAAAGGCCAAGGAAATTGCTGGCTGGTACAAGTCAGTGTTTGGCGACCGATACTACATGGAACTTCAAGACCATGGCCACCCCGAAGCGCGCAGCCACTGGCCGGAGCAGAAAAAGGTCAATGATTACATTGAGCGCATCAGCGAGGAACTGGATATTCCGTGTGTGGTGACCAGCGACGGTCATTACCTCAATCACGAAGACCAGGAGGCGCATGAGATTCTGCTATGCGTTGGTACCGGTGCGTATTTGAGTGATGAAAAGCGGATGAGCTTGAAGGATTTTGAGCTGCATTTGACCACACCAGAAGACATCATTTCGCGGTGGCAAACAACCAATCCTCAGGCAATCGCCAACACCAAGGCCATCGCCGATCGGTGTGACGTGGAAATTAAGCTGGGTGATATTCTCATCCCGAAATTCCCAACGCCAAACGGTGAGTCCGAAAAAGAATATCTGGATCATCTGGTGTATAGCGGTATGGCGGCGCGCTACGCTGGCATGAAGCTGGAGGACGCCAAGAAATTGCCAAACGACGAGCTGCGTGCGATGTTGTCTGACGATCAAATCGAGCGGCTAGACATGGAGTTTGGCGTGCTCGACAACATGGGCTATAACGGCTACTTTTTGATCGTTCAGGACTTTATCAACTGGGGCAAATCTCAGGGGATTATCTTTGGGCCAGGGCGTGGTTCGGCGGCCGGTTCAATCATCGCCTATGCCCTAAACATCACCGATCTTGACCCGCTGCATTACGACCTGCTGTTTGAGCGATTTCTCAACCCCGACCGTATTTCCATGCCCGACATCGATATCGACATTCAAGATACCCGCCGCGGTGAAGTGATTGAATATTGTGCCAGGAAATATGGTTCAGAGCGAGTGGCTAACATTTGTACCTTTGGCACCATGGCGGCGCGCGCTTCGGTGCGTGACGTGGCTCGGGTGCTGCAGGTGCCATATGGCGAGTCCGACCGGCTGGCCAAGCTCATTCCGCCACCTGTGCAGGGTCGTCATGTACCGATTAAAAAGTCGCTCGAGGAAGACCCTGATCTCAAGAAAGAATACGAAAGTAATCCAACTGCCAAAACCGTCTATGACTTTGCCTCGCGGCTGGAGGGAACGATTCGCTCACACGGTGTGCACGCTGCTGGCGTGGTGATTGCGCCGGATGATTTGGTGAAATACGTGCCGCTCGAGATGGCGCAAAAGGGCGTGGTGGCAACGCAGTATCCCATGGGCCCGGTGGAAGAGCTCGGGCTGCTGAAGATGGACTTTTTGGGCTTGTCTAACCTGTCCATCATTAACAATGCCCTGCGTATTATTCGCAAAGTCTACAAAACGGATATTGATTTATCAACGCTGCCGCTGGATGATGAAGAAACCTACAAATTATTCCAGCGCGGTGATACCACCGGCGTGTTCCAGTTGGAGTCGGCTGGCATGAAGCGGTACTTGCGCGAGCTCAAACCAAGTGTCTTTGAAGACATCATCGCCATGGTGGCCCTGTACCGCCCGGGGCCAATGCAGTTTATCGACTCGTTCATCAAGCGTAAACATGGCGAGGAAGAGATTACCTATCTGCACCCCGGCATGGAAAACTCGCTGAAGAATACGTACGGCATCTTGGTCTATCAGGAGCAGTTTATGCAGATTTCCAAAGAGTGGTGTGGTTTTACCGGTGGTCAAGCCGACACCCTACGTAAAGCGGTGGGTAAAAAGAAAATCGACCTGATGAAAAAGGTCAAGCCGGAGTTCGTTGAGGGTGCGGTTAAGGTCGGTGGCGCGACCAAGGAAATTGCCGAGCAATTCTGGGACGCGCTGGAGGAATTTGCTAACTACTGTTTCAATAAGTCGCACGCGGCGTGTTATGGCTTGATTGCCTACTGGACGGCGTATCTTAAGGCGCATTATCCTGACGCGTTCATGGCGGCGCTGATGACTAGTGATCAGGACGACACCGAGCGCCTGGCCATCGAGATGACTGAGTGTAAGCACATGGGTATTGAAGTGCTCAACCCGGACGTCAATGAGTCATTCGTCGAGTTCGCGGTGGTGCCTGGTGAAAAGAAGATTCGTTTCGGCATGGCGGCGGTCAAGGGCGTCGGTGTCGGCGCGGTGGAAGAAATTATCCGTGCCCGCGAGGCTGATGGCCCGTTCAAGTCGGTCGAGGATTTTGCCAAGCGAGTGTCGACCAGCAAGTTTAACCGCAAGGCCTGGGAGTCGCTGATCAAAACTGGTGCCTTTGATAGTTTTGGTGATCGGTCTGATTTATTATTTAATCTTGATACCATTGTCGCCTTTGCTCAAAAAACTCAGAAAGAGGCTGCGTCGGGGCAGACTGACCTGTTTGGTATGCTTGGTGATGAGTCGGCTGATGTTCAGCCAACGATGCAGCTACAGCCGGCGCCGGCCAAACACACCAACAAAGAGCGGCTGATGTGGGAGCGCGAGCTGATGGGGCTGTATATTTCGGCGCACCCGCTCGATGCGTATGAAACATATCTGAGCGAGCAGGCGCAGCCATTAACGCAGCTGGTGCCAGAATACGACGGTCGCCTGATGACGATCGGCGGTATTATCACGACGGTGCGCACCATCGTTACCAAGTCAGGCAGCAAGATGGCATTCGCTGGGATCGAAGATAAGTTTGGCGAGGGCGAAGTTATCGTCTTTCCGAATTTGTATGAGCAAGTCGGCGCCAAGCTCGTCCAGGACGCTGTCATTCGGGTGACCGGCAAAAACTCGGCCCGTGATCGGGATGGTAATTTGGGCTCAGAGAGCAAGATGATTGCTGATGAAATTGAACTGATTTCTGACGATGACCTCCGGCAGTATCAATCGACTGGCCGTAAAATGGAAGCGCCAAAGATGAGTAGTAAGGTCAAGCAAGAGCGGCGTACGGCATTTCGAGCTCAAATGACTCAGCGAGCAGGCGCGGCCCGAGTATCGACAGCGAAAGGGACGAACATGAAGTCAACACCGGCCGACGCGACAAACACGCCACCGCATCCAGTAGCCACGCACGCCGTGCCCGAGACGGAAAAGCTATTTCTTCATATCAAAAACCCGAGCGACCATGATAAACTAGTGGCACTCAAGTCACTCTGCTCCGAATACGCCGGTGTGACCGATGTGGTGTTAGTGCTGGGTGAGGCAAATAAGTCTGCCATGCGCATGCCGTTTCGTGTTGAGGCTGGCGATCAGCTCATGAGTCAGCTGCGTCAGACACTGGGCGACGAGTGTGTAGTCTTGAAATAAAATTTGCGCGTACTTTATTGAACTTTTATCTCTCGTCGTCGCAGGAGCTTATTATACCAGCGAATCATACCGCGCCGTACTGGTCGGCCGATCATATTACCAAGCGATGCACCGATCGCGATGGCCACGCCGATCATGATAGCTCGCGCTAATATCGCTAGGGACAGTAAAAATTCAGGGTCGGTCGGTGGATTTTCGATCACCCCCATCAAGCCGTTGTAGAGCGACAAGCCCGGCACCAGCGGCACGATGCCAGCAGCGATAATGGCCACTGAAGGGAAGCGCCATAGCCGGGACACCAGCACTGCCGTCAATCCGACTACTGTCGCTGCGGCGCCGCTGGCGATGACAACTCCGAGTGACCCAATTAGCGTACTCGACACCCACCACCCCAAAACACCGACACCGCCGGCAATCAGCATTCCGAATAAACGCGCGTGATTGCCAGCCGCGAAACCAGCAGCAATAATCAGCGCCCCCAAGTATTGCGCTCGTATATCTGCCGCTAGCCCCAGCCGATCCGGCGTCGTTGGAAAGCTAATCCCAAATCGCTGAATGATGTATAGCCCGGTCATTACACCGACAACAATACCCATCGTCGCCATAGTTACCCGCAGCAGTCGGGCATTTGCTGTTACATAATATTCATCAATCGCATCCTGAAAAGCGCCAACGATCATCAGCCCCGCCACCAACAGCACGATACCGCTGATCACCAGCATCGTCGTATCAACTTGCCAGCCCAGCCAGCCATTCAGCCACTGGGCAGCACCCGCCGCCAGGGTGATTAGGAGTGCGGTAATGATTTGGAGGTAAAATGTTGCGAGGCCCCATTTGTCCAGAATCCTCATCGTCGCCGTCGCCACAAAGCCCATCACAAACGCCAGCCCGCTCATCAGAATTGAGCCGTTAAATAAAATCACCACGCCCATCGACACGCCACCGCCCGCCAGGCAGACGATCCAGCGTGAATGTTCCCGTCGATTTGTCAATAATTCCTCGGTTCGTCTCTCAGCCTCCGCTAGCGGCAAGTGATGGTCGCGAATCACGAGGGCGAGGTTTTGCAATGCTTGGATCGTTTGGTAATTGACATACTTCAACGTGATCGTTCGCACCAACGTGAGCGGTTCGCGCTCAGAGCCGCGATCTTGAGATATGGTGATGAGCGTTGAGCTGATATCAATGTGAACCCGTCGCTTACAGTACGTGCCAGTGATCCCCAACGCCATGTGCACGACGTCCCGTGCGGCCACTCCCATCGCCAGTAGTTCCTCGGCGATTGTCATCGTCATCCGCAGCGCTCGCATGTTCGGCGTCAGGCTCTCGTCGATTTTATCTAATTGCCAAATGGGTTCTGGCGTTGGTAATCGTGGAATTCGTCCCAGTGATCGCTTGATAAATTCAGGTACTTTTCTTTTGACAGTTGTTTTCACATCACTACTATAGCGCCTCTTGGCTAAAATGGAAATAGTTTAGCGGGTCGAGGCCTGCATGGGTGATACAATAAACTCATGGACGAACGGCAGATAGCTCAACTTGAGACAATAAAAAATAACGTGCGTGGTATATTAGGTGGCGATCCATCGGGTCACGCCGATGATCATGTCGAGCGGGTGGCGCTGCTGGCAGAGCGTTTTGCTAGCGAATGCAGCGAGCCAGTGGATTTGCAAGAAGTGCTGTTGACGGCTTGGCTGCATGACGTCGACGACTATAAACTAGTCGGCAAGGCGCAGGCAGAGAAATTGACGAACGCAGTCAATAGTATGGCGGAGGCGGGAGTGGCCGCTGACCTACGTCAGGCGGTATTAGAAAATATTGCGGCGATTGGTTATGGCAAACGGCTGGATGGGCAGCAACCGCAGCGATTGGCAGGGCAGCTAGTGTCTGACGCTGACATGTGCGATGCTATTGGTGCGGTTGGAATTGAGCGAGGGTTGATGTATGCCTGCCATCACGGCGGGCGGATTTTTGACCCCACGGTTTGGCCAAATGTTGATCTAGCGGCGCACGAATACGACGTTAATGGCAATACGCATGATACCGACGGCTTTATTAATCACTTTTTTGAGAAACTGTTGAAGTTGAAAGGCTTGATGCTAACGGAGCCGGGGCGAATAGAAGCGAGGAAGCGTCAGCACGTTATGGTTGATTTCCTTCGTGCCTATTTCCGCGAAAAGAATGTGCCGGAGTGGAGTGAGTTTTTGAAAGGGTATTTACTTGATATAACTAAGGCAAATGACTTACAATAGGCGGACAAGGACTATGGTATGAGTGAAGTTTCAGAAAATATATACTCGCTGCTGGTAAGACGCAGCATTCATGATAGAATGGAAGATCGCGAAGCTCCGTATAACGTTGTCGGCGGGCTGGGTCTACATGCAGTTACCAACGCTGCCGAAATTGATTGGGATAATCATGTCGTTTGTTTGCCTAATGACGTGTATTTACCGCGTCTACGTGATAACGGTACGGTGCGAGACCTTGATACATTAGTGCAAAGCACAGATAAAGCTGTTGTGAAGAGTTGTCGACAGGAAATTGCTGATGCTGTCGGTGATAAGTTAGTAATTTCAACCTTTGGACTTAATCCATACGAAAAGAATCGTCGCGGTATATTTGATTTCGTCGGCGATCGTTATGTTGATAATGAAGGTCGTCTATATTGGCGCCTAGGCGGTATTGAGACGGAAATTCCTTCATCTAGCCTTGATCAGTGGCTTGTGAAGAGAGATGGTGAGACAGTATGCGCTATCCTTAATCCAATTGCTCAATTAGGAGCGTACGGATGTCGTTCAATTACCGGATGGCGTCCAAAAGACAAAGAAAAAGTTGAGGAATTAGTAAATGTTATAATGCCAAACCGCAAAATTTCAGATATTCCGCAAGATTGTCGCGACCAGTATTATACATTCAGGGAGCAATTTAGAAAAGTTGCCGAAGCTAGAAAAAAGTTAGGCTGGTTTGGGCTAAAGGCTGGATTGTTATCATTCCTGGAGCGTCAAGAGTGGGCGGTACGACTTGCTCAAGGTGAGCTGGATAGCGTACTGAGTGGTTTTGTCGGCAAGACATGATCGCTTGATATAATGGTAGCTGTGAATCAACGGTTGCAGCAAAAACTCAAAACCCTACCCCGCACTCCCGGTGTCTATTTTCATAAGTCAGCCAGCGGCGAGATTATTTATGTGGGCAAGGCGGCGGTGCTGAAAAATCGCGTGCGCCAGTATTTTCAGGATTCGCGTGGGCGGGACAATAAAACTATGGCGTTAGTGACGGAAATTGCTGACACTGATTGGATTGAGACCGAGAGCGAAGTTGATGCGTTGTTTTTGGAAAGCGAGATGGTCAAGCGCTATATGCCGCGTTACAACGTACTGCTGCGCGATGATAAATCGCAGATGTATGTGCGAATCGACATGAAAAGCGAGTGGCCGACCGTCAGTTTTACGCGCAATCCAGCTGATGATGGGGCGGAATATGTTGGCCCGTTCTATAATGGCTTTGCTTTGAAAAAAGCGCTGCGCTATTTGCGGCGGGTTTTTCCGTATTTGACCAGGCAGCGCCGTCCGGGGCAGTCGAAATTGGATGAAGACTTGGGTCTCAGCCCGCGGCTGAGTGATGGGTCAGCCGCCTACAAAGCTACTTTACGCAAGCTCATCAGCTACATCAAAGGCAACCGTAAGGCTATCGCCGCCGAGTTGGAGCGCGACATGAAAACGGCAGCTGGGCTGCATGATTTTGAGCGGGCGGCTGATCTTCGCAATAAGCTGCGCGCCATGCAGGAGTTGCAGCGGCGGGTTTGTTTTGGCGACAAAGAATTCTTGGATATTTCTAAAGACAAGGCGCTGGCGGATTTGGCAAAATTGTTGGGCCTAAAAGGTATTCCAGCACACATTGAGGGTTACGATATTTCACATATGAGCGGGCGGCAGGTTGTTGCCAGTATGGTGGTATTTACCAATGGCGCGAGCGACCGGGCAGAGTATCGCAAATTCAAAGTCAGTGAGAAAAATGACGACACCGGCAATATGTATCAGACGATTTTTCGCCGGCTGAGTGAGCGTCATCTGAAAAGCTGGGGTCGTCCCGACCTGCTGCTCATTGACGGTGGTAAGGGTCAGCTGGCGGCGGCCATCAAAGCGCGTGATGAGCGTGGCGTCACTGTGCCGATTATCAGTATCGCCAAGCGCGAGGAAGAGTTGCTAGTACATAAGATTGGTTCGCAGATTGATACGGCGTTCATTGAGCATATTCAGTCGCAGCCACGGGTAGATATCGCGATTCACGAAGATGGTGATGTTTATATAGTGAATTTACACCCAAGTCAGCGTAACGCTGGCTCGCATTCAAAAAACTTACGAGCCAGTACCGAGCAAAATCGTAAAGAACGTCCGACGACAGACGAAAATATCCTTGTGACAACTGACATCGTCAAATTGTTCCAGCGCATCCGCGACGAGTCGCATCGCTTTGCGGTGAGCTACCACACGGCGCTCAAACGTCAGCAGCAAACAAAAAATCAGCTGGAGGAAATCCCTGGTGTGGGGCCAAAAACCCGCGCAAAATTGCTGAAAAAATTTGGTAGCATCAGCCGTATACGGAATGCCTCACTCACCGACCTGGAAAAAATCGTGGATAAAGAGCTAGCGAAAAAGATTATGCTTATGCTATCATCATAAGTATGAGTCGAAAGTATGGATTTACCGTCATAGAAATACTAATTGTCGTTGTGGTTATCGGCATCTTGGCGGGTATCGGTCTCGTCAGTTATAACGGGTGGCGAAAAGAGACGGTGCGTAAAGCCATAACGTCAGATCTACAGAATGCGCTATCAGCGGCGGAGCAGGAAAAAAACTTCAAAGGATCATACCCAACGACATTGCCGCAGTCGTTCAAGAGTGGCTCGCCAGATATCGTAATCACTGTACGGACAATCCCGCCGTCTGGTTCGACGCCAGCCGCGATCTGCATTGAGGGGACGAGTAGTCGCCAGCAGCTCCAGCTGCACATCAAGAGCACTGAGCGCAAGGTAGTCGACGGCGCCTGCTAGCATTATGATATAATGAAATGTAGTCATGAGACGACAATTTGCAATATTTTTTGTTAGGTGGGTACTTAATTCTGTTGGTATCTGGGTGGCGGTGCGGCTTCTCGGGACGAGTGAGCCAGTGGTCGAGACGACGGCAACGTTTGTCCTCGCTGGCCTCATCTTTTCGATCGTCAACTCTATCTTGAAACCAATCGTTGTCATTTTATCACTACCGGCGATCTTGCTCACGCTCGGTTTATTTACGCTGGTGGTGAATGGCATCATGGTGTATATATCATTGGCACTAGCACCGGGATTATCCATGAGTTTTGGCTCGTCAATTCTTGCCGGAATCATACTCAGTCTGGTAAACTATATAGTAAGTAGCGCCTTCGTTATCAAGCCGGCGCCAGAATAAGGAGAAAGCATGTCACTTGATACTATTTTGCCGTATGTCACATTAGGATCAGCCGTTTTGATGATCATTGCCATATTGTTGCAGCAGCGTGGCGCGAGCCTGGGCGCAGGCTTTGGCTCGTCGGGCGAGCTGTTCACCACGCGGCGAGGTTTTGACAAGAACTTGTTTGATGTGACTATTGTGTTTGCTGTTGTGTTCGTGCTGTCGATCTTGGCGAGTTTGGTGCTGCCGAGTCTGAAGGGCTAGGAGCGCGCCTTGGACACAAAAAAATCATCTTGGAAAAAATTTCTGCGACTGGACTTCGCAACAAAAGATCTTGATGGGCAAGCGCAAAAACTGACCAAGACGACCTTGCGTCACACGCATATGTTTATCTCTTCGCGCCTCGAACATTTGGCTGGAGTCAAGCGGCATGTCCTGGGGTGGATTTTTCTGGTTATTCTATTGATTACCATCAGCATGGTGCAGTGGCTGTCATTTCGTGAATTGTACGCTCATAACGCACCAGCCAGGGGTGGGTCGTACTCAGAGGGCGTGCTGGGGCCATTAGAGACACTGAACCCAATCTTTGCTCGTAGTAGTGCCGAAAAGTCAGCGGCCCGACTGATGTTTGCGAGTCTTTATAATTATGATACGACCGGACATATCAAGGGGGACCTCGCTGAGTCGGTCACAGTCAATGAGGCCGAGACTGAGTACACGGTCAAATTGCGCCGTAATCTCAAGTGGTCAGACGGAGCGCCACTGGATGCTCGCGACGTGGTGTTTACTGTTAATCTACTCAAGGATGCACGGACACAATCGTCAATTACTGGTTGGCAGTCGATCAACGTCAAGCAGGTTGACGAGCGGACAGTACAATTTACCCTGCCAGCCCCGTACGCACCATTCATGCACGCCCTCACCTTTCCGATTTTGCCTCAGCACAGCCTCAGTGAAGTTAATCCGGCCGAGCTACGTGAGCATGGTTATGGCAAGTCGCCCGTAACCTCTGGGCCGTTTGCTATGCGGATTCTACAGAATGCCAATGCTGATGGGTCGAAAAAAGTGCTTCATCTGGTGGCGAACTCGCAGTATCATCATGGCGCGCCAAAGCTGGATCGTTTTCAGCTGTATGTATATCCGACGCGGGACGAGATAACCAAAGGTCTCAAGACGAGTGAAATTATGGCGACACCGGAGTTGTCATATATGGCTCAGTCAGACCAGATCCGTCACATGTATGCCTCGCGGTCGTACGCTATTAACGATGGTGTCTATGCATTATTTAACACCCAGAGCGAAGTGGTGAGTTCGCGCAAAGTTCGACAAGCGCTGGTCCAGTCAATTAATACCCAAGCACTGCGCGAGAAGTTTGCCTTTGCCAAGAAGCCACTGCACGGCCCAATTTTTGACGACCAAGTGGACGGGCAACTGGCCGGTCGTTTGCCGTATGACACAGAAGCAGCGAAAAAATTACTGGACGAAGAAGGATGGAAGGTGGTCGGTAATCAGCGTAAAAAGGGCGAGCAGGTTTTGCAATTATCGTTCGTGACGCTCAAGGGTTCTGATTTTGAAAGTATTGCGCGTGAACTCGTAAAAGTCTGGCAGGAAACGCTGCATATCACCGTTGACTTGCGGGTGGTTGATCCAAATGATGCCTCGCAGAACGTTTTGCAGTCCGTCCTGCGGCCGCGCGGCTTTGACGTGCTACTGTATGAGTTGGTGCTGGGCGGTGACGCCGATGTCTTTGCCTACTGGCATTCGTCACAGGCTAATCAAAGTGGTCTCAATTTTGCTAACTATAACAGCGCGGTGGCCGATGATGCTCTCGCGGCTGGTCGCACCAAACAAAGCGCCAAGCAACGAGTTAGCAAATACCAAGCGTTTACTAAGCATTGGCAGTCCGATGTGCCAGCCCTCGCGTTATATCAAGTACAGCTGGACTATATCCACCTGCGCTCTGTGTCAGCTCTCGGTGAATCAGTGCGGCTGGTGTATCCTACTGATCGATTCGCCGACGTGATTTACTGGACAGTTCGCCAAGATTCAGTTTACAAAACACCGTAGTGTCAGGTATAATGATGACAGTCGTGCGGGCGTGGCGGAATTGGTAGACGCGCTAGCTTGAGGGGCTAGTGAGCATTATGCTCGTGGAAGTTCAAGTCTTCTCGCTCGCACCAAATGTAACAGAGCGGCGCGTTGGCGGAGCGGTTACGCAGAGGTCTGCAAAACCTTTTAGACGAGTTCGACTCTCGTACGTGCCTCCAGGATTGTCGATAAAAGCTCTCTTGGAGAGCTATAATATAAGTGAAAATATTGAGTGAAATAAAGTTGAATCTGCAACTGAATTTTTGTATTTTGCGAAAGGAGAGTATTGATTTATGTTTTCAATATTAGGTGCCGTATTATTTGGAATTATAGCAATTATGACTGTGCTTGTTGCTTGCGGCTTGCCTTTGGGCGAATTTACAATGGGTGGACAACATAAAATCTTGCCTAAGAACTTGAGGGTTGCGGCGGTCATTTCGGTGGCTATCCAAATTTTTGCCATGATAATTATTTTGCAAGCCGGAGGTTTTATTCCCCTGTGGCTGTCTTTTAAGGTTACTGAATATATTTGCTTCTTCTTTGCCGCTTATCTATCGTTAAATACTATTATGAACATCATTTCAAAAAGTAAGAAAGAAAAATATGTAATGACTCCGATTTCACTTATATCCACGATATGTTTTTGGATAACGGCATTTCAGATGTAGTATGTAAAATGGGGATAATCTACAGACAGTTTGTCTAATTGAATAGAATAATTTTTGAAACAGTAAATCGAGTTTGGCATGTCGGCCAACAAGACCAGTATCATTTATGTTTAGGTCAACCATTTACGCCATTTCGGTGTGTAGAGTCGTGACAGTATCATTTTAAAGCGTCTTAAGATAATCGTGTACGATTATTAAATGTATTGCCATCGTGGATGTGTACTATTTGTTTCATGGCTTATAGTATACTAAATCTATGAAACGACCTCCAAATGTTCAGCATATACTCCAGCTGATTAGTTCATTAATCGTGCCGATGTATTATATTCATCGTGATATCGTGCCGCCAAAACGATCACCACTGAGGGAAAATGATGCGGAACATTCCTGGGCTTTAGCATTGTTAGCGTGTGTGCTCGCTCCGCAGATTAATCCGAAATTAGATATTGGTAAAGTTGCCCAATTTGCCATTGTTCATGATGTTGTAGAGGTCTATTCGGGTGATGTATCGGCAATGGATAGCCAGGCGGCAAATTCATCTGAGCGAAAAATTCGTGAGGCAGCAGCGTTGGAGCGTATTCAATCAGATTTCTCATATATGCCATGGATCGCTGAAACGATTAAGGAATACGAATCTTTTTCTAGCGAAGAAGCATGTTTCGTCTATGCGCTTGATAAATTTATGCCGGTTGCCTATGACTATCTTGATGGAGGTGAGTATGCTCATCATTGTCGCACAACTCGTGAAGCGTACCAGTATCATATGATACCGCATCGCGAAAAGGCCCAGAGACATCCTGTTGTTGGTCGATATTATGATGAGGTGCGGGCGCTGCTAGATGCTCAGCTAGATCATTTTTATGATCCAGAAAATGTAGTATAATTGTTGTAGACGCGGGTGCTAGCTACATAATATTTAAAATTATGTTGCAGGGGGCTTGACGTCATGAATAATGGTAAATACGCGCGAGTGGCGGAATTGGTAGACGCGAGGGACTTAAAATCCCTTGACCAAAAGTCGTGCGGGTTCGATTCCCGCCTCGCGCACCACAATTGTTACAAAAGCCGCCGATAAAAGGCGGCTTTCGTTATGGATAGTTGAATTCTAGGGTGCCAGATCCAGATAAATTAGGTGTTTCGTCCGGTCATCTTTCGCCGAAAGATATAGATGGCGAGTGTAAAGATAACGGTGGTATAACACAAAACAATCAGTAGATGTGGTGTGATGACTTGCCAATTTCCCTCGATGCTACCTTTAATGGCAGCAACACTGTGGTAAAATGGCAGTGCTTCCGCAACCATTTTAAAGCCACCACCGATGAGATCAACCGGGACAAATACGCCCGACAGCCAGCCAGCGACATTGGTGAGCAGGGCGCCACATATACCGCCAACTGCTCGCTCGTTAATGAGACTGCCGAAGAATAACCCACATCCGACAAATAGAAGCGACGTTACCGTTGTAATAACGATTGCCCCAATAATATGCACTGAAAAGTCGAGCCCGATAAAGCAGGCGATAACGAGGGTAATCACTGCCTGCATGGTAGCAATGATAATCATCGGAATTGTGTATCCAATGATAAAATCTCGGGCTGTCATAGGCGAGGTAAACAGACGCATCAGGAATGATGAAGTTCGGTCTTTTGCTAGGAGCATACTTGAGAATAGTGCTAGGAATGCCGTACCGAACATTGCGATACCTGGTGCCAAATTTTTGATGGCAAACATAGTATTATTGGCTTCGGCGGGAATGCTGGCATTTATAATAGAGAGCAGTCCAAGCAAAACGAGTGGAAAGACTAATCCAAAGAATAGATTGATCGGATCGCGTACAACTTCTTTCGTACAGCGTTTAGCAAATAGTAATGATCTCATCGAATACCTCCTACAAGTGCTACAAACGCATCCTCGAGAGTGCGCGTATTGGTTTGTTTTTGCAGTTCTGCTACTGTACCGATTGCCACGAGCTTGCCGCGCGCCATAACGCCGACACGATCAGACAATGCTTCAATTTCCTCGAGATAGTGAGTTGTCAACAGCGTCGTCACTGTACCTTTGAGCAACTGGATCGCCTCCCATAACTCACGGCGCGAAAAAATATCAAGACCTAGCGTTGGTTCGTCAATGAATAATATTTTTGGATTTGAGATGAGCGCCATGGCGATCGACAGGCGTCGCTGCATGCCGCCAGACAAATGCTTAGCTTTTTTATGTTCGACAGTTTCGAGCTTGAATTGGCTTGCCATACGTGAGGCGCTCTCACTGGCGTTATGAGCAGATTGTCCGTAGAGTCCAGCGATCAGTTCGAGATTCTCGCGGACTGATAAATTACCAGCTACAGCAGTTTCTTGTGGTGAAACGTTGATCATCTGTTTGACTGCCTGAGGTTTTTCGGTAATACTATTGCCGAGTAAAATAGCATCACCTTGTGTTGGTTGGCTTAAGCAAGATAACATTTTAATCAATGTCGTCTTACCCGCACCATTGACACCAAGTAGTGAAAATAACTCACCCTTTTCAATTGATAGATTAAGGCTGTCGACTGCGACAAAGTCACCGTAGCGTTTTGTTAAGTTGGTCGCAGTGATTGCATTCATGATTTCATCTCCGTATCATTGAGTACGGCGGTGATTGTATCAATGACTTTATTCTTAGTCGGAATAGCAATTCCTTGCTGCTTGTCGCCGAGCATGATAAGTGTATCGCCAGGCTTGATATTAAAAATATCTCGTGCCTCTTTGGGTATCACAATTTGCCCGCGTTCGCCAACCTTGACTGTCCAAGCATGTCTACTCTTTAGTTTTGTCATATAATTCCTTTCTTTCATATAAATATGATTTATATGAATAAGTATACGACTATGATGAGCTGCGTGTCAACAATGAGTTGGCATGATTTTGCCACTATACGACCCGTGTGTATGGTATAATTATGTGTATAAGGTACTAACCATAAGGAGAATAGAACATGGATGCAGTAATAATAACTTTAATTATCGTCGGTGTCGTTATCGTTCTGATCGTGGCGTTTTTGATCGGTACATACAACGGTCTAGTAACGCTGCGTAACCGCGTCGAGGAAGCATGGAGTGATATCACCGTGCAGCTCAAACGCCGGACTGACTTGATTCCGAACCTAGTTAACTCAGTTAAGGGCTATGCTACGCACGAGAAAGAAGTATTTGAAAAGGTTACCGAAGCTCGTTCAGCCATTATGGGTGCTAAAGGTGTGGCTGACACTGCACAGGCTGAGAATATGCTGGAGGGCGCGTTGAAGAGTCTGTTTGCTGTCGCTGAGGCATATCCAGAACTAAAGGCTAATGAGAATTTCTTGCAGCTACAGCAAGAACTGGTTGACACTGAGGATAAGATTCAGGCATCGCGTCGCTTTTATAATGGCGGCGTTCGCGATCTGAACACAAGGATTCAAAGGTTCCCGGCTAACATGGTTGCCGGCATGTTCGGCTTCCAGGCCAAGGAGTTCTTTGAGGTTGCTGATCGAGCAAGCGTTGAGAATCCAGTTGAGGTGAAATTCTAGGGCGGGATAATCTTCGCCCAAACTAAACCGCTCGCCTATTTTCGGCGGGCGGTTTTTGGTATAATAACTACATGTATAGTGCAATTTCTCATAACAAGCGAAACACCGTATTGATCATGGCGGTGTTTGTGGCGATTATCGGCGTGATTGGTGTGCTGGTCGGTATGTATCTACGGAATTATTCATTATCGGTGATCATTGTCGGTTGTGCGCTGCTTTATGCGTGGTTACAATATTATATCGCTGGTAAATTGGCCATGGCGATGAGCGGTGCGCAGCAGATTGAAAAGAAGGATGCGCCGGAGCTGTGGCGAGTAGTAGAAAACCTCGCGATCGCTTCCGGCATGCCGATGCCAAAAGTCTACATTATTGACGACCCGGCACCAAATGCCTTTGCAACTGGCCGCGATCCAAAGCACGCTATCGTCGGTGCGACTACTGGGCTGCTAGAAATTATGGACAAGCGCGAACTCGAGGCGGTGATGGCGCACGAGATGAGTCATGTGCGTAATTACGATATTCGCGTTAGTATGATTGCCTTTGGGTTGGTGAGTGCTATTGGGTTGCTTGCTGATATCGCACTCCGGATGATGATATATGGCGATGATGATGACGGGGATACCAGCCCGGTTGTCTACGTCGTGGGTATTATAGTAGTAATCTTGGCACCGATTTTAGCAACGATTACGCAACTGGCAGTCAGCCGCCAGCGCGAGTATCTGGCGGATGCCTCGGGCGCGCTATTAACTCGTGACTCGGAGGGGCTGGCGATGGCACTGGAGAAGCTACAAAGTTATGGTCGGCCAATGCGCAGGCAGAGTACTTCAACAGCAAACTTGTTTATGAATAATCCGCTGCGCCCTGGCTTTTTCTCAAAGTTATTTAGCACCCATCCGCCGCTAGAAGATCGAATCGCACGTCTGCGAAGTAATGCAACGAAGATGTAATCATGACGAAGCCAACTGAAAAACAACACACCACGCGGCGTAAACGAGCAACTTCAAAAGCAGATAGTCGCGCCGCGGCAAAGAAAACAGTATCGTTAAAAGAGAGGCTTAATAAGGCTTGGCGGCGACTAACGCAGCGCCGCCAAGCCTTTCTCCGCCGTCGGCCGCACCGTAGTTTTCGAGTGACCAAGCGACGTGACTATCGTCGTTCGCTCAAGTTGCCAGGCTACTTTGCGCTGACCAAACAAGCATGGCAACTGATGCGAAAGCACTGGCGGATCTTCGTTGGATTGGCGGCAATATACGCAGTGCTGGGTGTGCTGCTGTCGGGGCTGATTTCGCAAGACACGTATCAGCAGCTAAAGGATACGATCAATGGAACGAATCAGGGGGGCGCCCTGGGCACTATCGTACCGACGTTAATGCTATTTGCTGGCGTGGTTACCAGTCAGCTTGGTGGCTCGACGAGTAGCGCTGGATCGTCGCAGCAGGTTATTGGCGCGCTGATCGGACTATATATATGGCTAACGACAATTTGGCTGGTTCGTGGTGTGACTGCTGGTAGGCGCCCAAAGATTCGTGATGGGCTGTATAATGCGGGCGCGCCGGTCATCGCCCTGTCGGTCCTAGTGTTTATCGCGCTCATTCAATTATTACCAGCAGCGATAGCGGTCATTATTTACGGAGCGGCGGACACGTCAGGCATGTTGCAGCAGACGGTGGTGTTGATGTTGGCGGCCAGCGCCACCATATTAATCGTCACCTTGTCGATATATTGGCTGACGAGTACGTTGTTCGCTATGGTAATTATTACCCTACCGGGGATGTATCCACTAGAAGCAGCGCGACTGGCATCGGACGTTGTACTAGGGCGGCGGATGCGGATCTTGCTGCGATTGATGTGGCTGCTGCTGGTGCTCGCCGTGGTTTGGGCAGCGGTGCTTATTCCGGTCATTACGATTGATGGCGCACTCAAAACGGTGATACCGGCGTTGAACTGGCTGCCGCTGGTGCCGCTCGTGGCGTTGATGTTGGTGGCGTTATCGATTGTTGCCTCGGCGTGCTACATCTATCTATTCTACCGAAAGGTCGTCGCTGATGACAGTGCGCCAGCTTGATAGGCAGGCGGCCGAGCAACGAATTGTCAAACTGCGAGATCTGATCAATGATTATCGCTACCATTATCATGTGCTTGACGAATCGATCATGAGCGAGGCGGCGGCTGATAGCCTGAAACATGAACTGTCGCAACTAGAAGAGCAGTTTCCTGAACTTATCACACCAGACAGCCCAACCCAGCGGGTGGCAGGAAAAGTGCTCAGTAAATTCGCTAAGGTTCAGCATCAAACGCGAATGATTTCGCTGCAGGACGTGTTTGACCGGGCGGAAGTTGCGGCGTGGATAGAGCGTATGCACAAAGTGCGTAGTGATATCACTGAAGAATTTTTGTGTGATATCAAGATGGATGGCCTGGCCTGCGCGCTAATTTATGAGGACGGTGTGCTGACGCGGGCAGTGACGCGCGGCGACGGATTAGTTGGTGAAGACGTGACTATGAACGTGCGGACGATTCAGAATGTGCCGCTGACACTGCGCGCCAACCAGCGATTCGCTCATTTTTTGCGCGGTCGGACGGAGATTCGTGGTGAAATTGTGATGCACAAGGCCGACTTTGCAGCATTAAATCAGCGTCGGCGAGCGGCCGGTCAGCCTGAATTTGCCAATCCGCGTAATTTGGCGGCGGGGACGATTCGTCAGCTTGATCCAAAACTGGTGGCAGAACGTCCGCTCAATTTTGTTGGCTATGACATTATTCGTGACAACCTCGAGGACACGCCGACGATTGCCTTTGGCTATCAGATGATGAACGAGCTGGGTATCACCACTAGTCGGCAGACGCAAATTGTCTATGGCTTGGACGAGGTGATGAGCTATGTTGACCATCTGGATGAGCTGCGTCAGTCGCTGCAGTTTAACACCGACGGAGCGGTCATCAAGCTCAACGACCGGCGACAGTTTGCCGAGCTCGGCATCGTTGGCAAGACACCGCGAGCGGCAGTAGCGTATAAATTTGCTGCCGAAGAAGCTACGACCATCATCCGCGATATCGTCATTTCCATCGGTCGAACCGGTGCGGCCACGCCAGTAGCGGTTTTTGACCCAGTGGTGGTGGCCGGTACGACGGTGCAGCATGCTAGCCTGCATAACGCTGACGAAATTGCCCGGCTGGATGTGCGCCGCGGCGATACGGTGGTGATTTTCAAGGCGGGCGATATTATTCCGCAGGTGCAAACCGTACTGAAAGAATTGCGACCGGCAGATGCTAAACCAATTGATTATTCGGCAGAACTGTCGCGCCAATATCCGGAGCTAGAATTTATACGGCCAGCAGGCGAGGCGGTGTATCGGGTTAAAGGTTTGAGCGGCCCGCTGATTTTGAAGCGGTCTCTGGCGCATTTTGCCTCCAAAGGCGCGCTGGACATTGATACGCTGGGCGAGAAAAATGTCGAGGCGCTGGTCGAGGCTAGGCTGTTTAATGACTTGGCGGATATTTACCGGTTGACGAAAGATGATTTACTGCAGTTGGAGCGTTTCGCTGAGATTTCCGCGCAAAAGCTCATTGATGCCATTGCTGCTAAGAAACAGCCAGCCTTGGAGCGGTTTTTGTTTGGTCTCGGTATTCGGCATGTTGGCGCGCAGACAGCGATTGATCTCACAAATCACTTTGAAAGTGTTGAGAAGCTCAGCCAAGCGACTATCGATGAGCTACGCGAAGTAGACGGAGTGGGCGAAATTGTCGCCGAGTCGATCGTGGCGTGGTTTGCTGATGAAGATAACGTGATGCTGCTCAAAAAATTTGCTGACTTGGGTGTGGCGCCACAGTTTAGCCAAAAATCCGACCGTCTGGCTGGCCAAAGTTTTGTCATCACTGGCACCCTGCAGTCGATGGGCCGCGACGTTGCTGCTGAAAAAATCCGTAATCTCGGCGGCACCTTCCAAACCGCCGTTGCAAAAGATACAACATATTTGGTAGCCGGTGGCAAAGTCGGCGCCAGCAAGCTGAAAAAAGCCGAACAATACGGCACCAAAATTATTGATGAACAAGCATTGTTAGAGATTATACAATAAGGAGGTAATAACCATGACTCAGCAATCACATCGCGCCCTCACTATCAAACCCGCCGACACGGTTGTGTTTACGGCGATGTCGAAGAAATATTTTTACATGAGATTTTTCGTCACGAAATTTGCGCTTGAGCAAGGCGTTGTGCCAATCAATCCATTTACCAGTTTTGACTACTTTTTGCTCGACGCGGTGGAGCGTGACACGGTGCGGCGCGCTAATAATACACTGGTGGCGCGCGCTGATGAGCTGTGGGTATTTGGCGACGTCGCTGATGGTGTGCGGGCGGAAATAGTTCAAGCCTGGCAGCAACATAAAGCCGTCCGATTTTTTGCGTTTCGTAACGACAAGCATATTTACGAAGTTGAGATTGGCGAATTGGTTTATGAAGACGGCGTTGAAACAGTAACTCAACGGAAGTAATGAGATGATCCGATTTTACTTACAAAAATTAGTGCGTGATAAAGTGGTAAAAAAGTGCCTGGATGATCCAGAATTTTTGCATACGGAATACCGGACATTAGACAAGCAAGAATTTCGCCGCGAGCTGCTCCGCAAGGTTCACGAGGAGGCGGATGAGATTCCGCTGGATGATAATCAGCGCGATGAATCGCTCAAAGAGCTGGCTAATTTGCAAGAAGTCGTTGATGCGCTGCGCCAGGCCTTTGGCTTTTCTATAGAGCAAGTTCAAGAAGAAATGGCGCGTAAAAAGCAGGATAATGGCGGCTTTGATAATCGGCACTATATTGAATACAATGATTTTACAGATGACAGTAGATGGGTGGAAATACTGCGTGCCCAGCCAGGGAAGTATCGTGAAGAAAAGAGCTAATATAAGAATATGGTAAAAAACGTTACGTTTATCACTAGCAATCAACACAAAGCAGATGCTCTAGCGCGTGTGCTAGATTTGCCGCTAGCACACCGGGCAGTTGATTTAATGGAGATTCAATCAACGAGCTTGGAAGAGATTGTTGAGCATAAAGTTCGCCAGGCGTATATAGTCGCTAAATGTCCGGTTCTAGTCGAGGATGTAGCGCTTGAGTTTACGGCGCTCGGTGGACTGCCAGGTCCGTTTATCAAGTTTTTTGTCGAGGCACCGAACGGTTTAGAGAATCTCTGTCGGATGCTTGATGGTTTTGGCGATCGATCGGCGGTGGCGGCGTGTGTGTTTGGCTACTACGATGGTGAGCAGATCAAATTGTTCCGTGCTGAACTTGGTGGCGTCATCGCCAAGCACCCTGCGGGCAACGGTGGTTTTGGCTGGGATAAAATATTTTGTCCGGATGGCTACGGCGGCAAAACACGCGCTGAACTTTATACTGACGAATATGTAGCCACGTACCCTACAATTAAACCAATTGATGCCGTCCGTCAATTTCTCATTACACTTGAATAAACACATGCTATTATTTATATATGAAAGTGATCTATCTAGCTGGCAAAAACCTCGACAGGGCGAATCGCGTTGCAAAAATCCTAGAGGATTCCGGCTATAGTATTCCGTGTAATTGGTACTATAATTACAAAGACGATGAGACAAACTTCAGTCCAGAAGACGAAGTTCAGGCTGTCCGTTCTGCTGATGTTTTGGTGTATCTATGGGAATCCGACCAGGAAAGCGCACGCTACGAAGTTGGCATGGCCATAGCACTTGGTAAACCAGTGATCGTTGTTCATGATGCCCCAAAATGGTTTCTACAACTGTCAAATGTTCATGCGGTATCACGGGATGAGGATATTATAAAGGCGCTGGGTGAGGTTGGTTGACGAAGGATCCTCTATAATAAAACCAGTGTGATATGGCTACACTTAAAATAAGAAGTGCTATAATAAGTCCCATGACAAAACACACCAATCTCGTGACTGGTAATCCACGTAAAATTGAAGAAGCGACGGCTACGCTTAAACAATACGACATAGCGGTGGAGATCATTAGTCTCGATATTGATGAGATCCAGCATCTCGATCCGCTAAAAATTACCGAGGCTAAGGTTCGGGCGGCGTACGAGAAAGTTGGAGAGCCGGTCGTTGTTAATGATAGTAATTGGGAAGTGCCCGCGCTCGGTGGCTTTCCCGGTGGTTATATGAAGGATATCGCACACTGGTTGACGCCCGAGGATTTTTTGGCTTTGCTCCGCGACAAAGATGATTGGCAGATTATTCTCCATGATATTGTTGCTTATTACGACGGGCATACTCTACAGACGTTTATCTTTGATCAGCCGGGGAAGTTTGTCGCTCCGCCGCGTGGCAAGAGTGGTGCGTCGGTTAACAAGATTATTACGATGGATGGTAGTAACGGCCTGACGATGTCCGAGGTGTTTGATCGGCGCGATCAAGGCCTAGCGGTTGAGACTGATACGCTGCAGCAATGGCATCAATTTGCACAGTGGTATATCACGCAGTAGCTAGTTTCTATGAAGTTCGCGCCATACTGGCAGTAATAAGCGTGGCGCCAATCACATCATCAACGCTGGAGCCGCGCGATAGATCGCTGATCGGCCGAGCAAAACCCTGCAAGATCGGCCCGTATGCATGGCCGCCAGCCAGGTGTTCGGCTAGCTTATAAGCGATATTGCCAGAATCAAGATCAGGGAAAACAAGGACATTAGCTCTGCCAGCAACCGGACTGTCCGGTGATTTTTTCTGGCCGATAGCCGGGACGATTGCCGCGTCTAATTGCAGTTCACCGTCAATGAGTATATCGGGCTGTTCTGTTTTGACGAGCTGCAGTGCCTGGGTGACGAGCTCGACACTGTCGCCACCAGCGCTACCTTTCGTTGAGTATGACAACATAGCCACGCGCGGCTTCCAGCCAAGTGATGCCGCACTATCCGCCGAGGCCACAGCAATTGCCGCTAGCTGCTCGGCGTTTGGCTGAATGTTCATGCCGCAGTCGGCAAAGAGTAGCAGACCTCGTTCGCCGCCCTGAAACTGTGGGACGTCTATCACGAAAAAGCTGGATGCATACCGAATATCAGGTGCCAGCCCAACAATTTTGAGTCCAGCTCGCAGCACGTCTTTTGTCGGATGGTCAATTCCAGCCACCATAACGTCAGCTTCGCCGCTCGTTAGCATCGTTGCACCGCGACTGATAGCGTCCTCTTTTCCATCAAGCAGCACCGGCTGCACCGCGCCGCTTTCTTCTAGTGCCCGCGCCGCCTGCTGGATGATGTGATTATCGCCCTCAGGAAATACCACGCGTGGCGGATTTGAAGCTAAAATTTTTGCTAAGTCTCGTATGTGCTGATTCATGAGTATAGTATAATGGAACTATGAACGAATTAACAATTGAACGCGCATCCCACATCACCGAATCTGATGTGGCAGACATCACTAACCTTATCGCGGCGCTTACCAGCAAGCCGCATCCAGCTGACGCCAAGCTGTTGCAGCAGATTATCGACTCGCCGAGTCATGTGTTGCTGTTGGCGCGGTTATCGGGCAAAGTTGTTGGCATGGCAACGGTGGCACTGCTACTTGGGCCGGCTGCTGGGCGTAAGATCTATCTCGATGACTTCGTTGCTGATCCGACTAT
The DNA here is from genome assembly GCA_013099015.1 of Candidatus Saccharibacteria bacterium oral taxon 488. Taxonomy (NCBI): domain Bacteria; phylum Candidatus Saccharimonadota; species Candidatus Saccharibacteria bacterium oral taxon 488. The sequence goes on along the minus strand of CP039998.1, from coordinate 567,410 downwards.
CCAGGGTAAGGGCGTCGGCTCTCGACTCTGGGACGCTATTATTGACTGGGGCCGCGAGCAGGGCGCTTTGAAATTAGAATTCACATCACGCCCAGAACGTGAAGCGGCGCAGCAGTTCTACTTGAAAAAGGGCGCAGTCGTACGTAGCACTAACGCTTTTGCTAAGGAATTGTAGATAAATATCAGACAAACCCCTTGTGCTTTTTAACAAAAAAGCGCATAATATCGTCAGAGCTGGTACGCATAGGGGCGTTTCCTATGCTGCCATCCAAAACAAACACACGAAATTGCCCCGGGTGGGCGCGTAACAGCTCTTTTTTGTTCGTCAAGTAGCGCGTTTGACAGCGCTTATGGTATGATAAAGGGGATGTTCAAGAAGTCGTTTGAGAAAAAAATGATACGCTATGTCCGGCAATTTTTTGCCGATCATGCTGATGTCAAGTTGATCGCAGTGACCGGGAGTGCTGGCAAAACGAGTGCTAAAACAGCGATCGCCACCGTGCTGTCGCAGCAATTTGCTGTTGCCATGCACGCTGCTGAGCCAACGTCGCACTTACAAACCCTTCTGCAGATCATGGGCGTGCGCTACCCCGAGAATCGTCCGGAGGAGAAGTGGGGATTTTGGTACCGCCGCAAGATGATGCGAGCTGTCAAGAAACGTGCTCGCGCCGAGCATCCCGAAGCTCATGTCATCGTCCAAGAATTCAGCCCGATGCGGCCTGGTTTTAATGCGTGGTTTCAGCAGGTTATTTTGCCGGACATGGCCGTTGTGACGTCGGTAACCTCTGGCCGCATGCGGGTTGAGCATACCGTTGATGAGGTAGCCAGCGAGATGTTGACATTGGCGAATAATGCTCGCTTTGCGGCCATTAACCGCGATGATATCGATGGTCGATTTGCCGCATTTTTGACAAATCCTCAGATGACGACATACGGCACCAGCGAAGTCGCTGAGTATTATTTTGAGCAGCATGATTTCTCGCTGGAGCACGGTTATGTCGGCAAGATTATCGGCCCGGAATATCCTGATGGCATTGCGGTGATGCTGCCGCTGCTTGGTGAACATAATTTGCGGCCAGCCGTCGTGGCGATGCTCGCCGGGGTGCGGATGGGTATGACAAAGGAACTGATTGAAAAGGGTTTGAGCCAGCTAAGTTCGCTGCCGGGTCGGATGCAAGTGCTTCGTGGTGCGGATCAGACGATTTTGATTGACGATAGCTATAGCTCGTCGCCGCTGACGGCATTGTCAGCACTACAAACGCTGTATAGTCTCGAGGTGCCGCAGCGTATCGTGGTGTTTGGTAATATGAATGGGCTACGCAAGGATACGCAGGCCGGTCATGCGAAGCTCGGCGCTCAGTGTTCGCCAGACGAGCTGGATTGGGTAGTGACCGTCGGTGAGATGGCTAATCAATACCTGGCGCCGGTAGCACGTCGTCGCGGCTGTCAGGTCAAGGAGTGTCGTGATGCGCTGATGGCCGGCGGATTTGTGCGCGAAAAACTTCATGCGGGCGGCGTGGCTCTCTTCAAAGGTTCAAGTGGCGGTGTTTGGCTCGAGGAAGCGATTAAAATTAACCTACACAGCACCGAGGATGAGAAAAAATTAGTGCGCCAGTCACCTGACTGGATTAAGCGAAAAAATGAATTTTTCTCGCGCTTTCGCGGATAGTGATACAATGAAAGTATAACGAGGAGGAATATGGACGACAAGGGTACGAATAGCAAGAAAACACCAGCGGATAAAGCTGCTGCGTCAACACCGCCGGCAGCGTCGCAATCGACGGTCGCATCAAGCTCATCACAGTCGACAACGACTCCGCCTGCACAGGCTGATCAGCCTGCATCGACGCCGGCACGACCAGCATCGCCGACGTCGCAACCACCGATCATGAATTCGGTTATGCCGCCAAAAAAGAAAACCAGCCTCATCATCGGTATTGTTACCGGCTCGGTCGTATTGCTGCTGGCTATCGCTGCGGTACTATTGTACTTTTTCTGGTGGCAAGACCCGCAGAGGATGGTAACTGATGCAGTGGTTAATTCATTTCAGACCAAAAAGGTGGTTTCCTCGGGTAAACTCGTCATGAATCTCGGCAACGGTAATCGTATTGATGTCAAGCTCAAAGCCGCCACCGACGCACCAAAGTCAAAAACTGAAGCTACGATAAAGTTAGCTATTAACGGCATGGAGATCCAGCAAGACGTCATCCTCACAATGGTGGCTGACGGCAAAGGCACGATTTATATTAAGAGCGAACATCTAAAAGATATCGTGCGCCAGATGGTAGAGACGATCATCAAGGCTCGAAGCCGGGGAGTACTACCAGATACGCGGTCGACGATGATACGCGACCAGATCCTCAAACAGCTTGATGAAAAACTTAACAAAATTGAAGGCAAGTGGCTTAAGGTATCATTTGATGAGCTTGGAGCATCACATACAAACAAAGACACGTGCTCTCAAGAAATCTTTGATTTGATCAATGGTGACCAGCAGGTTCGTAGCGAACTGATCAACGCGTATCGCAAAAACAGCTTTGTGACGGTCAAAAAGGACGCCAAGGTCGAGCCGCGTGACGGTGTGCCTGGCTTTGAAATTGATTTAGCTTCGGACGGTAAAATGTCAGACAAACTACGCGCATTTGTCGATTCTCTGGGGGATACAAAACTTGGCAAGAAAATCAAAGAATGTTATGGCAACAAAGTATTCAATACAGCAAATAAAACTACGTCGTCAAAGAGATTGCCCACTATACGCATCTGGGTCGATCCGTGGTCACACCAGCTTAAAGCGATCGAAATCAAGGCGCGCGGCTCAGATGGCGACAAGGATCGGGATCTCACTATGGACATGACGTTCGACTACAGTAAGTCAGAGCAAATTGATATACCGTCAGACACCGATAATCTTAAATCAGTACTTCAGGATTTTGCCGGCTCATCACCAATACCGCCACCGTTTGCTAGGGGTGGTACCTCCACGGATGAGAACGATGAAGACACCGACACTAGCGTCGAGAGATGATATACTAAGGAGTATGAGACGCTACAATCCTACGGAAATTGAGAAAAAATGGCAAGATAAATGGGAGGCTGACGGTACGTATGTCACCGACCTTAGTGATACGACGCGCCCAAAGTATTATAGTCTCAGCATGCTTCCTGGTATCACTGGCGCGGGTATTCACATCGGTCATGGTCGGACGTTTCAGTTTGCCGACATTAAAGCGCGCCTCAAGCGCCAACAGGGCTATAATACTTATCATCCAATTGGTTGGGATAGCTTCGGGCTGCCGGTGGAAAATTACGCCATCAAGGTTGGTAAAACACCGCGAGTGGCGCATGACGAAGCCAAGGCTCATTTCATTGCTCAACTGAAGCGACTCGGCTTTAGTTATGATTGGTCAAAGGAGATTTCTACCGCTGACCCCGAGTATTACAAGTGGACCCAGTGGATTTTTACGCAGCTATACAAGCACGATTTGGCATACCAAAAAGAGCAGCCGCAGTGGTGGTGCGATACCGACAATACGGTGCTAGCTAACGAGCAAGTTGAGGGCGGCAAATGTTGGCGCTGCGGTAACCCCGTCACCAAGCGCAACCTCAAACAGTGGTTCTTCCGTATCACCGCCTATGCTGATGAGATTTTGGAGGCGACTGATGACCTAGACTGGACGGACATGGTCAAAACCATGCAGAAAAATTGGATCGGCCGGTCGGTTGGTGCGGAGGTTGAGTTTGCGGTTGAAGGCCGCGACGACGTCATAACTGTTTTCACTACGCGCCCCGACACGCTGTTTGGCGCGACGTATGTGGCGCTGGCGCCAGAACATCCATTAGTGTCTCAGCTGGTTAATGCCGACACGCGCCAAGCAGTTGAGGCTTATGTGATGGCGGCGCAGCAGAAATCTGACGTTGAACGCCAGGAAAATAAAGATAAAACCGGCGTATTTACTGGTAGTTATGCTATCAATCCAGTCAACGGCCAGAAAGTACCAATTTGGGTAGCAGACTATATCCTCGGTGGTTACGGCACTGGCGCAATTATGGCGGTGCCGGCGCATGATGAACGTGACTATGAATTTGCGAAAAAGTATGACCTACCGATTATCCAAGTAGTGGCTGAGTATGAGGAATTATCTGAAGGCCCGGGCGCAGTACGTGCTGACGTTGAGCAAATTAAACGACCGGTTGTCGATGCGATTGTTACTCGGGCTGATGGTAAGTATTTATTGCAGATTGAGGGAGGCGATCACGTACACTTTGTTGGCGGCGGCGTAGAGCCAGAAGATAAATCGCTGGAGGATGCGCTGCGCCGTGAAGTTCGAGAGGAGACGGGTTATATCAACATTGCGTCGATTCGCCAAGTCTCACCGATTATCGCGCGTAACGGCTATCGGCATACAAAAAATAAGAATCAAAAAACGTGGGGAGCTTTCTATGAAGTCATACTCGCTGATGACACACAGATAGAGAGCGAGATTGAGAGCGGTAAACATACTATTGAGTGGGTTGATAAGAATGAGGTTGAGAAGCGTATCAAATGGGAACATCACCTTTTCGGATGGCGTGCCTACCTCTCTGGACGAAAAGACGAATTCAGTACTAAAGAGGGTGTACTCGTCAACTCGGGCGCCTTTGATGGTGTACCGACGAGCGAAGCCCGCGAGCAAATCGTAGCGTGGCTGGAACAGCAGGGATCTGGTCGTGGTAAAACTACTTACAAAATGCGCGATTGGCTGATTTCTCGCCAGCGGTACTGGGGTGCGCCAATTCCGATGGTGCATGTCGATGGTTTTGAGCCAATTGCTGTAGCGGACGAATGCTTGCCGGTGATTTTGCCAGAAGTCGAGAATTTCAAGCCGACGGGTGGTAATACGTCGGTCCTAGCGCAAGTTGATGACTGGGTGCGTGTGTGGGTTGATGTTGAGACGGGCAAAACTGTGCCGATCACCGAGCCAAAGCCGGCGGGCGACAATTGGCATGAAGGCCGACGCGAAACTGACACGCTGGACGGCTATGCCTGCTCCAGTTGGTATTTCCTGCGCTATCTTGACCCGCACAATGACGCTCAGGCGTGGGATCCAGAGCTGATCAAATACTGGGCGCCAGTTGATTATTACAATGGCGCCGATCATGCGGTAGCACACCTATTGTATAGTCGTTTTTGGATGCGCTTTTTCTATAAACTCGGTCTAGTGCCGACGCCGGAGCCGTTCAAGCGGATGATGTATAACGCTTACATTATGGCGCCAGACGGTCAAAAGATGAGTAAGTCCAAGGGTAACGTCATCGACCCGATGGAGATTATGGACAGTGGTTACGGTGCCGATGCGCTGCGTGTTTACGAGATGTTCATCGCGCCGTACGATATGGATGCACCGTGGGATCCGCGCGGGGTACCGGGGACGTATCGGTTCTTAAACCGAGTGTGGAATTTGGTGCAGGAGTTTGTTGGGGCGGCTACATTACCTCCTCTGACAGAGGCTGTGAAGTATTCGCGAATAGCGGACGCTTCAGCCGAACGCTCGCGAGAAATCTCCAGTGGAGATTTGAGCGAAGAGTGTACTCTGGAAGAGGATGGTGATGTAGCCGCGGAGCTGTTGCGCCTCACTAACCTCACTATCAAGAAAGTCACCCGCGATATCGAGGACGAAAAATTCAACACGGCAGTGGCGGCGATGATGGAAATGGTTAATGGTTTATACAAGTTCAAAGAATCACATGGCATGCAAGCGTCAGAAACGTGGCGGTTTACCTTAGAAAGTCTGCTGCAAATCTTGGCGCCATTTGCGCCGCATATCACTGAGGAATTGTGGCAGGAATTGGGTCATACTGATACCATTCATGTCAATCACTGGCCGAAATGGGATGAAAAATATCTGGCGAGTGATGTGATGACTATCATCGTCCAGGTCAATGGCAAGCTTCGTGCTAAATTGGAATTACCAGCCGATACCGACAAGGATGCTGTTGAGCAAGCGGCGCTGGCTGATGAAAAAGTTTGCGCCTATCTCGACGCCCGGACACCGAAAAAGGTGATTTATATACCGGGGAAGTTAGTGAATATTGTTGTCTAGATATATTATACTGTTTAAGCATCAGGTAGCGATACTTTCTCGCTGTTAATACATACGAGGTTGTCTTTGTTGTTGGGATCTAGTCCTATTCCGGGCATGGCTTGGCCAGCAGTGCTTTCGGTTATGCAAATCCACGGTCCACTGTTCGGGTTGTCATTACGCCAGACGCCATCAGTCACAGCGATTTCTAGTTTCCCCGTTGACGTAAAAGTTGCTAAAAGGTTATCATCGGTAACTCCGCCGGTATCGCGTATCTGGGCGCCGCCTTCCACGATAAGGGTTCCGGTGTCGGTAATATGATTCATTGATTCCTTCTCGGCACTACCTAAGTGCTGAGTGGCAAGGTTGTGTCCAAATGTAATCATTACCACACCCACGGTCGCAGCGCCCACTTTAGCTAACGTGCCGCGCCACTTCGCTGCCTGCTCTGGTGTTTCTGGGGTTATCTCAGCGATCCAGTTGTGTAATAAATTGCTCATCGTAAAATATCCTTGCTTAGTGGTTGGGTATGATGTCTTTAATAATATCATAAACACTTAATAAAGTCAATAACTCACTGCCACCACCTCACATCCCCTTGAGAAATCTATCAAAAACCAGTATAATGAAGCCCAAGTGTTACGATAAACTGAAATAAAGGAGATTTTTCTATGGCACAACCAAAAAAGCAGAGCAGTCCGCGCAAGACCGGTCTGCGTCGCAGCCACTTGGTACTGAAATTAGCACGCCGCGTCAACGGGACGTCACCAGTGAAGGTCAAGACGACCAAACGTGAGACTGGTAGCAAGAGCACAAAGTAAACTAACACGAACAGGAACGTTTTTGTCATGGCTTCAAACCGTCATTTGGGACGAATCGTCGCGTTGCAGACGTTATACGAGATTGAGTTTCGCCAGGAAGTTGGCGACAGCGAGGTTGATGTCGCCGATATCTTGACGCGCAATCTTGAGAAATACAAATCGTCAGTCGATGATGTTAAGTTTGTACGAAGTCTGATCGATGGCGTCACCGCGCACAAGACGGCGCTTGATGCTAAGCTTCGTCCGCTGGCGCCAGAATGGCCAATTGAGCAGATATCGCGAATTGACCGGACAGTACTACGGCTCGGGCTGTATGAATTATTGTTTTCTCGGGCGGCGGTGCCACCAAAAGTGGCTATCAACGAAGCAGTGGAACTGGCAAAAACGTTTGGTTCGGATAACTCAGGGAAATTTGTGAACGGTGTGCTCGGCACGGCGTATCGCTCCCTTCAAGAGGATGCCGATGAAGACAAGCAGCTTTGATCATATCAAGAAATATTTTGGCGGTCGCAAAAAACCGTCAATCCAAGAAATAGTTCGCGAGCCAACCGCCGGCGGCGTGGTGTTTCGACGCAATAAAAAGGGTGATGTTGAGTTTCTGCTCTACCAAGACGCGCGGGATCGCTGGACAATTCCTAAGGGTCACGTTGAGCCGGGCGAGACAGCGCAGGCCGCCGCCAAGCGTGAGGTTGGTGAGGAAGCTGGCCTCAAGAACATCGAGGTGTGCGGTTGGCTGGGCAAAATTAATTTTCGCTACCGCCGACTCGATAAGTTAGTGTTGATTTCGCAGCAAGTGTACCTGATGAAGGCGCTTGATCCGGACGAAAAACTGCAAAAAGAAGACTGGATGAATGGCCTGGCGTGGTTTACCTTTCATGAGGCGCTGGACGAAATTGAGTATGAGGATATTGGCAAGCTGATTCTGCTCGCTATGAAACGAATCAGACAGGAGAATCTATAAATGAGCGGGATGAATACGGCGCCGTATCAGGAGTTTGCGCGCGAGAAGCTGGGATTTGAGTTTAATAACTTGGATCTGTTGATTACGGCTTTGACGCATCGTAGCTACGTTAATGAACACAGAAAATCAGTCCACGAGCATAACGAGCGGTTGGAATTCCTCGGTGATGCGGTGTTGGAGTTAGCGGTAACGGAGTATTTATTTACGCACTTTTCTGAGCCGGAAGGAGTTTTGACGGCGTGGCGGGCGGCACTGGTGCGGACGGAAAGTATCGGTGCGGCGGGTGATAAATTAGGTTATGGGCCGCTGATTCGCATGTCAAAGGGCGAGAAAAATGGATCGGATCGGGCGCACTTGCAGATTTTAGCCAATGCCTTTGAGGCGGTAATCGGTGCGATTTATCTGGAGCGCGGCTTTGACGATGCGCGCGATTTTATTCATAAGCATATTATCGTTAAGCTAGATGGAATTTTGGAATCAGGCAGCTGGCGTGATCCGAAGTCGTATTTGCAGGAAATTTCTCAGCGCGTTGACAATCAGACGCCAGTATATAAAGTTTTGAGTGAGGAAGGGCCAGATCATGATAAGGTATTTACGCTTGGGGTATTCGTTGGTGAAACGCTGATGGGGCGCGGCGTGGGTCCGTCCAAGCAGGTGGCTCAACAGCAAGCCGCCCGCCAAGCAATCGCTCGATATCGGGCAGCGAATTCTGAATAGTGATTATATCTTTTCTCAGCGTCTAACCGGTGTTATAATCAAAAGGATGAGTAACACAATTTTTAAACGTACCAAGATCCTAGCGACTGTCGGTCCGGCAACGATGAGTCAGGATAAAATTAGTCAACTTATGCAGGCCGGTGTCAATGGCTTTCGTCTGAATTTCAGCCACGGTAGTTATGATGAGCGGCGTGAGCAAATCGACTGGATCCGCACAGCCAGTCATGAGCAGGGTAAACCAGTTGCCATTCTCCAAGACCTTCAAGGTCCAAAAATCCGCCTCGGCGTTCTCAAAGACAACATGCTGACGGTGCGGGCTGGTGATATGCTGACGCTTGATTCGTCAATCACAGAACATGACGGGAGCTCCAATCTGCCTGTCCAGTATAACCTCGCTGAGAAAATGAAAGTTGGCGAGCCGCTGTATATGTTTGATGGCAAGATCAAATCAATCGTTCGTGAAATTGCTGGCCCAACGGCCATCAAGGTGGAGGTGCAGAATGACGGATTTTTGATGAGCCGTAAAGGGTTGAATCTGCCAGATACCGATTTTGGTGGTGACATCTTGACGCCAAAAGATATCGCCGATATTGAGTGGGCAGCCGATCAGGACTTTGATTATGTGGCGCTTAGTTTTGTGCAGACAGAGGACGACATTATCGATCTACGCTCGCGGCTGACGGCGCTGGGTTCGGATGCGTATATCATTGCCAAAATCGAGACCAAGTCAGCGATCTCTGATGAGCATCTGGAGGAGATTGTCAAGGCCAGCGACGGTGTCATGGTAGCCCGCGGCGACTTGGCGGTTGAGGCCGGGGCAGAGATCGTGCCAGTTATTCAGCGGCGTATTATCGCTCTCTGTCGCAAGTATTCTAAGCTCAGCATCGTCGCCACGCAGATGATGGGCAGCATGGTTGACAATCCTGAACCATCTCGCGCTGAGGTGAGTGATGTTGCCAATGCGGTCATCCAGGGTGCCGACACGGTGATGTTGTCTGATGAAACGGCTAACGGTAAATATCCGATCGAGACAGTGCAGGCAATGCGCCGGACGATTATGTACACTCAGGAGCACAGTGATGTCATGGCGGTTGAGTCGAGTGAGAAGCGCCGCAAGCATGACGCACTGCTAAGCTACACGGCGGCGCGGTTGGCTACTGAACTTAAGGCGCGAGCGATTGTCGCCGAAACTAGTACGGGTGCGACCGCGGTGAATGTCGGTGCCTTTCGGCCGAATATGCCGATCATTAGCGTCACTGATAGCCAAAAAACGGCCCAAAAATTAGCGTTAAGTTACGCCACGCGCTCATACGTTCGCCCAAGTGGTCTGGGTTCGGCGAATAAATTAGCAGAGGAATTGAAGGCCGAAGGTTACTTTGGCGAGGACCCAGTGACGTTGGTATTGGTTAGTGGCCATCAACCGGGCCGGCCGGGCAAGACCGATAATATCCAGATCCGGACAATGGAGTAGGACGAGAAAAGGGTGGGCAGATTTTTCAAGCAAACAATTCATGACGTTAATCTCCGCGGGCTAACCGTCCTGGTGCGGGTTGATTATAATGTGCCCTTGACTACGACTGGTGGGATCGCCAGTGACTTACGAATTCGTGCTAGTTTGCCGACTCTATGCTATCTATTAGAGCAACGCTGCAAGATTGTTTTGATGAGTCACCTCGGGCGGCCAAAGGGGGTCGATCCGGCATACAGTCTGCGTCCAGTGGCGCGCCGACTGGCTGAGCTGCTCGGGCGGCCAGTGCAGTTTATTGATGGCTGTGTCGGTGATAAGATTCGTCAAGCAGCGCGGCATATGGCAGCCGGCGACATACTGATGCTAGAAAATTTGCGGTTTTATGATGAGGAGTCGCGTGACGATATGGTGTTTGCCAGGGCAATTGCTCGGGCAGTGCGGCCGGATTATTTTGTGCAGGATGGTTTTGCGGTGGTGCATCGAGCCCACGCCAGTACCCACGCAATTACGCTCTGTGTGCCTGGACTGGCCGGTGATCTACTGGTGCACGAATATACCGCGCTAACCGCAGCGATGTCGCATCCAGCGCGACCACTAGTGGCGATTATTGGTGGTGTGAAGATTGCTGATAAGATTGCGCTGATTGAGCGGCTGATTGATAAAGCCGACACGATTCTCATCGGTGGGGCAATGGCCAATACCTTCCTCGCCTATCGTGGCCATAGGATGGGCCACAGTACGGTTGAGCCGGATCAAGAGCAAGTGCTTGCGGCTATCTACCGCCACGCTGCCGAGAAAGTTGGCAGTGAGCGGGTCGATCAGTTTTTGCGGCTGCCTAGCGATGTAGCGGTGGCTTTGTCACCAGAAGCATCGGGTGATAGCCATGAGGTGTCGGTTGATGGGATTGGCGACGATGAGATGGCGCTGGATATTGGTGCGGAGACGATGGCGCAGTTTGCCTCAGTGATTGCCTCGGCCAAAACAGTCATTTGGAATGGGCCGCTGGGGTATTCGACTAACTCGTTGTTTGCTCGAGGGTCGGCCCGGATAGCCGAAGCCATCGTACAAAATCACGGCGTTACTTCAATTATTGGTGGTGGCGATACGGCGGAGTTTGTCCTTGGGTGGGATGGGCATGACGGCAAGCAATTTTCGCATATTTCGACCGGTGGCGGAGCAAGCCTCGAGCTGATGAGTGGCAAAAAATTACCAGGTGTGGAAAGTTTACTAGACGCACACGGACTAAAATGATACACTAAACATAAGCATTATGACGCGAAAAACACTCATTATCGGCAACTGGAAGATGAACCTCACCATGCATGAGGCCAGCTTGTATTTACATAAGCTGATGGAGCAGCTGCCGGTACACCGCGACGTCGAGGTGGTGGTGGCGCCAACGATGTTGACGCTGCAAAGTTTGAGTTTGCAAATTAAGCGTCGGATCGTCAAGCTCGCCGCCCAGAATTGTTACTGGCGCGACCATGGTCCGTACACCGGCGAGGTGCCAGCGTCACACCTACACGGTATGGTTGATTATGTCATGATTGGTCACTCCGAGCGGCGACATATATTTATGGAGAGCGACAAGGATATTCGTTTCAAGGTGCAGGCGGCACTGCGTAATCGGCTTCAACCAATCCTCTGCATTGGTGAAACGGCGCACGAGCGGACGCTGGGCGAAACGCGCGAGTTGCTCCAGGATCAGATTGTAAATGGCCTGGCAAACATTACAGCTGAGGAAATAGACCACGTGGTGATTGCCTACGAGCCGGTCTGGGCGATTGGTAGCGGCGAGTATGCGCAGTCGAGTGACCTTGCCAAGGCGCTCAAGGTGATTCGCCAGCAAATTACGCATTTATTTGGCAAAGAAGCAGCCAAGGCGGTACGCGTGGTGTATGGCGGCAGCGTCTCGGTTGACAATGCTGGTGATTATCTGGCGGTGGCGGGACTTGATGGACTACTGATCGGCGGAGCGAGTCTGGACGCATATCAATTTACGGAGATAGTAAAAAAGGCGCATAAAGAATAAGGGGGGCTTATGTCAGACATTGATTTTGACGAACTTGATCGGGCAGTGACATCACTGATGCAGAAACGGGCGGAAAAAGAAGCGGCTCGGCAGGCGGCTGATGTTGATGCGGACGTGGCGACATCGACAACATCTGCGACTAGCGCCACTGAAGATGCGGTGAACGTGTCGTCGCCTGAACCTGGTCAACCTAGCGCCTCCGCTTCTCAGCTTGAGCCAGTGGTGACACCTCCGGTCGCGCCGCCAAGCCCTCAACCCAAGCCAGTTGCGCTGCAGCAGCCTGCGGTGTCATTGTCAACGCCACCGAGCGCGCCAGTGGCTGCCGCGCCGCAGCCGATTGAGAAGCTAGAGCCAACATCGACGCAGCCATCGCCACTCACGTCGCTGTCTTCGTCGGTAACACCAGTGGCCCCTGCTTCGTCAACCCCACCGTCGCCTGCCACCACACCATCAACGCCGATTCCGCCATTGACCATCAAGCCGCTAGCGCCTTCGTCACCGACCACTGCACCAGCATCGGCGCCAGCGCCGCTGTTGACGCCCCTGTCTGCGCCTGCATCTCCATCTCCAGCCATAGCAACCGTATCCGCATCCGAGCCAACGAGTACCGATACGAGCAAGCCACCAGCCCCAGCCGAGACAACACAATCATCAGCCTCATCAAACACTCCAAGTGCGCCGCCAGCGGCTGCAGCAACACCGACGCCGACTGCTGTCCCGATTTCTGTCACAAAGCCAGCGCCAAAGCCTGTCTCGAAGCTGACGCTTGAGCCGATACCGTCGTTCAAGACAACTTCGTCGCCTGTCTCGTCGCCTACCTCGACACCAGAACCATCGACTCAGCCAACAACCTCGGAGTCTAATAATGACCAGCCGCAAGATAAGTCACAGGGCGAACCACCGGCTTTGCCACAAAAATCATCTACCGAGACGACTTCGTCGTCGGCGGAGGTTAACGGCTTCCCACACGCTGCCTCAGAGACTAAACTGGCTGTGGTATTTCCAGATATCAAAACACCAGATAAAAAGGCAGACGACCAACCCGCCTCAGACGCGCCACAGGACAAGGCAGCCGATACGTCCGCGGCAAAACCAGCTGATGATTCTTCGGATACAAAACATGACGACGAGCCAGCTATCGCTCCATCGCCGGCCATTTCGCGTCGACCGTCTGGCCGTTTCATGGACGTTGTACATCCGTCGTCTGTCATGCGTGGACACGGTATTCATCAGCCGCGCACCGGCGTGACGCTTCAGCCGACTGGTTCGTATCTCTCCGGTCGGACTGGTAATGACGGCCAGCAGGGTGTTAACATGGTTGAAACTACTGAGGACGTGTCAAGTGATATGATGGCAGATGATAGCACCGCTCACTCATCGGTAGCTGATCGCGAGATCAAGCGTCGACCACCACGTCTCGTTCTGCAGCCCGATCCATCGCATGTGGCCGAAGGTCTGACGTCAGACAATGTGTCGCTCAATACCAAGGACGTGCCTGATTATGAATCAATGGCCAGTGAAGCCGAAGCTAGTACTGACAGCGCCTTTATCGAGGAAGGCTTACTAGCAGAGGACGCTCCGGCTAAGGCAGCTGATAGTGAAGGGCTGACCATGGATGAGTTGACGGCCGATGATGATCATCTGGTGACGGATGCGGCGGCTGGAGACGAGGTAGCAGAACATCGTGATGAGGCGGCTGATACTGACATTGCTGCTGATCGTACGAGCCTTGAAGCAACCATTGATGAAATTGAGGCCAGCGAGGTCAGTGAGCAACTCGACGCAGATGCTACATCGGTAGGCGCTTCGTCCAAGCAGTCCGCCGCTGATACATCGGAGCTAGACAGTGAGCTCATGGCGATTGAGTCGATGGACGAAAGTGATGCTGAGACAGTTGATGAGACGCCACATCGACCGCACACTCCGGGCGATATTCCTCAGCAATACACCGCCGGTGACGAGATCGCACCAGATCCAGAGCCGATGTTTGATGCGGCAGCCAGCCAGCCAGCCACCGGGGAAGCGCTCCAGCCTGATAAGAAAAAATCCGGCATCGGGACGATTCTATTGATCATTCTTTTTGCCCTTATCGGCGTTGGTGGCGGTGCGGCAGCGTACTTTTTCCTGCTATACTATAAGTAATGGACATCCTATCTGAACTCAATCCCGAACAGCGGCGAGCCGTCCAGCATGATGGCGGGCCGCTGCTTATTTTAGCGGGAGCGGGGAGTGGTAAGACAAAAACCTTAACGCATCGCATTGCCTATCTGATCAGCGAGCGAGGGATTTTTCCCAGCCGCATCTTGGCGGTAACCTTCACCAACAAGGCTGCTCGAGAGATGCGCCAGCGATTGGCTGATATGCTGGGCGAAGACGCCTCGGATCGACGCTTCATGCCGTGGATGGGGACATTTCATAGTATTTGTGTGCGGCTACTGAGGATAGACGGGATGTCAATTGGCCTCGGTCGTAATTTTATTATTTATGATGAAGATGATCGGCTGGGTCTGATCAAGCAGTTGATGAAATCGCGTGGGCTGACTGATCGCGATATCAGGCCACGCCGTATCGCTGCGGCTATTTCTGCGGCAAAAAATGACATGCTTTCACCCGATGAGTATATGATGCAGGCGGTCGGCCCCACTAAGCAGCAAATTGCCGAATTGTTTGCTGCGTACGAGGCCGCTATGCACCGGGCCGGGGCGCTCGATTTTGATGATTTGCTGATTAGGGCGGTGGAGCTACTGCGCCAGTCGCCTGATATTCGCCACAAATGGCAGCAGCAATTTCGCCACATTCTCATCGACGAGTATCAGGATACTAATGCGGTGCAGTACGCACTGATCAAGCTGCTAGTCGGTCCAGAGCGCAACCTCTGTGTGGTCGGTGATGATGCGCAATCAATTTATAGTTTTCGCGGCGCGGATTATACCAATATTCTTCATTTTGAGCGTGACTTTCCGGGTGCGGCAGTGATTAAACTAGAGCAAAATTACCGTTCAACGGGCGCGATTTTAACAGTGGCAAATAACTTAATCCAACATAACACCCAGCGCACCGACAAGAACCTCTGGACAGAAGCAGTTGGCGGGATGACGCCGCAATTATGGCAACTGTACAGCGAGGCTGAGGAGGCGCAAGCAGTGGCTGACGAAATTCATCGCCAGGCCAGGATGGGCCGAGCCTATAGCGACATGGCGGTGTTGTATCGCACCAATGCCCAGAGCTACGCCATAGAGCGCGCACTGCGTCAACGGCATATCCCCTACAAGATTGTGGGTGGCCTGCGGTTTCTGGATCGAGCAGTGGTCAAGGATGTGCTGGCTTATCTCAGATTATTATATCAACCCAGTGACCGCGTTAGCTTCGCGCGGATTGTCAATCTGCCGAAGCGTGGTATTGGCGCAGTGAGCGTGGCGAAATTTCTCGACTGGGCTGATCAGTCGGGCCGGAATATTATCGAAGGGCTGGTGGCGGTTGATGAGGCCGAAAGTTTGACTGCTCGCGCCAAGCAGTCACTGCGGGCATTCGGTCAATTGCTGCAAAAATTACAACAATTACTTGACAGTGCGCCGGCTGAGGTGATTGAACAAATTATTGAGCAGACTGGCTATGGTGAAGCAGTGAATGATGGCAGTGTGCAGGCTGAAGAGCGGCTGGAAAACCTCGGTGTTTTGGTGGCCGAGGCGCGCACCTATGCCGACGTGTCGACATTCCTCGAAGATATGGCGTTGATGTCGTCAAGCGATGACCAAGCGGACCAGGAAGTAACCTTGATGACGCTGCACGCCGCGAAGGGCCTGGAGTTTCCGGTGGTGTTTATGACTGGCTTGGAGGAAGGAATCTTGCCGCACGCACGGGTATTTGACAGTGGCAAAGCGGACGACATTGAGGAAGAGCGCCGCCTCTGTTACGTAGGGATAACGCGGGCCCGAGAGGTGCTGTTTGTGACCTGTGCTAGTTCACGGACGCAGTTTGGTCAGATTGGCTATAATCTGCCGTCGCGATTTCTCGATGAAATGGGGCTGATGAGTGGTGGTCTGGATGCACCTGCTGCGCCGCCAGCTGATGACGCATTTTATACTGATGATATCGGGATAGAGGTCGGTGATCGGGTGCGAAGCCCACAATTTGGCGTGGGCGAGGTGGTGGATGTTGATGGAATGGCGGTGACGGTGCAATTTGATAATGGTAATACGAAGAAGCTTAATGTAGAATTCGCCAGATTAGAGAAAATTTGATATAATATATAGCAGTTTGTGGCACTGCCCACGAGCGAGATTATGGAAAAGAGTTTATCTATTCGCTACCATTCAAAGAAGATTTTTCTGCTAATCGGTTTGTTTGTGCTTGGAGTGACACTGATCCACGTAGCGGATGCTGCCTTGGCGCAGAGTACCGAGCGTCCATCACGGAGCGACGGCCAGCGTCTGATGAGTGTTTATGACAAGGGAGTCGAGAAAACAATTATCACTCGGGCAAAAACGGTGCGCGAGGTGTTGAAGGCGGCGCGGATTGACATCGACGAGAGAAGAGATGTGGTAGAGCCAGCACTTAACGAGCAGTTGGTTGCTAGCTCATATAACGTTAATATCTTTCGGGCTCGGCCGGTAACGGTAGTCGATGGCCGGGCACGTATTCGGCTAACCACGGCCGAGCAAACCCCGGCGGCGATTGCCAAAGCGGCGGGGATCAAACTCTATAGCGAGGATATCGTCGATATTCATGCCGCCGAAAACGTGGTTGCCAGCGGCATGAATGCAGTCTTGACTATCAAGCGCGCGACGCCACTCCAGCTCAATCTCTATGGGTCTCTGGCTGAAGTGCGCACTCACGCGAAAACCGTTGGCGCACTGCTCAGGGAAAAGCATGTCCAACTAGCCAGTAACGATACCGTATCAATGCCGCTCGAGGCGCCGATTACTAGTGGGATGCGGCTGGATGTTTGGCGCAACGGTAAGCAGACGATTACAACTGATGAAGATGTCGCTTTTCCGATTGAGACAGTACGGGATGCCAATCGCGAGACGGGCCACAAGGAGGTGAAAGAGGCGGGCGAAAAGGGCCGGCGGATGGTGACTTATGAGATTGAGGTGCAAAATGGTAAGGAGGTGAGTCGTCGGGAGCTTGCTAGTCAGGTAACAAAACAGCCTAAAAAACAAATTGAAATTATCGGCACAAAGAATGCCGCTATGCCATATACTGGTGGCGGCAACAAAGATCAGTGGCTATCTTCGTCAAACGTCCCGCGTGACCAATGGGGTTATGCCGAGTGGCTGGTGCAGAAAGAAAGCGGCTGGAATCCAAATGCTCGCAGCCGGAGTGGCGCCTGCGGTCTCGCACAGGCACTGCCATGTAGTAAAGTACCAGGAAATCCGCTCAACCCAGTCGATTCGCTGAATTGGATGCATGGCTACGTGATGAGACGATATGGCTCGTGGGAAAAAGCGGTGGCGCACAGCAAGGCCAGAGGGTGGTACTAGTAATTATTAGATAAATATGGTATAATACGTCCGTTAATTAGGTATTAGAGCAGAATGATGAACTGGTGGAAATGGCACATAGAGAAAGACCGGCGGCCGGTTGTTCTATTGGGCTGCTTCATGACTTTCGTGGCTGGTGCGGTTGGCTTACTGCTATCTCAGCCTGTCCAAGCACAAGATAATCATGCCCAGTCGTCAGCGGAGCGGCTGGTGACGATTCGTGACCGCGGCCGCGAGCAGACGATCATGACCCGAGCACGCACCGTACGCCAGGCGTTACAGCTGGCGCGGGTAACAGTTGATGAGCGGCGTGACGTTGTTAAGCCAGACATTGATATGGAGCTGACAGGAACAACATTTACGGTGACAATTTTTCGGGCTCGGCCGGTAACGGTCATTGATGGTTCGCGGCGCTCACATATTACCACAGCGGAGCAGACGCCGCAGCGAATCGCCAAAGCGGCGGGGATCACGCTATATGTCGAGGATAGGGTTGAATTTATGACGAGCGATAATATGCTGCTGGATGGGACAAACGTGCTGATGAACATTACTCGTGCACCGCTGCGAACCGTGACCGAGGAGGTTGACATTGACTTTCCTGTGGAGCAGCTTAAGAATGCGAATCAGCCGATTGGTTTCAAGGAAATTAAGCAGCTGGGTGAAAAGGGTATTCGTACCGTGACTTACCAGGCCCAGGCCGAGCGCGGTGTTGAGATCAGCCGTAAGGAAATAAGTAGCCGTATCAGCAAACAGCCTAAAAAGCAAATCGAAGTGATCGGCACCAAGCCAAAAAATCCACTGACGAAGTCGAAGGGTGCGCATATCTTTACTGATTCACGCGGCGTGGCGCACCGCGAAACTTACTATGACCTACCAATGAATATCGTCATCAATGCCTGCGGCGGCGGTGGCTACACGGTGCGGGCGGACGGCGCCAAGGTGGATAAGGACGGCTATATTTTGGTGGCGGCAAATTATGGTAATTATCCGCGCTGCTCAGTAGTAGAAACCAGCATGGGTCCTGGTAAAGTGTATGATACCGGCGGTTTTGCGGCTCGGCATCCGCATGGGTTTGACCTAGCGACTGACTGGACAAACGGAGACGGTCGCTAGATGGCATCAACTCGCGGGCCAAAAAAAGAATTAGGCCAGCATTGGCTGCGCGACCCAGAAATCTTGGCAGAGATTGCCGAGGCGGCGGAACTTGGTGAAGATGATGTAGTTTTGGAAATTGGGCCAGGACTTGGTATGTTAACTAGTCGGTTGTTGGCACGAGCTGGGCGGGTGGTGGCGGTAGAATTTGACAGGGATTTGGCGCGCAAGTTACCGGGGCAATTTCCTGGCAAAAACCTGGAAGTGATCAACGAAGATATTTTGCAATTTGATTTGAATCAGTTGCCGGCTGGCTACAAAGTGGTCGCCAACGTGCCGTACTATATCACTAGCAAAATTGTCGAGAAGTTGATGACGGCGGAAAATAAACCGAGCTTGGCGGTGCTGTTGGTGCAGAAAGAAGTGGCTGAGCGCATCGCAGCGGAGCCTGGCGAAATGAGCGTTTTAGCGGTTAGCGCGCAGCTATTTGCCGAGGCAGAACTAAACATCGAAGTGCCGCGGCAGTTCTTCACGCCGCCGCCAAAAGTCGATTCGCAGGTGGTGGTATTGAGGACTCGCACCGAACCACTAGTCGCCCCTGAAGACCAAAAAGATTTTTTTCGTGTTGTTAAAGCCGGTTTTTCAGCCAAGCGTAAAAAACTGCGTTCTAGCTTGAGCGGCGGACTGGGCGTTAGTAAAGCTAGCGCCGAACAGTTGCTGAAAAAGGCTAACATTTCGCCTGATGTCCGTGCTGAGGATTTGGCGATTGACGATTGGCAGCGGCTGCTCAAAGAATGGCGGGCGCGATGATTGCGGCAGATCAGCCCGTCTGCTTTCCGTCTGATCTGCTCATTGCGGTTTCGTCGAAAGACGACGGCACTATGCTCAACCGTATTCGCGGTCGCCACGTAGCTGAGGTGCTGGACAATCGGTGGCGGTTTTGCGATCAAACTGGTGTTAAGTATGACGACGTTATTTATCACGTGATTTCATACAACCAAGCACAAACTTTTGATAATATTGCCGAAGTCACTGAAACTGACACGGTTAAATATAACAACGAGGGGATTTTTGCTGACGCGCTATATACCGAAACGGCTGGCATCGGCTTATTTTTGCCAGTGGCGGACTGTATCGCTACCGTCATTTATGATCCAAAGCGTCGGGCGCTTATGCTGGCGCATTTGGGTCGGCATTCAACGGTTGCGCAGTTAATGTCTCGGGCAGTTCAGCATTTTGTCGAGCGCGGCAGCCAGGCAAAAGATTTACAAATTTGGATGTCGCCAAGCATCACGCAGAAAAATTATCGTATGGATTATTTTGATCATACAAATGATACGAATTGGCGCAATTTCTGCCGTCAAACGGCTGACGGAATTTATCTGGACATGCAAGGGTTCAATCGTTCATTAGCCGTCCAGGCGGGCGTTTCTGGTAATAATATTTTCATCTCACCAATTGATACAGCAGATGATCCGCATTACTTTTCACATACCATCGGTGATACAGATGGCAGATTTGCGGTGTTAGTAGTGATGGTATAAAATAAGTTAGAGAACGGAGGATATTTATGGTGGTCAATTTAGAGAGCTACAGAGATATGCTCAAGCAACCGTGGGGTAAGATTCAGTATGAAATAACGTTTGCACAGCTGAAACACCTGAAAGGTTTAAAAATTTTGGATTTTGGTTCGGGTTTTGGGCTGGTTAGTAAGTTCTTGTCAACAAATAATGAGGTTGTTGCCGTTGAGCCCAACAGAGATATGCTCTATGCCGACAAGGATGTTGCTTACGAGAGATTATTGGGCGGCATTGAGCAGTTAGTAGAATTACAAGAGAAGTCATTTGATGTTATTATCTGTCATAATGTTTTAGAATATATTCTACCAGCTGATAGAGTGGACTATCTCAATCAGTTTAAGCGCCTCATTAAGGATAATGGACGTATCTCAATTATAAAGCATAATCAAGCGGGTAAGATTATGCAAAGTGTCGTCTTTTCGAATGATGTAGAGACGGCCCTCAGCTTGTTAAGCGGAAAAAGTTTTCATGCTACTTCATTCACACAGGGTAGTACTTATACGATAGATGAGCTTTTAGATATATCTGGATTACGGTTAGAAAAGTATATGGCAATCAGAACATTCTATGGTCTGCAGCCGAATGAATTTAAGTCAAGTGATGAATGGCTGGAAGAATTAACAAAGGTTGAACTAGCTGTGTGTGATTTGAAGCCATATAAAGATATTAGTTTTCTACAGCACGTGTGGCTCACGCTCCCCTCGGCTAACCTGCAATGAAGCGTTGGATGGTAATATTTGACAGGTTGCGCTGGATTATATTACGATGAAATGAAGAATAATAGCGCGTTTGGGGGTAGATATGACAACGCAAGCAGAAGGTAATACGAAGAAACCATTATTTGATAGTGCGGTCAGTGTTTTTGAGGTGAGTGATATCAAGGCTGCGATAGCTTGGTATGCGAAGTGGTTCGGCCAACCTGATGCTATACCAATGGAGAATACGGCCGAATATAAACTCACTGATACTGCTTGGCTGCAGCTGACCGTTGAGGATAGTCCTGAGCCAAGCAAAGGATCACTAATACTTGGCGTTGAGGATGCCCGGGCATATCGGTCTGAATTAATTGCATGTGGTATTGAAGTGGGTGAGATAATCGACTGGGGAGTTGTTTTGGTCTTTGATATTCATGATCCGGATGGTAATCGAATCTCCTTTGCTCAAGAGCAATAAGATCTCAGTTACAGAGTAATTTGTAGATAAGAAATCGACGAATCGCCACTGATTAACGGTGGCAATTACCCTTAAAAACTGCTATAATTCCCCTCATGACTAAACAACACGCCTACATCACTACTGCTATTCCTTATGTCAACGGTTTGCCGCACATTGGGCATGCCATGGACTATATGTTGGCAGATGTGTGGACGCGCTATCAGCGGCAAAATGGTCGTGAAGTACGTTTCCAGACGGGCGTGGATGAGCATGGCAATAAAATTGCTGCCAAGGCTGCCAGCCAAAATCAGACACCACAAGCCTATGTCGACCAAATGCATGGCAATTTCCAAAACATGATTGCCGAGTTGAATATTTCAGCGACGGATTTTATCCGCACAACTGACCCGCATCACGTTAGTGCGGTGCAGTATATTTGGCAGAAGCTGGCTGCGGCTGGCTATATCTACAAAGGTGCGTACGAGGGTTGGTATTGCCAAGGTTGCGAGGCGTTCGTCACCGACAAAGAGGCAGCTGAAAATAACGGCATTTGTCCTGACCATCAAGCGCCATACCAACGGCTGAGCGAAGAAAATTATTATTTTAAGACCGGCGCTTTTTCGGACAAAATTCGCCAGGCAATTGAATCAAACAAGATGAAAATTGTGCCTGAATTCCGTAAAAAAGAGTTCTTGGAATTGATGAAAGATGGCTTGAAAGATGTGTCAATTTCGCGTCCGCGCAAAAACCTCAGCTGGGGCGTGCCGGTGCCAGGTGATGACACGCAGGTGATGTATGTCTGGCTGGATGCGCTGAGCAATTATATTACTGTTATTGGTTATCCTGACCGAGCTGATGAATGGCAGGCGTTTTGGCCGGCAGATGTACAGGTGATCGGCAAGGATATCCTTCGTTTTCATGCCGGGATTTGGCCGGCGATGCTGATGGCGCTGGATTTGCCGCTGCCAAAGGTACTGTTGGTCCATGGCTTTATCAATGTTGGTGGTACCAAAATGAGTAAGAGTCTCGGTAATGGCGTTGGTCCCGCTGACATCATCCCGCATTATGGTGTCGAGGCCTTTCGCTATTATTTCCTGCGCCACGTGCCGACACAAGATGACGGTGACTTTACCTGGGAGAAATTTGAAGCGGCTTATAACGGCGAACTGGGCAATGACCTGGGTAATTTGGTGCAGCGAGTGGCCAAGATGGTACAGTCATACCAAGCCGGCGTCATTGGCGATGCGCCGCAAGCTGAACATGACATGGGCCCATACCGCCACTTCATGGAGAGCTTTGCCTTCAACCAGGCCATGGATGAAATTTGGCAGATTATCCGTGCGCTAAATCAATACATTGAGCGTGTCCAGCCGTGGCAAGTTGCTAAAAAACGCGATAAAGACCCAGAGGCGGAAGCCCATTTGGGCGAGATTTTGGCGCATGCCAGCGGTACGTTGCTTCAAGTATCCAACATGCTGCGTCCGTTCATGCCGCAAACTGCCGAGAAAATTCACAACATGTTTGCTAGCGGTGTTGTGCCATCACAGCTAACGCCACTATTCCCGCGTCTCTATCTCCATACGCCTGATCCGCGCGCACCAAAAGCAGAAACTCAAGGTAAGTAATGGCAAGTCCAGTAACTGAGAATAATACAGCGACAAGTTTGCGTTTGATTGATTCGCACTGTCATCTGCATGATACCGAGTTTTTCGCGGACAATCGCGAGGAATTATACCAGCAGTCAGTTGCAGCGGGTATCGGCATGATTTGCGTTGGCACTGACGAGCGCAGCAGCCGACAAGCAGTGGAGTTTGTCGCGAGTCGCGACTATACTTGGGCGGCGGTTGGCGTTCATCCGCACGACAGCAAAGATGGCTGGGGCGAGGTGGAGCGACTACTGAAAGCCAGGGCAGAGGATTCACCAATTGTGGCGATTGGCGAGATTGGACTTGATTATTATTACAATCACAGCCCGCGCGAGGTGCAAATTCAGGCGCTGGAGGCGCAACTGCAGCTGGCGGTGGATTATAATCTACCGGTTAGTTTTCATGTGCGTGATGGTGCGCCCGACCAGCCGTCGGTGTGGGATGATTTTTGGCCAATTTTTGATAATTTTCATGGCCTCCGCGGCGTGCTGCACAGTTTTACTGATACGCGCCTCAATTTGGAGAAGGGTTTTGTCCGCGGACTCTACGTTGGTTTGAATGGCATTAGCACGTTCACCAAAGACCAAGCGCAGCAGGAATTGTTCGCCTCGATTCCGTTGGAGCGATTATTATTAGAAACCGACGCGCCGTTCTTGACACCAAAGCCATTTCGTGGTAAGCTGAATAAGCCAGAATATGTGGAGTTGGTGGCAAAGTATTGGGCGGCGGAGCGCAAGCTGGTGCTTCGTGACCTCGAAAAGGTAGCGACCGATAACACGGTAAAACTTTTTGGCTTGTAACAGTGGAGAGATAATGAATCAGCAGCCAAGACCAGTCACAGAAATGATGTCGATTCAAAAGGCGCGGGCCGAAGCGCTGGATTTGGCGACGCAAGCACACCCAGAGCGATCACAGCGAGTGGCGCCGCGTCTATCCGAAGCGGCGGTGCGTGGTAGTGCCGAGGTGATTGATAGTGCAGCCGAGTCGGTAATGATATCGCTAGAGGAACGGCGAAGACTAGAAAAATTAGTTGAGGAGTGTCTGCAAACCGTTAAAGCAATTGGCGGGTGCATCGAGACATATCGAGCGGATTATAATACAATCGCGGAAAGCACATTCAATGCATCCGGCGCTATGCCAAAAAATCATAGAAATAATCATACCTTAGCAGCCTGAAAGGAGGTGCTTCATGCCAACGATTCTCAAAAAAGCCCTTGGTCTCGTCTTGGCGGATAACACGCGTCTTTTACGCTCATCTCAATCGGCGAAGCCAGCTCACGCCGCCTCGGCGCCAAAAGTCCCGAAATCGACGCGCTCGCTGCTGCGACTTACTCGTAAAGATCGGCCGCTGAAAAAATTAACTGAGCGCGAGCTGATTCAACTGGAGAGTGAAATTGGTGCAACGATTTTTGGTGACAAGCCTGACCACGTTGTCCGGCGGACGTTCTTTAACCTCGATAAAACGACGTGGATTTGGCACGAAGAAGTGATGAGTAAGGACGGCAAGCGCCACGAACTGACGACGCGCTACGAGGTGCAGCCGAAGGGCATCTTGAAAATTCAGCCTAATTATCAGTATAACTACCTCGAAGGGCAGGAATTACAAAACTTTGTGCTGGCAGTCAATGAATATCATGAACGAGTGGCGCGCCAACTATATAATCGTGATCCGAAAACTGGACAGCTGGTGTAGTCGCCGTCTGGGCTGCTTGGTATAATAGTATGTGTGGAATCCTCTATGATATATCTTGATCACGCTGCTGCCACGCCGATGGATCCGTTGGTGATTGAAGTGATGCAGTCGTATTTTTCTGAGAAGTTTTTTAATCCGTCCAGTCCGTATGCACCGGCGGTCACCGTCAAGCGTGACTACCGCGAAGCCAAGTCGCGCATCGCGCGGGTGCTGGGTGTAGGTGCGGATGAGTTGGTGATGACGGCTGGCGCCACGGAGTCAATCAATTTGGCTTTTACCGCAGTGGGTGGCGTGAGTTTGATCTCGGCGATTGAGCATAGCTCAGTTATCAATTCTGCAAAAGCGCGCTCGTCTGTTCGGCTCATTCCGCCGCTGAAAAACGGACGCATCGATCCGCAGGCTGTTAAAAAACTGTTAACGCCAGATGTTAGCTTTATAAGCATCGCGCTGGCGAATCATGAGCTCGGGTATATTCAGCCCATTGAAGAAATCGCGGAAGTTGTGAGGCTCGAGCGTGTGCGGCGCCAGGAAAATGGCGAATCAACACCGCTTATATTTCATACTGACGCCTCGCAGACCGCGGCGCTGATCGATGTGAAAATTAAGCGGCTGGGCGTTGATTTGTTGACACTATCGGCGGCAAAAGTTTATGGGCCGAAACAGGTTGGTTTACTATGGATACGGCCGGGCGTCAAGCTACGGCCAAATATCGTTGGCGGCGGGCAGGAGGCGGGACTGCGCAGCGGCACGGAAAATGTGGCTGGTGTGGTCGGCTTTGCTACGGCGCTGGAGTTAGCTGCCAAGCGTCGCAGCGGTGAAGTAAAACGTCTGCGAGGACTGCGTGATACGTTAGTAAAAAAGCTATTAGCGGCTTTCCCTGACATGATTATTTCTTCTGATCAGAAAAAATCGCTGGTTAATTTCCTCAATATTTCATTTCCTGGTGTTGACGCCGAGCGGTTAGTGTTTTTATTGGAAGCGCGCGGCGTGCTGGTGGCGACGGGTAGTGCCTGTGCGGCTAATTCGGGTACGCGATCACATGTTTTGGCGGCGATCGGGTTGAGTGATATGGCGATTGATGGTAGTCTGCGGCTGACGTTGGGGCGGCTGAACGATGAGACGCAAGTTATGCGGGCGGCGGACGAGATTATTACTGCAGTGCGTACGGAGCAGGAGCGAACGCGATGATTCATCGGTTAATAGGCTTGGTGTTAATTGCAGCTGTAGTCATCGTCGGCCTGAGCCATTATCTATCACCGGATGACTTGAAAGATTGTCCGCGTCCGGGTTCGGGGCAATGTCAAAAGGCAGGCGCGATCATTGTTATCAGCGGCGGCGACACCGAAGCGCGCACAGCTGAGGCAGTTAAATTATATCAAGCTGGCTGGGCGCCAACGATCATTTTGTCTGGTGCTGCAGCTGATAAATCCGGTCCGTCTAACGCCGCCGCCATGAGAAAACAAGCCGAAGCGGCGGGTGTACCGGCTACGGCCTTGGTGATGGACGAACGTTCAGAAACCACCAAGCAGAATGCCCAGGAAGTGGCGGGTATCATAGCGCAGCGTGGTATCAAACGCGTCATTCTGGTTACCAGCGGCTATCACATGCGGCGAGCGCTGGCTGAGTTTTCAGCGCAACTGCCGAATGTTGAGCTGCGGGCACGCCCAACAACGCACGACAAGCATTGGAGTGCATGGTGGTGGTTGACGCCGTGGGGGTGGTGGCTGGCAGTCGGCGAATTGCTGCGGATCGGTTTGTTTGCGCTGGGAGTGTCGCGCTGATGGCTCGGGTGTTCGTCGGTATGTCGGGCGGCGTTGATTCGTCGGTAGCGGCAGCGCTATTGGTTGAGCAAGGCCACGACGTCACTGGTGTCTATATGAAAAATTGGTCGGAAGATTTGCCGGGTATGCATTGTCCGTGGGCGGAAGATGTGGCTGACGCCAAGCGCGTGGCGGTGGGGCTGGGAATTGATTTTCAGGTGTTTGACTTTCAAAAAGAGTATAAGCAAAATGTTGTTAACTATATGATCCGCGAATACCAAGCGGGTCGGACGCCAAATCCTGATGTGATGTGCAATCAAGAGGTGAAGTTTAAATTATTTTTGGAAGCGTCGTTGGCAGCGGGTGCGGAGTGTATTGCGACGGGGCATTATGCACGAGTTAAACATGCAGTAGGTGGTGCAGCATTGGGTAATTCTGGCGCGGTTGCCTCACGCCATGGTGTTCACGCCGATTCGTCACTGTCGCCTGCGGAACTCACTGCGTTCAGACAGTCCTCGGCGATTCAGGACGAATCAACGTTCACGCCTGGGTTCGTCAAAGCGCCATCATTACCCAACGCTGCTCGCTTGCTTCGGGCGCACGATGACAATAAAGACCAAACCTATTTCCTCTACCGTGTGACGTCCGGGGCGTTAGCCAAAACCATGTTCCCGCTGGGTGATTTTACCAAGGCTGAGGTGCGCGAGATGGCCAAAGAGCGCGGGTTGTGGACCGCCAGTAAAAAGGAGTCGATGGGCATTTGCTTTGTTGGGCAAGTGGGGATTCGCGAGTTTTTGTCAGAATATGTTGAGACTAGCCCGGGCGATGTCATTGATCAGCCAACGGGCGCGGTTGTTGGCCGGCATGACGGGGCGATATTTTATACCCTGGGGCAGCGGCATGGCCTGAATGTTGGTGGCGGCTTGCCGTATTATGTTGTCGGTAAAGATATGGCCAAGAATGAAGTTTACGTGTCGCGCTCAATTGATGATGGTAATTTGTGGCGGAAAGAATTGACATTGACCGACGTTCACTGGATTAACCAGTCGCCAAAAGGCGATGCCTGTCAAGTTCGGGTGAGACATCGGGCGCCGCTCATTAATGCGGAGATTACGCGTGTAAACGATAATGCTGGTGAGAAAGTGACGGTTATCTTGTCCGAGCCGCAGCGCGCCGTCACCCCAGGTCAGTCAGCTGTGGTATATGACGGCGAGGAATGTTTGGGCGGCGGGATAATTCAAACAGATTGACGTACATAGCGAAATAGTGTACACTCTCTAGGAGTAATACATTAATCAAAGAGTTGTAAGAAAAGGAAGAAATCACACATGCTAGCAATTCGTTTGCAACGGTTGGGTCGCAAGGGTTATCCGGTGTACCGCCTGGCAGTACAAGAGGCGCAGCGCCATCCATCAAGCGGTCGTGTGGTCGCGTATGTCGGCAGCTACAATCCACACACTAAAGCAGCAAATATTCAGGCTGAATTAGCACAGAAATATTTGGACAATGGTGCCCAGCCAACACCGCGTGTTGTTAAGTTATTGAAAGAAGCTGGCGTCACCTTGCCAAAGTGGGTTAAAGCGCCAGCTGCTGATAAGCACAAAGCCATCCGCAATCCAGAGAAGCTTCGTAAGAATCAGCCAAAAGAAGAGCCGGCTCAGTCGGACGCTGACGAGCCAAGTGCCGAATAATACGACGTGATAAACTGAGACATTTCCCGCCCGCGATGAGAGCGGGATTTTCTTGACAATGGAGGGCTTAGTCGCGTATTATTTGAGGTAATAGTACAACGAAGTAACACGAACATAATAGGGGGTTTATGAAATATTTACAACGACGCAGGCGCTTGCTGCCGACGCTAACAGCAGGGGTTATGATGCTTGGTGTTGGTGGCCTGACGCTACTTGCGATGACGCAGCCAGCGAAAGCTGATGCGATTAACAACACGGATTTTGTTATGACGATCGACACCACGAAACCGGGCGTATCAAACACCGATCAATTTACTATACCGGTGACAGGCGGGGGATATAATTATACGGTTGACTGTAACAATGACGGTATTCCTGACGCTGTGGGCGTGACCAGTAGTCACACCTGCACATACAGCGACGAGGGTCGTCACACAATTCGTATCGGCGGTACATTCCCGCAGATTTATGTGAATAATGCCGGTGATCGTTTGAAAATCATGTCAGTTGACCAGTGGGGAACGGGTGCGTGGCGCAGCATGGACTCGGCGTTTCGGGGCGCTGAGAATATGGATGTCAAGGCGACTGACGTGCCGAACCTCACGAACGTAACGAGCCTGCAAGGTATGTTCGACACGGCTCACTCGCTCAAGGGTGAGGGTGCCAACTGGCAATGGAATACATCAAATGTGACGACAACTGCTAATATGTTCCATGGCGCCGGACAGTTTAACCAAAACATCGGTTCGTGGAACATGGGAAATGTGACGAGCGCTGGCCATATGTTTGCGTATGCAGGGGCGTTCAATAACGGCGGCAGTTCGTCAATTGCCAGCTGGAATACTGCAAAACTTGAATACGCTGATAGTATGTTCGAGTGGGCAAATTCGTTCAATCAGCCGATCGGGCTGTGGAATATGACGAAAGCACATGCTATGGTGCGGATGTTGGCTAATGCGCGGGCATTCAACCAGTCGCTGGCTGGCTGGCAACTGACCTCGCTACAAGATGTTACGGGGAATCCGTATGCTGGCGGGACGAATATGCTTGATAATACGGCGCTATCGGTGCAAAATTACGACGCGACGCTGATTGCCTGGAATAATGCAGTACTCAAGTCACCAGTGACGCTGGGTGCGGCCAGCCTGAAATATTGTACGGCGGAGGCGGCGCATGCAGCGCTGCAAAAGGCAGTGGCCGACAGTGGTCACGGCTGGACGATCAATGGCGATGCCAAGCAGTGCCCGACCTACACGCTGACGTTTGATACCGGCTCAGGCTCACCGGTACCATCTCAAACGGTCGCCTACACTGCCAAGGCGGTGCGGCCGGCTGATCCGACGCGGGCTGGCTATACCTTTGCTGGATGGTACGCTGATCCAACTTATCTGATGCGGTGGGACTTTAACGTCCATACGATGCCAAATTCTAACTTCACGCTATACGCTAAGTGGAACGCTGTGCCAACAGCGCCGGGTAATCCAGGTGCTCCTAACCAGCCGGGTCAGCCGAGTCAACCAGGGCAGCCGGGCGCTTCGCAAGGCCGAGCAGGCAGTCAACTAGCCGATACCGGTACGAGTTTGCTGGTAGCGATCGGGGCTGGTGTTGCTGCCATTATCAGCGGTGCAGTGCTGCTGATGCGGAAAAAACGTTCATAAAGATCCAGAGTATCTGAGGCGACTTGTGCTATAATTGCTCCTATGAACGCTCAAGAAATTCGCCTCAAATATCTCGACTTTTACAGCAAACAGGCTCATGCAGTCATCAAGCGCGCGCCGCTGATTCTAACCGACGACCCGACCACGCTCTTCACTGGTGCGGGCATGCAGCCAATGATTCCATATCTGCTGGGTGAGCCGCATCCTGAGGGTAAGCGAATCGCTGATTCGCAGACGTGCTTGCGGGCCCAAGACATTGATGATATCGGTGATAACCGCCACACGACGTTTTTTGAAATGCTCGGTAACTGGAGTTTGGGTGATTATTTCAAAAAAGAGCAGATCAACTGGATGTGGCAATTCTTGTCCGAAGAGGTCGGACTTGACATGAACCGGATTTATATCACCTGTTACATTGGTGATGAACGCTACGATATTCCTAAGGATACTGAGGCAGCGGAAATCTGGGCGGAGCTATACGAAAAAGCAGGCCTGAGCAGCGGTCAGGCCGATATTGGTTCGGAAGAAGCCGGTTATGCGCGCGGTATTCACCCGGGCGAACGGATTTTCTTCTATGATGGCAGTAAAAACTGGTGGAGCCGTAACGGTGGGCCAGAAACTACGCCGATTGGTGATCCGTGTGGGCCGGATAGCGAGATGTTTTATGAATTTGACTTTATCGAGCATGATCCAAAGTTTGGTGAGCATTGTCATCCGAACTGCGACTGCGGTCGCTTTATGGAGATTGGCAACAATGTCTTTATGGCCTATAAAAAGGTGGCGGACGGTGTGTTTGAGCCGCTAGAAAAGCCAAATATTGATCATGGCTCAGGCCTGGAGCGAATTGCGGCGGCCGTGAATAATGACCCCGACGTTTTCAAGATTAGCTTGCTGTGGCCAATCGTCGAGAAATTGCAGGATTTGAGCGGCAAAAAGTATGATTCACATACCGAAAGTATGCGAGTGATCGCTGACCACCTAAGGGCTGCTACCTTTATGGCGGTCGACGGCTGCGCGCCGAGCAATAAGGAGCAGGGGTATGTGATGCGCCGTTTGCTGCGCCGAGCGATTCGCTATAGCTTTGACCTGGGGATTGAGCAGAATTTTCTGGAGGAAGTCGTGCCGGTGATCGCTGACTTATATGAAGCGGACTTCCCAGAAGTTAAGGAGAGTCGCGAGAGTATCATCGCTGTGCTAGTCAAAGAGGAAAAAGCTTTCCGCCAAACGCTGCGCAAAGGTCTCAGGCAAATGCAGCATTATATCGACGACGGCTTGACTGGCGAAGAGCTATTTACGCTATATGATACGTTTGGCTTTCCGGTGGAGCTGAGTACCGAAGAGGCCTATAAACAAGGTATCAAGCTTTCTGATAATTGGCGCGCCGAATTTGATGCGCGAATGGCCGAGCAACGCCAACGTTCCAAAACTGCGCGCAAAGGGCAATTTAGCGGCGGCCTAGAGGGTCACGATCCGATTCATCTGAAATATCATACGGCGACGCACTTGTTGGGGGCGGCGCTGCGCAAAGTTCTGAAGGCGCCGGATTTGCAGCAGCACGGCAGCAATATCACGTCTGAGCGCCTGCGTTTTGATTTTAATCACGATAAATTGACGCCGGAGGAAAAGCAAGCGGTGGAGGATCAGGTTAATGCCTGGATCGACGCTGATTTACCAGTCAGCTTTGCCGTCTATCCGACTGATGAGGCACTAAACATGGGTGCAATCGGCGCCTTTGGTGAACGCTACGGCGATACGGTGAAAGTCTACTCCATCGGTGAAGGTGATAATGTCATCAGCTTTGAGGTCTGCGGTGGCCCACACGTCGAACACACCGGCATCTTGGCCGAGGGTAGCAAGCGCTTTACGATCACCAAAGAAGAGGCGAGCGCTGCTGGGATTCGGCGTATTAAGGCGATACTTGACTGAGGCTGGTTAATTATCCTCGTAAAAAACTAGCCAATCCACACACAAATGGTATATAATCATAAAGACTATGGTGTTAGATAGGCTTTTCAAGAAGACAGACAAAGATGAACACCAGTACCTGGTCGGTCTCGACATTGGTACGGAGTATATCAAGGCGCTGATCGCCGAGATCAAGGATGATGATATCGAGATCATCGGAGTTGGTCGGGCGCAGCAGAATCTGGGCGACATGCACCAGGGCGCGATTGCTGATATTGCCGGTGTGGTGACCAATTGCGAGGCGGCACTGACCGAAGCTGAGGATAAGGCCGGTGTTCAGGCCAAGCAGGTGATCATCGGCATTGCCGGTGAGCTGGTCAAGGGCGTGACCAACACAATTCGCTATCGCCGACCGCAGCCCGATAAACCGCTGGATGTTGCTGAGATGGAATTCATCATCGAGAAGGTACAGGAACGGGCGCAGGGCAAGGCGCAGGCGCAGATTGCGCTGGAAACTGGCAACGAGGATGTCGAGGTGAAGCTGGTTAACTCGGCACTGGTCAGCATTCATATTGACGGCTACAAAGTGTCGAATCCGATCGGCTTTCAGGGGCGGGACGTGGCAGTGCAGATTTATACGGCATTTGCACCAATGGTACATATCGGGGCGCTGGAAAAGGTGGCCGACGAGTTAGCGCTGGAGCTAATCGCCGTGGCGGCCGAACCATTTGCAGTCAGCCGAAGTGTGCTCGGTACGGATGCGAATTCTAATTTCACGGCGATCTTGATCGATTGCGGCGGCGGCACGACTGACATTGCGGTCGTCAATGACGGCGGCGTTGAGGGCACCAAGATGTTCGGTATCGGCGGACGGAGCTTTACGCGGATGATTGCGACGGACCTTGACCTAGGCTACAAAGAGGCGGAAAAGTTGAAGGTAAATGCTGATAAGGAATATATCAAGCCAACACTCAAGCGCAAACTTGATGGGGCGATTGATAAAACCCTTGAGGTATGGCTGTCGGGCGTTGAGCTGGCGCTCGGTGATTTTGACAGCGTTGATCACCTACCGAACCGAATTTTGCTGTGTGGTGGTGGTGCGAGCTTGCAGCAGCTCGTTGATGCACTGGCC
Source organism: Candidatus Saccharibacteria bacterium oral taxon 488 (assembly GCA_013099015.1). NCBI lineage: Bacteria > Candidatus Saccharimonadota > Candidatus Saccharibacteria bacterium oral taxon 488. Next base: position 534,554 of record CP039998.1, on the reverse strand, counting down.
AATCAGCCATGGTACAAGGAACTACCATTTACGAAAAAGCCAACCATTCAGCATATCAAGCCCTCTGATGTCATCGGTATCACTGACACAACTGGCGATATCACGGATCACACATTTATCACGGTAATGGGTCTGCTGCGAGTTGGGTATGATACAATGGTAAGTAATCAAGACGCTCATGGCTTGATGGATAAAGTTAACCGATTACTCAAAATATAGATGAATAAAGATGTTATTTACATTGACGTCGAAGATGATATCACTGCTATCGTTGGTAAGATAAAGGCGTCAAAGGAGCGGATTATTGCGCTGGTGCCACCCAAGCGAGTTGGTGTGCTGCGTAGCGCGGTTAATATGCGGCTGATCGCTCGGACGGCTACGTCGGTTGATAAGCGGGTGGTGCTGATTACCGGCGATACAGTTCTGTCCGGTCTAGCAGCAGCAGCCAAAATTCCGGTGGCCAAGACGCTCCAGAGCAAGCCAGAAATGGCCGAGGTTCCGGTGCTGAAGGTGGACGACGAAAATGACGTCATCGATGGGCGCGAGCTGCCAGTCGGCGAGTTAGAAAAGAGTGCGCAACCTGTTGATGAAACGGATAAAGCGATTGATTCGGCCATCGCTGATTCATCCAAAAAACAGGACGACGAAACGCCAAAACCGGCGGATAACGCTAACAAGAACAAGACAGCACCAAAAGTCCCGAACTTTAATCTATTTCGTAAAAAGTTTCTGCTGATCGGCGGCGCCGCGCTGCTACTCATTGGGTTTTTGGTATGGGCGATTTGGTTTGCACCGCACGCGCGAGTGATTATCACGGCCAAGACGACAACGGTGACGGTAAATAAGAAAGTGACACTCAGGACTGACGGGACGACTGATCCGGCTGCTGACGTGATCAAGGCGCGCCGGCAGGAGCAAAAAGCAGAATTATCCGTTGAGTTCTCGGCAACTGGCAAGAAGAAAGTTGGTGAGCGAGCCAAGGGCAAGCTACGGGTTGCGACTGATTCCATTAGCCTGCTAGATAAGACCATTCCGGCCGGGACATCAATCCGTACGAGCGGTGGGATGACCTTTACGACTGATAGCGCGGTGACGTTTAGCCGCTCCAATGCCTCGGGCTCAACGGTCATGGTGACGGCTGCCAATATCGGGGCGGAATATAACGGTGAAAGTGGTTCGGTATCGGGAATGCCATCAGGAGTTAACGCGACACTCGTTGGCGAGACTTCAGGTGGTAGTAGTCGTGAGGTGACGGTGGTTAGTAGCGACGATGTTAAGCGTGCCGGCGACTTATTGAACGAAAAAAAAGCCGACTCTCTTCGTGGCAAGGTCGAGCAATCATTTGGCGGATCGACTGTTACTATCAAAGAAAGCTATCAAGAACAGCGTAGTGCGCCAACTCCAAGTGTCGCCGTCGATAGTGAAGCGACTGGTGCAGTGACGCTTAAAACAGTGGTAACCGCCTCGATGGTTGGTATCGAAAAATCAGAGCTAAGCACCTACCTCAAGGCGACCGCCAACAAGGAACTAGAGGGCAAGCAGTCGCAAAAGATCTATAAAGATGGTGTTGATAGCGCGCAGTTTGCGCAGTTCAGTGGTCAGGGCAGCAACTTCATTGCTCACATCACTGCCAATGCCGTCGTCGGCCCAACCATTGATGAGGAAAAGGTCAAGGAGCAGTCGCGCGGTAAAAGTTATGGCGACATCCAGTCAGCACTCGAAGCCATCAAAGGTATCGAAAATGTTGATGTGAAATTCTCTCCGTTCTGGGTGCGCACCGTACCAAATGATACCAAACGAATAAGCATCGAATTCAAGCTCAATGAAAGCTAAAAACTTTCTAGCGCTAGATGTGGGCGAGAAGCGGATCGGTCTGGCGATGGCCGATTCGCAGGTGCGGATCGCGGTGCCGTTTGGCTGGGTGGCTCATGATGAGCGGGTCATGGAGGAACTGGCAGAGATTATGCTGCGGCACGACATCTCGCTGGTGGTGGTCGGTTATCCGCGTAACCAGTCCGGCGAGCCAACGCAACAAACAGAGTTCGTGGTTGATTTTGTCAGGCGGCTGGGTCAGCTGGACATTGATGCCGAGATCGCTTATCAGGATGAGTCGCTAACCAGCGTTCAGGCGGAACAGCGCCTGGCTGGCAAGATCAAAGATAAGGGTGACATTGACGCTGAGGCGGCGAGTATTATACTACAAGATTATTTGGAGGTGCACGGATGAAGAAGTTGAAGATTAAAAAACGGCGGTTGTGGCTCATTATCGTATCGGCAGTTGTCGCAGTGGCGGGTGTGGTGCTGCTTGGCAGCGTCATTTGGTACAAGCAAATGCTTCGTCCGGTCAACGCCGGGGCGCGGCAAAAAATCAGTGTCGAGATCGCTAGTGGCGACACAGCGCAGCTCATTGCCAAAAAACTTGAAGATAAAAAAATTATTCGTAGCGCCTTTGCCATGACAATTTACCTCAAGTTAAATAACGTTACCGGCACCTTCAATAAGGGCGTGTACAGCTTTACACAAGATCAAGATGTGGCGTCGGTGCTTAAGCATTTACTCGGTGGCAAACCGGATCGGCGTTCGGTACTATTTTATCCAGGGGCAACACTGCGCGATAAGACCTCGACGCCTGCCGCTCAAAAGACCGATGTTGCCAGCGCCCTCAAGCGGGCTGGCTACAGCGATGAGCAGATCACGGCCGCTTTTGCTGCTACTTATACCGGTACGGTACTAAAAAGTAAGCCAGCGACCGCCGATCTCGAGGGGTATATCTATGGTGATACATATTTTTTGCCGTCAGACGCCACCGCCCAGCAAGCCTTGCAGCGGGCCATCAGTGAGCTAGACCGGGTGGTAACTGAGAATAATCTCGAAAAGAAATTTGCAGCTCGAGGGCTGTCGCTGTATCAGGGGCTAACACTGGCTTCGATTGTTCAGCGCGAGTCAATTGGCTGCCCGGGTAAAGCGACCTGCGAGGACATGCGGCGGATCGCCAGTGTGTTTTATAACCGTCTCAAAAAGGATATGCCGCTCGGGTCAGACGTGACGTATCATTATGCCGCCGACAAGGCTGGCGTCGCTCGCTCGCACACGCTTAATTCACCGTACAATACGCGTATTCACAAGGGGCTGCCGCCTGGGCCAATTGCTTCGCCTGGTCTCGCGGCACTGAATGCTGTGGCCGATCCAGCCCAGGAGGATTACCTTTATTTCTTGAGCGGCGACGACAACGTAACTTATTTTGCTAAGACCGAGGCTGAGCACAAGGCGAACATTACCGCCCACTGCGCCAAAAAGTGCCAATTGCCATAGTTGCCCTCGGCAAATCGCCTATGCTATACTAGGAGTACAGTTAATTCCAAGGAGGGGCAGTATGTCAACGATAGATCAGCAATTTGTAGAATACGTAGTAAAGGCGCTGGTTGGACATCCAGAAGATGTCGTCGTCGAGCGTTTGATTGACGAAAAGGGAGTGTTGCTTACACTGACGGTCAACCCAGAGGATCTCGGTCGGGTTATCGGTAAGCGTGGCGGTACAGCCCAAAGTCTGCGGACGCTACTCAGGGCGTTAGGGACGAAAAATGATGCGCGCTACAACCTGAAAATTGTCAACAACGACGGCTTTACGAGTGCTAAACAAACTACGGCTGCCGCTTCAGATGATGATTCTGTGGACAACTCAACAGATGAAACTGTGGAAAATAGCTCTTCTTATGCAGAAAATGCTCGAAAAGAGCTTGCAGAACTGGATGATCTTGATATATAATCATAACTAGTTCAAGCACAGACAATATGCGAGAACAGCTCTATGCGAGCAATGGGTAACCATTGAGAGCCTTATTTGTGCTAAAAAACCGCCTAGCTAAAGGGCGGTTTTTTGGTGGTTTTTATGTGGGCACGGTATAATGAAGGATATGCGAAAATTTCAAGCCATTACCCTGTTTCCCGAAATGTTCTCTGGCGTATTTGAAAACTCAATGATGTGGAAGGCACAAAAGGATGGTATCGTTTCGCTCGAGACGGTGAACTTGCGTGAATTTGGTCTGGGGCCGCGCCGGCAAGTCGATGATACGCCATATGGCGGCGGCGATGGGATGCTACTAATGATCGAGCCGTTATGGCGGGCGGTGGAATTTGCCAGGTCGCGCGATGAGAGCGCGAAGGTTGTCCTGATGAGCCCACGTGGTCGGCGCTGGCGGCAGGCGATGGCGCGCATGGCGGCGGATGATGGCCGGGGGCTCATTATCATCTGCGGGCGATATGAGGGTGTTGACGAGCGCATTATGGAATTGGTTGATGAGCAGTGGAGTATCGGTGATTTTGTGCTGACTGGTGGCGAGCTGCCGGCGATGACCATTATTGATTCAATCGTGCGGCTGCTGCCAGGTGTGCTGGGCGGTGAAACATCAGCAGAGATTGAGAGCTTCTCGGACGGCAAGACGCTCGAGTATCCGCAGTACACTCGGCCAGAGGTATTTAATGGCCTACGAGTACCGGAAGTCTTGCTGAGCGGACACCATGGCAAGATCGCCGAGTGGCGCGAACAGCAGTCGCAAAAAGCGGAAACTGAGTGACGAGATAACCTTGTCCGACAACGGAAAATACCGCTACACACTCGTAACGGTATTTTGTTGTGGTGGATGTCGTAGAGCGAAAGAAACGTCAGTAGTGTTTGTTTTTGTATCGTTCGCTTGTTGTTACTGTACGTGTTTTTAATAAAAAAAGCAAGCGCTTTGGTAAATAATACAACAAGCTTGAGCTTTTTAGGGCGGGTCGGTATACTATATCTATGAAGAAAACATCAACCCAACGACCAATATCAGTCGTACACATTGTACGGTTAATTATTGCCGGATATATTCTCGTCATCGCCTTGAGTCAGCTATTCTCGTTTGATAAGTTTCCATCAATGCTCGCTGGACTGCCGGGCGTGATGGCGGTAGTGTGCGCCATCGTTCTCGTTGTCACAGAGGTTGGGGCGCTGCCGTTCTTACTTGCCATGGACGTGTCGGCTAGACTGAGAAAAGTAAGTGCCGTGATGGGCGTCGTGGCGCTACTGCTATTGACATTGCTGGAAGGTATGGCGTTTTGTCACGGAGTATCAATGATATTTGGGGCGACGTTTGACTTGCCGGGCGGTAGCTGGTCACTTCTGTTCCTGGCTGGTGTGTGGATTTTGGCGATATGGGCAAGCGGTTTTGGCCAGGGCGCGACAACCACGGTAAAATCTCAAGAAACATCAACTAACCATCAGGCTCATGCCAAACCAAAGCGCAAGAAAAAAGATTGACAACACGTCAATCCTTTTTCTTGGCTGGGGATGAGGGATTCGAACCCCCGAATGCCGGGACCAGAACCCGGTGCCTTACCACTTGGCGAATCCCCAACGCGTGTCTGATTATACTATGGATGATAAAGCGGCGCAAGTCGGCAGGCCGAGCTCGGGGTTTGACGCCGACGCCCAGCAGGGTATAATGGAGCTTATGGATATTTCATGGATCGTGAAAATTATTGCCGACGGGCTGGTGATCCCAGTGGTGCTGATCGGGATATATACGCTCATCCGACACGTACCGCGAGATCGGCGCCATCAAGTGTATACACGAGTGTTAATGGCGGGGCTGACGGCGTTCGTCGCAGCAAAAATTATCGGGTTGCTATATCAGCCATCAGGTCTCCGTCCGTTTGAGCTAGCGGGTGTGAGCGCCGGCGCCTCGTTTTTGGATAATCCGGGTTTCCCGTCCGATCACGCCCTGTTCACTATGGCTATCACGTTGGCGGTGTGGTTCGGCACGAAGTGTCGAGGGTGGGCCGTGGCCTGTTTAGTGATGACGCTACTGGTTGGTATAGGGCGAGTGGTGGCGCTGGTGCATACGCCGCTTGATGTGGCTGGGGGCTCATCATCGCCTGGGCGGGTATATTCTGGTACATGCCATTGCGACGGGTGTCACGCACTGCAAAATAGGGTTGCGGTTTTATCAAATTACTGCTATAGTTGTATCTATTGTGAAGTGGTTTGAGAAAGTTTTTCACGAGGAAGAATCAGACTATATGTTTCCTGTGACGCCGGCGGTGTTCTGGCGAGTTGTCAGCAGCGGTATGGTTGGCGGTGTCGTGACATGGCTGATCGCCCTGGCGCTTGATCGCTTTATCCTAAAGCAGATTATTTGCGGTCCGACGGCCGACCCGTCAATGTGTACGAACAGTGCGCAAATCGGTGCCTACGTTGCGCTGGTATTGGTCAGCGTTATGCTCGTACCGATTGTCGCTCTCAATCGAGTTCGGCGGCCGCTGCTCGTGGTACTCGCGGCGGTTGGTGCACTGTGGGGTGTTGGTGTCTCGACTGCTGAGGTGTGGTGGTTGTCGCTGATGGTAACAACCGTGGCGTTTGGCTTCGTATACGCAACCGCAATGTGGCTGAACCGGATCCGCGGCAACGTGGCGGCGATTATCTTTTTAGCTATATTTGTCCTGCTGGCGCGAGTTGTCTTGTCTCTGTAATCCCTGTACACTAAGAGTATGGAAGCCATTATTATTATTCTCTTAGTTATTATCGTTATGGGCTTGGGTGCGATGCTGTTTGTGCTGCAGTCGAAGTTAAGCGAGCTGAAAAATCAATCATCAGTTGAACTCATTAAAACTGACGTGGTGGAGCTGGGGCGAACTATCGCCAAGCTGAATGAATCGGTCAGCGATAAACTTGAGTGCAGCAATGCCCAGGTGCAAACTTCGGTGCAAAAGCAGTTGTCAGAAAGTGCCAAGCTGGTGGCGGACGTGACACAGCGGCTGGCAAAGCTGGATGAGACAAATAAGCGGGTGGTCGACGTGGCGACTGACCTGAAAACCCTGCAGAACGTGTTGCAAAACCCGAAGCAGCGCGGTGTGTTCGGCGAGTTTTACCTGGAGAGCGTGCTGGATAATGTGCTGCCAGCCAAGCAGTTTCAGATGCAGTACCGGTTCAAGGATGGCGAGATTGTTGATGCGGTTATCTTCCTGGACAAGGGGCAGATTTTGCCGGTGGACAGTAAATTTAGCCTGGAAAATTATAACCGGATGATCAACGCTGAAACCAAAGCTGAGCGCGAGCTGTGGCTGAACAAGGTAAAAGCTGACCTGAAGGGGCGCATTGACGAAACCAGCAAATACATTCGCCCGCGTGAGCATACCATGGATTTCGCCTTTATGTTCATCCCCAGTGAGTCGCTATATTATGACCTGCTGATCAACAATGTTGGTGCGGGCGGTTCGAGCCGCGATTTGATCGAATATGCCTTTCGTGACAAGCGGGTGATCATCGTCAGTCCGACTAGCTTTTTGGCGTATTTACAGACGGTGCTGCAGGGGCTGCGGAGCCTACAAATTGAAGAGCAGGCCAAAGATATCCAGGTGCGTGTCGGCCAGCTGGGTGTGCATATTAAGAAGTTTGATGAGCTGATGACCAAGATGGGCAAGAGTCTCAGTACTACAGTTGGGCACTATAATAATTCGTACAAAGAGCTGGGTAAGATTGATAAAGACGTGGTGCGAATCGCTGGTGGTGATCATCAAACGCAGCCAGAGCTGATTGATCGGCCGGCGCAGGAAGAATAATTGTCTCACCAAAAATCCCCGCCAAGCGGGCGGGGATACGGTAACTACCGAGGAAGAGAATTATTCTTCAACCTTATTGCGATAGCCAATCAGCAGGAACAAGTTACCGCCGAGTGCTGCGCCAACGAGAGTCGCGGCAATAACCTCGAGGCTGAGGCGGGTATACATTTTCTCTGTTTTCTGTGCTGGTGCTGAGGCGTTCTGTAGCTGCGAGTTAGTCTTTTCAGTCACTGCCAGGGCGACTGCTGGGTTCAGTGTTGCACCGTTGATATACACTTCGCGCGGATAGGTTCGCTGATCTTTTGATTGCTGTGTCTGCTGAGTCGCACTTGCTTGCTCCTGTTGGTACTTTTGGACAGCAGCATTTTGGGCGAGTGGTAGCAATGCACCGCTAACGACGAGGCCAAGTGTCAATGACATACCGATGACTACGGCTCTACTGGTATTCTTGAGATCGGTGCGTGACAGGGCAGCGCTCACCCCGAACATAAAGACCGCCATACCGACGAGCTCAACGGCAAAGATCGCCCACGAGAAAGTGGTAAATTGGTCAAAGTTAATGACGAAGCTGCCTGATGAAATTGCTCCCATCAAGACAACGGCAGCCATTGCGCCGAGGAATTGTGCTGCCCAGTAGAACGGCACGAGTATAGCTTGAAGCTTGCGCATCGTCCAGAGACCGAACGTCACGGCTGGGTTAATGTGTGCACCAGATATTGCACCGATACCGAGAACCAGCACGACAAGTGCGAGGCCAACGTAAAACGGCGTCATCATGTATGCCGAGAACAAGGCGACTAGTGTCAAGATGAACGTGCCAGCAACTTCGGCTAGTACAATGTTGACGAGATTGCGCGGTAGCTTGGCTTCTATTTTTTTACGTGGTGAGCTAGTCTTGACGGGTTTAACAGCAGTCGATTTGACCTCTGGTTTTTTCGTCTCGGCCTTGCTGGTGACGCGCGTTACGGTTGTTTTCGATGTAGCAGCTGCAGCAGTCGTCTTCTTTGGACTGGATTTTGCAGTCGCGGCCTTTTTAGTAGTCTTCTTCGTGGCCATAGTCCCTCCTTACTGTACTATTACTATCATTATAACATATCTGGTATAATCGACATATGGGATTATTTGTAAATCAACAAGATCGGCGCAGTGAACTACAAGAACGCATTGCGGCGGAACTGCGCGAGAAGGCCAAGGCGTCGGGCCTTCAGGAAAAAGCCAGTCTAGACGGCGTAGAGGATGTAAAATATTTGGAAGATACGAAGCAGACGACGACGCTGGCGCCGGCCTGGATTATAATTGTGATTATGGCGGCCGTGGTTGTCGGTATGTTTTTGATGCAGGGGCGATGACGTGGAAACGTTAGAGGAAGTTCGATCACTATTATTATCACGCGTAGCCGAGGCGGCTGAACCGCGCAGCGTATTGCGGAGTACGGAGCTGCGGGAACTATACGGCGCTATCGCGACATTGCCAGCCGAAGAACGCGGAGCGTTTGGTAAGAAAGTGAATGAGTTGAAGCAGGAATTGGAGCGGGCGATTGCGGCTCGTGAAGATGAATTGTCAAAGGTTGATCTACCACCAATTGACGTGACAGCGCCGATGGATGTGAATGCCCTGCGGCCTGAATTGCTGCCGGGTGAGCGGGGCACGATTCACCCGCTGAGCGCCGAGATTGAGCGTATTTCTGACATTTTCAATCGCATGGGCTTTGTGACGGAAGAGTCGCGTGAAATTGACGATCAATTCCATATGTTCGAGAGCCTGAACTTTCCGAAAGGCCACCCAGCGCGGGACGATTATGACACGTTCATGACTGAGGAGACTGATGCTAATGGCGACCGCTTGATCGCGCCAGCGCACACGTCGACCATGCAAAACCGCGTGCTGAAAAAATATCACAGCAATTTGGCAAAGGGCGAGGCGATCGCCGCCATCGTGCCCGACCGGGTGTTCCGCAACGAAGACCTGGACGCGCGGCACGAGCACACGTTCTATCAAGTTGAGGGCGTGTATGTCGCCAAGGGAGTCAATGTCGGCAACCTCATCGCCACCTTGCAGGAGTTTTTGCAGGAATATTATGGCAAGAAGTTGGATGTGCGCGTCAACCCGTTTTATTTCCCGTTCACTGAACCGAGTTTTGAATTTGCGCTGAGCTGCCCGTTCTGTGAAGGCAAAAAGCCGGATTGTAAAGTTTGCTCAGGCGAGGGCTGGATTGAGCTATTAGGCTGCGGCATGATTCACCCGAATGTGCTGAAAGCTGCTGACATCGATCCGAATGAATACACCGGCTTTGCTTTTGGCTGCGGCATCGACCGGCTGGTGATGATGAAATACGGCATCGAGGATGTGCGGCATTTTGAAAGCGGGAAATTGGACTTTTTGGAGCAGTTTTAATTTACGTTAGATTGACTGGAGATATGTGATGATTAAACGTAACGTATTTCTATACAACATTACCAATCGCGACGACGAGGGATATGGCAGCTACCTGTTTGAGGACGCTCTGCGTGATTTGATGAACCTCGAAGAAGACGACAGAAACTGGCAACATAATCCAAATGACGATGAGTCGTTTATGCGGCTCTTGCAGTTTGACAAGCTACATAAAACCAGTGAACTATCCAAATGCTATGCTGGCATCATTGCCGTGTACGGGTCAAACGTGATTACCATAGGCAGGGACGATGATGATCTCATCAGGCGTTATCCGCTGCCTGATGGGCAGCTGCCGGTGCAGGTAGTGCATTTCCTGTACTATGCTGACAAGGGAATTATGGCGTTAGAATATAACCGAAATGTTGCCACAAATGTAAAGATTTTAGCATATATTAATAATCAAGTAGTAAAACTTTCGCTCTCCGAAAAGACGGCATTTATCGGGACAGTAGTTTGTCATCCAGATGCCATCGAGCTAATCAGGCGGGCGCATCGTATAAAATCCGCGAAGATATTTGTTACTCGCGAAGCTATAGAGCACAATAATAAAATCAGCCAACTAGCGAAAAGTTTATTCTCCGCGTCCTCGATCGATAATCATACCGATACGCTCGGCGCGGTCGTCATTGATTTTCGGCCGAGTCGAGGTAAGTTCCTGTCTCCTGGTGCGTACATTGATCACTATGTGAAGGAGTTTCCGGGTGTCGAAAAGCAGGTCTACGACGTTGAAATTGAAGAGGGCATGGAAGTAACGTCGGTAAATATCATGCAGCCGCAGTTCAAGAATACAATTGAACTGCCAGACAGCAGCATCGAAGATAGAGAAGAATATGACAAGCAGGTGTTTCATAAAATACATGAAGTCTACAAAGCAGCAACAAGTGTCATAGCAGGGGTGAAGAATGTGGACTAGGCGATGGAGTTCTGTTGGGCTGGTGCTGATCATCCTGCTGCTGTTCTTTGGGGTGTCGCTGGGTATGCAAGAGATCGTGAAGGTAGTGAAACCTGATATCATGAAGGTTAACCCGTGGGATGTATTTGAGGGCATAATAACCATCCCATCGTATATCGTTATTGTGTTATTGGTGTTGTTGCCGTCGGGGTCTCGATATAACCTGAGGCTATCACTATTTCAGCGCTCCAGTTACGTGCGTGAGATCATTATCTCCGGTCTCCTGATCATTCTCGTGATGGCTGTAGTGGGATTTGTGGCGTACGACCCGACAGGCAGCCCGACCCGCAATCCTTGGAATGACTTTAATTGGGGTAATTATCTGAGCGTTATTTTTTGGGGAGTTATCATATTTTTGTATAATGTACTGCTGCGGTTGGGTGGTGGGGCGAGGCGTGGATTTGATAAAAACGTAGCTTGATTATCCCATGCAAATATCCCGATAAGGCCGCGTGACAACTTCTGCCGACTCAAGGCCGAGCTTGGCTTCAATGTCACTAATCATCGCTAGAGCACTAGTCTCATCATCTGACAAAACTTCAACTTCCACGAACGTTCCGGCGTTTTTAATTTCATCAATAGCTACCGTTGCTTTTGGAAAGTCTGGGGATTGGAATGATCGCCGGTATTTATTAACTTCAACGAGCTGCACCATACCGAGATTTGCCAGTAGCTGCTTGGCGATTGCTGCGTCACCGGGCTGAATCGGTAGGTTTGTCTCGGGCTTAATGATCACATCGTTTTTCGTATGTGTCGCAATCGTCGTCGCAGGCTTATATGTCACCTCAGCAAAACCATCGCGCTGGCGAATCCGTAAGCATTCAACCGTCTGCATAAAGTCGACATCAGGACGAGAATAATACGTATCAATTTCGTGGAGATTACTCTGCAGTTCAAAACCGAGTTCTCGCAACTGCTTGATTAATTCTTTTGCGTCACCAGTTAATTGGCGTTTGCGTTCGATTTCTAATGGTATATCCATGTGGCTATTATACGGTAGGTTGGTATTATTTGTATTAGTTTTTATCTCAAAAAAGCCAGCGATAAGACCCGGAAAGCAATTGTGCTGCCACCCGAGGAAGCCGAGCGCTTGAATTTTGTAATTAAATGATACAATATAGTTTATGAATGAACATATTTTAGCCAGCAGTCATGAAGTTACCTCGGATAAAAATCACGACCATGAGTCAGTGTCTCATCAAATTCGTGAGGTTTTTGAGAGGTATAACCCCATGTACTTAAAGGAGCGAGCAGTATTAGATACACTGTGTGAGTCGGCACAAGGTATTATATTGCCGTCTGATTTCTTTGATAGGGTAAACAATTCTTATGATGACGGAAGTCTGATTGGTATCAGAACTGAGGTGGGAAAAACATGTGACTCTACGGAAGCACTAGAGTTTACTGACAATATGAATGGGTTTGTCCAACATTGTCATACAGGTAATGCGAGCCTTGCTGATATCATGAAGTATACACTAACGTTAGCTCACTGTGTGCCAGAAACCATGAAGTATCTTGATGTATATTGGAGTGATCTATTCAAAAAATCAGATTCGCTCACTCGTGAAATAACCAGGGAGCTTCGTGGTGACTGTCGCACATGGTTCGGAGGGCATGAACGGGAGGTGGCGGCGCTACTGCATGGGCCATTGACGAAAATAGTTGCTGACGCTGAAATACTTGATAAGTATGGTACGGATATTTTGGTGAATGGTACTGACAGGATGGTTAATAGACTACTGGGTGATGTCGAGGGGAGTATCAGGAGCTTACCATTTAGCGAAGCATGTCGCAATAATCTACTTAAAAAGGTGAAAGATGAGATCCTAGCGACTCTGAACGACGAGGATAATCGTAATATTTGGCTTGGCGCGCTAAAAGACGGGTTGCGGGGTGAGATTAGTTGGGGTGAGCAGGGCGGTGGCCTTTTATTAAAACATAGTGGTTGGCATAGCTACGAATACGTCATTCAGTGGCTTAACAAGAGGCGGAAGGTGTTACCTGAGGACTGGGAAGGTGGTGAAGATTTTAAGCAGCACATCATGAGGCTTGAGCAGTGCGGTAAAGCGGTAGAAACTCTTGATGGCATTGCCAATGCTCAGCTCGAGGAACTTGGTATTAGACTGAGCGAGCCTGATCATCGGCTGCCAAAAATGTCGTGGAGATTTCCTGAGGGTTCGCGTGAGTGGGAGATTGCTAAATATTACGAAGAGGAGGTTGAGGTTGTTGGTTCACCAAAGGAGCTACGCCGGGTAGTTGAGAATATCGACCTGGCATATAGTGGATATGTAAGAGAGCGGTTTGCTGATACAGTGAGAGCAGTGAGTGACCCGCAGATGATAACTGATTGGTTAGTCAATGGGGGTCAGGGCGATATTCGGACGAGGACTAACCCTTTGCGGATGCTGCACACCACTCTTAAGATCTTGTTACCAGAGGAGTCGAATGATCTTGTAAAAGAGTTTGGTATTGAGGGGGAGGTGGAGAAGTTGCGACGATATAATCATGATATCTATAATCAACTTGGTGAAGAGGATTATCAGCAACTATCAGATGACAGCTTGGTAGCTGAAATTGCGTGCAGGATAATTGACGATATGTGTGGTGATGACCATGAGTTATACGATGCGATAATGGCGCACGCGGCAGCATGGGCGTACAGCCGAGTTCATAAGCAGAGGTTTTCTAGATCCTGCCCGAGCGATCATTTTGCTGTATTTATTAACCATACCGATAAGATCAAATTCCCTATAGATTTGCCTAATGGTGAGGCGGTATTGCGGGCAATATCCCCAGATGTAATTATCTTTGATAATTACATGCAAAGCTAATTTTACCGATTTAGCATAAGTTTGATATAATGGACGCATGAACCATACAATTTTCGACGACATTGTATCAGGCACTGTGAAATCATGGAGGGCTTGGGAGGACGAGCAGTTCCTGGCGTTTCTCACGCCGTTTCCAAATACCCCGGGGGTGACAGTGGTCATTCCAAAGCATAATCCGGGTGATTATATTTTTGCAATTGACGAGACGCTATATCTCGAGTTTATGCGAGCAGTGCGTCAAGTGGCGCGGCTGCTAGAACGGGCATTTGATACGCCGCGGGTGGCGCTGGTGTTCGAGGGGACGGGCGTAGCGCACGTGCATGCCAAGCTGTATCCGCTACATGGTGATTTGGCGGGGCGGACTGATGTCTGGGCAGAGAACGCAGAGTTTCACGAGAGCTATCGTGGTTGGCTGACGACGACCGAGGGGCCGAGGATGGACGAGGCCGAACTAGACCGGATTCAGGCGCAGATCATTGCTGCTCGGGAGTAATATTTAGTCAACAGGGCGAAATAATGAAGTGGCTCGGAGTTGTCGGTACGCGTGAAGTAAATGACACGATTCGCCGTGATATTGAGCGTTTTGTTGGTCAAAAGATTGCCGATGGCTGTGGGATTGTGTCAGGTGGTGCTACCGGTACTGATCACGAAGCGGCGCGGCTGGCGTATGAATGTGGTTTGGAAGCGGCACGGTTTCAGATATTTCTGCCGGTAAAGTTGGAGCTGTATTGCCAAGCATTGTATGATCGTGCGGTTGTCGGCAAATGCCGCCAGGATGACGCGGTTGCGACGGTCGCTCTTTTGCGCGATATTGCCAAAAATAGGCCAGGCGTACTGCACGATACCACCGAATTTACCGAAGTCAACGCCGAGTCATTTCACGCGCGCAACTGTCAAATTGTTGCTTTGGCAGATGAATTAGTGGCGTTTCGGGTTAATGGTAGCCCTGGCACAACGTTTACGATTGATCAAGCTCAAGCAAAAGGTATTCCCGTCAAGGTGTTTGACTACACCATTGATTAGAATGGTATACTGATATATATGAAAGTCAGCCTAAACATTATCAAACAATTGATTAATTTTGAATTACCGCCGGTGAATGAGTTGGTGGCGCGGGTCAATCAGCAACTTGGCGGTGTCGAGGAAGTGATTGATCTTAATGCTAAGTATGGCGGTGCGCAAATCGTCCGGGTGGTCGAATGCGCTAAGCACCCTAATGCTGATCGGCTGAGCGTGACCAAGATTGATGATGGCCGCGCAGTGGCGGACGTACCGCGTGATGAGAACGGGCTAGTGCAGGTGGTCTGCGGTGCGCCGAATGTTCACGCTGATATGTGGGCGATTTGGCTGCCGCCAAAAAGCACGGTGCCAGCGAGTTTTGATGACGACGAGCCGTTTGTACTGGACGCGCGACCGCTGCGTGGCGTGCTGAGTCAAGGCATGTTGGCGGCGGCGGACGAGTTGGCGATTGGTACAGATCACGAGGGAATTGTTGAGATTCATGAACGCGACGTGCCGGCGGGCGTTGAGCTAACAGCGGGTGCGGGTTTTGCGGAAACGTTTGGTTTGAACGACTTTGTGCTAGATATTGAAAACAAGATGTTTACCCACCGGCCAGATTGTTTTGGTCAACTCGGTGTGGCGCGCGAGATTGCTGGGATTTTTCATCAGCAGTTTACGAGCCCTGAGTGGTACAATGTGATTCAGAATTTTGCTGGCGGCGACGGTCTTGAGCTCGAAATATTCAATGAGGCGACTGAAGTAGTGCCGGTGTTTTCAGCGGTAGCCATCAAAAATATTGAGGTGCAGTCAAGTCCGCTGTGGCTGCAATGCCAGTTGGTGGCGATGGGCGGCAAGCCGATTAATAACATTGTCGATGCCACGAATTACATAATGCTCATGACGGCGCAGCCAACGCACGCCTATGATTATGACAAATTGCGCGGGTCTACACTCGGGGCGCGGATGGCTTGTGACGGCGAGAAAGTCAGTCTGCTCAATGGCAAGGAGTACGAGCTGACGACGGACGACATCGTCATTGCTGATGGCGAGGGCGTGATTGGTTTGGCGGGAATTATGGGCGGTGCTGACACTGAGGTTTCGGATGGCACGAAAAATATCGTTTTGGAATGTGCTAATTTTGACATGTATGCACTACGCCGCACCGCCATGCGTCACGGTATTTTTACTGACGCGCTGACGCGGTTTAATAAGGGCCAGTCGCCAGCACAAACAGATCCAGTACTCAAGCGACTCATGGGTATGGTTGGCGGTGAACAAGCCAGCCCCGTGCTGTTTAAGAATCATCAGTCTCTGCGCTCCGTATTGGCTGGCGGTACGCACTGGTGCGGCGGGTTGTTGGTGCCAAGTGGATTTGTTGAAGAGCGGCTCGGCGTAAATTTTGCTGATGGTGAAATGAATACGCTACTAGGAAACGTTGAGTTTTTCGTTGATGAAGGGCGCGAGTATGGCGAGGACGGCATGATGGTCTACAGCCCGTTTTGGCGCACTGATATTGAGCTGCCTGAGGATATCGTTGAGGAGGTTGGGCGGCTGTATGGCTTTGATAAGTTACCGCGCCAATTGCCAATGCGCAGCATCAAATCAGCGCCGAAAAATTTGCATCGTGAATTAAAAAATGCCGTTCGTCAAAGTCTATCACGAGCTGGCGCCAACGAAGTCTTGACCTACAGTTTCGTTCACGAGCGCATCCTGAAAAATGCCGAGCAGGACGTTACTCAGGCATATAAATTATCAAATGCCCTCAGTCCTGATTTGCAGTACTATCGCTTGACGGTGCTGCCGAGTTTGCTCGACAAGGTTCACGCCAACATCAAGGCTGGACATGATGAATTTGCCCTGTTCGAGATGGGCAAAGGTCACAGCAAAATGCATGGCCTAGGCGAAGATAACTTGCCGGAAGCCAGTCAGTTTACGGACATCGTCTACGCCGCCAAAAAGTCGGGAGCGGGCGCGCCATTTTACACGATTCGTCGCTTAGTTGAACAGCTGGCGCACGACCTTGGCACTGAGCTGGTGTTCAAGCCAATTGAAGAGGAGCTCAATTTCCCAGTCACGGCACCGTTTGACCAGTCGCGCAGCGCATTAGTCGAAACAACCGACGGAACGTTCATCGGCATAGTCGGCGAATTGAAACAATCAGTCATCAAGAACTTCAAACTGCCGGCGTACGTGGCGGCGGCGAGCTTGGACACGGCCGGCCTGGAGACTGTCTACGCCAAACGTGCCAGTCATTATCAGCCGCTCAGTCGCTATCCATCAACGACGCGCGATATCTCGCTCAAAGTGCCATCCGCTGTCAAGTATCAGCAGCTACTACAGACGGTGGACGAGGTTGTGCAGGACGTTGATATGGCGGTGCGACTTGAGCCACTCACTATTTACCAGTCTGAGGATGATGCGGCGCAGAAAACAATAACATGGCGGCTGACGTTTACCTCGCATGAGCGGACGTTAGCGGACAAGGACATCACGCCGGTGATGCAGCGGATTGAGCAGGCAGCCAAAGATAGATGGGGCGCTGAAATAGTCTGATGAAGCCGCTGATCCACATGCTCCGATATGCGCGCGGCATGGGCAGATACTACATCGGAGTTAGTATCAGCTCAGTTATCGTGGCGCTGACTGGCATTGCGGTGCCGTTCGTCATTTCGCGGGCGACCAGCTTGATGGTCGAAGTGGTTGAGGGCGGCAAGGTGGGAATTGAGCAGGCGATTTTCTTGGCGCTGGTGCTGCTGGCGCTTGACGTGACGAATACGATGGTGCGAAACCTTGGCGGTTACTGGGGCGACGTGATGGCCACGCGGCTCAAACAGCAGCTGTCGACGCGGTACTATCATCACTTGCTTGGCTTGCCGCAAAGTTATTTTGATGGCGAGCTGACCGGCACAATTATCAATCGCCTCAACCGCGCGATTACCGAAACGACGAACTTCCTGAACATGTTTGCCAACAACTTTTTCCAGATGCTGCTGACGACAGGTATCACCATCGGCATCGTTCTGATGTACAGTCTGGAGCTGGCGGCAATGGTGGTCATTATGTATCCACTATTTATGTGGCTGACGGCGCTGACCAGCAAGAAATGGCAGGCCTTTCAGAACCGTAAAAATCACGAGACAGATATGGCCAGCGGCCGGTTTGCCGAAGTCATTGCTCAGATCAAAGTCGTCAAAAGCTATGTCCGCGAGTCGCTTGAATATCGTCATTTTGCCAAGCGTTACCGCAAAACAATTGCCATCACGCGCAAGCAGTCTCGCTACTGGCACAGCATGGATATCGTGCGCGGCGTGGTGTTGTCGGTCATTTTCTTTATGATTTTTGCCTACATTTTTGTGCAGACGACCAAACGGCGCTTTTCGATCGGCGATATGGTGCTGCTGATCACGTTGATTAATAATTTGCGGATGCCGCTGTTTAACATGAGTTTCATCGTTGATAATTTCCAAAAAGCTCTGGCCGGGAGTCGGGATTTTGTTGGTGTGATGACGCTGCGCCCAGCGATCGAAGATAACCGTCACGCGTCGGAATTGGTGGTGAACCGCGGGGCAGTCGAGTTTCGCAATGTCTCGTTTCGCTACGCCTCTGCCATGCAAAAACCAGTGTTGACCGACATCTCGTTTACGCTTCGTCCCGGTGAGCATGTCGCTCTCGTCAGCGAGTCGGGTGGCGGCAAGACCACTTTAACGAACTTGCTGATGCGCTTGTACCAGCCAGATAGTGGTGAAATTACGATTGATGGTGTGGCCATTGACGCAGTGCAGCAAAAGAGTTTGCGCCGTCATATCGCCACGGTGTTTCAGGAGCCAGCGCTCTTTTCCGGTACAATTCGTGAAAATATCGCCTATGGCGCCGACGAGCCGACGGACGAGCAGGTAATCGCCGCTGCCAAGGCCGCCAATGCGCACGACTTCATCAGCGAGCTCGACAAAGGGTACGACACGCAAATTGGCGAACGTGGCCTCAAGCTATCTGGCGGTCAAAAGCAGCGCATCGCCATCGCGCGGGCAGTGCTCAAGGATGCGCCGATTCTCATCCTCGACGAGGCAACGAGCAATCTCGACAGCAAGAGCGAGCATCTAGTGCAGCAGGCGCTGGAGCGGCTAATGAAGGGGCGAACGACGCTGATTATCGCTCACCGGCTGAGTACCATCGCTACGGTGGATCGGATCGTGACGCTAAAATATGGCCGGGTCGACGAGATCGGCACGCCGAAACAGCTGGCAAAATCGGGCGGTATTTATGCTAATTTGCTCAAGCTACAGCGGACAGCCGGCGTGGGGATTGATGATGAGCTGGCACGTTATGACATTGCGGCCGAGAGGAAACATTGATATAATTTCAAGGTAAGATAAAGGAGGATTATGGCGACGAGGGGACAGCGACTCGGTATATGGATCATCACGGGGACATTAGCGATTGGGACAATTGGTGGGTTCATTGCCATGATGGTGCAGCCAGGCAATGACGCCAAAGATCAGGCTGAGCTGAAGCAGGCGCAAGAAGATTATAAAAAAGCAACCACGGAGTGGCAAAAGAAAGTTGACGCTCAGACTGCGGAATTGAACAGTAAATATCACGGCAAGTTTTCGGGGTTTAGTACGCGAGTCGGCGCCTTTGAGGCTGCTGGTGTGAAGGAGCTAGGCAAAGAAGATTTGATCGTGGGTGACGGCGCGGAGGTCAAAGATGACACCAAATTTGCGGTTTACTACATCGGTTGGAACGCCAAGGGTGAGATTTTTGATCAGTCAATCAACAGCGGTAAATTGAAAGCGCCGTTTGCGGTAAACGGCCCAGCACATACGTCGGTGATTCAGGGCTGGAAAGAGGGACTGATTGGTATGAAAATTGGCGGTGTGCGTGAATTGACAATTCCAGCGGACAAGGCTTACGGTAAGCAATCCCAGGGCGATAAGATTCCTGCTAATTCACCACTGAAATTCGTGGTTATGGCTATTGAAAGACCAGCGGAGATTCCACGGCCGGAGATGCCAGAAATTATCAAGCGATATTATAGGTCAAGGGGGTTGAATGTCTAAAGAGATTATCATTGTCGGTGCCGGTCCAAGCGCACTCACTGCAGCAATTTACCTGTCGCGCGAAGATGTGCCGACGACGCTATACGAACGCGGCGTGGTCGGCGGTATGGCGGCCATCACCGATCAAATTGACAATTACCCAGGCTTTGCTGAGGGCGTGACCGGCATGAAATTGGCGTCAGAATTGCAGCAGCAGGCTGAGAGGTTCGGCGCGAATATTGAGTATGGTGACGTGACGGCCCTGAAGCAAGTTGACGGCGAATTGGAATTGATGGTTGATGGCCAGCCGGTGCGCGCCAAAGCAGTGCTACTGGCGACCGGCTCAAATCACCGCAAGCTGGGCGTGCCAGGCGAAGACGAATTGTATGGCCGCGGCGTGCATTATTGCGCGACGTGCGACGGCGCATTTTACCGCGACAAACGCTTGATCGTCGTTGGCGGCGGCAACTCGGCGGTGCAGGAAGCGATCTTTCTAACTCGTTACGCCAGCCACGTTGACCTATTGGTGCGCAGCGAATTACGCGCCAGCGACGTCCTGCAAAAAGAGCTGCAAAAGTATGTCGATGCAGGCAACATAACCGTCCACATTGGTGCGACCACTGATGAAATTATCGTCAAAGACGACAAATTCTACGGTGTCAAATCGACCCAAAACGGCGAGCAGAGAGAATTTACCGCAGACGGCTTATTCGTTTTCATCGGCTTGATTCCAAACACACAGTTTTTGGCAGACTCAGGTGTTGAACTGGACCTCGGCGGACACATCGTCACCGACGAACATTTGCACACTAACATCCCAGGCGTCTTTGCCTCAGGCGACGTCCGTTCGGGCGCAACTATGCAAATTGCTTCGGCGGTTGGCGAGGGTGCGGTGGCGGCATTGCAGATTCGTGAATATTTACAAGAAAAAGCCAGAGAGGAGTAGGAGATGGCAGATTTTAATCAAGTATTAACCCCAGGGAATTATCAGGACGGCGAAATCACCGTTGTTGTAGAGATTCCGGCTGGGTCAAATCATAAAATTGAATGGGATCGGAAAGTCGGCGTCATGCGGCTGGACCGGGTTGATCCGGCGATTTTTGCCAAGCCGACTAATTATGGTTTCATCCCGCAGACGCTGGATGAGGACGGCGATGAGTTGGATGTGCTATTGGTGACGGATACGCCGCTGACGACCGGGCTGGTGGTCGAGGCGCGAATCCTTGGCGTGATGAAGTTTGTCGATGACGATGAGGTTGATGATAAAATTATCGCGGTGCCAAGCGACGATCGCCATAATGGCAACGCCATTCAGTCGCTGGAGGATTTGCCGGCGCAGCTGATTAAGCAAATTGAATTCCATTTCAATCACTATAAGGATTTGAAGAAGCCAGGTTCGACCATTGTTAAGGAATTTGCTGGCGTTGATGCCGCCAAGCAGGTCGTGGCGGCGGCGATTGAGCGCTGGAACGAGCAGGCGTAATACTACTATCTTGCAAAGCAAAGCGGCATTACGTCTCACCAAGAATCTGGTATGCGTGTTTGCCGCGGAATTGTCAGTCTCTTTGACAAGTCGATGGTTCTGCGGACGGCGTTGCCGGATGCATTCGACTTAGAGGAGATGACTGGAAGCCGAACCGCAGCAGCCGCTCCACCGTCCTTCGCCAGAGCACACTCTTCGCTCAAATCTCCACCGGAGATTCCTCGCGAGCGTTCGGCTGAAACCTCCGCTACTCGCGAACGTTTCACAGTCTCTAGCGGAGGAGGTGTCGCGGCTGCCAAGCCTCTGGGATGAGGTGTGAGTGTTTTGCTTACCGTCGAAACAGCGACGAAACGCCGTCAGTTAACCCGGTCAAATGTGCTAGCACGCCGCCGCTTTTTGACAGTTGCATACGCAGTTTGGTTTTGGCGTGCGGCGTGATGACCATATCGCGCCAGGCTGGTTTGGGCTTGGCAGATTTACTGGTCAATACTTCAACGACATCGCCGTGCTGTAATTCATAAGTGAACGGCTTCATGACGCCATTGACTTTAAATCCGCTGGCGTGCGCTGCGATGTCGGAGTGAATGCGGTAGGCATAATCCAGTGGGAAGGCGCCGCGGGGCAGATCATAAATATCACCTTTGGGCGAATAGACGAAGATTCGATCCTCAAACAACTTCATGCGGAATTTCTCTGAATCAAATGATTTACCCTCGCGTGCTCGGGCCGCTGTCTCCTGCAGATCGCGAATCCACGCCAAATCCGTCGGCAGCGCAGCGATTCGCCCTTGGCGGTAGGCATCGGACATCTTTTGTTCGTTATAATGAAAGCTGGCCGCCAAACCGCGCTCGGCGTATTCATGCATGTCTCGGGTGCGGATCTGGAACTCGACAATTTGCCCGGTCGGCGTTTGCACCGTCGTGTGTAAGCTCTGGTAGCCATTCGGTTTGGGGTTGGCGACGTAATCCTTGATACGCTCGTAAAACGGCTGGTACATCTCGTGCAGCACGCCCAGCACCAGATAGCCGGTCGCTAAATCATCAACGATGATGCGCAGGGCGATCAGGTCGTAAATCTTATCAATATCGCCAACGCGGTCGAGCTTCTTAAATAAGCTATATACGCTTTTTACCCGGCCGTCCATCTCAAACTGCAGACTCTCATTCTGGAGGCGCGCCGTAACGTCGCGGCGGACTTTGGCGAGTTTGCGCTGGCTTTTCTTTAGGCGGCTATCCATCAGGCTCTTAGTACGCTGAAAATCCTTGGGCATCAAAAATCGGAAACTGAGCTCTTCTAGCTGCACGCGCACCCGCCCCATATTGAGTCGGTCTGCTAATGGTGCAAACACTTCAATTGTCTCGCGGGCGATTTTCTTCTGCTTGTCGCGCGGCATATATTGAAGCGTGCGCATATTATGTAGTCGATCCGCCAGCTTGATAATAATTACCCGAATGTCCTCGCCGACTGCGATCATCAGTTTGGCGAGGTTATCTTTAGTGTGTGGCAGGTAGCTATCGAGGCTACGCATACCGGCGCGTGCCTGCGACACTTTGGTCACACCATCAACCAAAAAGGCGATATCGCGGCCAAACAAACTTTCCAATTCATCCAATGTCGCATCGGTATCCTCGACCGTATCATGCAACACGCCAGCGATCACCGTGTCGATATCCATGCCCCATTCCACTAAAATCCCAGCTACCGCCAGCGGGTGCGTGATGTAGGGTTCGCCACTCTTGCGTTTTTGCCCGGCATGTTTTTTAGTAGCGTAGTCAATAGCGCTATCTAACACCAGTACCGGCACTTCATCGTACTGTGGCGCCGCTAGATGTAGTAATTCCTCGCGCGTCATGGTTTCATTATACAACTTTGTAGTATAATTAGGAAAAAGCTAATGCTACTCGGGAGGGATAATTGTATGGCGATGACAAAAATAGCGATTAATGGTTTCGGGCGGATCGGGCGCAGCGCCTTTAAGATCGCCCGGGAACGCAGCGATGTGGAGATCGTAGCGATCAATGACTTGACAGATACCAAGACGCTGGCGTACCTGCTCAAACACGATAGTAATTACGGGGAATATGGCCGTCAGGTTGATTTTACAGAGGATGAACTCATCGTTGACGGGAAACCTGTCAAAGTGCTGGCGGAAAAAGATCCAACGAACTTGCCGTGGGGCGAGATGGATGTTGACGTGGTGATAGAATCGACGGGACTCTTTACAGATAAAGATGGCGCGGGCAAGCACTTGACTGCGGGCGCCAAGCGCGTGGTTATCAGCGGACCAACCAAATCCGACGGCGTCGATACAATCGTGCTGGGTACGAATGACAGCAAGATCAAGGGCGCGACGCCAATCATTTCTAACGCCAGCTGCACGACCAATAGTTTGGGTGCGGTGATGGCGATTCTGGATGCGGAATTTGGCGTGGAAAAATCAATGCTGACGACGGTGCATAGCTACACTGCCAGCCAGCGCCTACAGGATGCGCCCGCCAAGGACCTTCGCGAGGGTCGCAACGCGGCCGAGAACATCGTGCCGACAACGACGGGTGCGGCTATTGCCGTGACCAAAACCCTACCGCAGCTAACTGGTAAATTCGACGGTCTCAGTGTGCGCGTACCAACGCCGGTGGTGTCGCTCAGTGACGTGACGGCACTGTTGCGGCGCGACGTGACAGTCGAGCAGGTAAATGAAGCGTTCAAGAAAGCCGCCGCTGATAGTTTCTATCAAGGGATCTTGGGCGTCAGTGAAGAGCCGCTGGTCAGCCGCGACTTTATCGGTAATTCACATTCTGGCATCGTTGATCTGCCGCTAACCAAGGTCGTTGGTGGCAACATGGTGAAAATCATGGTCTGGTACGATAACGAATGGGGGTACTCTAATCGCCTGGTCGAGCTGGTAGCGGACGTCGGCCATTACCTCCAGCAGCCAGCGATGTAATAGTTATGTAATCATAAGTTCAGTTCAGTGATGTGAGTGGGGCGGGAGATACAAACAGTTGTATCAATCCCGCCCCGCACCTCTCAGTAATTACCTCCTTTCCGTCGTCGGGGAAGGTGGATGTAGTCATCCACCAACAGTGCGACAGCCACCACCCAGAGGATCGCGGTGGTCGCGACGCCGACGTAGCCTACCCATTCAGGCAGGGCGGCAATCGGCTTGTACAGCCACAGCAAGGATGAGTCCTTGCTGAGATACTGTATAGTACCTTTCGCTATCCAAAACAGTGAAGTTGTTCCGAAAATAGCGAACATAAGCCCGCTCACGGCCGTGAAGCCATCATCCCTGGAGGTCGCGGTGATTACGATCCCGAGAACAATGGTCACGCCGATGACAATAGTCAGCCCTGTCAGCATGATGAGGAGTCCTTTCCACTTTTTGAGGTGCGGCCGTTCCGCGCCTCAAGCCACCGTAGATATCCGATCTACGACAGCGAAGCGCAGTTGACAATTTACAATAAAAATTGTCAAAAGGCTGAGATATATATATCACTATTAGTAGAAAATGTCAATGCTTTTTGTCAAAGGGTGCATAGATAGCCATGCGCCGCTACCGCTCCTAGAGCCGTATACCCGTTCGCAGGCTGATATGGGTGAATGAGATGGCTGAACTTGACGCTGCCTGGCTGGATATGCTATACTGCTGACATATCCGGCCGATCAGGTCGGAGTTTTTCGTCTCTTGGGCGTTTGCAATGAAACGTAGTATAATAAAATAGCGTAAAGGAGCTAATATGGAAGATTTGAATATTAAGCAATTGACGTTGGCGGTGCGGACGATTGCCGAGGAAAAGAACCTGCCAGAAGAAACGGTTCTAGAGGTAATCGAGCAGGCTATCGCGGCAGCGTGGCGGCGTGATAACGGCACGCGCGAGCAGTTGGTGCGCGCCAGCTTGAATATCAACAGCGGCACGGCTGTGGTGTCGGTCGTCAAAACGGTGGTTGAAGAAGTCGAAAATGACGTCAATCAAATGAGCCTGGACGAGGCCAAGGCGGTTGACCCAGCAGCTGAGCTGGGCAGTGAAGTGACGGTCGAGACCCACAACGTGACGACGTTTGGCCGCGTGGCAGCCCAGACCGCTAAGCAAGTGATTTTGCAGCGGCTGCGCGAGGCAGAGCGCGAAGTGGTGCTGGCAGAATTTGAGGATAAAATTGGCACGGTGGTAACCGGTACAATTCAGCGGGTTGAGCCGCGCGTGGTGCGGATCGAGCTGGGCAAGGCAGTTGGTATCATGCCGCAGTCTGAGCAGATTCCTGGCGAGTATTACGGCGTTGGTCGCCGCGTCAAAGTATTCATCAAGGACATCGAACGCGAAGGTCGCGGTCCGCAGTTGATCTTGAGCCGTGGCAATGAAGAATTTGTGCGGTTCTTGTTCAGTCAGGAAGTGCCAGAGATGGAAACGGGCGCCGTGGAAATCAAAGCCATTGCTCGCGAGGCGGGTCGCCGCACCAAATTGGCGGTGGCATCGGCGCTGCCAGGTGTTGACCCAGTCGGTACCTTCGTCGGCGGTCACGGGACGCGCGTTCAGGCGGTGATGAACGAAATTGGCGAGCAGGAAAAAATTGATATCATTCCGTTTGAGGAAGATGCGGCTGGCTTTATCGCCAATGCCATGAGTCCAGCGGAAGTACTGAGCGTAACGGTCAATGAAGATGAAAAGCGGGCAACAGTGTATGTTAGCGAGGATCAGCAATCAGTGGCTATTGGCCGGGCTGGGCAGAATGTTCGTTTGGCAAGTCGGCTGACTGGCTATGAACTGGACATTGAGGCAAAGGCGGCTGCTAAGCCTGAAACGAAACCTCGCAAAAATATTGAGGACAGCTTGATGAGCGTGGTTGAGGAGGTGGCGGAATAGGCTGCCTCGTGAGAATCGCCGAAAACGAAAGGAGGGCGATATGCCGGAAGATTTTTCTGAGTTAGAATCTCGGCTGACTGATACCGCCAAGGCCAGCTTAGAGCGTGCCGGGCTGCTGGCGCATAATAGCGGCAGTCCGTATGTCGGTACCGAGCATGTGCTGCTCGGCGTGCTGGCGCAAAATTCGTCGCTGGGTGCGAAGATTTTGGCGGAGAGTGGTGTGACGCTGGATCGAGCGGAGTTGGCGCTAGGCTTAACCGCGCAGTCGTTCGTGGTGGTGGTTGTTCACAAAGGCATGAACGCCGAGGTACTGGAGACGATACGGACGGCTTGGCAGCTAGCGACGGAGTTTGGGCAGGAGCGCATCGGCACTGAGCACATTGTTTATAGCATGCTACTGCAGCACAAGGCTCGGGCGACGAAGTTGCTCAGTGATATGAATGTGGATCTGGAGGAGCTGCGCGGTACGCTAGAGGACGTGTTTGATCGGCAGCAGCTGGAGGCCATACAGGACGAGTCGAAGGAAGGTGCGGCGCCGCATGCTCGTCGGTCGGCCGATCTCAAGATCCTTGATCAGTATGGAGTTGATATGACGGAGCGAGCGCGGAGCGGACTGCTTGATCCAGTGGTCGGTCGGGAGGCCGAGACGGAGCGGCTGATCACGGTGCTCGGGCGGCGCGGTAAAAACAATCCAGCGCTGATCGGTGAGCCGGGCGTCGGTAAAACCGCGGTGGTCGAGGGCTTGGCACAGCGGATTGCCACGGGGACAGTGCCGGAGTTTTTGGTCGGTAAGCGGCTGATTCAGCTTGATCTGACGGCCATGGTCGCCGGTACAAAGTTTCGTGGTCAGTTTGAAGAGCGCTTACAAAAAGTCGTGACTGCAGCGCGTAATCATCAGGAGATCATGCTGTTCATTGATGAGCTGCATTTGCTGGTCGGCGCCGGCTCGGCCGAGGGGTCGATGGATGCGGCGAATGTTCTAAAGCCAGCGTTGGCGCGTGGCGAGGTGCGGGTGATCGGTGCAACGACATTTGATGAATATCGCAAGCACATCGAAAAAGATGCGGCCCTCAGTCGGCGGTTTCAGGCCGTGACGGTGGCGGAGCCAGATGAGCAGGCAGCGGTGGCCATGGTGCGGGCGCTAGCCGGCCGGCTGGCGACCCATCATCGACTGCGGATTTCTGATGAGATGATCGAGTTGAGCGTGGCCCTCAGCCAGCGCTACGTGACAGAGCGTCATTTGCCGGACAAGGCGATTGACGTACTCGATGAGGCGGCGGCGCTGGTTAGTACGCGGCGGCCGGCTAAACTGACCAAGCAACAACAATTAGCGCGGCGGATCAAACAGCTAGCGGGCAAGCTCGATGCGGCGGTCGAGGCTGAGCAATATCAACGCGCGGCTGAGCTAAAGGTTCGCATCAAACAGCTGGAGCAACAGGCCAAGCAGCTACCGGCTGACAATCCAGCATTGCCGGAGCTAACCGAGGATGACGTGCGGCGAGCGGTGGCGGCGATGGCTGGCGTGCCAGCGGAAAAAGTGACGGTGAATGAGCGCAAAGACCTGGCGGCGCTGGAACAGCGGCTGGGTCGGTCAGTGCTCGGTCAAGAGAAGGCCGTGGCGACACTGGCGCGAACCATTCGCCGGGCGCGAGCTGGGCTGAGTCGGCGGTCAGGGCCGCTTGGGTCGTTCATCTTTCTCGGGCCGACTGGCGTGGGCAAGACGGAGCTAGCTCGCGTGCTGGCACGGGAAGTATTTGGCGGCGACAATAGCTTGATCAAGATTGACATGAGTGAGTTCTCGGAGCGGCATACGGCCGGTCAGCTGATTGGTGCGCCGGCTGGTTATGTCGGCTATGATGAGGGTGGCAAATTGACCGACAAGGTTCGCCGGCAGCCGTACAGCGTGGTGTTGTTTGACGAGATCGAAAAGGCGCATCCAGATGTATTGAACTTGCTACTGCAAATTTTAGAAGACGGCAAGCTGAGCGATTCGCGCGGTCGGTCGGTGAGCTTCCAGCAGACGATCGTGATCTTGACCAGCAATGTTGGCGCCGAGGCAATGGTACGCGACGGTGAGCTGGGCTTTGGCTCGCATGGCGGCGATACTTCACGGGCGGACGATGTGAATGAGCGCAACGCTCGGGCGACGCGACGCGAGCTGGAGGAGTTACTGCGACCAGAGCTAATCGGGCGGTTTGATGCGGTGGTGCATTTCAAGAGTTTGACCCGGCCGGTGGTGGGTAAGATTTTTGATAATCTCGCCAGCGAGCTTAAAGAAGCAGTGCGAGCGCAGCAAATGACGCTGGTGATTACGTCAAGCGCTAAACGTTGTATCATAGACAACGGTTTTGATGAGCAGCGTGGCGCGCGGGTGCTCAGGCAGACGATTCAGACAATGTTGGCCGACCCGCTCAGCGATGTCTTATTGTCTCGTCAAGCCCGTCCCGGCGCGGTCTTGACAGCGACTGCAAAAAATCGTGAGGTAGTGATCAATGTTACGGCTGCGTAATCTCCTCGGCGTCGTGGTGTTTGTGGGGCTGGTGGCTGGCGGTAGCTGGCTGGTACTCAATCGCCAGCTAGTGCTGGATCATATCAGGGTCTGGCAGTATCAACCGAGCCAGGACATAGCAACATTGGCGCAACGGGCAACGATGACTGACAAGGCCAAATTTAGCTTTTATCTCGCCCAGCCGCGACTAGAAAACGCTGCGCAATTTAATCAAGATTGCCGTCGTGTCGAACAGGCCAGCCCGATCGTTGGCTGCTACGCTCACGCCAAAGAGACCATTCACATTTATAACGTGCAGAACGCGGAGCTAGATGGTATCAAAGAGGTGACGGCGGCTCACGAAATGCTGCACGTGGCGTGGTCGCGCTATTCGGTGGAGCAGCGTCGGCGGCTGGGCGAGCTACTGGAGGCGGCTTATACCAAGGTCAAGACCAAAAAGCTCGAAGAGCGGATGGCGTATTATGAGCGTGCTCAGCCAGGTACGCGCGCCAATGAGCTGCATTCAATTTTGGGTACAGAGTTTGCTGATCTCGGGTCGGAGCTGGAGGCGCATTATGCCGAGTATTTCAGTAATCGAGCGGCGCTGTTAAAATTGCATGCTCAGTATAATCAAAAGTTCACCAGTGCCGAGGCCGAGGCCGACGCACTGGCGGCCAGTCTCGATAAGCGGAAGCGCGAAATTGAGCAGCTAACGACGTCGTACAGTGCACGCATTAATGCCTATAACCAAGATGTAGCGGCATTTAATCAGCGGGCGACGACGGGTGGTTTTCAGACGCAAGCTGAGTTTCAGGCTGAGCGAACCCGGCTGAGCCAGCGCGGCCTGGCGCTTCGTCGTGAGCGGCAGACTATCGAGGGCAAGGTCGACACTTACAACACTGATGTCGAAAAATTGAACGCATTGGGGCGCAAGATTGACCAGCTAAATCAAAGCCTCGATAGTCAAAAGGCGGTCAAATAATGGCTCGAGCAAAATCGCAGTTCATCTGCCAGCAGTGCGGCGCCAGCTATCCGAAGTGGATCGGCAAGTGCGAAAATTGCGGCGAGTGGAATTCGCTGGTTGAGCAATTACCGGTTGATACGGGCGCGTCGGCGGTAGCCCGCAGCAGCGGCAAGGGCAAAGCACTCACCACGCTCAAACTCAGCGAGACGGCTACCGAGGCCAAGCAAGCGCGGCTGGCAACCGGCATCGCCGATCTTGATGTGGTACTCGGCGGCGGCTTTCTGCCAGGCGGCGTAGTGCTGGTGGCGGGCCAGCCAGGGATTGGTAAAAGTACCCTGCTGGCGCAGGTGGCGGCATTCATCGCTCGGCAGAAACAAGTACTCTACGTCAGTGGCGAGGAGTCGGTATCGCAGGTCAAATTGCGGGCTGAGCGGCTGGGCGCGGTCGACTCAGAGAACTTGCAATTGGCGTCCAGTAACAGCGCTGAAGACATCGCCGCCTCTATCCAGACTGGCCAGTACAACCTGGTGATTGTCGATTCCATCCAAACGCTGTCGTTGGCGGAGATTAGTTCAGCGCCAGGCTCGGTCAGCCAAATCACCAACTCATCCAACGTCATCATTCGCGCTGCCAAGGCCGCGAACACCGCGGTGATTTTGGTCGGTCACGTCACTAAAGAAGGCTCAATTGCCGGGCCGAAAGTTCTGGAGCATTTGGTTGATGTGGTGCTGAACTTTGAGGGTGATCGCTATGGCGGCTTTCGGGTGGTGCGGGCGCAGAAGAACCGCTATGGCTCGACGAATGAGGCGGCAATTTTCGAGATGCGTGAGGATGGCTTACGGATTGTAGCTAATCCGTCGGCTAGCTTGCTGGCGGAGCGGCAAAACCTCGACGGCTCCATCGTCCTGGCGACCATGGAGGGGGCGCGACCGCTATTGGTGGAAATCCAGGCGCTGGTCAATCCGACGAATTTTGGCTATCCCAAGCGGGCGGCCAGCGGTTTTGACCTCAACCGGTTGAACTTGTTGGTGGCAGTGCTGGAAAAGCGCACCAAGCTCAATCTCTCCGACAAGGATATTTACATCAATGTGGTCGGCGGTTTGAAACTCAGCGACCCAGCGGCGGACTTGGCAGTCGCCATGGCCATCGCCTCGGCCTCAGCTGGCCGCAAGCTCAGTGATGAAGCGGTGGTGTTTGGCGAAGTGGGCTTAGGCGGCGAAGTGCGCTCGGCTCAAGGCTGGCACACCCGTGTCAAAGAGGCGAAGAAGCTTGGCTTTACCTATGCCATTGCGCCAAAAACCCACAAGGACGCATTTGTGCGCGGCGTCGGCGATTTACGCCAGGCACTGATTGACTATTTACAATAACATTATTAGATAAAAGGAAATTATTATGGAAAAAACAATTGAACTTATCATCATTATCATGCTGCTGGCTATCATGGCGGAAATATATCTACTGGTCAAGCCGCGGCGGCACACAGGTAGCGGTACGCAGCTGCCGATTCTGGTTGACACCTCGGTGTTGATGGACGGCCGGGTGGTTGATCTGGCAAAGACTGGGTTCTTACTAGGGCAGATCATCGTGCCGCGTAGTGTGCTGATAGAATTGCAACTACTGGCCGACGGTGCTGATCATGCCAAGCGTGAGCGCGCCCGTTTCGGCATGGACGCCATGAAGGAACTCAAAGATGTGTTGGGCGGCTCGTTCACGCTACTTGATGATGCAACGCGCATTCCTGAGGGCGTTGATAACCGCTTGCTGCAACTCGCCAAGGAAATGAACGCTGCTATTTTGACGCTGGACTACAACCTAAACAAGGTGGCGCAAGTCGAAGGTATCCAGATCCTCAACATCAATGAGCTGGCCAAGAGTTTGCGGATGAGCTATTTGCCTGGCGATGAGCTGGTGCTTGAATTGACGCAAAAAGGTCAGGATTCTCATCAGGCCGTCGGCTATCTGCACGACGGTACAATGGTGGTAGTTGAGCAGGCTAAAAAATTCCTGGGTCAGAAAAAACGCATTGAAATCATCCGAAGCCTGCAAACTGATGCTGGTAAAATGATGTTTGCCAAGATTTGCGCTGAGCCAAAAGAAGCAAAAGAAGCGGCGCAACAGTCACCAGTTCAAGCCGCTCCCAAACAATCCAAGCAGCGCTCCACCGGTCGTCGGCCGCAGACCAGCAAGGCGGCGAAACCCGATGCCTCGCGCGCCGCAGCTCAAGGTCACCGTTCGGCTCGCCCCAAGACCCAGGCGCAGCGCGAGGCTGACTTGATCCGGATGGTTAATGAGCAATAGTCGCTAAGACTAAGAAGAAGTAAAAACCAGACTGAAGCGGTCTGGTTTTTATGTGTCACAGGGGGAAAGAGAGGCGGATTAGTCGGAGCTTGAGCTGCTGCCTACCGAGAAGCTGCCGCTGTCTGATGCAGTATAGTAGCCTTCGTCGCGGGCGATTGCTTGGATAATGTGCCGACCTGGTTTATCAACTTGGACACCGACCGAAACGCTGCCACCACTACCGGAGATTGACTCACTTTTGACGCTACGACCATCGACGAGGATGTCAATTGAAGTGAGCGGGAATGTGCCGTTGGTGGCGCGGGCGGTGATGGTGCGGCTGGAGCCAGAGCCAGAAAGCGATAGGCTGACACTTGGCTTGGCGTCGTCACATTTGTGCTTATCGTCATCAGCGTTGGCGTCGTAACCTTCAGGCGCTGAGTATGATGGTTTCTTGGTGAGCGGGTCAATGGTCTTGGTGACCTCAATTTCCTCGATGGCGTCAGCTGGCGTACAATTTGTCGCCTTTTTCTTGGAGACACGGTCAAACTTAATCTTTTCAGTAGTCTCGCCCTGTTTTTTATTCCACCACGATGGATAGAGCTCTTTGCCTTGCTGCTGGATGCCATTTGGCCGCTTGAACCAATCATTTGGCTTCCATTTGCCCTGTTTGGCATAAACCTCGTTGTGAGCAAACGACATGACGCTGCGCACCACCGGCATACCAAAGGCTGAGTTCGGGGTGTTGATGGTGCTGGTGTCGGAATTGCCGAGCCACATACCCATGACCAGCGCCGGGCTATAGTTAACGATCCAGACATCCTTGGCGTGGCCGTTTTTGTCGGTAGTACCAGTCTTGGCGGCGGTTCTAACGCCAGGCACATTCATTGCACCGTAACCGTGCAAGTCACGCGCCGCGTCCGCGTCACCCAAGATATCATTGATGATGTAGGCGACTTGCGGGTCGGTTGCCTGTTTGCTCTCGTCTTTCCATTTCTTTAGCGTATCGCCCTGGCTGTTGGTTACCTCGAGGACGTTGGTGCTTGGTTTGGCGACGCCCATGCGGGCAAAGGTGCCATAAGCATTCACTAACTCGGTCTGCTTCGTACCGCAGGCGCCAATGGCTGCTGACAGTCCGTAGCCGCCGGCCGCTTCTTCTTGTTGGCAATAATTGGTATTACCCATGTTGTGAATATAGTCAACGGTTGGTTTTGGCGAGCCGTTGCCTGCGATATACATTGCCTTGACCGCTGGGATATTACGGGAAAGCGCTAGCGAGCGGCGAATAGAAATACTTCCCATAAATCGTCGGTCCCAGTTGTTCAGCTTGGCGCCATAAATCTTGTCTATGTTCTCGTCGCTGAGGATTGAGCCTGAGCCGTAATTTTGCTGATTACTGCCGCGATTCTCAAACAGTTTGGCGTAGTCGAAAGCCTTGATGGTCGAGCCCGGCTGGATAAAGGCGGTGGCGGCGTTATCCTGCCCAAAGCCAGCATAATTGAAATCACGACTACCAACGAGGGCGACAATCTGTCCAGTCTGTGCGTCCTCAACCGTTGCCGCACCGTTACTAATGCGCACTCGACCCGGACGGCCCGATTCAAAGAAGGCTTTCATCTCTGTTTCGAGCTTCTCCTGAATCCTCCAATCCAGCGTCGTCTTAACGGTCAGTCCGCCGCGGCCAACGACCGCTTTGCCGAGTTCACGCTCCAGTTGATTGCGCACCATGAGCACGAAATGCGGCGCCTTGATGCCGGCTAGCTGCTCGGTCTCGGGCTTGATCTTGTCAAGGATCGGATACTGCTTGGCTTCTTTGGCCTGCGCTTCAGTGATGTAGCCCTGTTCCAGCATGTAGTCCAGCGTCGTGTGCTGGCGCGACAACAGCATCTTGCGGCCAGCGATATTGTACGGATTGAACGTGCTTGGGTTTTGCGGAATTGAAGCTAGCAGCGCTGCCTCGGCCAGAGTGAGATCCTTGGCGGACTTGCCAAAGTATGTTTGAGCGGCTGACTCTGCGCCATTGCGCCGACCGCCGTATGGTGCCTGGTTGAGATAGAGCGTGAGAATTTGCTCTTTGTTGTACATGCGCTCAACTTCAATCGCCAGGATGATTTCCTTGATCTTGCGTGGAATACCACTAAGGCCGCGTTTATCGGCGTCATCGGCAAAGAAGACTTGCTTGACGAGCTGTTGTGTCAGCGTCGAGCCACCCTGAACCTGCCGACCTGACGCTGTACTAAACATAGCGCGGGTCAGCCCGCTGATACTGATACCGTGGTGCTTATAAAAATCACGATCTTCAATAGCGATAGTCGCTTTCTTGAGATAATCGCTGATTTTATCAGCCTCAACCACTAGCTTATAGTTATCCGTACCCTTATCTTCCCAGAGCAGTGCACCATTGCGGTCGTAATATTTGGTGACCGTCGTCTGGACGCGTTTGGCGAGCTCACCCGGACGGATCTTGTCGAGGTCTTTACGGAAGTAGGCGAACAGACCGCCGATCAGAATAATCATCACAACGATGGCGACACCGAGAATTTTTAGCGCCATCAGGCCGCCGCGCTTAGAGAACCAGTACTTAAAGACGCGTTTGGGGTGGAGACGGTAAAAGAACCGCTTGACGGGGTGCTTTGGTAGGCTCGCCAGGTACTCTGCTTTTTCGCGGGAGCGCTTGTCCTTCTTTAGTCGACGCTTATTCGCCAAGTTTGCATAGACACTCAGCCGGTTTGCCGGCTTTGGGTGCGGACGTGACGGCGCTGGTTTTGCGCTGGAGCCCGACTGCTTATCTGAGGGTTTCTTGTTCACACTATCATTATATCACGCCTATGTTTCGCTTCAATCATAAAATTGCTATACTATTACCCAGAAAAGGAGGAATATGCAATTATCAGAGGAGCTACAGTGGCGCGGGTTTTGGAACCAAACCACATTCACCAATGACAAGCTTATCGATTCGGAGAATTTCACGCTCTATCTGGGGACAGATCCGTCGGCTGACAGTTTGCACGTCGGGCATTTGGCGGTCTACATGATGGTGCGGCATTTTTTGGAGCGCGGTCACAAGGTGTTTCTGCTGGTCGGTGGCGGCACCGGCATGATTGGCGATATGCGCGACACCGAGGAGCGGAGCCTGCTTTCGTATGCGGAAATTGAATACAACAAGCGAGCGTTGAAGACACAAGTGTCGCAAATTTTTGCGGGACGCGATTTTACCTTGGTGGACAATGCGGACTGGCTGGGCAATCTGGAACTGATTCCATTCCTCCGTGACATTGGCAAGAATTTCAACATGGCGGAATTGACCGCTCGCGAGTTTTTCAAAGCACGAATTAGTAACGGCAAAGGTCTGAGTTTTGCTGAATTTACCTACACCTTACTGCAGGGTTATGATTTTTGGCATCTGTTCAAGCATCACGGTGTCAATTTGCAAATCGGTGGTTCTGATCAATGGGGTAATTTGCTCTCAGGCGTGGAATTGATCCGCAAAAAAGAAAATGCCGAAGTTTACGCCATGACTGCGCCGTTACTCATCAACAAATCAACTGGGCGCAAATTTGGTAAATCCGAAGGTGGTGCCGTGTGGCTGGACGAAAACAAAACCAGCGTGTACAAGTTCTACCAATTCTGGCTGAACGTTGATGACGAAAGCGCCATCGAATACATGAAAATCTTCACCATGCTTGATCGTGATACCATTGAAGCTATCGCTGAAAACCACGCGGTCAACCCAGGTGCGCGCTCAGCACAGAAAGTCTTGGCGCGCGAAGTCACCGACATCGTCCACGGCGTCAATCGGCGCGAATCAGTGGAGCGGGTGACGGAAGTATTGTTTGGCGGCGGCGATTTTCGGCAACTGTTGGACGATGATTTGGACACCCTGGCCAAAGAAATTCCACGTGTTGATGTCGGCGTCGGCGTGATTGAAGCGTTGGTGGTCTCTGGTGCGGTCAGTTCTAACGGCGAGGCCAGACGCCTGCTCAAATCTGGCGCCATCAGCCTTAACGGCGAAAAACTGGCTAATGACCGAGCCATCAACAATCAATCTTTGTTGAAAAAAGGTAAAAATACGTTTATTCTAGTTGCAGAAAATATGGAAGGAGAGGAATAATGAAAAAAATTATCGGGTTTGATTTGGATGACACGCTAGCTATTACCAAGTCACCAATTAGCGATCGTATGGCAGATATCCTTGGTCGGTTGCTTGAAAACTATGAGATGTGTGTCATCACGGGCGGCACATTCCACCAGATTAAAAAGCAAGTGATTGACCGACTTGATGTTCAGCCCGAACTACTCCAAAAATTCCATGCAATGCCGACGTGCGGTACGAGGTATTATCGATTTGATGCTGCTGATAATGAATGGAAGATTCAATATGCGAACGATTTATCTGATGAGCAAAAAACTCAGATAACTGCAGTGCTGGAGGAGGTTGCTCGAGAGATGGGTATTTGGTGCGATAATCCTGCGGGTGAGATTATTGAGGATCGCCACAGCCAGATTACCATGTCGGCGCTGGGCCAACAGGCGTCGCCAGAGGATAAGTATGCCTGGGCGGAAAAGTACAAGGATGTCCGTCCGGTATATCGTGACAAGGTGGCGGCGAAACTACCAAATCTCGAAGTTAGGATTGGTGGTACGACTAGTACTGACATTACGCTGCCAGGAATTGATAAAGCCTATGGCATTGGTAAGCTGCTTGAGCTGAACGGCTGGTCAAAGGAAGAAGCGCTATTCTTTGGCGATAAATTACAGGAAGGCGGCAATGATTTTCCAGTCAAACAAATGGGCGTTGACTCAATAGAAGTAAGAGGTTGGGAAGACACCGCCTACGCGCTGGAAGGCATCAACGCCGTTTCCTAGATGAAACTAACCACCCCTCTCGCGCACATCAAAGGCGTCGGCCCCAAAACCGCCCAGGCGCTGTCGGCGGCGGGTTTGGAGACGGTGGCGGACGCCTTGGATTTTTTGCCGCGAGCGTATGATGATTATTCGGCGGCGGTTAACATTGCTGATCTTCAGCCGGGTAAAGTGACGGTGCGGGCGCGCTGCGAGTCGATTTCCACGCGGATTGTTCGCCGGGGCTTAAGGATCACCACGGCGGTGCTGGCGGATGATTCTGGCAAGGTGAAGGCCGTTTGGTTCAATCAGCCGTACCGCGAATCGCAGCTCAAATCTGATGCCGAGTTCATGTTCTCCGGTCAATTTGGCATGCAATATAATAGCTATCAGATCAGCAGTCCATCTGTTGAGCTCGCCAAGCAGACAGATGCGTCGGACGCCCAACATGCGTCGGGCATCCATCCGATCTACAAATCCAT
Source organism: Candidatus Saccharibacteria bacterium oral taxon 488 (assembly GCA_013099015.1). NCBI lineage: Bacteria > Candidatus Saccharimonadota > Candidatus Saccharibacteria bacterium oral taxon 488. The sequence continues at coordinate 497,309 of CP039998.1, read as the reverse complement.
CAAAAACCTCCGCCCCAAAACCGTGCAGGATTTGCTGAAAAATTTGCGCCCTGTCATGGAATTCTTGCCCGAAACGCTGCCGGAGCACATCGTCCAGCGGCAAAAACTAGTTAGTCGTGCTGAAGCCGTCAGGTTTCTCCATGCGCCGAAAAATCATCAGGAAATCGCTTGCGGTCGTGAACGCTTGGCGTTTGAAGAGTTGTTTGAAATGATCTTGGCAGCGCAGTTGAATAAGCAGGAGCAAACCAAATTGACCGGCTGGCGTATCCCGTTCAATCAGCCGGTCGTCAAGCAATTTGTTGAGCAACTGCCATTCCCCTTGACCAACGCGCAGCGCCGCGCCGCCTGGCAGATTTTGCAAGATTTGGAGTTTGAGCATCCGATGAACCGCTTGTTGCAGGGCGACGTTGGCTCGGGCAAAACGGTGGTCGCTGGGTTGGTAGCGGCGGAGGTGGCGCAGGCTGGTTTCCAGACAGCCATCATGGCACCAACGGAGATTTTGGCGGCTCAGCACGCTAAGACGCTGGATGAGTTGTTATCGCCGTTTGGTGTGTCGGTGGCGCTGCTGACGGGGCATGTCAAGGGCGCTCAGCGACGGCAACTGCTGGATAATTTAGCCAACGGCAATATTAGCGTGGTGGTTGGCACGCACGCGCTGATTCAGGAAAAAGTGGCGTACCACAAGCTGGGGTTTGTGGTGATTGACGAGCAGCATCGATTTGGCGTCAAGCAGCGGCAGGCGTTGCTACAAAAGTCAGACTACATGCCGCATCTGCTAAGTATGACTGCCACGCCGATTCCGCGGAGTTTGGCGTTGACATTGTATGGTGAACTAGACATCTCGATTTTGGATGAGCTACCAGCCGGGCGTCAGCCGATTGAAACGAAAATTTGGTCGCCAGCTTCAGCGCCGAAACTCTATGAAACCATTGACCATGAACTGGCTCAGAGTCGCCAAGCCTACGTCATCTGCCCATTGATCGACGATAATCCCGACAATGATAAAAAGTCGGTCGAGGCGGAATATCACAAATTGGCGAAAACGATGTTTCATCATCGCCGCGTTGGGCTGCTACACGGTAAACTGCCGCCGGAGGAAAAAGCGGCGGTTATGCAGCAGTTTGCGGACGGCGACATTGACATGTTGGTGAGTACCACAGTGGTGGAGGTCGGTGTTAATGTGCCGAACGCTACGGTCATGCTCATCGAAAATGCTGATCATTTTGGCCTCAGCCAGCTTCATCAGCTGCGTGGGCGGGTTGGACGTGGCGAACACCAGAGTTTTTGTCATTTGATGCTGTCGAGTCACGACAAACCAAGCCAGCGCTTCAGGGAAATTGAGAAGTCACAAGACGGCTTTTACCTGGCGGAAGTTGACTTGAAGTTGCGCGGCCCTGGCGAGATCTACGGCCGAGCGCAACATGGCGCGCTGAACCTAAAAATTGCCTCGCTGAGCGACACGCCGCTGATTGCCCGTGCACAGACGGAGGCCGAGCGCTTTGTCAAAGAGGGGCAGGATTTGTTACAATATAACCATCTGGCGCGTGCCGTCAGTCGCTATCAGCGATTAACGACGCTAAATTAGAGAGATAAGTATGTATTCAGGAACCACATTTCACACCAAGTCAGGCAATCTGATGGGTGTTCATCAAAAAATTGATCGGGTCGCGCGGCGGCACATCGTGCAGCTGTTGCCGTCATGGTGCAACTTTCCGTCAAGCAGACAGATTTTGCATTTCGAGGGTAATAATGGCCCCGATGGTATCAAACGGAAAAGTCCGGCTGTTGATGAGCCGTGGCACTTCATTGACCCGCACGATCCGAATGACGTGGCGCTCCTCGAGATGGTTGAGCAACACATCACTAATCTGGCAGCGGCGCTGAGTGCTGATAACTGTGAGCGAGCAGCATTTGAGGCAGCATGGATGGCGCACGCGATCACTGATGGGTTAACGCCACCACATCATTTTCCACTGGAGGAGAAATTGGCTCAGCTGCGCGGTGAGGGTATGGAGACCCGTAATTCGCTGATCAAAAAGAGCCTCATGCCGGGCGAAACGGTGCTCAAAACCCTGCGCAATAACTGGGAGTTTTGGGGCGCAAAGGGTGTGATGACTATGCATCTGGCGTTTGAGGCGGGTGTCGCCAGCGTAGTGGCCTACCAACGGTTTGCCGCCGGCCTCCCGCAGCAGCACGACATTGAGGAGGTACGCCAGGCGGGCTTTCGGGCATTCTATCTCGGCTGCGTTCACGAGGTGGCGGATATGGCCATGTATGAAAAGTTCGCCAAGACTGGCTGGACGACGGAGCTGGCGCGGCAGACCAATCGTCAACTGATGCCGCTGATCATTCGTGCGGTGGTACTAGGCTGGCTGAGTGCGGTGTGGCTGGCTGAGGAGCAGCGTGCGCGTTAAGCTTATCGCTGGGGAATTTGGCGGACGATTCGTCCAGGCGCCGCCAGGCTCGACGACGCATCCCATGGGCGAGCGAGTCCGTTCGGCGATGTTCAATTCACTGGGCGAAACAGTCCGCGGTGCGCGGGTTTTGGACGCTTTTGCCGGCTCTGGCGCGATTGGCCTGGAGGCGCTCAGTCGCGGTGCTGAGTCAGTAGTTTTCGTGGAACGAGATCGAGTTGCGCAGCGTGTCATTGCCGAAAATATTAGCACCGTGGGCGCCAGCGAAAACGCTATTGTAATAAAAACAACGATATCAAATTGGCTGGAAAGCATGAGCGTAACAGAGAAGTTTGATATCATTTTTGCCGATCCCCCATATCACAACCCTCAGTTTTCCACAGTTTTGCGACTGATGGGGCTTCTCAAACCGGGTGGACATATGGTATTATCACACTCAGGAATAGGTGAGGTGCCAATTCAAAACGGAATTGTTGTGGTGGACAATCGTAGTTATGGGGGTGCGCACCTCACTTACTTCCGTAAGGAGATAAGTGGCTGACGCTGGCGAGGTGATGATGGAGAAACGGCGAGACGAACACAATCACTCGGCTCTTCGCCCTGAACCCCTACCGTTATGGACGAAAATGGCGGACGTAGCAATGCGGCCGCTGATGTTTATGTTGGGCGGTTTTCGCCGAGACAGTATGCAGGAGACCCACCCGTGGCATTGCCAGCGTGATATTGATCTGTCGCTGATAGACCCAGCGCTGACGGTGACGACGAATGGTGAGACAGACGAGCTACTACCGGGCCGCTTTTCATTTCTTTTTCATGCGCCAGGGCTCGTTGGCTGGCGGCATTATTGCGTGCTGCGGGCTAAGCCGCCATTCCATATTGGCTGGGTAGTGCGTGAACGTGGGAGTGGTCAGGTAAAGCAGTCAATAGTCCATCGTCTACCAATCGATGATCAATACGTGCGAATGTTGAGTGGTCCAGCACGCCTAGAGACAGAGTTTTTTGCGGTACATCCTGACGGAACGCAGATCGACTGGATATTATAGACACTGGCGTGCTCGGTGATAATAACTATCCAAAGGTACGATTATTATAAGGAGGAGGCGAGTATGAAAGAACAATTTGATAGTGAATCACCGCTGCGGCCACTCCCATACGGTCTATTAAAACGAATGGGGGACGTAGCGATATCGCCACTGCGGCTACTGGCGGCTGGAGGGCGTGCGTATGATATTAATCACTCTAGCCCATGGTCATGTCACGAAGTTGACCCGGATGCTGTTGATCCGAAGAAAGTACTTATCCTGCCAGGAGCCAAAGGCCAAAAACCAGGGCCACTATTTCAGGCGCCAGTTGCTGGCGGCTGGGATGAATATGGGGTGCTGCGACCTCGGTTTGAGGGTAGTGGTGATGAGCTTGACAAGTTGCTATTCTATATCGGCTGGGTGTCGGTGGCTGGTAAGGCTGAGTTAAATGATCGGCCAATTAAGGGGGCGGTACGAGTGCTGCGTGGTCCTGATCCAACGGCGTTCTTTGCGGTCAATGGTTTGGGTCAGCAGTTGAGGTTGAAGTGTATCGGTGCAGGGCGGCTCGGCCCGAATGGACTTAATAGATATGTTGCATCGTGGGCACAGCTGTACTAGCAGGGGATTACTGGCGGGGTGACAGGTCTAGCCTTGGTGAAGCACGGTAATTAACTGATTAGTTTGTCAATCGCTTTGGCAACCTCGGCATCGGTAAAGTTGATAGTCGACTTTTTCTTAATGAACAGTCTCAAGCTACGAATAACATCGGGTGACTTAATAGCCTTTCTCATGTTGTCTTCGGTTAGCGCATCAAAACGCTTCCAGTATTTATCCAAATCACCTCTGAGCACAGATTTCTTGGTGAGATTCACTAGGTGCTTTGCTGCAGTTCTAATTGTTGATAAATTGGTTAAGTCATAGGCAAAAATACGCTGTGAGCGAATCGGCTTTTCAAAGATAACACGGTGAAGCTCGACGCAGCGACCATTAGTTAAGATCACCCAATCAACGCCTTCGTTTGAGGCATAGTCAACAGCCTGTTTGAGGTGGCGCTCATTGAGGTCAATAGAGGTGGCCTTTGCTTCAACAATAAAATGAATTTTCTTATTTAGCTGCACAACGTAGTCAACATATGTACCACGAATCATATGTTCTGTTTTAATCTCGTCAATGAGAGTATATCCAAGCACCACACTGAGCAGGCTATTGACCATCAGGCGTGCCGTTGACTCATCAGCATTGAGGTTTTCTTTCTTTGTTAAATATTTTTTACGATACTCACGTAAAGCCTTTTCACAAGCTTTTTCTTGGAAGTCTGTAGCCATAGTTACCCTTCGTTATTAACTAAACTTGCAGATATTGTAGAACAGTATACTCAAACTGTAAAGACATAAGCAATAGCTACCCATTATTCTGCGGTAATAATAAAACCCCACAATATTTCTGAATTGTTAGCTGCTGATTATTATCGATGGTAGAGCAGTAGGAGTGGGTTGAGGCGATGATCTCGGTATGTTCTGGGATAAAAAAATGCTGTGGTGCATCAGCGAAGTTAATATAAATATAAGCCCGCTCGCTGCCCAGCTCTCGTTTGATACCGAGGACAAATCCATTACCAGCGTTGATCACTTCAAGCGTGCCGTGCTGCAATATCGGCATACTCCGCCGCAGGTGAAGCAGCCGTCGGTGCAGATGTAGGAGTGAGTCAGGGTGCATGGCTTGTGCTAGGACGTTGGTTTTGGCCATATTGGCGTGAACGGGTAGCCACGGCTTCGTGCTTGAGAATCCAGCAAACCGCGTATCATCCCATTGCATCGGCGTGCGCTCCAGGTCACGGCTGTCGATGGTGGAATTGGCGGGACTAAAATTATCCTGAATATCCTCAGCAGTCAGCTCGCCATTCGTCATGCCAATCTCGTCACCATAGTACATCACGCTAACGCCCGGCGTGAGCAGGTTGAGAAAATGCAAGGCCCGTGCTCGCTCTGTCCCGAGTCGCGAGGCAATGCGCGGCTGATCGTGATTGCCGACGCAGAAAAACGGCTTGGCTGAATCTGCCGCCTGCAGATAATTCTCAATCTTCTGTCCAGTATGCTCCGCGTGCCACTCGTCCTGGCGGTACTCCATGAAAAATGCCGACGCTTTCGGGTGGGTCGTCAGCACCTGGTGGTACTGCTGGTAAATATCGCCCAGCTTTTCGTCCGGATAAAATTCAAACACCATCTGCTTATCATCATATTCATCACAAACCGACGCCAGTTCATGCAGATATTCTTGAAAATGCGGCCCCATTTTACAGTGGTCGTGAATGAATGCGCCGTAGGCTTCAGGATCGCCGTGAAAATCAGGATTTGGCGAATCATTGCCAAACTCCGGATCTTTAGAAATACCCCAAATCGCGTCAACTCGCATGCCATCTACGCCCATATCAAACCAAAATCGCACCACGTTTTTCATCTCATCGCGAACCGCAGGATTATCCCAATTCAAATCCGGCTGTGTTTTCAGGAACGAATGGAGATAAAATTGATTGGTCTGCTCATCAAACTCCCATGAACTGCCACCCGACAGACTGCGCCAATTATTTGGCTCATTGCCATCCCGCCCGTCGCGCCAGACATAATAATCACGCTTGGGATTGTCCCGCGATGACCGTGCTTCCTGAAACCACGGATGCTGATCAGATGTATGGCAGGGAACGAGATCAATCATAACTTTAATGTCTAGGATATGGGCTTTTTCTAGCAGCGCCCGAAAATCATCCAGCTCGCCAAATGTCGGATCAATTTTCCGATAGTCAGCAATATCATAGCCAAAATCAGTCAGCGGCGAGACGAAAAACGGCGAAATCCAAATCGCGTCAACCCTCAGCCACGCCAAATAATCCAGCTTTTCGGCAATGCCATTCAAATCACCAATGCCATCGCCACTAGTATCTCGAAAACTACGCGGATAAATCTGATACAAAGAAGCAACATCTTGCCAAGTTTTCATGATTTAAGTATAAGCGAGATGGGGGATTTGGGCAAATGAGTGATGGGTATGGTGTTATTAATACAATCTATTCACATAGCCTGGTTGAAATGCTATAATTACCCCGTGAAGCATAAAACTAAGATAATTAAAGTTCTCCTATGGATATTCGGCGGTTTAGCTACTATCTTGCTAATCCTCGCTTTGATAAACATTGTTTTGAGCGGAGTTGAATACAATGGAATCAAAGACTCGTACGGTCAATATGTGCAGATTGATGGCGGGAGAGTGCACGTTGACATTCAGGGTAATGCTAAAAAAGTTGTCGTGCTGCTGCCTGGTCTTGGCGTCCCCGCTCCAGCACTTGAATTTAAGCAACTTGTTGATAATCTCAAAAAAGATTTTACTGTAGTCGTGTATGAGGGATTTGGCTATGGACTAAGTGACGATACGACAAAACCTCGCTCCACTGATAATATCGTATCCGAGATCCATCAGACTATCTCGAAGTTGGGGTATAAGAAATATTCTATAATAGCCCACTCAGTCTCTGGTTTATACGCATTGAAGTATTCCTTGACACATACTAATGAAGTTGAAGCGGTTGTCGGTATAGATACTTCGGTGCCTGAGCAGCTAAAGTCTATGCCATCAGATTTGCAGAAACAACAGGCAGCTTCGTCAATAACGACTGGCTTGTTGCGGTTTGCTGGCGGAGCGGGTTTAATTCGCGCCTATCTGGCCATAAACCCGAATGCTATTTCCGAGATGACGGGACGAACTTATACTGACGAGGAGCGATTATTAGCTAACAAACTTATGAACCGCAACTTTACGAGTAGCGCGGTACTTGATGAGACAGTGCGGTCTGATAGCGATAGTGGTGGCTTAAGTGCAACCTCCAAATTCCCCTCTGATATACCCGTTAGATTTTACTTGTCGAACCAGTCACAAGAGCTGTTTCCCAAATGGAAAGAAATACATATCGCACAATTACCACGCCCCAACGAATCGTTCGTTACGGTTTTAGGTGGCAGCCACTTCCTTTATAATACGCATGCCAATACGATAGCCAATGGATTTCGTTCGCTATTGAATGAGCGTTAAGTATATTTCTCCACTAGAGACTTCTAGTTTGCCAGACTAAAAAGAATATCCTCTGGGTATAAATATATAATTAGAAGATATAAATAAGCAAGACAAGGCTCGATTCATGGAGTTTGCCCTGGAGAGGGCTGCAGCGTACTTTACAGATTGGCTATAAACAAAAAAGACCTTTCAGAGCTTGAAAAGTCTTTCATGGTGCGGGTAAGGAGACTCTAACTCCTGGCCTCTTCCATGGCAAGGAAGCGCTCTAACAACTGAGCTATACCCGCATGTGGTTCACGGTTTATTGTAACAAAGCCGCGAATAAAATGCAATGTTTGGTGGCTCCTCCCAGACTCGAACTGGGGACACAAGGCTCTTCAGGCCTCTGCTCTACCAACTGAGCTAAAGAGCCACAAACTTGCTATCTCATTGTACTAAAGTTGCCGTTATCTGGCAAGCCGCTATTTCCGCACGTAATGCGCTACATAGTCAATTTCAATATCGGATACGGCTGGCGTGAGTGGATTAGGTACGCCGCCGTCAACGGTCTCGGTATGCTTATTAATACCATTTGGGTTCATTGCTCCAGCCTGCACACCGAGGAACATCTGCTTATCAGTGACATTCGGATGATTGATACGACCCCATTCTTTGCCGTCTAGCGTAAAAATGATATGATCCTTCTCGACAATAACGCCGTATGTGTGCCAGCCGCTCATATCATGATTATCAAGGGATACTTGCTTTTGCTTGTTGTCCGGATCCCAGTGGTACGTTGCCTCAACACGAGGACCATTGACGCGCCCCTCAGCGAAATCAATCTCTGGCGGCCAGCCTTCGTCCTTTGGCCAGAGAAGGAATGCGTAGCCGACACCTTTGGCTTTCGGGAACTTGGCACGAACTTCCCAGCGACTGCGTGAGGCGGTGAATACATCACCTGAGCTGGCGCCACCAGTACTCCACTGGCCGTTCTCGTACTGAGTACGAATTACCAGTTTGCCGTCTCGAGTGAACGAATTGCGTTGTGACATCACGCCCATACAGCCGTGGCCAACCGCTGGATCGCCCCAGCCGTACTGCACCCATTTAGTTTGCTTGATCGACGAGTCAAAGCCTTCAAAATAATCAATCTGCCAGCCATCAATTGCCGCCTGGTTTCGGTCGTGGTTCGCCGGGCCGCTGGGCTTTGATGGCTGAGGCTGGCTTGGAACGCTACGCTTGCGCCTCTTATTGCTAGAGTTATTGTTTGATGAGTTGTTGTGCGGCAGTTGATTAGTCTGCTCAGTTGAGCCATGAGGGTCGCGACGTTCGGGCTGTTGATTTGTGGTCTGGGCTTGATTCTGGCGCATCGTCTGCGTTACCCAATTGTGCTCAGCTGGCGTCGGCTTATTGTCAGTGTTTTGGTTGGGCTTGCTTGGTTGCTGATTATCGTTCGTGGAGTTGGTATCAGAGTGAGAGCGACTATCGGTACTCAATGAGCCAGATGAGCCAGTCGGCGACGTAGTTCGGTCAGCGTATTTTGTCGCTTGGGGCGGGGCGTTATTTACCTGCGACAAGAAGTGCAGTGCACCAAGCGACAAGCCGCCGATGACGATTAGAGTTGCTATGCTAGTTGTAACCAGTTTTCGCTTCGTCATATGTCTATTGTAGCGCACTAAAATTATATGTCAAACTTTTAGCGTAAGCGTCAAGAAAATGCTGCAATATCCTAGTGGTTTGACTAGAAATCATGTATAATAACTTCATTGCGGGTGTCGTATAACGGCTATTATGTGACCTTCCCAAGGTTGAGACGGGAGTTCGACTCTCCCCATCCGCACCAAGTTGATAAATAATCAAGTCAGTCTCGTCGCTCTACCGCAATCGTACACTGTGCCATCAATGCCACCGCTGCGCCAAGTGCTGCAAGTGTCGGTAGTAATAATGCACCTACCACGCCAGCAGTGACCGGGAATTCCATGATGCTTTCGCCTTTTTCGTTCTTGATGATAACGCGGCGGACGTTGCCTTCTTTGATAAGTTGCTTGACTTTCTCGACAACTTGATCGCCGTTGACGCTGAATTCTTCGGTATAGTTTTGTCTACTCATAATTGCTCCTTACTTTTTACTGCTCTTAGATAGTTTATTTATGATGACTTAGCTTTTTTGGGCTATATCTAGTATCTTGCGCCACAACTTTCGTGATTTATTAAGACTTGCTTGTAATGCGGTCTTATCTTCGGTCGAACCAAACTCTAACATATTTGTAATATTATGACACTGCCAAGCCATTATTTTCAAGTAGCGATAGCCACTTTGAATACATAGTCTGCTGATCGTGTATATCTATCGTACCACCTCACCACCTCTGCAACATCTCAACAGGCGTCCGCAGCTGTATGCCTAAGTGTATCCTTTCGTTGTTCGACCAGCCCCCGAAATGTCGCGACCGCCTCGTGCAACGAAGAAGCCAGGCAATCGCTGAACTTGGCAGAATAATGATTTAAGCGGCGCCCTTATCACTTTGAAGCGAGAAACTCATCGAGCGTATTTTCGACTTCCATCCACTTAGGACTCAGCCACATCACGTGCGATTCGGTATTATTGATGGAAAGCACGGCGTGCTTGATCTGCTTCGCGGTGTGAAGCGGATGGTCGAGCGGAACCGAACCATCATACTTACTATGCAGTATAAGCGTCGGTTGTGTGATAGTTTCGGGATTACCCTTCATCAAACGCCGACTAATGTCATTCATGAACCCACTGCCAGAGCGAAATTGCATAAACATCGACGCGATTGCATCGATAGACGACGGCGGGTAGCTAGCAAGCACGTCACGCGCGTCCAATGTCGTGAGTTGTTGAAACAAATAACTGACTATTTTTCGCGACCATCTGCGGAGCAGCCAGCGCATCACTGCCCACGTTATATGTTCGAGCACAGGATTAAACGCGATACGGGCTGCCATACGAGTACTTTGACTAGGCCATTTCTTGAAACTCACCGCGCTCATCAGGACGAGTTTATCAACGCTGTCGGGGTGAAGCTCGGCGAACCGCATCGCCGCTCTGCCGCCAGCCGATATGCCGACCAGGATGACACGCTCAATCCCGAGCTGCTCTAGCAACTCGTTTGTCGCCTGTTCGAACTCGCCATAGGTTTCGCTAAGCGCCGTATCTGTCCCACCATAGCCGGGTCGGCTGACGCTGAGGATTGAATAGCCGCGACTAACGAAGTAATCCTCACCCGTACGCATGGCGGCAGTCGTGTGACCGCCGTTCAAAATGAGAACCGTTAACGAGCCGTGCATGTCATGTCGATATTCGATCGTACCGCGGGACGTTTGAAGCAGCTCCATCATGTGCAATCAACCGTGCGAGGCGTGCTATTTCTTACCGCCACGAATCGCATCAATCAATTCAACAGGGAACAGCATCATCGTCTTTTGTGACGGTTCGGTCGAGATACGCTCCAGCGTGTTCAGCGTACGCAGATTAATGGCGCCTTGGGTTTTTGCCAGAATCTCGGCGGCTTGTGCCAGCGTTTCAGCAGCGGCTTTTTCACCGTCGGCGTTGATGATGTTAGCGCGGCGCTCACGCTCAGCTTCGGCTTGCTTGGCCATGGCACGCTTCATGTCGCCAGGCAGTTCAATGTTCTGAATCTTAACGTTCTCGACATCGATACCCCATTTGTCAGTTTCGGCATCAACAATTTCCTTGATCTGCTGTGAAATCTCCTCACGCTTGGCCAAGAGATCGTCCATATCGACATTACCGGTGACGTCGCGCAGGGCAGCCTGGGCAAATTGGCTGGTGGCGTAAATGTAGTTGGTCGTCTCCAGCACCGCTTTTGGGGCGTTAATCACTCGGAAATAGACCACCGCGTCAACGCCGACAGTGACGTTGTCCTTGGTGATGACTTCTTGTTTCGGCACATCAATTGGCGTCGAACGCACATCGACCATCATCATCGTCTGAAAAATCGGCACCACCACCCTTAGGCCCGGCTCGCGTACGCCAGTAAACTTACCCAGCGTCAGTACTACACCGCGCTGGTATTGGTTAACTACCTTAATGCCGCTCAGTACAAACATCAGTACGATGACTAAAATTACTGCTACTATTTCCATATTGACCTCCTGTTTATAAGGAAATTATACGCCACGTATAGAGCGGCTGGCAAGCGCCTCTTCGATCAGCTCATCAACCAGCGCTCGTGGACTGAGGCCCGAAGCTTCCCAGAGCTTTGGATACATACTGATGTTGGTGAAGCCGGGGATGCTGTTAATTTCGTTGAGAAAAATCTGGCCCGTCGGATCAAGGAAAAAGTCAACTCGCGCCATGCCGCGTCCACCGGTCGCTTGGTAGGCGGCCAATGCGAGGCGCTGCAGTTTTGTCGCCACCGACTCGTCAACGTCTGCGGGGATAACGACGCGTGAAGTGCTGGAGGCGCTGTACTTATCGTCGTAGCTATAAAACTCTTCGCCAGGAAGAATCTCACCAGGCATACTGACGCGGGCGGACGTACCGCGGCCGAGGACGGCTAGCTCGATCTCGCGGGCGGTGATCGCTTGTTCTATCAATACGGTGTTGTCGTGGCGAAAGGCTTCGTCAAGCGCGGTGGTGAATGCTTCGGCCGAGTGGACTTTGTTGACACCGACGGACGAGCCGGCGCGGGATGGCTTGATGAAAACAGGCGCACCAAGCTCACTAGCTATCTCGGCAAAGGTCGGTCGCGGCGCATCATTCGCTAGCGTTCGCCACGGCACAACCGGAACGTGAGCGCCGAGCGCCAGCCGCTTGGTCATGTCTTTGTCCATGGTGACAGCCGCCGAAAGGAGACTCGGGCCGACATAGGGAATATGAAGTAGCTGCGCCAGGCCCTGTACGCTACCGTCCTCACCATTTTTGCCGTGAAGCACCGGAATTATCAGGTCAATCGGCAGCGGGTCAACGCCGTCGATGAGCAGTGACCGCTGGCCGAGTTGTGGTGTTAAGTGTGGGCTCGGCTGATTGCGTGCCTCGATCGTCTCGACGAGCCGCCACTGACCAGCGCGGTCGATGTAGCATAACCTGACGTCGTAGCGCGTCATGTCCAGCGCCGCCAGCACGTTAGTAGCGGAATTGATCGAGACCTCGTGCTCGGATGACTCGCCGCCAAATATGAGGAGAACGCGTAATCTATCCATTACCCTAGTATAGCGCATCGTGCCTTGGTGGGGCGAATTTATGGCGTGATATAATAAAACGATGATGGCGAGTAACAGGAACGAAAGGCTTAATAGATCGCTGGCACCTGAGGTCATTGGCAGTAGCGACTCGGTGGTTGAGTATGATAAGCGTGAGGTCAGTGGTACCATGGGTGTGATTACTGGCATGCTGATAGCTCTGCCAAGCGAGGCGTGGCACAATGTTTTGCCAGAAGTTGGCCAGCAGCCGATAATTCTTGGTGGCATGGCGGTGGCAATAGGGGGGCTGTGGCGGATATCTCAGGCTGTCCGACTGCGCGAGTATAGCGAGCGTGAGCCTGAGTTCCTTAGGGAGGCAGTCGACAATCTGCCGCCACTAGTCGATACTATCAAAGATAGTAGCGAGCGGCTAGATGAGCTGCTTAGGGAGCTCGACCAAAAGCGATTGGCATATGAGATGGCGGTTAAAACTGGTCGTACATCGGCCATACCGCTCACCACTGATGAGGCGGAACGTCACGCGGCACTTGTGCGACTGACCAGTCACTGCTCTGGCGGCTCCGGTCTCGTCAATAGAGCAGCGGCGCAGGTTCTACACTGGGCTGGCTGCGCGTTGCCGCCGGAAATGACGGCGGCCGGGCGGTGCCGGTCTCGTCGCGAGGCTGGTCACGCGGGAGCAGACAACATGCATCAAACGACGCTGGGTATGTTGGAGCAGTATGTGCCGCTGGATGGGATGACATGGCGAGAGTACGTGGCGTCGCCGGAGTTTGCGGCAGTCTGCGGAAGCGCTCAGCAGATTGATCGAGGATTACGTCTGCAGGCAAAACCGCTCGGGCGGCGACCAGCTGATTGTTTTTCACACTTTTCGCAGTATCGGCCGCGAGAGGATAATTGGTGGTAATGGACGCGCGACAACCCCTGGCGGAGCAGATGCGGCCGCAAACCCTGGATGAAGTAATCGGGCAAAGTCATTTGCTGGGCGAGGGCGAGCTGCTTCGCCAAATTACCCGGCGTGGTGAGCCGGTCAGTTTGATTTTGTGGGGACCGCCGGGGACGGGCAAGACGACGCTGGCGCGGATCATCGCCCGCGAGGTTAATGCGGAGTTTGTCGAGTTGTCAGCGGTGACTAGCGGCAAAAAAGACGTCGAACGGGTGATTGAGCACGCCAGGCAAAATTGGAATTTGAACCTCAGAACAATTTTGTTTGTTGACGAAATCCATCGCTTCAACAAGGCGCAGCAGGACGCGTTTTTGCCGCATGTCGAGAGCGGGCTGATTACTTTGATTGGTGCGACCACCGAGAATCCGAGCTTTGAGGTGATCACGCCGCTGCTCAGCCGGACGCGGGTGCTGGTGCTCCACCAACTGACCAAAGATGAAATTATACTAGTGCTGAAGCGGGCGCTTAAAGTTTTGAAACAAACCAAGCGGGTGTCCTCCAAAGCTCTAGACTATTTGGCGGAATTGGCGGACGGCGACGCGCGGGTGGCGCTGGGCAATTTGGAATTGGCATTGAGCTTTGGCGAGAAAGTCACGCCCGAGGTGGTCAAGGCGGCGGCTCAGCGGCGTTTGCCGGGCTATGACAAAAAGGGTGATGCGCATTACGACGTCATCTCAGCGTTCATCAAATCACTGCGCGGTAGCGACGCGGTGGCTGCGGCGTATTATTTAGCGCGTATGATCGACGCCGGCGAAGATCCGAAGTTCATTGCTCGGCGGATGGTTATCTTTGCCTCAGAAGACATTGGGCTGGTTGGCAATGGTGCACTGAGTCTGGCGGTCGCCACCTTTGAGGCGGTGGAGCGTGTCGGGCTCCCGGAAGCCAAATACAATCTATTCCACTGCGCCATCGCTCTGGCGCGCAGTCAAAAGTCGCGTGAGATTACTGATCTGATGAATGAGGCCTTCGCTCTGGCGCGTCAATATCCCAACTCGCCCGTACCGCTGCACCTTCGCAACGCCGCCACCAAGCTAATGAAGGATCTAGGCTGCGGCAAAGATTACAAATGGCAGGCTGGTTTTCAGCACGAAAAGGGATTTCTCCCAGAAGACATTCCGCGTCCGACCAAGAATTAGCCTACTTTGGGCAGCGCTCATCAAACCGATCATACAGCGCCGCGTACACGCCGTTAGTCCAGCCAAAGCCGTCTTGCAGTGGATATTCACCACCACCGCCAATGCGTGACTCGCTATCAACATCATATTTCTCGATCATCTTGCCTTGATCAGCAAAGACGCGCTCGGTCGAAGCCAGCCAGCGCTTTCTAATTTCCTCTGCTAGCTCATCCAGCCCATACCGCTTCAAGCCGCAAACCGCCACCCACTGTAGCGGCGCCCAGCCATTTGGCGCGTCCCATTGCTGGCCATTGTCAACCAGCGTCATCCGCAACCCGCCATCGCGCAAAAACTCGCGCTCTAATTTCTCGGCCACGCGCTTGGCTTGTTTCTTGGTGGCGATACCGCTGTACAGCGGGAAGACGCCGGCCAGCGTGGCGTGGCTCGTCTGATGACCGGTGCGGAAATTATAATCATAGAAAAAGCCGTCGGTTTCATTCCAACAGTGCTGGCGGATGCTCTCGGCGCGGCGCTCGGCCAGACGGATGAAGCGTTTCTTGAGCGGCGCCTGGCGCAGTACGCCGTAACAATGGGCGATCGTCATCTCTAGTTCGTACAATAAACAATTCAGGTCAATCGGCACGAGGTCAGTCGTTTGAATCGTTTCGATGTCGTGCGGATCGCCAAACCAGCGCGAACTAAAGTCCCAACCACTCTCAGCCCCGGCTCGCAGGTCGAGGTAGACCTTGGTCTTGTTGGCGGAGCGGCTATTCCTGGCGGTTTCGATATCTTCGCGGCGACTTTCTGGGCGCGGCGTGGCCTTATCGTCGTAGTAGCGATTGAGCACCTGGCCATCAGGCATGGCTACCACGCGGTTGGTAGCCATAAAGTCGATGCTCGAAAGCTTGCGTTGGCCTTTCATCCAGAATTTGTATTCGGCCAGCAGCGAGGGGAAATACTCGAGATAGGTCAAGCTCGGGGCACGCCGGCCGGGTTTGCTGGCGAGGAGCTTGACCATCGCTGCAAAAAACGGCGGCTGGCTGCGACTGAGGAAGTACGTCCGATTGGCAGTCGGGATGAAATCAAAGCGCTGAATCATGTACACATAATTTTTCATCATGCCGTCGATCAGCTTCCACTTGCCGTCCGCCGCCAGACCCAGCATGATAAAATACGTATCCCAGTAAAATTGCTCAGCAAACCGGCCACCTGGCACCACGTAGTCGTGCGGCAGGGCAATCAGCGAACCCTTCGACTTGTGGGCGCGGCGGATGAGCAGCGGCCAGAGATTGGTGACGTGCTGTCTGGCAGAGTCAGCCTGGACAAAGCTCACCTTTTTGACCGGCGATTCAAATTCATAAAAATGCAGCTTCACAAATTCATCCAGCCGAAAGTTGGGATCACGTCGGGCCAGGCGATACTCCTGGAGTATGCGGGTGGCTCGCTTTCGCGGTACGAGATCGACGAAAGTTTTACCATCGGCAAACACGCGGTGTGACTGCACCTCATGAAACAACTGCCCGAGCTTTTCGTCGGGATCTTTGCGGTCGATCGGTGTGATGCGCTGGGCGGTGCGTGCTAACGTGCGCTTGATAATTGTTGTGGTTTTTTTGGGAAGCATATGGTTAAGTATAGCGTGTTACCGTGGGATAATCTATAGTAACGTTAAGTTTCTTATGTATTTTGTCAATCGGGAGTTTGTCGGGGTGGGGTCTACCGTTTGGCGGCACGCTTTCGCTCATTGGCGTCAAGGTAGCGTTTACGCAGGCGCAAGGATTTTGGCGTAACTTCCAATAGCTCGTCATCCTCGATGAAGTCGATGCATTGCTCCAGACTAAACTGCGTAAATGGCGTCAATTGCACTGTGCCATCGGACGATTTGGAACGCATGTTGGTCAGGTGCTTAGCTTTACAGACGTTGATTTCAATGTCTTCTTGGCGGTTGTAAATACCGACGATCATCCCAGCGTACACTTCCGTGCCAGGTCCGACCAAGAGTTCGCCGCGCGCCTCGGCCGCTTGCAGCGCATATGGCGTGGTGGTGCCAGCTTCAAAGGCGATGAGTACGCCGCCGCGGGTCTTTGGCAATTTGCCGCCCAGCGGTTGATAGCCGCACGGCAGGGAATTCATGATCACCGTGCCTTTGGTGGCGGTCAAGAGTACGTTGCGTAGGCCGATCAAAGCCCTGGTCGGCAGTACATAGGTCATGCGGGTAGCACCGCTAGCGGTGGTTTCTTGCGATTTCATTTCAGCGTGGCGCGCACCCAACTCTTGGCTGATTGCGCCGATGAATTCGCTGCTAATCTCGATTTGCAGTTCTTCAATTGGCTCTTTTTCGACGCCGTCCTCGGTGATGGTGACGACTTGCGGGCGGCCAACTTCAAACTCAAAGCCTTCGCGCCGCATGGTCTCGATCAGAACGCTCAGGTGCAGCTCGCCGCGGCCAGACACCGTAAAGCCGATGCCGTTTTCTTCGACGCGTAGCGCCACGTTGGTCTCCAGTTCTCGCCGCAATCGGTCGCCGATTTGCCGCGAGGTGGTAAACTCGCCCTCGCGTCCTTTCATCGGGCTGGTATTCGGGCCGAGGTACATGCTCAGCGTCGGCGCTTCGATGGCAATCGCTGGCAAGGCTTCGGGTTGTTCTTTGTCGGCAACGGTATCGCCAATGTGCGCTTCACTGATGCCAACCAGCGCTACAATGTCGCCAGCAAACGCCTCGTCAAGCTCTTCGCGGTTTAGTCCGCGGTAGCCAAAAACTTTCTCGATTCGCGCTGAGCCCGACACCTCGCCGTGCTTCATCAAACTAACCGCCAGACCGCGCTTGACCGACCCGCGAGCGATCCGCCCAATGGCATATTTACCCTGGAAGGTATCGTACTGCAAACTGGTCACCAGCATCTGAAACCCGCCGTCAGCCGTGACGCTTGGTGCCGGGATGTCATTGATAATCGCCTCAAAAATCGGTGTGAGATCGGCGTCTTCACTCGGGTCGGCAGGAATCTCCCGCCAGGCCTTGCCGTCGCGCCCGATAGCATAATAAATCGGATATTGCAGCTGACTATCATCAGTCGCTAGCTCCAAAAACAGATCGCTCAGCTCGTCTTCAACTTCAGCAATCCGCCTGGCTGGCTTATCAATTTTATTAATCACCACCACCGGCTTCAAGCCCAGTTCCAGCGCCTTACTCAGCACAAACTTCGTCTGCGGCATCGGCCCTTCCTGTGCATCAACGATCAGCAGCACGCCGTCCGCCATCTGCAGCGTTCGCTCGACCTCGCCCGAAAAATCGGCGTGCCCCGGCGTGTCGATGATGTTGATCTTATAATCACCGTAAAAAATCGATGTCTGTTTGGCAGTGATGGTGATACCGCGTTCGTGCTCCTGATCACCCGAATCCATGATCAGTTCTTGGCTCATCTCGGCCTGGTTGTCGCGGAATGTGCGCGACTGTTTGAGCAGCCCATCAACCATGGTCGTCTTGCCGTGATCGACGTGGGCAATAATGGCAATATTTCGAATCTTGCTAGCGTCCTTCATAAAAATATGGTCTGGGATTAACGGCAGACCTTCCTTTGGTGATTAATTGTAGCACAGATGGGCGAGGATGGGAAGGTTGGCTAGCTGAATTATCAGTGGTCATACCTATCTTTTATCTAAGCATCGTGTGACATTTCTCGCGGCATAAACCGCTCTTTGTACTTCCCAGCTAGCAGGATTGCCTCCCTCACATCGCCGAGCGCACGATGATTGTGGTGGTCGGTTCGTCGATATCGGCCCCGGCTCGTCCAAGCATCGGCCATTTCCTCGAGGCAACGCACGTCAAGTTGTCGGAATCCCAGACGCTCATACAGCGCGGGCATGCGCCTTGCGAGGATCTCGCGATCACATTGCAGATAATAGCCGCAGTGAATCAAAACAGCATTATTCGCGGTTTGCTGTAGCCAATTGAGTGCTTGCTTTTCGAGTGCGGACTCGTTGTATTTTGACGCGGAAATATCGTCCAGTAGACCATTTCGCGTGTGCATATCGACAACCGATTCGGGCATAAAATGTTCAGAGAAGCCATTAGGCTTGCAGGCTAAAGAAAACGGTTCGCCAATTTGCTTCAATTGGCGGTCGGTGATAATCGCCGCGACTTCAAGTATCCGCGCCGTATCAACATCGGTCGTCGTATACTCCAAATCCATCCAGACAAAGAGGCCGGGTGGAAGTGGGTCGTATTCGGTGTTGGTGTTCATGGTGATAGTATAACACTGGATTACGTTTGTGGTGGAGATGGAGGAGTCTCTAGGACTGTTACTGTGTGACAGACAGGTATACTCAAATGGTAGTAACCTCTTAAGTAACTCCTATTAATCAACTACTAGGGTCTGCTCGATCACTCAGTTTCTGGCGGGTCGATCCTGATGGCTTCAAAAAACTTACGACTCACCTTACGTCGATTCACCCCAGGTCGACGTTGAATAACGCGAATCATGTCTGCGCCAAGCTCTGGACCAAACCGAGCTAGCAAAGCACCCTCTGGGTCTGATCGTTGAAGCCTGATGTTTCTGGCTACTCCTCTGCAGGAAATTCTCATGTAGACGTCGCGATCTGGCGTTGTACCAAAGACTGTTACTTTCATGTCGCCCTTTGAATATACCGCCTTAACAGGGGGCTTTCGACCAGGTGAGCCATGCTTTGCCGTTTCTAAATCCTGCACTACCACTTCACGCCACTTCCTTGGAGCTCCATCCGTACCCGCCTTACTCTGCGACTGCTGATCTTCCAGCCATTCTTGCTCTGGTGATGAATGCCATTGTTCCTTCATACTGCTTTTTAATATAGCACAGGTATTCAAAAATTAGTAGGATGGGCTGGATTTGACCCACTCCACAGAGATGGTATCATATGACTATGCGGGGGATACTCTCTGGGAGTGTGTAATTTCGAAGACCCTGATTGATAAAACGGTTATATTGTAAGGAGGTCGTATGAAAATATCACAAATAGAAAAAGATCATGCGGCGGCATGTCTTAACCCTCAACCAAATAAGCCCTACGAAGAGCTTGTGGTTCTTCAGAGGTCAGATCGATCACGATCTATGGATGAAGGCAATGTGCTTGATTCGGATCCATCTTCAATAGAAGTAGAGGAACGGCATCTCTTGGATCTGCTAAGGCGTCAGGTTCAAGATTTGGTATACTCCCCGGGATCCATCAGCGCAAAGCAGACCGTACTGGGGGTGCTTGTTCATGGCATACCGATGACTCTTCTTGAGATTGCCTCATTGGCAAGAGGGGATATCCCCGAGATTCGACGTGACCTCAGTGTCTTGAGACAATTAGGGTTTGTCGAAGTAGACAGAAATCCGAAGGGCGAACTACTCTATCAGATAAGCCGACCCACGGAGAGCACACGTGCTGAACGGACTCGGGTGTTTATGGCAAAGCTCGCACTAGGCTGATCAAGGGTGTAGTTAATAGACCTCAATACGTGAAAGAACACTCACGCCCAAATTGGCGCCCCAGCCAGCCGTGTCCAGCCTTCATCGATGTTTATCCATTCTTCATCAGGCGGTGGGCCTTGTCCGACAGTGACGGTAGCTGCTGGCTCGACGTTGATTTGCAGTGGGATTGAGCCGAGATTAGTTTTGTGATGAGTCAGGCTGAGCGGCCCGTCAGGAATATATAGCTCTCGCTCAAATAAGTACTGGCCCCAGAGGATGCGAATAGTGTGCGGTTTGTTGGCGTTGCCAGTAGCAGGAGTAATTCGAATCCAAACCGGGCCCTTGTAGTCGTCTGGATGCTGACCGAATGTCCATGGCGCTGGGTGGCGGTTGAGGCGGTGAACGGTGTGTCGTGTTGCTGACTTAGACTCAGCCTGACTTTTCTCGAGACTGCCGAGCCGTCGGTCTATGCTATCAAGACGCTTGGTTATCTCGTTGAGGCGGCCATCTAAACTGTTGAATTTTTGCATAATACCAGATGGTGGGAAATACAGGGCTCGAACCTGTGACCTCACGAATGTGAATCGTGCGCTCTAGCCAACTGAGCTAATCTCCCATAAAATAAAACCTTGGTGCGGATGAAAGGACTTGAACCTTCACGCCGTGAGGCACATGCTCCTAAGGCATGCGTGTCTACCAATTCCACCACATCCGCATGGTTATTCGTTAAAGACGCGCAACCGTACGTTCAGGCGCATCTACCCCTCAATTATACATGACCCGCCGCGCCCAGGCAATACACTTTACGCTCCACCTCGACCGTGCTATCATGAAATTAACAGAAAAAGGGGGACTATGAATAAGGTTGCGACGTATTTGAATGAACATCTGACGGGTGAAGTGGTGACGCATGACGGTGCTTTGGCGGATGCGCAGCGGGACGGGAGCGTGCTTGCGCGCCGGCCGGAGCTGATCGCACGAGTAGCAGATACGAGTGATGTGCGCAAGATTTTGCGGTTTTGTTCGCAGCTGGCGGAGAAGGGCCACGTCTTGCCGGTGTATGCGCGCGGACACGGCACGGACGGTACGGGCGCGGCGATTGGGCGTGGCATTGCCATCGACATGTCGGCACATATGCATAACGTTGTCGGGATTGATGCCAAGCAGCAGCTGGTCCACCTCCAGTCGGGTATTTCTCACAGAGCGGCGCAAGCGGTGCTGTCAACGCATAAGGGTTTGGGCCTGCCGGAAATTTCATTGACGGGCGAGGACGGCACGATTGGTGGTGCGATTAGTACTGAAGCGGCTGGCATGCTGTCCTCGGCGTATGGTCTATTGAGCCAGTCGATTCACCAGATGGAAGTTGTCTTGTCAAGTGGCGATATCGTGCAGACCGGCCGGCTGTCAAAGCGCGAGCTGAGCAAGAAAAAGGGCCTGGCAACATTTGAGGGCGAATTATACCGTCAGCTGGATAATTTGATAACCGATAATGAAGCGCTGATCGCTCGGATTGATGCTAGCGCGCCAGAGATGGCCGGCTTTTCGAGTATCGCTCAGGTGCGGCAGCGCGACGGCTCGTTTGACCTCACGCCGCTGTTTGTCGGCGCTCAAGGCAGCCTCGGTATCATCGGCGAGCTAATCATGAAAGCTGACTTCATCCACCCAGAACTGACCGTGGTGAGCGCGGCGTATAGTTCAATGAATGCAGCGCAGGCGGCGGTTGACACAGCGCTCCAAGCGGGTGCCTCGACGGTCGAGCTGATCGACGGGCGGCTTTTCTCGCGGGCGGCGGCGCAGGGTAAAAAACTAGCGTGGGCGCCAAAAGAATGCTATCGCGGTGGCGTGGTAGTGGCGCTCTTTCACGCATTTTCAGACCGAGCGCGTAGCAAGGCCGCCAAGAAGTTACTGCGCGCGCTTCGTGGTGGTACAGCCGTGCAGGTTGAGCTACGCGACATGGAAATGAAAGAGGCGTTTACGCTGCATTCAGTGCTGACCTTGGCGGAGCATCCAACGGATGAGCACGGTGTCATGCCGCAGGTATTCTCGGGGATGTGGCTGCCGGGCGTGCAGCTGGACGGCTTTATCAAGTCGATGCGCGCACTCGAGAAAGAATATGGCGTGGCCATGCCGCTATTTATCGACGCGACGACTGGTATGATCAATAGCTATCCGGTATTCTCGAGCAAAAAGGTCAGTGACCGCCAGCGTATCCTCAAACTCTGCTCGGACATGGTGCGAATCGTGACTAGCCACGAAGGGTCGTTCGCAGGCTTTGGCGGCGAGGGTCGGCTCAAGGCGGCGTTTGTCCAGCCAACGCTCACACCGGAGGAACGTGACCTGTATGCAAAAATCAAGCACATCTTTGATCCAAAAGGCATCCTCGCGCCGGGTATCAAGACTGCTGTGCCGATGAAACAACTGGCAGAAGAATTAAATGCTTGGTGCCGGCTGGCGGGCTGAAACGGCTGGGCAAACTCCTTGCGGAGGAGCGGCCGGTCGTGTATAATACTCGGTAGTCACGCGGATGTGGCGGAATTGGTAGACGCGCTAGCTTCAGGTGCTAGTGTACGCAAGTACGTGAAGGTTCAAGTCCTTTCATCCGCACCAGAAATCATACGATGAGTCAGCGCTCATCGTTTTATATTGTTTGACTATAAAAACCGAGGATGTCTCCTCGGGGTATTATGCAGATATATGGTAAGCATGACAAGCAGACGGGATAGGGTTGCCTTAGGTGAGACAACGTGTGTTCCGCCGCTCACTTGTCATGCTTGGCCTGGTACTAAGTCAGGCCTTTGGCCTTGCGCAGCTCATTAATGAGCTGCGCTGCCGTCCCCGGGCCTCCGTTATCCCGGTCGTAGAGTCTGGGGTCCAGCTCTCGGTCGTTTGAGAAAAATACCTTCAACGGTCTCCCGAAGAGGTAATCGAAGGAGATGTTCCCACCCCTCCTCTTTTCTTCGTCGAGAAGCTCCTGCGCCATTTCGACGCTCAGCTCCTGGGGGCCATGAATGGCCGCGAGGATACCCATCCCAACGGGCCTGGAATTGTTAAAAAGCCTCGCGAGAACTTCTGCCGGTGAAATACCTTCGATGTTAACCATGTGAGTCATGGCATCTCTTTCTCCACATCTTTGGCGACATGCCATCCAATAACTGGACGTGTGCAATCCTATAACACACAAGATGAGGTTTCGCGCCTCTTGCCATAAAAGAAGCAAAATCTCACCTTGTGTCGTCTGCTTGTCAATGAACGCCTTTGGACAATAAGTCAAATTTATGTCAACAAAAGCTGATATATATATCACTTATATGAAAAAATGTCAATGATTTTTGTCAAGTTTTTCTGTTTTTTCATCCCCATTTGCTACAATAACAGAGATGCAAGATACGCGAAATGTGATTGACAAATTCAAGGGTCAGAGCGAGGCAGAAATCATGAAAGAGCTGGATGTCAAGGATCACGGCTTGGTGATTACTTTGGAGAACACCGAGCGGGATTTTAACATGGGGACGATTGTCAGGAGTGCTAATGCGTTTGGCGTACGGCAGATTTACGTCATCGGCAGGCGGCAATGGAACAAGCGCGGTGCCATGATGACGGATAAATATTTGCACGTACAGTATGTCGGTTCGACGGCGGAGTTTGTCGAGTTGATGAAGGCTGAAGGGAGAGAAATTATCGCGATTGACAATATCCCGGGCAGCGTCAATATGTCAGAGACGGCTTTGCCAAAGCGCGCGGTGCTGGTGTTTGGCCAAGAGGGTCCGGGAATCTCCGAGGAGATGGTGCAGGCGGCAGACAAGATAGTGGCTATTGAACAATTCGGCTCGACGCGTTCCATCAACGTCGGCGCGGCAGCGACTGTGGCTATGTATTGCTGGCTGCAGCAGCATGTGCTCGGTTGATACACTTCAAGCTCTCATTCGTCTTTATCATTGAAAAATTCGCCCCATTGTGCCACAATAAAAGCAACCATGAGCAATTTATCAACTCAGAGTTATAAGGGCGCGCGCGATTATTTCCCGGAGGATAAGCGCCTGCAAAACTATATCTTCAAGGTGTGGCACGCCACGGCGCAGAGTTTTGGGTACGAGGAATATGGCGCACCCTTGCTTGAGCCGCTGGATATTTACACCGCCAAGTCAGGGCAGGAGTTAGCGGGCGAGCAGACGTATCTATTCACCGATCGCGGTGGTCGCCAGGTGGCGATTCGCCCAGAGATGACGCCGTCGATTTCCCGCATGGTGGCCGGTCGGCGTCAGGAATTACCCATGCCAGCTCGGCTCTATTCTATCGCTAATTTTATGCGCTATGAGCGGCCGCAGCGTGGTCGGGAGCGCGAGTTTTGGCAATTGAACGCCGACCTGTTTGGTGCGGAGGGGCCGTGGGCGGACGCGGAGATTATCGAGTTTGGCTACCATAGCATCATGAACTTTGGTGCGCGCGAAGACATGTTTACGGTGCGGGTGAATAATCGCCAGTTGATCAATCAGTTGATGAGCGGGTTTCTCGGCCTTGATGTGATCGGCGCCCAGATGATGACGCGGCTACTTGATCGAAAGAATAAGATTTCGCCAGAAGCTTTCCGCGAGCAAGCCATCGAGATTTTCGGTTCAGAAGAGGCTAAGGCGGGCCTGCCAAAGTTGGCGCAGCTAATTAGCATGCGCAGTGTCGATGATCTGCCGGAGGAGTTGGCGGATAGCCCGAGTGTCCAGCAGCTTCGCCAGGTGATGACCCTGCTGCGCCAGAAAGGCATCGGCAATGCGATGTTTGACGTGACGCTGATGCGCGGGCTGGATTATTATACCGGTACGGTGTTTGAGTTTTTCGACAATTCGCCGGAGAATAATCGAGCGTTATTCGGCGGCGGGCGCTATGATGGGCTGGTCGGGCTATTTGGTGTCGAGCCGGTCGCCACAGTCGGCGTGGGGCTCGGTGCGACGACCATGCAACAGTTCCTCGAGGTGCACGAGTTACTACCAAAACTAACGACGCATACTGACGTGTATATCATCGCGGTGGATCCGGCGCTACTGGAGGGGGCCGATGCTCTAGCGCGGTCGCTGCGCAGCGAGGGAGTGCGGGCCGAGTTAGATTTCAGCGGGCGTAAACTAGACAAGCAGCTGAAAACCGCACTCAAAAAGAACATCCCATTCGTAGCGTTTGTCGGCGAAGAAGAGGTCGCTTCGGGTGTCTACACGATCAAAAACCTCATCGAGTCAACCGAACAAAAAGTTAGTCTCGAGCGAATGATCAGCGTGGTCAAAGATCGGCGCTATGACGGTGATGACGACGCGGCGTTTGAGATTTAGCGTCACCCCTGTTATAATAGGTAGTTATGAAGACTACCGTAAAGAAACTATCAGATACTAACGTTTGTTTGACAATTACGCTGGGGGCAGACGAGCTGAATACGGCCGAGCAGGTGGCGCTGACCAAGATGGCGCGCGACCTCAAGGTGCCGGGATTTCGTAAGGGTAAAGTGCCGGTCAGCGTGGCTGCTAAGCACGTCAATCCAATGGCGCTCCAGGAGCAGGTACTCGACAACGCCCTGTCCAAGGCGGTGGCTGAGGCCTTTATGAACGAGAAGCTGCAGGCGCTGGAGCGGCCGAGCGTTGAGGTCAAGAAATTTGTCCCCAATCAAGAGGTCGAGTTCACTGCCGAGGCGACCGTTGTGCCGCCGGTCAAGTTAGGCGATTACAAAAAGCTCAAGGCTAAGCCTCAGGCCGTCAAGGTTGAGACCAAGGACGTCGATGAAATCATCGAGCGGATGCAACAGAATTTTGTCGATAAGACCGAGGTCAAACGTGCGGCTCGAGAAGGTGATGAGGTGATCATTGACTTTGTTGGCAAGAAAGATGGCGTGGCGTTTGACGGCGGTTCGGCCAAGGATTTTGCCCTGAAGTTGGGTGGCGGTCAGTTCATCCCTGGCTTTGAAGAGGGTGTGGTTGGCCACAAGGCCGGCGAGACATTTGATCTTGACCTCGAATTTCCAAAGGATTACCACGCTGAAAATCTGGCCGGTGCCAAGGTGGTGTTTAGCGTAACGCTCCATAAAGTAAATGAGCTGAAGCTACCAGAACTCAATGATGAATTTGCCGCCAAGTGTGGCCCGTTCACCGATGTCAAAGAGCTCAAGGCCGACATCAAGCGCGAGATTACCGCGCAAAAAGAGCGCGAGGCCAAGGAAAAGCTCAAGGACGAGCTAGTGGCGGAACTAGCGGATAGCTCCAAGGTGGCACTACCAGAGCTATTGATCGACGATCAAATGCGGTCAATTGAACAAGATCTGATGCAGAATTTGTCATATCGCGGTCTGACAATGGACTCGTACCTAAAGGCGCAAGGTTTCAAAGATAAAGCCGATTGGCAGAAAAAAGAGGCTCGCCCGGCGGCCGAAAAGCGGGTCAAGGCTGGCCTGGTCTTGGCTGAGCTATCAAAGGAGCTGGGTGTAGAGGTTAGCCGCGAGGAGCTTGATAGGCAAATTTCCACCTTCAAGCAGCAATACGGCAAGGATGCCAAGCTGGCCGCCCGGTTCGATGATCCAAACGTCCACCGTGACATCGCCAATCGGATGATCACCGACAAGACGATCGACAAGCTGGTTGAGCTGAATAGTAAATAGCGACGACATAGCAATAAAATAATCTGAAGCAGGGGATGGCAAAAGGGTCGTCCCTGTTTTATTGACAAACCTACAATTAGCTGGTATAATGGCAAAATATGTGTGAATCCTCAAAGTCTGAGCGTCCAGAGTTGGAGTCTGGGCATCTCCAAGAGACAGACGGGAGCGACAAGAAGGTTAGCCGTCGCAGTTTTTTGGGAGGTATGGCGCTTGGTGCTGGATGCTTGGGCGCTGGAACTCTTATCGGTGAGGCTATAAAAAATCTAGGATCAGAACAAGGTCAAAATATACCGATACAGCGCAATAACGAGCGAAAAGCTCCGCCGCCGGGCTCGCTAAGTGTTGTCGTCGTGCAATTATTGCCAGAAAACGCCGAGCCTCATCAAGGCATTGAAAAAATTAGTTCTGGGGTACGAGATGCTCTTGGGCGTATCGCGCTAACGACTAGCCATCTATACCTTAATGTGCGGTTCACGCGGGATGGTCACTCGCCTGATACAACACGAATAACTGAGGACGGTAAACAACCTGCCTATGGTCAGCGTCTGCTTCAAGCGATTGGTCAGGCCCATGCTCGTAAAACGGAAAGTGATATGGCACTGGTTATCGTCGATTCTGCTGATACAGAAAAGGACTACTACGCTGGTCTAACCGTGTACGACGATAAATATCCTCCAGTTGCATTTGTGCGCGACGTGGGTGGCGTGTCCATTGGTACGATTGCACACGAATTAGGACATATGCTTGCTCCAGAGGGTGTCAAGCGCGGTCTTGGTCATGCCTGGGCCCTGCAGTCGTGGGTAAGACAAGATGGTGATAAGGAGGTAAAAGATTGGCGCCATAGTCCCCATGTTGCTCCTATTCAGGACATTATCGCCGCGGGGTATGGTCTGGAGAAGGATGACAGTGGAAAACCAAATCCCTATGCTTCACGATATAGCGTCATGGGAAATAGTGCATTATTTGATTCCATGGTAGATCCAACGATACCAATGTTCTCTTCCCCTGAGCTTGCCTTTCTCGATCCAACGCTGTCAATTCGCCATATCACAATGCCGTCAATGGGCACAGGCCAGATACCCATTAGCTACGGCGGGCCTGACCGAGCCGGTATTACTATAGACATCCCAGAGGATCATATACTACGCCAAATAGCTCCGAATGCAGATACACTTTTCATTGGCCCAATAGTCCGCTCAAAGCAGTGGAGTAACCCTATTGACCGGATGGGTGTCTTTGCGACATGGTCAGGAGGGCGTGATAGCGCCATATTAAATCCAAGTATATGGGATGAGAGTATTAAATATGGCGAGAATAGCTTTGAACATGTTGCGTATATTGATGAACAGCTCGGTATATTGGTCGCCGCTGGACAGCAATCGGGCCAGGTCTACGTCCGCTTAGTGCCGCTCCATACTGAGGAGGCGCAGGAGTTAATACGTGCGGGGCAAGAGCGGTTGATAAAAAGCCTCAATGTATAGGTTGATGGGCTATCCTTTACAGTAGCAGGCTCGGCTTATATAATATTGTGTATGCAGAAAACAACATCGTATCTCATCCCCACCGTCATCGAAAAGTCAGCCGACGGCGAGCGGGCGTTTGATATCTATTCGCGGCTGCTCAATGAGCGGATTATTTTCCTCGGCGAGGAGGTTAACGAGCATACTGCTAACAGCGTGGTGGCGCAGCTACTGCACCTGGCGTACGTTGATCCAGGGGCGGACATCTCGCTTTATATCAACAGTCCAGGCGGCAGCGTCTATGATGGTATGGCGATATATGACACCATGAATTTTATCAAACCGGACGTGGCGACCTATGGCATTGGTTTACAGGCCAGCATGGGTGCATTTCTGCTCAGTTCAGGCGCCAAAGGCAAGCGGTTTTGCTTGCCGCACGCCAAGGTGATGATCCATCAGCCGTCAAGCGGCACGCGCGGCAAGGTGACCGACATGGAAATTGACCTGAAGGAAACGCTAGAGGTGAAGGAGATGCTGGCCAAAATTATGGCCAAAAACACCGGCCAGAAACTCTCTAAAGTCAAGGCTGACATGGAGCGTGATTACTGGATGAGCCCAGATGAGGCTGTGCAGTACGGGTTGGTGGATAAGGTATTGAGTAAGCTAGCGTAGGATTTGACAGCTTTTATGGTGACTTCAGATCTATATTTCATAAATACCATCAAAACAGTTACCAGCACTATATAGTCCGGCCTGTCTCACGATTTCTCGCAAGTTATCTGGATTACGAGGCTGCTGGACGGCATCTGGCCATTCGTCGTTAACGCGCTGATATAACTCAAGTAGCTTTCCACCAAATTTTTTATTGACTAGTAGTTCTGCTTGATAACCGCGTCGCATGATTTCAGTTTGTCCTGTCAGGTAGTCCTTAAAGCTTGGATCAATCTCACTTAGCCGCATAGCCTGTCCGTCTATTGAAATAGCAGGATCAATTGACCGCGGCTTTAGCGGCGGTAGCCCGAGTGAAATACGGCCCATTTCCCGAGAGACTTCTTGTCTCGCTTTATCGTCCCTGGTAACTTCCACGTGTGGTGAAACGAGGCCAAACTCTTCTGAGGGGTGGCAATATGATCGCAGAGGATCGGGGAAGTCAGGGAACGATGAACTAACATTGGACAGTAAACAGCTTAAATCAAGCTGTCTGGCTGCAATGTATGTTTGGCGCTGATCAGAGGCGATAGTCTGCATCGTCCGAGACAATGCCCCACCGTCGCCAACCATAGACAAAGCAAACCGGAAATCTGAATCAATACCATATATCCGATCGCGTGGATGCACTGGATATCTTAGGTTAACACCATCGCTAAAGTAGCTCCCCAATAAAGCTCGCTTTACCGCTGTTTGTAGCAATTCTAGCTGGAGACGATGAACAGGTTGGCCCCAGTTTTCGGTTGGTAAAATACTATACCCAGCTGCAAATCGCCGCGCAAAATCTTCATTCGTCACCTCGAGCATATGCTGATCATTAATCCTAAAAAGTGACTGGGGATCTTGCAAGCTATATTCATGTAAATAGATATTAACAGCCTTGCCGGACCAGCGTAAAATTTCACGTAAACCGTAATCAACTCGGTCAACACATAAATCAGGTGATGGGCACTCTACCCAGTCGCTGATCTCTGGGAATACCGTCTCTTCAAGTGTTAATCCATATTCTTCCAGTAGAGTATCAATGCCAAATGTTTCCAGTAACTCCTGCAAATCCTGATCATGCAGGTCCTCTCCGCCTTGAATACCTTGAAACACCCAGTCACCCAGATGTGAAAAAGCGGTCTATCCGACATCAGAAAATAATGTCCTCAGCTCTAGAACAGTTCTTTGTCGGTCATCGAATCGATCATCACCCTCTGTCATCTTGCGAACAAATGCCAAACTCCCCCAGATATGCTGCCACCGGGAAAAATACGTCGTATTCGGTAAAGTTGCAAAGTGCGGCGGCAATGTTAACTGCTCGACCGCCTGAAGCCGGCGGAACAGCGGTGAGCGAGCTAACTCCATCAGTAGCGAATCATACGGCTGTCTATTGCCAATCTCGCAGTCCCCCCAGACAACATCATGGATCTGCATACTATCGCCATCAAGCTCATACACCGGCAATTGCAGTGCACCCATGACAAAATTATGTTGTCCTTCTGGGTCTTCTGGCAAAATATACTCCCTTATGGCAGTTCGCTGACGCATACTGTTTAGTATATAACTCCTGTGATGTAAATCAAAGCATAAGAACTGGTCATTAGCGTTATGAACCGTTGTTAAAACTACCGCCATTTTCGCTTGTGGTTATGCTGGGATATTGTCATAATTAAGAAAAGACGAGGAGGGGCTATGAGACAATATCTGAATACACTGCGGCAGGTTCGTGACAGCGGCGTGAAAAAAGGCGACCGCACTGGCACGGGCACGACGGAAGTGTTTGGCGTGCAAACGCGGTATGATTTGGTGGACGGCTTTCCAGCCATGACCACCAAGAAATTATATTTCAACAGCGTGGCACATGAACTGTTATGGTTTCTCAAAGGCACGGGTAACATTGAATATCTGGCGCAAAACGGCGTACACATTTGGGACGAGTGGCCGTATAAGAATTATTTGGAAAAAACCAGTCAGGATATTCCAGAGATCAACGGCAACGAGTGGCGCGCTGGCATGAAAGCGTTTATTAAAAAAATTGCGACCGACCACGCGTTCGCTGAGAAGTGGGGTAACTTGGGCCCGGTGTACGGCGTGCAGTGGCGGAAATGGCCAGACGGCAAGGGCGGGACGATTGACCAAATCCAAAACGCCATCGACATGATAAAACATAATCCGACGTCGCGGCGCAACATCGTCAGTGCCTGGAACGTGGCGGAAATTGACGACATCGCCCGAGCCGGTGGATTGCCGCCATGCCATACTATGTTCCAGTTCAATGTGCGGCCGGGTGAAAATGGCGAGAAAGATAAGCTGGATTTGGCGCTGACCCAGCGTTCGGCGGACATGTTCCTGGGCGTGCCGTTTAATATCGCCAGCTACTCCCTGCTGCTGTCGATGATCGCTCAGGTGACAGATAAACAGCCGGGTGAATTCGTCCATACCCTAAATAGTGCGCATATTTATACCAATCACCGCACGCAGGTTGATGAGCAGTTATCGCGCCGTCCGCTACCGCTGCCAAAACTGTGGCTGAATCCAGATATTAAGAATATCGACGATTTCACCATTGATGATATTCGCCTGGATAATTACGAGCATCACCCACCGATCAAGGCGCCGATTGCGGTGTAGCGTGTTCGGACAATTTGTTGGCGTACTAAATTATCCAAAGGTGTTTGGAGTTGATCCCAGCTAAATTATCCGACGATACATCACAAAATCAAAGTCATACTTATTCTCGGTGTCCGCGGGATGATGGACGCGGTTCACTTCTTGCCAGGTGGTCATGTCAATCTCTGGGAAAAAGGTGTCGGCATCCGGGAATGACGCGTCAACCTCGGTGGCGTAAATGGTGTCAATCTCTGGTGTGTTCAGCGCATCGCCATACACCTGCGCGCCGCCAATGATAAATACCGGGTAGCGCGACAGCGCCAGAGCGCTCGGCAGATTCATGGCGGTCAGCACGTCCTTGACGCCGGTCGGCCGCGAGGAAATAACGATGTTTTCGCGCTCCGGCAGCGGACGACGGCCAATTGACTCAAAGGTTTTTCGGCCCATAATGACGTCGCTACCTTTGGTTAGCCGCTTGAACTGCGCTAGATCCGCCAGTAAGCTCCGCCCCCACGGCAAATCACCACCTTGGCCGATAGCACGGTTGGTATCATAGGCAACGATGATGGCTTTCTCCATAACCCCAGTCTAGCATGATGTAAAATTTACGAAAAGCTTGCCCGAGCGGGCAAATATTGCCATAATAGAATCACTCGGGGGAGTGAGGTAAGATAAACAAGAGGAGGCGCGGCATGAGCGTGTATTCAAACCGGGAAATTTTGGCGGCGATCGAGGAGGGGACGATTGTCTGTACGCCGTTTACTCCGGACAATGTGTCCGAAGCCAGCCTGGATTTTACGCTGGGGCATTATTTTTATAAGCAGGAATTTGATGATCAGTCAAGCGTTTATAATCCATTTGACGAAGCGGAGGTGGCGCGGTATTTCAAGGGGCCGCTGATGGCGATACCACATGCCGAGTGGTGCGAACATAACGGCTTTACGCGGTTTCGTAATATTCCGGATGAGCATCCGATCATTGTACTGCGTCCTGGCGAGCGGATTTTGGCGCATACCCATGAGTTCGTGGGCATTCGGGCGCATGGCGGCGCGGCTGAGGTGAAGAGCCGCAGCTCGTGGGGCCGTAATGGTGTGGCGGTGTGTTTTGACGCGGGTTGGATCGACCCGGGTTATATCAATCGGATTACGCTCGAGATTTACAATTTGAACAAGCATGAAAGCGTGGTACTGCCAGTTGGCGAGCGCATCGGGCAATTAATTTTCCACCATACCGGGCCGGTTGATGGTGGCTATGCTGACGGGCGTGGCGGCATGAGCGGCAAGTATCAGCACACCGACGACCTCGCTGAGCTTATCCATAGTTGGCGGCCAGAAACGATGCTGCCGCGGGCGTTCAAGGATCGGCGTCATGCTCCGGCGATTATTAATGGCCTAGGCGAGGGTATCAAATGAACCGTCCCGGTCGATACATCGTCATCGAAGGCAACGACGGCACGGGCAAGTCAACCCAAGTAGCCATGCTGGCGGATTATTTTCAGGCGCGCGGCCGCGTCGTGTGTGTGGTCGAAGAGCCAGGCAGCGACGATCCAGAAAAGTCGACGCCGGTAGCCAATGAACTGAGGCGCATCGTTAAGAATGGCGACCTAGTACGTTCCAGTGAAATTAACCTAGCGTTGTTCTCAGCGGCGCGGCGGGAGTTGTGGCGCGAAAAGATTCAGCCAGCTCTGCAGCGCGGCGAGATCGTCCTCAGCGCGCGTAATTACATCTCGACACTGGCTTATCAGGGCTATGGCGATGGGCTGGATACGGAGGAGATCATGCGGATGACAAAGTTATTTACCGATGTGCGATATCTGCAGCCGGACGCGATGGTGGTCTTGACGCTCAGCGACACCCAGCGCCAGCAGCGCATCGCGGAGCGCGGGCGCATCACTCATCCTGATACATTTGAGTCGCGTGAGCAGTCGTTTCAGGACAGAGTTAACCACGCCTATGAGGCCATCGCCGCCGAGCGAAATATCCCGCTATTGTCAGCCACCGGCACGCCGAAGGAAGTGCACGAGTGGATTCTTGATAGCATTCGTGCCACAGGTACCGGCATAATTCGTTGATTTTCTCTTGCAATTCGTCGCCCCATGCGTCATAATGTGTCACAGTGAAGTAGTGTAGTTTTAGCGAGGGGCGAGCTTGATGGGCGGGCAAACCTCGGGCTCGTGCTGAGACTAAGAGATCTTCCGGCCGTGATCACCAATTATAATCAATGCGAGGAGTAACGCCTGTGGCTCAACAGACCACTCGTGGCGCGCGCGTCTTTTTCACTGGAACAGACAGTGCGATCGCCATGCCAAATCTCATCGCTCACCAAGAGGACTCGTGGCGCTGGTTCGTCGAGGATGGTTTGAGCGAAATCTTTTCAGAAATTAACCCAATTGACGACTACACTGGTCAGAAGTTGGCGCTGCGGTTCGGCAGTTATCATTTTGATGAGCCAAAGACCACCGATCAGTTTGCCAAGGAAAACAATTTGACGTTTGAAGCGCCACTGCACGCAACCGTTGAATTGACTAACAAAGTCACGGGTGAAGTCAAGGAGCAGGAAATCTACCTCGGCGATTATCCATGGATGACTGAGCGCGGCACCTTTATCATCAACGGTACGGAGCGCGTGGTGGTTAGCCAGTTGATCCGCTCGGCCGGTGTGTTCTTTACCGCTGACACCGTGGCTGGTCGTAACTATTACGGTGCCAAGATGATCCCAGGTCGTGGTGCCTGGCTGGAGTTTGAAACGGCGACTAATGGCACGATTTACGTCAAGATTGACCGCCGCCGTAAATTGCCAGTGACGACATTGCTGCGGGCTTTGGGTCATCCAAAAACTTCGGAAATTCGCGAACTGTTTGCCGACATTGATACGGGCGAGACCAGCTACATTCAGGAAACGCTCGAGAAAGATACTGCGCGTGGCGCCAATGAAGCGCTGATCGAAGTCTATCGTCGCCTGCGGCCGGGCGACTTGGCGACAGTTGATAATGCGCGCCAGATGATTGAGCGAATGTTCTTTGATTTCAAGCGATTTGATTATAGTCGAGTTGGCCGGTACAAGATGAACCAGCGCCTGGGTCTCGACGTTGCTAACACCGCTGAGAATCGTATCTTCCAGATGAGCGACCTAGTGGCCATCATCCGCGAGATTATTCGCCTCAACAACACCCAGGAGCCAGCTGATGACATCGATGCGCTGAGTAATCGCCGCGTCAAGTTAGTCGGCGAGCTGATTGCCCGTCAGTTCCGCGTCGGTATGCTCAGGATGCAGCGCAACGCCATGGACCGGATGAGCGTGGCCGATATGGAGAACGTCACGCCGAGCCAATTGATCAATGCGCGGCCAGTGGTAGCAGCAGTGCGCGAGTTCTTTACCAGCTCGCAGCTGAGTCAGCTCCTTGATGAGGTTAATCCACTGTCCGAGCTCAGCCACAAGCGCCGATTGAGCTCGATGGGCCCTGGTGGTCTGAGTCGTGAGCGCGCTGGATTTGACGTGCGCGACGCTCACCCAACGCACTACGGCCGCATCTGTTCGGTGGAGACGCCAGAGGGTGCCAACGTTGGTCTGGTGCTGAACTTGGCTACCTACGCGCGGGTCAATGAGTATGGCTTTATCGAGACGCCGTACCTGCGCGTCACTGATGGTCGGGTGACAGACGAAGTGGTCTATCTGGATGCCGCTCAGGAAGCCAGCGAAGTTATCGCTGATGCCGGGGCGCGCTTGAATGATGACAAGTCGTTCACCGACAGCCGCGTCAGCGCCCGCAAATTCCTCCAGCCAGGTCAGGTTGACGTCGAAGAAGTTACCTTTATGGACGCTGCTCACAAGCAGATCCTCGGCTCGACGGCGGCGCTGGTGCCATTTATTGAGAAAACCCGTGTTGACCGCGCCTTGACCGGCTCGAACATGCAGCGCCAAGCAGTGCCGCTGCTCACGCCAGAGCCAGCGGTTGTTGGTACTGGCATTGAGCAGGCGGTGGCCGAGAATAGTGGCCACCTGATCCAGGCCGAGGCTGATGGCGAAGTGGTGCGGGCTGACGCTGACGAAATTCATGTCAAGTACGCTGATGGCGTCAAGGTCTATACGCTACGGCACTTTGTCAAGAATAATGACGATCGCTGCTACAACCAAAAGGTTCGCGTAGCCCGTGGCGATACGGTCAAGCAAGGCGACATCCTCGTCGAGGGTGCGTCGATTGCCGAGGGCGAGATCGCGCTGGGACGGAACCTGACGGTGGCCTTTATGCCGTGGGGCGGCTACAACATGGAGGACGCGATTATCCTCAGCCGCCGCTTGGTGGAGGACGATCGCTTGACCAGTATTAACATCAAGGATTATAACGTGGAGGTTCGCGAGACCAAGCTCGGCCCAGAGATCGTCACCCGCGACATTCCGAATGTGTCGGAGGATAGTCTGCGCCACCTTGATGAAAACGGTATCGTGCAAATCGGTTCTGAGGTCAAGGCCGGTGACGTGCTGGTCGGTAAGATTACACCAAAGGGCGAGCAGGAACTCAGCTCTGAGGAGCGTCTGCTGCGCGCCATCTTTGGTGAAAAAGCCAAGGACGTGCGCGATACCTCGCAGCGCATGAACAATGCTGGTGGCGGCAAGGTCGTCGGTGTCAAGATCTTTAGCCGCGAGAATGGCCACGAGCTCAAGGCCGGCGTGTTGATGCAAATCCAAATCTTTGTGGCACAGATGCGCAAAATTGGCGTCGGTGACAAGATGGCCGGCCGCTTCGGTAACAAGGGTGTGGTCGCACGGGTACTGCCGGTCGAGGATATGCCATTCATGGAGGATGGTACACCAGTTGACGTGATCTTAAACCCGCTGGGTGTGCCGAGCCGCATGAACCTCGGTCAGCTGTTTGAAACGCACCTCGGTATGGCAGCAAAGGCCTTGGGCTACCGCGTGGCAACCCCATCGTTTGATGGTGTGCCGTCAGCGACGATTTCTGATGAATTAGAAAAAGCAGGATTTGCCCGCGATGGTAAATCACAACTCTTTGATGGTCGCACCGGTGAGGCGTTCGAGGAACGTACCACAGTTGGTGTCATGCACATGATCAAATTGCACCACATGGTGTCTGACAAGATTCACGCTCGTTCAACTGGCCCGTACACCATGGTCACCCAGCAGCCACTCGGTGGTAAAGCGCAAAACGGTGGTCAGCGCTTCGGCGAGATGGAGGTCTGGGCATTGGAGGCCTACGGTGCCGCTGCAACCTTGCAGGAAATGCTAACCATCAAGTCTGACGACGTCTATGGCCGTGCCAAGGCCTACGAGTCTATCATCAAGGACGAACCAATCGTCGGGCCGAAACTGCCAGAATCCTTCAACGTGCTCGTCAAGGAACTGCAGGGCTTGGGCCTTCGGGTTGACCTGCTTGATGAGGGTGGCGTGGTTGACGCTGAGCATGTCATTGCTTCAAGCGGCCCAGCTGATAAGACTGTGCCACAAGCCGTAAGCGACGACGATGACGACGACCAAGTTTACTTAGACGAATCAGACGACATCGGCGACATCGAGGCCGGCATGAGCGTACAAGATATTGACGAAGTAGAAGAAATAAAGGAGGAGGCGTAAGATGGCGCAATATTCATTTAACGCGACCGGAATTAGCGATTTTGATGCGGTGCGCCTAGCGGTGGCCAGCGCCGAGGACATCCTAAAGTGGAGTCACGGCGAGGTTCTCAAGCCAGAGACGATCAATTATCGCACCCAAAAGCCAGAGCGCGACGGCTTGTTCTGCGAGCGAATTTTCGGTCCAGTTAAGGACATCAATCCACACGATTCCAAGCTCAAGGGCGTGCGTTCACGCGAGGCCGCCGTCGATAAAAACGGCGAGCTCGTCACCAAATCGATCGTTCGCCGCGAGCGCATGGGCCACATTCAACTGGCCGCGCCAGTGGCGCACATCTGGTTTATGCGCGGCACGCCGAGCGCCATGAGTCAATTGCTCGGCATGACGGTTCGTAGCTTGGAGCGGATCGCCTACTTTGCGATCTATGTCATTCTCAAGGTTGATGAGATCACCCGCGACCAATACCTGGCGGATCTGGAGGCCGAGACTGAAGCTGGTCGGATGGCGATCAAGATGCGCTACGAGCAGCTCGCGGAAGCTGACGGCGCTGACATCAAGCAGCTAGCGAAGGAACAAAGCCGCGAGGTTGAGGAACTTAACGACAAGTACACCACAAAGAAATCACAGCTCGAGAGCCTCACCAAGGGTGCGCTGATCTCAGAGACGGATTACCGCAACTTGCCAGAGGAGTACGATGAGCTGATCGAGGTCGGCATGGGTGCCAGTGCGCTCAAGGCGCTGCTGGATGAAATTGATCTGTCAGAACTGATCGCCCAGCTGAGCGAGGAAGCCGAACACGCCAAGGGTCAGCGCGAGAAGAAACTGCTCAAGCGCCTGAAGATGCTCGAGAGCATGCAGGCTGCCGGTATTAAGCCATCCAGCCTCTGCCTGACGGTACTGCCAGTCATCCCACCGGACCTCCGTCCAATGGTCGCCCTCAGTGGTGGTCGGTTTGCAACGTCTGATTTGAATGATCTGTATCGCCGCATTATCAACCGCAATAATCGCCTGAAAAAACTGGTCGAGCTCAATGCGCCAGAAGTGATTCAGCGCAATGAAAAGCGCATGTTGCAGGAAGCCGTCGACGCCTTGATCGACAACGCAGCAGCGCGCGGTGGTCGGGCAGTCAGCTCGACTGGCAGCCGTCGTCGCCTCAAGTCAATCAGCGATATGCTCAAAGGTAAGCAAGGCCGCTTCCGCCAGAACCTGCTCGGTAAACGCGTCGATTACTCTGGTCGCTCGGTCATTGTCGTCGGCCCGAAGCTAAAGATCAATCAGTGCGGTCTGCCAAAACAAATGGCGCTTGAGCTATTCAAGCCGTTTGTCATCAGCTGGCTGATCAAGGGCGAATTTGCCCACAACATCCGCTCGGCGACTCGCTTGATCGAGTCGGGTGAAGCGGTCGTGTGGGATGCACTTGACGAGGCGATCAAGGGCAAGTACGTGCTGCTCAACCGCGCACCGAGCTTGCACCGCTTGTCAATTCAATCCTTCCAGCCAGTTCTCGTCGAGGGTAAGGCGATTCAGCTCCATCCGCTGGTCTGTGCTGGTTTTAACGCCGACTTTGATGGTGACCAGATGGCCGTGCACCTGCCACTTTCCGAGGAAGCGCAGGCCGAAGCTCGCGAGCTGATGAGCGCTACTAACAACCTATTGAAGCCTGCCGACGGTGCGCCGGTGCTGCACATCTCGCAGGACATCGTGCTCGGTAATTACTACCTGACGTATGACAAGCCGCAGGCGCAGACTGATAATGTCAAGGCATTTAGCTCGGTCTACGAGGCGGAACTGGCGTACGACAAGGGTGCTATCCAGCTGCAAACGCCAATTCGCATCTATGCTAAGGGCAAGCTGCGCCAGACAACCTTGGGCCGGGTCTTCTTTAACGAGATTTTGCCAGAGGACTTCCCGTACGACAACAATGTTCAGACCAAGAAGCAGTTGAAGAAAGTATTGGCGCAGATCTTCAACAAGTACGGCGCCGAGGAAACTGCCAAGATCGCCGACCGCATGAAGGGCCAGGCCTTCCGCTTCGCGACAACTGCGGCCGTGTCAACCGGTATGACCGACTATGTGCACTTTGATGAGATCGCTGAGTTCGTGGCTGAGGGCGACGCCAAGGCGGCCTTGATTTCTGAGCAATTCGACCAAGGTTTGATCACTGAGGATGAGCGCTACAACTTGACGGTCAATGCCTGGCGAAATGTGGACAATAAGATTACGACCTTCCTCCAGGATCAGCTGGCACATATGGACACCAGTATCTCGATGATGGTCAATTCTGGTGCTCGTGGTGATATCTCCAACGTCAAGCTCGCCAGCGCCATGATCGGTATCCAGGTCGACGCTGCTAACCGCGAGATCGAGCTGCCAATCCGTAGTTCGTACACTGGTGGTCTATCCAGCCTGGAGGCCTTCGTGGCGACCCGTGGTGCGCGTAAGGGTCTGATCGACACCGCGCTGAAGACCGCTGACTCAGGTTACCTGACACGCCGGTTGGTTGATGTGGCACAGGACGTCTTTACGGTTGAGGACGCTGAAGGTGACGACGAGGGCTATGCAATCTACCGTTCAGAAACCGAGGAAACGATGATCGACTTCTCGAACCGCTTGGCTGGCCGGTATGCCGCTGAGACGATTCCAGGTCACGTCAACAAGGACGAATTGATCACTCGGGAAATCGCTGACTCAATTGATGACGATGAAAGCGTCCAAAGTGTCAAGATTCAATCAGTCTTGTCGACCAACAACCTCAACGGCATCCCGCAGCGCAGCTACGGTGTTGATATGTCAACTGGTAAATTGGTTGATAAGCATCAGCCAGTCGGTGTTATCGCGGCTCAGTCAGTTGGTGAGCCAGGTACTCAGCTGACTTTGCGCACCTTCCACAACTCCGGTGTGGCTGGTGGTGACATCACCCAGGGTCTGCCGCGTGTCGAAGAATTGTTCGAGGCGCGCACACCAAAGGGTCAGGCGTTTGTTACGGAAATTGCCGGGTTAGTTGACGTTTGGGAGGATGGCAAGAAATACATCGTCCAAGTCACGCCAGAATCTGGTAAAGTTGAGCGTCTGCCGCTAGACGGCCGAACCATCATGGTCAAATCCGGTTCCAGCGTCAAGGCCGGCGACGTGCTAGCAACTGGCGAAGATGACACTCGTCCGCTGGTCGCACCATTTGACGGCGTAGTTGAAGCGGCGGAAGACACCTTGGTGATCGCCGCTGAAGCTGGCGCACCGGCTCGCTACGAAATCCCAGGCACCATGCAGCTGGTCGTTAAGGCTAATGACGTTGTCGAGGCTGGTGACCGCTTGACGGCTGGTTCATTGAACCTGCACGACTTGATGCGCCTCAAGGGAGTCGAAGCCACACAGCGCTACATCATCAACGAAGTGTTGCGTATTTACGCCGCTCAGGGTCAAGACGTGGCCGACAAGCACCTGGAGATCATCGTTCGCCAGATGTTCAGTCGCGTCCAAATCGAAGATGCGGGCGATAGCGACTTCGTGACCGGTGACATCGTCTCCAAGGCTGCGGTGGTGAACACCAACAAGCAACTAGCTGCTGAGGGCAAGAACCTCATCAGCTACACTCAGTTGCTGCTCGGTATCACCAAGGTGTCCATCTGGAGCGACTCATGGCTATCTGCTGCGTCCTTCCAGGACACCACTCGCGTGCTGATCAACGCTGCCGTATCTGGCCGCGCTGACCACTTGCATGGCCTCAAGGAAAACGTCATCATCGGCCGCAAGATCCCAGTAGGAACGGGCGCTGTCGAAGAGATGGAAACCGACGAGCCAAGCGAGGATGAGTTCGCCGACAATCAGGAAGAGGAATTAGTCGTGGCTGTATAAGCCAGCTAGCTTTCTTTCTCAGAA
The DNA here is from genome assembly GCA_013099015.1 of Candidatus Saccharibacteria bacterium oral taxon 488. Lineage (NCBI taxonomy): Bacteria > Candidatus Saccharimonadota > Candidatus Saccharibacteria bacterium oral taxon 488. The sequence goes on along the minus strand of CP039998.1, from coordinate 456,304 downwards.
AACCGCTCCGATGGATAGGGGGCGGTTTTCTACTGTATTCAGTAGTGATAGACTGGTTATATAGATTGACAATAATATAATAAGTATGTACAATTACAAAATGTGTGGGCATTATCATAGGTAGAAAAATATAGGAGAAGATATGTCAGAACGCGGTCGTCCATTGATGTCGGCAGGAAATCGGGATATAGAAACTGCTTGGAAATACGCCCTGCGGTATGCTGGTGAAGGGGGGCATATCGCGACACTCCCGGAGATCATTGAAGCAAGAGAGGCGGCTCATAAGTCTTTCTATGGAAATCATCACGGTAAAATGGGGAGGGATGAAGTGCCGCTCATGAGGGCATGGAATCAGGCTTATACTAGTGCAAGTGGTGAATATGTCGGAACGGGTGCTGATCGTCGCCAAAAAATTATTGTAGCTCATGGTGTTGGCCCACTGTCTACACTAGACGGAATTACTGAAGCCTATGACTATGATCTTCAGGAAAACCCAGGAGGGGTAATTAGTACGGAGCAGTTTCGTAGTCTAGAGAATGGTAGCTATGGGGAGGTAAGGATTATTGATGCCGATGAATTTGTTCCCTCGGCTGGGCAGGTATATAAGGATGATGTCAATATTCCAGAAGTAACCGTGCTTGATAAAATAGACTATGAGAATTTTGTAAGGGAGAGACGCCTCGCTGCACATGGCGAGAGGCTACTCGACCTACATCAAGCTATGCGTGATCCATTAACAAGGATGCGTTTGGGCTCGCAGGCGTGTAGATATCTATGTACGCAGGCAAACCTAGCAGAAGACGTATTGAGACGAGCCGGGAGACTGATATATGGAGATCCTGTGCACATTATTGAACCTGTCTTCGAGACCAGGGGGCATGATTTAAGCGAACCAATGCCTCGTCATCTATCATATACAGAACATGTGGAACGAATTGCTGCTTTAGGGAGGAATGCCGCGGCGCATATACTTGGTATTGGAGATTTTCAAGCACTGTATGCGAGGTGGAACGAGATACTGGTTAGCCCATATTTTGCCGATTTAGGATCCTTTAGTAACTTTGTGGCTGTGCCAAAAGAAGCAGACACAGAAGCCGGTATCGGCAAACTACCTACAGCAGAAGAAATACTATCTGAAGACCCAGAACGGTTCATGCGGTCGACTGATGGAGAGAAGGTGTCGGTGATTACGCCTGTGCGGCTGGGTGACATTGGAGGAAAGACGTTCACACGTTACCCAAAAGATTCTCTAAAGGAACCATGTATGGACTCTAGTGACATGGAGTATCTGGTGAAATCATGTACTCCAGTTGGAGAATGTAAAACTTTTATGGTAGATGAGGAATTCTTTCTGCGTTATACACTTGATCAGGTGCGCAGAATAAAACCTCGTGGTGCAAATGCATACAGAATCGTTGATATTGGCAATAAGCATGAGCATAAGCCCGGCTACGCATTGGTAACAGTCCAGTTCTTCAAGGCTGATATCGACACGTCACGTCGTGTACCTCGTGCTGAGGAGATAAGTACTGACCTTGATAAACTGATGGATGCACATGGCGTGCGATATCAGAATAATAGCGATAGCTGATACGATACAACGCGGCGTGTAGTAGGCGTATTCCTCGTGTAAGAGATCTAAAGAGGACCGCCACTTGAAGTATCGGCTGAACCTGTGTTATAATGACCCTCAGAGTTTCCTCTTTTCGGAGTGCGCGGTGGTTTGAATGTGTACAGGCTGCGGGGCTCGGCAGAAAAGGTATAGACACGGGGCGGAGTTGCTGAATCCAAGCCGTAGGCGCTAAGAGAAGCTGTTTTTTGCGTGTAAAATCGCGCGCCAGTTCACTTAGAGCCATCAGGCGAAATCGCCATCATTAGTAAATCAACCAAGGAGAAATTGGATGCCAACAATCAACCAATTGGTGCGCAAACCGCGCCAAACGGCCAAGAAAAAGTCCAAGTCGCCAGCACTGGGTCGTATTCACAACGCCCTGAAAACGCGTTACTACGACCAAAATGCACCGCTCAAGCGTGGTGTTTGTGTGCGTGTGACGACCAAGACGCCAAAGAAACCAAACTCAGCGCTGCGTAAAGTTGCCCGCGTGAAACTAAACAACGGCTACGAAGTCTGGGCCTACATCGGTGGTGAGGGTCACAACTTGCAGGAACACGCTGTGGTCTTGATTCGCGGTGGTCGTGTGCCTGACCTCCCAGGTGTGCGTTATCATGTCGTGCGTGGTGCGTTGGACCTTCAAGGTGTTAACAACCGCAAGCGGGGCCGCTCGAAGTACGGTACCAAGAAAGGGGATAAGTAATCATGCCTCGTAAAGTTACCAAAAAACTACAACGTGAACTTAAGCCTGACCGCCGCTACCAAAGCGTGCTGGTGCAGCGTTTGATCAATAAGTCAATGCTGGACGGCAAGAAGCTGGCGGCTGAGCGTGCTGTTTATACCGCACTGGAAACTGCTGCTAAAAAATTGGATTCAGAAGATCCACTAGCAGTATTTGAGAAAGCATTGAAAAACGTTAGCCCAAACTTTGAAGTGAAGAGCCGCCGTGTCGGTGGTGCTAACTACCAGATTCCGTTCCCAGTTCAGGGACACCGTCAGCTGCATTATGCATTTAGCTGGCTGGTGCAATCAGCCCGCGCTCGGCAGGGTATGCCGTACTCGCAGCGTTTGGCATTGGAAATCGTTGACGCCTACAACGAAGCTGGTGCTGCCTTCAAGAAGAAAGAAGACACCCACAAGATGGCCGAAGCCAACCGCGCCTTTGCGCACTTTGCTCGCGGCTAATTGTCGGGAAAATGTACACTCAAAAATCGCTCTGAAAAACGGGCGATTTTTGTTATAATGAGGAAAACGAGGAGGGGTAAATGGCAAGTTTTTCATTTGATATTGTGTCAGAAATTGACAAAGCCGAGCTGAACAACGTATTCATGCAGGCAGAAAAAGAAATCCAAGGGCGGTACGATTTTAAGGGGACGAGTGCCGGGATTGACTGGCTGGACGATAAAAAAGGATTCAAGCTCACCGGCGATAACGACTGGCAGGTTGATGCGGTGCTGGATATCGTGCGCAAGAAACTGGCGGCCCGGGGTCAGTCGAGCAAAGTCCTCGACCTCACCAAAGAAAAAGTCACCTCAAACCTCAAAACCACGTGGGAAATTCCCTTCAAACAGGGCCTCGACCAGCCGACCGCCAAGCGCATTGCTGCCGATATTCGTACTAACGTACCCAAAGCCAAGCCACAAATCCAAGGCGACCTTGTCCGCGTTACTTCCGCCTCGAAAGATGAGTTGCAGAAAGTCATTAGCCTGGTGCGTAAAAATGATTATGACACGCCGCTGCAGTGCGTGAATTATCGCTAAGAGCTTTACGGTTATGGTTGCGTCAGTTGGTTTTTACGCCGTATGATTAAGGGATGACGACTGAGTCTAGCCCACCTGCCGCCCCGCTGCCCGAGAACCTTGCGTTACTTGATAAGGCTGTTTTCAATCAGCAAGTTGCCACTATTCTCCGCTTAGCTCGAGAACGAACGTCCGACATCCGAAAGCTCAGTCCTCATCAGTATCCAGAAGCCACTGTGCAGATTAACCAAGAACTATTTGCTGGGTTTATAGGCCAGCTGATGACGGTAAGCGGATGGGTACAACAATACACTAAAAATGGAGCAGAATACGTATATATTGAAGACCATAAACTCCAGTGTGCCGGTTGTCTGATTGTCGCGAACAAATCTAATCCAGAAATCGCACTTGGTGGTCTTGGCGTAACACCAGGGGATACCACGACTCAATATGTTGTTCCGCTGGATGTCCTTATCCAGTTTCCGCAGCTGATGGATATTGAACAGGCCAAGGCTATTTTACAGCTGTACACGCCTGAAGTCCTTGACTACCTGAATAATATACGACCAGTTGATCCAAATAATAATTGTATCGACTCAGCTCGGATGATCAAGGAGCTGGCAGATGTTCCGATTAATGAAATTCCTTTTGGGCGATTGTCAAATAGAGACCTCGACCGAGTGATCAAGGCGGTAAACATTCACTGCAAGGTACTGGCTTCGCTTGATCCATATATGCCGTATGACGTTACGTATATGGGCCCCGCTTTTCGCAACGAGGGGTGGGTTGGATTAGAGGCGAAAGGTGCGATGTATGTGCAGTCTGTCTCCCTAGAGGCTATCACGGATTCCGAAGGCTACAATTCTTTGGTGATGATGGTGCGTGCAACGCTCCTTGGTCGGTCTGACGCTCAAAACAAAGATTATCTACTAGTAGCCAAGGGAATACAATGGATTCAATCAGGTCGTAGTCAAATTCCGCGGTAAGATGAGGCTCATTCACAAAACGCCAATCATCTGCTATAATACAGCTCAAGCGTAGTTTTTTGGTGCGTAAAAATAGCTCCGGAGAATCTCGAACAATAACTATTTTTAACAAAGGAAAGACAAATGGCAGCAAACGTTCCATTACAAAACTTTAGAAATATTGGTATCATTGCCCATATTGACGCCGGTAAAACGACGACCACTGAGGGTATTTTGTACCGCACCGGCTTGACTCACAAGATTGGCGTGGTCAAGGGTGACGGCGATGGCGCCACCACCGACTGGATGGCGCAGGAAAAAGAGCGCGGCATTACTATTACTTCAGCAGCGGTGACCTGCTTCTGGAAAGACCACAAGATTAATATTATCGATACGCCGGGGCACATCGACTTTACCGCTGAGGTGGAGCGTTCACTTCGTGTCCTTGATGGTGCAGTGACCGTGTTTGACGGCAAGATGGGCGTTGAAGCGCAGTCCGAAACGGTGTGGCGCCAGGCCAACAAGTACGGCGTGCCGCGCATTTGTTTCGTTAACAAGATTAACCAGACCGGTGGTGACTTTTGGAAATCCCTGGAGTCGATTCACAACCGCTTGAGCAAACAAGCCTTCCCAATTCACATCCCAATTGGCTTTGAAAAGACCATCAACGGCGTAGTTGACCTGGTCGACATGAAAGCCTACACCTACGATGACTACACTGATCACGAGTTGAAGGTTGGCGATATCCCAGCTGATATGTTGGAGAAGGCAAAGAATGCTCGCGCCCTGCTGGTGGAAAATGCCGTCGAAGCCGACGATGAATTGATGATGAAGTTCCTCGACCAGGGTGAAGACGCAATTACCGTTGATGAATTGAAATCTGCACTGCGCAAGCGTGTGCTAGCCGGTGACTTCTTCTTGGTGACTGGCGGTGACGGCCGTGGTGTCATTGTCGAGAAGGTGCTTGACCTCATGGTTGACTATCTGCCAAGCCCACTGGACGTTGACGAAATTTGGGGTAAGAATCCAAAGACTGGCGACGAAGTGAGTCGCAAGCCAGATGAAAAAGAGCCAATGAGCGCCCTGGCGTTCAAGATCGCCACTGACCCATTTGTTGGTAAGTTGATCTTCATCCGCGTCTACTCCGGCGTCTTGAGCTCGGGTAGCTACGTCCTGAATACCACCACTGGTGACAAAGAGCGCATCGGCCGTATCGTACGCATGCACGCTGACAAGCGCGAGGAGATCGACAAGATCGGTGCTGGCGACATCGCCGCAGTGGTTGGTTTGAAGAACACTGGTACCGGTAATACCTTGACTGACCCAGCACACCCAATTGCCCTAGAGTCAATCGAATTCCCAGAGCCACCAGTGTCCATCGCCGTTGAGCCAAAGTCAAAGGCTGACCAGGAAAAGATGGCGCTGGCCTTGCAGCGTTTGGCTGAGGAAGACCCAACCTTCCGCATCCACACTGACGAAGAAACTGGCCAGACGATTATGTCCGGCATGGGTGAGTTGCACCTGGATATCTTGATCGACCGTATGAAGCGCGAGTTCAAGGTTGAAGCTAACATTGGCGAGCCGCAGGTGGCCTTCCGTGAGTCAATCAAGGGCCGCGCTGAAGTCCAGGGTAAGCACGCCAAGCAGTCTGGTGGTCGTGGTCAGTACGGTGACGTCTGGGTACGCTTTGAACCAAATGAGGCTGGCAAAGGCTTTGAATTTATCGACGAGATCAAGGGCGGTGTGGTTCCTCAGGAGTATCGCCCAGCTGTGATGAAGGGTATCAAGGAAACCTTGGAAGGCGGTGTGATCGCTGGCTATCCAGTGGTTGATGTCAAGGCGACGCTGTATGATGGTTCATACCACGATGTTGACTCCTCAGAACTAGCCTTCTCGCTGGCAGGTAGCTTGGCAGCCCGCGAAGGTATCAAGCAGGCAACACCAATTCTGCTCGAGCCGGTCATGAAAGTCGAAGTCACCACTCCAGAAGAGTTCATGGGCGACATCATCGGCGACCTGAACTCACGCCGTGGTCGTATCGATGCTATGGAAGATCTGATGGGCGGTGCTAAATTGGTCAAGGCCTTCGTGCCACTGGCTAATATGTTTGGCTACACCTCGGACATCCGCTCGATGTCGCAGGGCCGCGCAGCCAGCACCATGGAGCTAGCACAGTACGAGGAAGTACCACCAAACGTAGCGCAGGAGATTATCGAGAAGCGCAACGCCTAGGGCGCAGCGATAAACGATGCTAAATAATACCGCTCCTTATCGGGGCGGTATTACTGTTAGTTAGCTGAGACCAAAGGCTATTGTGTCTCGGTAGCTTCTCGTGCTGCCTCCTGCTGCGATTCCATGTACAAATTAAGGGCAATCTCTACAGCTTGTTGTATAGTTGGGTGTAGTCTCTCTAGATCCTCATATGATAGTTCACCATCTTCAACTTTTCTATATGTTAGTTGCCCGAACCACTCAAAGAACTTTCTCCTGTCTTCATCGGTTTCTGGATTTCTTGTGACCTTGTCATAATCTGGCCAAGCTTTAGCTTCTGATATCGTAGCCATGCTTTGCTCCTTTCGCTACTTTATTCAAACTGCCAAATTATAGCAGGTAATCAACGTCGTGTCAATAGCATAGACCAACATCCTACTACTGTTGACGCCGCAGACCAACGTGTGTTACAATCACAAGGTAATTTCTATTACGCGTAATATCAACTGTTCTCCTTGATGAATGAGCAGGTCTGGCTATGGGTAAAGCGCTTGTCATGAACGCCTCGCTCAGAACCCAGAAACCGCACGTCATCAGGAGTATTTAAGTGGGAGTGAGGAAAAGTGAAAACACTTCTCGGTACCAAACTTGGTATGACCCAGCTCTTGGCTGAAGACGGCAAAGCCATTCCGGTGACGCTGATCCAAGCCGGCCCTGTCACCGTGACTCAGGTGAAGACTGTCGAAACCGACGGTTACAATGCGGTACAGGTCGCTTATGGAGAGGGTAAGAACCTGAGCAAGGCCGTGGCTGGACACGTGAAGCCAGCCCAAGTGACCCCGAAGCACATTCGGGAATTCCGCGTCGACGAGATCCCTGAAGGACTCAAAGTTGGCGATGAAATCAACGTTTCCGCGTTCGAAGTCGGCGATTCTGTCGATGCGACCGGAACCAGCAAAGGTAAAGGTTTCGCTGGAACCATTAAACGCCACAACTTTAAGCGTCACCGCAAGACGCACGGTGGTAAAGGTAATACTCGTAAGCCAGGTTCAATTGGCTCAATGTATCCACAAAAAGTGTTCAAGGGTAAGACGATGGCTGGCCACATGGGTCACGAGCGCGTTACCGTCAAGAACCTGGAAGTGGCATATGTTGATCCAGAGACCAATCTGATCGGGGTGAAGGGCGCTGTCCCTGGGCCACGAAAAGGGCTGATCATTTTAGGAGGTAACAAGTAATGGCTGAATCAACCAAACTTCCTAAAGACATTTTTGCTGTTGACGTGCCAAACCATGAACTGTTGAAATTGGCATATGACAGCTATCTGGCAAATGCCCGCCTGGCAAGCGCCACAACCAAGCAACGTGGTGAAGTTTCCGGTGGTGGTAAAAAACCATGGAAGCAAAAGGGAACTGGTCGAGCGCGTTTCGGCTCAAGCCGTAACCCAATCTGGCGCGGTGGTGGTGTAGTCTTTGGTCCACGCGGCAACGAAAACTACACCAAAAAATTGTCCAAAACCGCCAAGAAAGTGGCAATTCGCCAAGCCTTGACGGTAGCCAATGAAGCGAAGAAGATCGTCGTCAAGGACATCAAGACGACTGGCAAGACCAAAGAGGTCGCAACCTTCTTGGCTGACAACAAGCTTGAGCGCCGCGTACTGATCGTCGTCGACGAAAAGACGCCAGAATTGATGCGTGCCACAAACAACATTCAGAACGTATTGGTGATTCGCGCGAGCTACCTCAGCGTCTACCACATTCTGAATGCGGATACTATTGTCATAACCCCGAAAGCTCTGCCAGTAATCACTGAGTGGCTGAGTAAGGAGGAAGCGTAATATGAAACAGATGACAATTATCCCACGCATTAGCGAGAAAGCCTACGCCGTGAGCGCCAACGGCGTCTACGTGTTCCGCGTTCCGCTCAACCTGAATAAAAACGAGATCAAAGCAGCAGTTGAAGCGCAATTTGACGTCACTGTCCTGAAGGTAAAAACCTTAGTGCAAGACGGCAAGGCTGTGCGTTTCTCACGAGGCAAAAACCGCTATCCTGGCACGACCACGCGCAAGGACTGGAAGAAAGCTTACGTGACGCTGAAAGATGGCGATAAGCTCGATGTGTTTGACGCAGTAGAGCAGCAGATGGAGGAGACCAAGTAATGCCAGTGAAAGCTTACAATCCAACCACTCCTGCTCGTCGCGGCATGACGAGTCAGGATTTGTCGGATATCACGACAAGAAAACCGCTCAAAAGTCTGATCAAAGCCAAAAAGCAAAATGCTGGCCGCAACAACCAAGGCCGCATCACCGTGCGTCATCGCGGCGGCGGCGTTCGCCGTCACTACCGTTTGGTGAACCACAATTTGCCGGCTGGTCTGACGCTGACAATTGAAGAAATTGAGTACGATCCAAACCGCTCAGCACGCATCGCTCGAGTGAAAGATCAGTACAATTTGTACCACTACGTATTGGCCGACACCTCGATGGTCAAGGGTAAGACGATTCAGACTGGCGAGACAGCGCCAATTGAGGCCTCAAACCGCCTGCCGCTGTCTGCTATCCCTGTTGGTACGATGATTTATGCTATTGAACTGACTGCCGGCAAAGGTGCACAAATGGTTCGCGCCGCTGGTGCCAAAGCTCGGTTGATGGCCAAAGAAGGCAATTACGCAACCATCAAATTGCCATCTGGTGAAGTTCGCAAAGTTCGCCTGGAAGCAACCGCTGCCATCGGTACAGTCGGTAACGTCCAGCACCAGAACGTCAAGATCGGTTCAGCCGGTCGCCGCCGCCGCAAAGGCATTCGCCCAACGGTTCGCGGTGTCGTCATGAACGCCGCAGATCACCCGCATGGTGGTGGTGACGGTGGTCGCCACGGTACTGGTAAAGCACCACGTACGCCATGGGGCCAATTGACGCTGGGTTATCGAACTCGCCGCCGCAAAGGCTCAAATAAATTAATCGTACGCACGCGTCACGACGCGAAGAGGAAGAGGTAAATCACGATGAGTCGTTCATTAAAGAAAGGTCCATTCGTCGATGTGAAGCTTGCGAAAAAAGTCGCTGCTCTCAGCCTTGACGATCGAACCGTTATCAAAACGTGGGCGCGCGCTTCGACTATCACCCCAGAAATGGTCGGTCGAACGATTGCTGTCTACAACGGTAAGATGCACGTACCTGTGCTAATTACCGAAAACATGGTTGGCCACAAACTCGGTGAGTTTAGTCCAACTCGTAAGTTCCGTAAGCACGGCGGAAAGGATAAGAAGTAATCATGGCTGATACAACTTATACTGTTCGCGCTTACGCCAAAGGTGTTGACCAAACACCACGCAAGGTTAGCTTGGTAGCTGCACTAGTACGCGGCCGCACCGTCGCTGACGCATTGGTTATCTTGGAACACGTGCCAAAACGCGCTGCTTTGCCAGTAAAAAAGGCAATCGACAGCGCCAAGGCAAACGCCATCAACAACCACGGTTTGGACGCTAAAAGCTTGGTGATTACCACGTTGAGCGTTACCACTGGTACGCGTCTACGTCGCTTTAAGCCAGCGTCAAAGGGTCGTGCTTTGCCGTTCCAGAAAAAGACGTCAAACATCTTGGTTGAAGTTACTGGCGTGGAGAAGCCAAAGAAAGCGCCTGCGAAAAAAACAGAGACCAAGGCTAAAGCAGAGACTAAACCTGCCAAGCCTGCAGCGAAAAAAGCCGCCGAAACCACGGCAAAAAAGGAGGAGAAGTAAATGGGTCAAAAAGTGAATCCAATCAACTTCCGCCTACAAGTTCACAAGAACTGGAGCTCTCGTTGGTTTACGGCCAATAAGAAAGAGTTTGCGGAGGCAATTCGCCAGGATCACGAAATCCGCGAATTGATTGAGAAGAAATTTGCCTCACGCCCAACCATCAATCGCATTGAGATTGAGCGGAGTGCCAACTTGATCACGGTAACCATTCACACGGCAAAAGCTGGTGTGGTGATCGGCCGTGGCGGCGCTGGCGTGAATGAATTGAAAAAGCAAGTTGAGAAAATTGTCGGTCAGGCGGTTCGCATCAACATCGAAGAAGTGCGCCGACCGGAACTAGCAGCCAAATTGGTGGCAGAGAACATCGCCCGCCAGTTGGAACGCCGCATCAACTTCCGCCGGGCAACCAAAATGACCGCACAAAACACCATGAGTGCTGGTGCTAAAGGTATCCGCATTGAGGTGGCTGGTCGTTTGAACGGTGCTGAAATGGCACGCCGCGAAAAGGTGATTGAAGGCTCAGTGCCACTGCACACCCTTCGCGCTGATATTGACTTCCACTGTGCTCGCGCCCAGACACCAGCTGGTATCATCGGCGTGAAAGTGTGGATTTATAAGGGAGAAAGGAGTCGCTAAATGCTGTTACCGAAAAAGACTAAATATCGCAAAGTGCGCATCGGTAAAAACCGTGGTCAAGCAACCCGTGGTAATTACATCGCGTTCGGCGACTTTGCACTGCAATCACAATCAAACGAGCGCATCAACTCCCGCCAAATCGAGTCTGCTCGTCAGGCAATGACCCGCTACATCAAGCGTGGTGGTAAGATTTGGATCCGGATTTTCCCACACACCCCAGTTACTCGCAAGCCACTTGGTTTGAAGATGGGTCAGGGTAAGGGTAATCCAGAGTTCTTTGTTGCTAAGGTAAAGGCCGGCACGGTGATGTTTGAAATGCAGGGCGTTTCCGAGGAAGTCGCTCGCGAAGCAATGCGCCTGGCTAGCCACAAACTACCAGTCAAATGTAAGTTCATCAAGCGGGAGGACGCATAATGGCTGAAGCAAAGAAACCTACAAAAGCAGCAGTTGTAAAGACCGTTGACGATTTGAAGAAGGAACTCGCCGAAAAGCGACATGACCTGCTTCAAGCAAAACGTTCTCACGCTGCTGGCGAATTAGTTAATCCAAAAGCGCTGCGTTCACTCCGCAAGGACATCGCACGCCTGCTGACACAAATTAACGAAAAGGAGAGCAAGTAATGGCCCGACGAACACTGATTGGCGTCGTAACGAGTGCCAAGCGCGACAAGACCATCACCGTGACGGTCACCAGCCGCGAAACGCATCCGCTCTACGGCAAACAGTACACCGTGACTCGCAAATACACTGCTCATGATGAGACCAATCAAGCAGGCGAAGGCGACAAGGTGCAAATCGAAGAGACTCGCCCAATTTCCAAGACCAAGAGCTTTATGCTGGTCAAGGTGATCGAGAAGTCTCGCGGTTCTATCAAACTAAAGGCTGAAGTTTCTGGCGAAGCTGAGGAAGAGACCAAGGAGGATGACAAATGATCCAACAAGAATCTCGCCTCAAGGTAGCTGACAACTCGGGTGCCAAAGAAGTATTGTGCATCCGCGTCCTCGGTGGTACCCGCCGCCGCTACGCTCGCGTCGGCGACGTGATCGTCTGTTCAGTCAAAGACGCCAGCCCAACCGGCAACGTCAAGAAGAAGTCTGTCGTTAAAGCTGTGGTGGTTCGCACCCGCGACCAAATCCACCGCAAAGACGGCTCAACCATTTGCTTTGATGACAACGCCGTGGTGATTATCAACGATGACAAGCAGCCAAAGGCTACCCGCGTCTTCGGCCCAGTGCCACGCGAACTACGCGACATGGGCTACATGAAGATCATCAGCTTGGCTCCGGAGGTACTCTAATGGCTCGTATTCACAAAGATGACACCGTAAAAATCATTGCTGGTAAAAACAAAGGTACGACCGGTAAAGTCCTGAAAGTTAACACCAAAGATCAGACTGTTTTGGTCGAAGGTGTTGGCGTCGGACACCGCCACGTCAAGCCAAGCCAGTACAATCCAAAAGGCGGCAAGAAAGATATCCACGTACCGATGGACATCAGCAAAGTCGCGCTGGTTGTCGACGAAAAGTCAGGCAAAACCAGCCGGGTTGGTTTAGTAAAGAACGCTGACGGCGGCAAAACTCGCGTCGCTCGCCAAGCAAAAAATAAGGAGATTAAATAATGGCAGAGAAGAAAACCGTCGTGCCAGCTCCTCGCTTGAAAGCCTTGTACCAGGAGAAATACCTGAAGGAACTGCAAGCCGAACTAGATCTAAAGAACGTGCACCAAGTGCCAGCTTTGGAAAAGATCATCGTGAGCGTTGGCACCGGCAAAAAGAAAGATGACAAGCGTCACTTTGAAATTGTCAAAAACACCGTTGCAAAAATCACCGGTCAGGCACCAGTTGCCCGCCAGGCAAAGAAGTCAATTGCTGGCTTTAGCATCCGTAAAGGCATGGGTGCACCAATCGGTGTGAGTGTCACGCTGCGCGGTAGCAGGATGTACGAATTCATGGATCGCTTGATCAACGTGGCCCTGCCTCGCGTACGCGACTTTCACGGCGTCGGTCTGAAGTTCGACAAAGGTGGTAACTATAACCTGGGTATCATCGAGCAGTCAATTTTTCCAGAACTAACCTTCGAGGAGACGCAGATTTTACACGGGTTGCAAGTAACATTTGTCATCAAGAACGGCAGTAAGGAAGCATCAAAAGCCTTGCTGGAGAAGTTCGGCATGCCGTTCGAGAAGAAAGGAGGCGTCAGGTAATGGCTAAGAAATCAATGGTCGCTCGCGACAAAAAGCGCCTGAAGATGATCGCAAAATACGCTGCGAAGCGCGCTAAGCTCAAAGAACTTGGCGACCTCATAGGTCTGCAGAAGCTGCCTCGCAACTCGAGCCCAACTCGGCACAAGAACCGCGACAGCATTTCCGGCCGTCCACGCGGCTACATGCGCCAGTTTGGCTTGAGCCGCATCAATTTCCGCGAAAAAGCAGCCAAGGGCGAAATCCCAGGCATAACAAAGAGTAGTTGGTAAGAAGGAAAGGAGATTCGACAATGTCTATGCAAACTACAGACCCAATCGCCGACCTTCTGACGCGCATTCGCAATGCGAAACTGGTTGGCAAGACGGAAGTTCGTGTTCCGTCCAGCAAGATGAAAAAAGTCATCGCTGAACAATTAGTCAAAAACGGCTACCTCGCAGATGTTAAACTAGAGGACGCCAAGCCTCGTGGCGTGCTGGTCGTGACCATCAACGAAGAGGGTACTAACAGCACTATCAACGAAATTACCCGCATCTCAAAACCTGGTCGTCGCGTTTACGTCGGCGCTAGCGAGATTCCAAAGGTGAAAAGCGGCCGTGGTTTGGTACTCATCTCAACCTCAAAAGGTGTCATGACTGGCGCTGAGGCAGCCAAGGCTAAGCTTGGTGGTGAGTTGCTACTGAAGGTGTACTAAGTCTAACACTGCTAGCTAAAAGAAAGGCGCTCGAGGAAATAATCTCCGGGCGCTTTTAGTTGTCTATCAAATACATCGGCACAACAAGCTAAGACCCCAGCAGTGTAGACAGCAGGGCAACTAAAAATATACAGGCGATTAGCGCGACTGGCATCATGCGCCTTAGGGTGGTCAAATCTTTTCGCCTCGTGGCAAAGTATGTAGCAAACATCAGTGCACACAGAGGGCTTAACGGTGGTGTGACGAGCAAACACAGAATGAAAATAATAGTATCAAATGATGAACCATTATAAATACCGAAAAAACCATTAAGCGGCACTCCCTTATCAATCACACCAGCAACAGCCACTGGTGGTAATGCGAAGATACTGGCGATAATTGCTGTCGCCTGCCACCACGTCAAACGATCGACAAACCGAGCCAGCCATCGTCGCTTTGCGGTGTCGCCTTGTGGTTTCGTTGCTTTATATTGAGGTTGTGGTATTTCACCCCGGGGCGGTGTAGTGTCCTGAGGTGTTCGTGGTGTTTGAGCAGAATCCTTATCCATGATGATATTACTATAGCACACGGTGGACGGCTCTTGTGCCCCTGATGTAATAGGCCAATTGTCTCGTGGTAGCGTGCCACTTCGCAAGAGCGGTTTACTTGCCAGTAAAATAATTTTATGGTATTATGTTAATATAATGACGGCGAAGACATACGGGACAGGGGAGTACACCCTTAAGAATTCATCATTAATTAATATGCTATTCGATGAGGCAGACAGGGAAGCGATAATGCGGCGGAAGATAGGTGATGTCCCTCATAGTATGTGTGCGATTAACAGTAGTATCGCTGGTCTACAAAGAATACGCTCTGGGCTAGAGCTTGCTCATGAGATAGACGGAATTAGCCAGATGATAGATCAACTAAGCGCAAAACGCTTTAGTTTAGCGCGAAAACAAGAAGCAGGGCAGTTGAGGCTTCAGCAGGCCAGGGATACCGGTCAGGAGAAGTTAGGGCTTAGGGTCGGAAAAAGGTTAGAGCAGGAAATCCGCAATGTACATAACCAGAACCGCAAAAATGGCAGCGCTACACCTAATGAAATTGCTGCGGCCGGTCTCGCGGCATATTTCTACGACGCAATAATATTCGACGACTTTACTAGATAATCAACCACAAGAAAGGAATAACCATGACTCATGAATCCCCAGAATCCCCAGAATTCACTATCAGCGGAAAAATTGGTAACGTTTTACACCGACCGCTAGCTAGCTTTATGGGCGTAGTGGCATTGTTTGCCTCTGGCTGCGGCCTGTCGGGATTGGACGCCAGGCCAGCCCCAGCGACTGTTACCGTGACCACGACGAACAGGCATCCGCAAACGACCGAGACGCCACGAGCGACACAAACTGTACGCGTCACTGAAACTGTGACGCCGTCCCCGTCAGAACCAACTTCGCGTCCGACAAAGACTACGCCTAAAGAGGGAGACATCGTCACTATTGGCGGGCAATTTACCTGTGCTAATGGTGGGGAGTTTGTTGGTGCGTGGGTGGAACGAGCGAATGAGGAAACACTAGAATCTGGTTGGGTGAAAACCGCTCCGACTAGCGACCGGTCAGTCGTTGATATTAAAAATCTACCTGTTGTCATAGGCGACAAGATTAAATTCTCTGTCGGCTGTGGCGGTACAAAGAAGGATTGGGATGCGGTAGGCTACACCCCTAATCACAGGGTAGCTAACGGTGAGGGTCTCTACGTCACTTGCGAGTCCAAGGATGGGGATAAAAACGGCCGGTGCGAGGTAAAAGAGAAGTAGTCTCTCGGCTAAACGCCCCGTTGTCTTGACACGTACTCGCCTCGCAAACTACGATATTCTTATGAAAAATCATAAGGACGTGTTCACGGACTAACGGTAGCTAAAAATGATCCCATTTCTGAAGCTTCCCGCTACTTCTAAAACTGACGTTATCACACTGCGAGATGTGTTCTATAACGATATGTTGCGGCTGTTTGTGTTTGGCGTCGTGTTATTAACATTGTTTTATGGCGTAGGTGCGTTGATGGCGGCTGCAGGCAATAATAAATATCCGATTGAATATTACACGCAGCTGTTTTTTGACTACACGCCGGTGGTGCGATTGATCATTCCGTTGGGATTTTGTGTAGCGGTAATGGGATTGAAACGAGATAAGCGATGGTGGTCGTGTTTGGCGGCGGCGGAGTTCATGTTTGTTGTTAACTTTAGTAATCAAACATATCATTTTGAGCTTAGTGGGATGCTGTCGCTCATTTCTGCCGTTTTATTAACGATTTGTGCATGGCGTTTGTGGGATTATTATGAGCTGCGGCGGGTGTATCATTATGATACACCACAGCTGACGCGGCCGGCACTGGGGGCGTACATCACGCTAGCGATAGCGTCCTTGCTCATGCTGATACCGCTCAGTTGGACGTCGTGGTTTTGGCGGTGAGTTTTGGTTTACTGGGCTTGGTTATTGGTGCCAGTGCGACCGTCATTCTTCCGTTTGTTATCTCGGTAATCACGCCGATGACTCGATTGTCTTTATTACCAATCGGCGCGAATGTTGCCCGTGTGCCCACCGGTGGCAGGCGCAGCGGATTCATGGTGTTGATAGGTATAGTGATCGTCTCGCCATATTCCTTGAGCTGCCAAAAACTGTCCGCCTCGATCTCAATAATAGTTACCGCGCTACTAATCAACAGGCCGTCATTATCTAGTCGCGTATATGTCTCGAGTGCCTCCAAGCGATCCTTCTGCGGCGTGTCTTTGTGAGCACGCTGCCAGATGTAGAAAAGTATGGACGCGATAAGCAGTGCAAAATTGAGCAGGTATACAACATAGGCTAGCATCGGCCCAAAAATCGCAGTCATCGTTCCATTGCGCGCCAAAATATACAGTAGTACCGTGGATACGGAAAGGACGACGAAGCTTATTTTTGCGATGAGGTATTTTGAGATCACAAGCATATATTAGCACACTTACGATGGCCTCATGATACACGCCTATGGGTAAGTAAACTACCAAAATAATTTGCGGTTAGTCAGTAAAGCTTTAGCATAAACCGGCACTGTGTATATATTGATATACGGCACACATATAGTATAATTGAGAGGCTAGATAATTTGTATTAAAGTGGAGTTTTCACTCTTTGGGAGAATAGCACATGCACGAGTTAACACAACCAAACGACAAAGACAGCCGTCTTGAGATACATGAAAGACCAATTGATCATACTGATACGACAAATCGTCTCAGTGCTACTGCTATCGTGAATACATTGGGTCCAGGATTAAACGTCGGGATGCTGACAATAGACCAGATGAACGCCATTCATGGCTATTATGATGATCTTTTCCAGAAACGGACTGAACTATGGCAAACAATATTTGACTCCAAGAAAATTCGACCGTACGGCCTTTCGGAGGATTTTTCAACCATAGGCGAAGCATATCGTGAGCTGGATGTGATCAATGGTGATCCGACGGAGCATATGCTATCACTTCAGAATACCTTCGCCCGTCATTGCGCAAACAGTCATCATGATCTTGTATTCAAGGGTTTAGATGTTAAGTCATATGGCTTAGACAGGCTGCTCAAAGAGGAGCCTGAGGAGGTGCGCGAATTTAATCTAGTAGCAGGTTCGTCAGTAGATGTGAGTCACGATAGAGATGGCGCTACATATGACT
This sequence comes from Candidatus Saccharibacteria bacterium oral taxon 488, assembly GCA_013099015.1. Classification (NCBI taxonomy): domain Bacteria; phylum Candidatus Saccharimonadota; species Candidatus Saccharibacteria bacterium oral taxon 488. The sequence goes on along the minus strand of CP039998.1, from coordinate 438,819 downwards.
TAACCTTCGGCACCTATCTGGAGGGAATGCCTCTCAGTCAGTTCAAATGTAAGGGAATGGGGCGCAGCTACGAGCATGGAATTGTCGGCTACAATGACGCACAGCCCGCTACCGCCAAAACAATTGACGGACTTAGGAGGGCTGCACGTGTATTATCGGGTCTAACAGAATCTGTGAACGAGGAACTCTCCGATCAGCTGAATGAAGCGGGTATCCAGATTACAACTGATACAATATCTATCCAGGAAATTGGCGGTTTGGAAGAAAAGGTATTGGAAAGCTTTTACGGGCTAGAGGCAGATATGAAAGAGCGTCAGCAGATATGGCGCGATGAACTGATGGGTGCCGGAGGAAAAATTGAAACCGTCTCGAGACTCAGCACTAAGGCCATCCGTATGTTCGACTTCTTGAAAAACGCCGCTGGGACTGATCCTCAAAAGTAGGCAAAGTCCCCGAGAGTTGAATCGTGCTTATACCTTGCATTTCACCCCTAATCTATGCTAAAATACCAGGGTTAATATCAAATCACACGAAAGGTGAGTAATGAGTCTGAGTCGAATCGGAAAACTGCCGGTGGTTATTCCGGCCGGTGTGACAATCACGGTTGACTCTGGTGATGTGGTCGTAAAGGGCCCGAAAGGTGAATTGACACAATTCATCACGCCAGCAGTTGAGGTGAAAGTCGAAGACGGACAAGTCACGGTTCATCCCAAGGATGAGTCCAAAACTGCTCGCGCCCAGCACGGTCTGATGCGCGCGCTGATCAACAACATGGTAATCGGCGTAACCAAGGGCTACGAGGAGCGTCTGGAGGTCAATGGTGTCGGTTTCCGCGTGAGCTCCAGCAACAATGAGCTGGAAATGGCGTTAGGGTTTTCACACCCAGTCAAATACAAAGCCCCAGAGGGTATCACCGTTACCAATGAAAAGATGACCATCATCGTTAGCGGTATCAATAAACAGCAAGTCGGCCAAGTCGCTGCGGAAATCCGCGCGCTGAAGAAACCTGAACCATACAAGGGCAAGGGTATCAAGTATGCTGACGAGCAGATTTTGCGCAAAGCAGGAAAGACAGGTAAGTAATCATGACTGAGAACAAGAAATTACTCAACCGCGCTCTTCGCAAAAACCGCGTTCGCGCCAAGGTTTCAGGCACTGCAGAGCGCCCACGCCTGACGGTTACCATCAGCAACCTGCACGTCAGTGCTCAGCTGATCGACGACGTCGCAGGCAAAACATTGGCTGCCGCAACCACCGTTGGCACCAAAGCAAAAGGTACGATGAGCGAAAAATGTGCTGCCATCGGTACCGAAATTGCCAAGAAAGCAAAGAAAAGTAAAATTAGCGCAGTGGTCTTTGACCGCAATGGCCGCCAGTACGCTGGTCGCTTGAAGGCATTGGCTGATGCTGCGCGCCAAGAAGGATTGGAGTTCTAGTATGGCAGAGCAAGCTGCAAATACTACCCCACGCGCAGAAGGCCGCCGGCCTCGCAGTCCGCGTGGTGGTCGCCGCGATGACCGGCGAAATGTGCGTGATGACGCACCAAAAGAGTTTGAAGAATTGGTAATCAACATTGACCGCGTGTCCCGCGTGGTGAAGGGTGGCCGCCGCTTCCGTTTCAAGGCGTTGGTGGTTGTCGGCAACCGCAAAGATAAGGTTGGTGTTGGTGTGGCTAAGGGTGCCGACGTACAGGCTGCTGTCGCCAAGGCAACCTCAGTTGCCAAGAAGCACTTGATCACCTTGCCGCTCAGTGGCGAGACCATTCCGCACGACAGCGAAGTCAAGTTCTCGGGTGCCCGCGTGCTGATCAAGCCAGCCGCTCCTGGTACTGGTATCATCGCTGGTGGTGTGGTGCGACAGATCATCGGCGTAACTGGTGTCCGTAACTTGCTGACCAAATCGCTTGGTTCAACCAACAAGGTGAACATCGCCTACGCAACCATTGAAGCATTGAAATCATTGGTTCCGCGCGAAGAATGGCTCAACGCTCAGCCAGTCAAAAAAGCTGCTAAAAAGGAGGCTAAGTAATGAAATACAACGATCTCCAAGTTTCAGCAAACAAGAATAAAAAACGTGTTGGTCGCGGTATCGCTGCTGGCCAGGGTAAAACTGCTGGTCGCGGTACCAAGGGTCAGAACGCCCGCACTGGTAAAAAGCTTCGCGCCATGTTCCAGGGTGGTCAGCGCCCATTGGCTCAGGCTGTGCCAAAAGCTCGCGGTTTCAAGAGCTTGCGCACGCCAGCTCAGGTAGTCTACTTGGATCACCTGAACGCCTTTGACGGCAAAACCGTTGACAACGCGCTGCTGTTTACCGAAGGCTACATCGCCACGCCGTTCCACACGGTCAAGGTGATCGCTCGCGGTGAATTGAAAGCTAAGGTTGACTTGAAAGTACAAGCTGCGTCTGCTTCAGTCGTTAAAGCGATTGAAAAAACTGGCGGCTCGTTTGAGAAAGTCGCTACACCACTGCACCAAAGCATGAAAGAAGCCGAGGAAAGATAATTTTCTTTAGCGACTAGAAAATCCCCTTTGTAAGAGAAGGGGATTTTCCTTTGTCTTGGTGCGCCGAATTATTTTTCGCTACATTTCTGCGGTGCAACGAAATAAATCGTTACACGCCTGTTGGCCGTATCATCGCTAGCATCATGGGTGGCGACTATTGGATCAGAAACAGTAATCTTACGCTCTGGAATTCCATTAGATACCAAATCGTGCTTAATCTTATCGGTACGCTCCAAAGCCAGCTTTGAGCCCTCACCCGTCTCATTAGGGACCAGTTCAATCGAAAATTGCTATCAGTATTAAATTTGTAAAGCACCCCTAGCTTAGCCATTTCAACGTTGGAAGTTCCACGTTGGTATTGCGTTGAATCTGGCTTGAAGAGAATGCTACGAAACTTAAACCTGCCGTCCTCTAACACAAAATAGCCATCCTTTACGTGCGTATAGCCAGATCTCCGAAAATCCGCAGACGTTAGGCACTTTGTGGTCTCCGCAGATGAGCCTTGCTGATTGTCTTCATCCTCCCCATTGTCATTATTCTTATCAGGCTTGGTCGCTCGCTGACGTGAAGTTGTTGTATCAGCTGAAGAAGTGGAGTTATTCGACACAATAATAATTGTTATGATAATCCCGACTATCGCCAACACGCCGACAATCGCCAGCGTAATCCACAGCCATAGCTTACTTTTCTTTGGCGGATAATGTGGCGGTAATTCTGGGCTTAGCTGCGGCATTGGCGATGGAGTTACTGGAGTTTCGGGACGTTGTTGCATATGACACCTCAATCTTGCATTATTGTATTAATTCAATTATAGCGCATGTGCTTTTATGTTTTTAGTATGGAAATATTGGCCGCGGTCATGTATAATTAACAGAGTTAAGAATTGTTAGTGACTATGAGGGGCTAAAACATGAATTGGAGAATAATTTTCCGGTCGCTGAAAAATAAAGATATGCAGAAACGCCTGGCCATTGTGGTGGGCATTATTGTGGTGTATCGGATGCTGGCGCATATTCCGGTGCCGCTGGCGAATCCGACACAGATGAAAACGGCGCTGGCAGCGGCGCTGGGGCAGACTGACCTCGGCGGGTTCTTGAACTTGCTCTCAGGTGGTGCACTGGCGAGCTTTTCATTAGTGCTGGTTGGACTCAGTCCATTCATTACCGCTAGTATCATCACCCAGCTGCTCACCAAGGCCATTCCAAAGCTCGAGGAGCTACACAAGGACGGTGAATCAGGCAGGCGCAAGATCCAGCAGTGGACGCGGCGACTGACCATCCCACTGGCTATCGTCCAGTCAATCGCCTTTATCTTCCTGTTGCGCCAGACAGTGCTAGCTGGCGGTACGACCACGCTGAGTGATCCAACGATGCTCGAGTGGACAGTTGGCGTGACGGCGATGACAGCCGGATCAGTCCTGCTCATGTGGCTGGGTGAATTGATCACCGAGCAGGGTATCGGTAATGGTATCTCTATCTTGATTTTCGCTGGTATCATCAGCCAGATCCCGCAGATGCTCGGCTCACTCATTTCGTCACTTGGGAACACTGCGGCTGGCGGGCTGAACGTCTTTAACTGGTTTACTCTGCCAGTGAATCCAACCGTCTTTTGGCTGGTGGTGATCATGGCTATCGCCTCACTCATCGTTCTCTACTTCTTGGTAAAAATTAACGAAGCCCAGCGCGTCATTACCATCAACTACGCCAAGCGCGTTCATGGCAACTCCAGCTACGGCGGTATCAAGAGCATCCTACCGGTCAAGCTGATCGCTGCTGGCGTCATCCCGGTCATCTTTGCCGTTGCCTTCCTCAGCTTGCCGCAATTCATCGGCCAAGTCATGAAGGCCTCGGGCAATCCAGACCTGCAAAACACCGCCAACACCCTGATCACGTGGTTTCAGGCGCCAAACCCAGGCTCCTTTACCGGCAGTACCTGGGAGGCGTTCATTTACCCAACGCTGTACTTCCTCCTGGTTATTGCCTTTACCTATTTCTACACCGGGATCGTCTTTAACGCCAACGAAATCGCCGAGAATCTGCAAAAGCAGGGCGGCTTCATCGAGGGTATTCGGCCGGGCGAGCAAACCGAGAAATATCTGATGCGCACCGTCAATCGCTTGATCTTGTTCGGCTCAATCGTCCTCGGTATCATCGCCATCTTGCCGTTTGTCGCTGAATATTTGATGTATCACCTGGCGGCGATTAGTGGCTCACGTCTGTCAATCGGTGGTACTGGTCTGCTCATTGTGGTCTCAGTCGGCCTCGAGTCACTGCGTCAGCTCAACTCGCGCGCCCTAATGGTCACCTATGACGACTTTGACCCAGACGAACTGACCAAGAAAAAGTCGAAAAAACGACGCTCGTCCCTCTTGTAATCGCCAAGGCGATACGGTATAATTGACAACTGTAACTTATGGCGAGTCAAAAGGAAGTCATCAAGATGATTGGTAAGGTGGTGGAAGCACTGCCTAATACCCAATTTCGGGTGGAACTGGAGAATGGCCATAGTATCATCGCGCACATTTCGGGACGGATGCGCAAGAATTACATCCGCCTGGTGCCTGGTGATAGGGTGGAAGTCGAGATGACTCCTTACGATCTCACAAAGGGTCGCATCGTCTTTCGCCTCAAGGAGGAGCGACCAGCGCACGCGGTTCGAAACACGCGGCGCTCGTCATAATACTAACGATAATCTCGGGTTTACTCGGGAAGGGAGATTTCAGAGCACTTTATGAAAGTTCGTGCAAGTGTCAAGAAGATCGACAAAGATCCCAAGAAAGGTGACAAGCTAGTGCGCCGCAAAGGCCGCCTGCGCGTCATCAACAAGAAAAAACCTAAGAACAAGCAAAGGCAGGGTTAAGCATGGCTCGAATTGCTGGGGTAGTTATCCCAACAGAGAAGCAGGTGCAAATTGCGCTCACCTATATTTATGGGATTGGGCCAAAGCACGCTTCGAGCATCCTTGCGGCGGCTAAGATTGAGCCGACCACTCGGGTGAAAGATCTCACCGAGGCTGAAGAAAACAAGATTCGCGAAATTATCGACAGCGAATACACCGTCGAAGGTGATCTCCAGCGCTTGGTAACGAATAATATTAAGCGCTTGAAGGATATCAACGCCTATCGCGGTCTTCGCCACAAAGCAGGACTGCCGACACGCGGACAGCGGACTCGTACGAATGCACGAACTCGCAAGGGTCGCGCCATCGCCGTGGGCGGTACACAACCAAAAGCAGCAAGTAAGACCTAAAGAAAGGACTAAGAAATGGCAGACGCAAAATCTACCAAGAAGAAGCAGCGCCGATCAGTCCCAGCTGGTCAGCTGCATATTCAAGCAACATTTAACAACACCATTGTTACCTTTTCTGACAAGAAGGGCAACGTGTTGACTGCTTCATCAGCTGGTGCATGTGGTTTCCGTGGTAGCAAAAAAGGCACCGCCTATGCTTCACAGGTTGCCGCTGAGAAAGCTGCTGAAGCTGCGAAAACTCAGTATGGTTTGAAATCAGTTGACGTTTTCGTCAAAGGTGTCGGCTTGGGCCGTGACGCCGCTATTCGTGCGGTTGGCGCTTTCGACATCTCAGTAGAAAGCATTAAGGACGTAACTGGCGTGCCTCACGGCGGTGTTCGTCCACGAAAGGCAAGGAGGGCATAATTATGGCACGAGATAATTCACCGATTGTCAAGCAAAGCCGCCGCGAAGGTTATGCGCTTCATCCAAAAGCACATAAGGTTTTGGCGCGAAAATCTGGCATCCCAGGCCAGCACGCGCACGGCCGCCAAAGTAAGCCAAGTCTGTATGCTACGCAGCTGCGCGAAAAGCAAAAAGTTCGCCGCCTGTATGGTTTGGTTGAAAAGCAATTTGCGCGCCTGATGAATGAAGCAACTCGCGCCCAAGAAGGTTTGGCAGGCGAGAACCTATTGAAGCTGCTGGAGCGCCGGCTGGATAACGTGGTGTATCGCTCTGGGTTCGCCGTATCGCGCCGCGCCGCCCGCCAGTTGGTCAGCCACGGTCACTTTGAATTAAACGGCCGCCGCGTCGATATCCCATCGATTCGTGTTAAGGCTGGTGATGTTATCACCGTTCGTCCAAAGAGTACCAAATCTGAGTACTTCACGCGGATTGATGATGTGATCAATAATTCAATCCAAGGCCCGCTGAGCTGGCTGAAGAGCGATAGCAAGAAGCTGAAGATTGAAGTGACTGGACTGCCAAAGCGCGAGGAAGCAGAAGCTGACATCAACGAGCAATTAATTGTTGAGTATTACTCACGATAAAAGAAGGGTTAGGGAAGAATTATGGCAAAAGCAATTTACAATCCAGCACTCGCGAGCGTTGATGACACCTCTGCGACCAGTGCGACCTTTCTGATTGAGCCGATGCACGCCGGCTATGGCAATACGCTTGGCAACTCCTTGCGCCGGGTGCTGCTCTCGAGCATTCGCGGCGGCGCGATCGTTGCCTTTCGTATCGAGGGTGCGACACACGAGTTCACCACCGTCGAGGGCGTCAAAGAAGATGTCGTTGACATCATGCTGAACCTAAAGGGTGTGCGACTCCGCGTTCACACTGACGAGCCAGTTGAGCTGCGTCTGGAAAAAACTGGTGGTGTTATCACCGCTGGCGACATCCAAGCAAACGGCGAAGTAGAAGTTGTTAACCCAGACCACATCATCGCTACCATCGATGATCCGAACAAGACCGTCATCATGGACTTGGTGGCAGAAGCTGGCCGTGGCTATCAGACGATCGAGGAGTCGAGTACTAATCGATTGCACTCCGACATGATTGCGCTCGATGCTATCTTTACACCGGTGCTGCGCGTTCGCTATAAGGTTGACTCGACACGCGTTGGCGACGAGACCAACCTCGAGAAGCTGGCGCTGACGGTTGAGACTGATGGTACATTGACACCGCGCGAAGCATTTGAAGAGGCAGCGGCTATCCTCGTCAGCCAATACAGCGCACTGGCAGGCTCGACTGTGGTGGCTGGTGCGCCAGCACTGGGCAACGACGAGTCGGATGATTCGGAACTTGACATGTCGATCGAAGAATTAAACCTCAGTGCCCGCACCACCAACGCGCTGATTAACAATGAAATCCGCACCATTCGCGACCTGGTGACGTTGACCGAGCAAGATTTGCGAGAATTGAAAGGCTTTGGCTCAAAGGCGCTGGATGAAGTACGTGACAAGATGGCGGAGTTGGAGTTTTAACTATGCATAGACACGGATATCAAGGGCGCAAGTTCGGCCGTGAGCGTGATCAACGACGAGCCTTGCTGAGGGGCCTGGCAACCAGCCTGGTCGAGCACGGCAAAATCGAGACCACCTTGCCGAAAGCCAAAGAGCTGAAGCGCCACATTGAAAAAATCATCACCAAGGCGAAGAAGGGCGATTTGGCAAGCCGCCGCCAGGTGATCACAGCACTCAGCACTCGCGCTGCTGCCTACAAACTAGTTGATGAAATTGCCCCACAGCTGAGCGGTCGCACCAGCGGACATGTTCGCGTTGAGCGCACCCGCCTACGTGTTGGCGACGGCGCGCAAATGGCAATCATCGAGTTTGTCGACGACATCAAACCAATGCCAAAGGAGGAGAAATAAGATGAAGACCTATTCACAAAAACCATCTGACGTTTCTCGCCGCTGGGTATTGTTTGATGCAAGTGAACTGCCACTCGGACGTTTGGCAACTGAAATTGCTAAATACCTGACCGGTAAATACAAGCCAACCTACACACCACACGTTGATGGTGGCGACTACGTCGTAGTTATCAACGCCGCAAACACTGTCGTTACTGGCTACAAGGAAACTGACAAGTACTACTACCGTCACAGTGGCTTCCCAGGCGGCATCAAAGAAACGCAGTTCAAAGAAATGCGTGAACGCCACCCAGAACGAATTATTGAAGAAGCTGTCAAAGGCATGTTGCCAAAGAACAAATTGCAAGCAGAGCGCCTCAAGCGCCTCCGCGTATTTGCCGGCAGCGAGCATGCTCACACAGCACAAACCCCAGAGAAAGTTGAGGTAAAGTAATATGGCTACTGATACCTATTTCTACGGCTTGGGACGACGCAAAAGTGCCTCAGCAAGCGTTCGCTTGCTTCCTGGCAAGGGTACCATCACCATCAACGGCAAAGCAGCCGCTGAGTACTTGGATGGCAACAAAACCTTGCTCGCCGAAGTAACCGATCCACTAGCTATCGTCAGCAAGCAGAAGGAATACGACGTTACCATCTTGGTCAAAGGTGGTGGTCTCGCTGGTCAAGTTGACGCCATCAAGCTTGGCATCGCTAAAGCATTGACGGCCGCTCACGCTGATCTGCGCCCAGTCCTGAAGAAGGCTGAGCTGCTCAAGCGTGACCCACGCGAGAAAGAGCGCAAGAAATACGGTCTGCGTTCCGCCCGCAAGCGCGAACAATTCTCCAAGCGTTAAAACAGAGGAGGGACCAACTATCAAAAATACTCCGTCTCATGTGCAGGCGGAGTATTTTCATAGTATACTAATATAATGTTTGATCGATTAATCCACCGCTGGCTGCGCGTCCCGTACACCCTGAATGTGCATTATTTTTGTCGCCCAGATAACCCAAAATCTACCATTCTACTTATCCATGGGCTGGGCACATCGTGGCGTACCTGGAAACCGCTAGAACCATATTTGCCCAGAGATACGCAAGTTATCGCCATTGACATGCTAGGATTTGGCAATTCACCAAAACCCGACTGGAAATCATACAACGCTCACGACCAGGCCACCAGCATCGCCGCTACGCTACGCCACGAATCAATCACTCATCTTGACATCGTCATTGGCCACTCTATGGGATCGCTGGCCGCCGTAGAGCTCGCTAAAAAATATCCAAAATTAGCTCAGTCACTAATCCTATGCAGCCCGCCAATATATCACCCTAAGATTGACGAGAAAATCCATCATCCAGAAAAAATATTACGGGCCCTATATAGCCTTATCAACAAGCATCCGAGGAGCTCAAAACGTCTATTACAGTTTGCCGACCGACATAATATATGGCCCGACGCGGGATTTAAGGCCGACAAAATTACTGCTAAATCCTTCCTGACCGCTCTAAACGCCGCAATTATCAATCAAACCACGATGGCTGATATATCACAATTGAAACTGCCAATCACTATTCTGTCTGGCAAGCTCGACCCACTGATCGTTGAGCGGAATTTGAAGAAACTAGCCAAAGAGCATAAGAACATCGCCCATCGGTCAATGACCATGCAGGGACACGAAATAACGGATACATACGCTGAGCGTTTGTCCGGACTAATCAAGCAGCACTTTGCGGGCGAGTATCCGTCAAAATCTACAAGTCGCACAAAAAGATTAAGAAAATGATCTATAATTGAGATCGGGTCCAAGCCCAGACTATCGTATCAATAAATCTGTATAGCGATGCCAAGTAGCGTATACTAACAACATAAGTCATCCCCATAAAGTCAAAGGAGACCGCATGACAGCAGCAAAACAAACCATCGGCGTTATCGGTTCGCTGGGCGATTTGGGTTCGCAATTGGTACGGCGCGCTAAAAAGTACGGCTTTCTAGTCCGCGAATTTGACATAGCCGACCGCCATACTAGCGTAGAAGAATTATCCGATTGTGAAATTATCCATGTGTGCGCGCCCTTGGAAAATTTTATCGTATCGCCCGTAAGGGGACTGATAATTTTACACGATAGCGTTATGGACACCAGCCGCCGATTTAACGATCAGCTTGACCAGAAAGCTGCCGTCGTCCATTTGCTAATGAATAGCGCTCAGCGAGCGGTTGTCGCCAGCGACCAGCCAAATGCCGAGGCGGCAGCCAGCCATTTGCAGCAATTAGGATTTAACCCAATTTCTATGCCGGTCGATAAGCATGATCGAATCATTGCCCGATCGCAAGCGCCGCTGGCACTGCTTTGCGACGCGCTACTGCCTGAATTGTTCCAATTGGATAAAGAGGGTCTACTGACGCCGTCGGGCGAAACGCTGGCAGAAACCTTACGCTCCCGCACGCTCATTTGGACGCCAGCCACCCGCCGAGCAATCTTGCGCAATCCTCAACTGCGCGAACTTATTAGCGAACTGTCGAATATCCTAGACCAAGCGCAGCCGCCAGATAAATAATCCTCCAATCCAAACCATATACTTCCTGTCAAATGCTATACTAAATAGCATGAACCAAGAACCTCCATATTATAATCTACAGCGTAGACACCGCCCGCGCTGGATTGGTATTTTATTAGCATTTTTACTGGGTATCCCCATGATAATTGGCCTATGGCTGCTGCTGTGGCGGTGGAACTACGTGTCGTATTTAACTGGGCCCATCGGCGCGGGCATCGTCTACCTAATATATAGTTTCATAACCCAGGAAGAAAGACCGCCGCTCCTTGATATCATTTTATTAATCTCAGCCTCTATACTCGGCACGGTAATCGGTTTCGCTGTTTGTCTGGCTGAATCGCTGCATATTTATACTAAAATCGGGTTCTTAGCAATGGTAGAATTTATCGTTTCGCCGCCAACATGGACAATATTATGGAAAGCAAATCCGATGGCTGTCCTCTCGCTCTTATTTTCAATCGGTTTATCTATTTACATCATTTTATGGGTTTGGCGCATATCCAAGCGAGCTGTTTTATAGAATATTTGCGGATTTTAGCCGTTGGCGTTATAATCACCCCATGACCATAAAACGGCAATTCATCAGCACCGCCTGGCAAAGCACGCGTTTTCGCCGCGGCTTATTGAATTGTTCGTAAATTTCCTTCTGAAAATACCAACCATGACTAGAGGCCGCGCGCGGTCTTTTTTATATAACCCAAAGGAGGAATTATGAAACAAAGAATAATTACCATCGGCGGCATGGGGCCGCAGGCAAGCCTGGAACTACACCGGCGGATGATTCAGCAGGCGCTGGCAAACGGCGCGAAGGATGGCGCAGATTTTCCGCATATAGTTCATTTGTCGCTGCCAGTTCCTGATTTTATCGCCAACGAATCGCGGCGCAACGAAGCCTTGGAAATTATCATAAACGAACTGAAAAACATTGGCGCGTCGATGGACGATGTTATCATAATTGCCTGCAATACCGCGCATTTACTACAGCCAGATATTGAACGGCAGCTGAATATTCGCATAACTTCCATGGTGGATGCCGCAATTGATTACGTTAGCCGCCATCATAAAACAATTCGATTGCTAGCGTCGCCGACGACCATCCGCACTGGACTATATGACAAGCCGTTGAAAGCCGCCGGAGTAACCGTATTAACGCCGGATAAGGACGAAGAACAAGCGCTGGAAGTGATAATTCGCGCAGTAATTTCTGGGCAAACAATATCTCAGTCAGCGCTGGATAAAATACCAATAATAACCCAATCCGAGCAGGCAAACGCAGCAAACTATATCAATAATTACCCCAGCAGTCCGCCGGCACTATTAGGCTGCACCGAACTATCCTGCGCCTTCGCCGAAAAACCAAACACCATTGACCCAATGAACATTTTATTACGTTACTTAACCACCAAAGGAGTGTTATAATGAATACAATGAAACCATCCAAACCCGTCATCCTCACTGGCGTGCGCGCCAACAATGATATTCACATTGGCAATTATTTTGGCGCCATTTTGCCGATTGTCGATATGTCGAAGCGCCGCTCGGCCGATTTTGATATCAATCTGTTTATCCCGGATCTACACAGCTTTACCACGCCAATCGACCACAGCAAGTTGTATGACAGCATTCTCAGCAACGCCCGGATTTATACCGCCGCGGGGCTACCGCTGGACAACGAGGCCATTCATTTGTACCGCCAAAGCCACGTCCCAGCCCACAGCGAGCTGGCGTGGATTCTAGACTGCTTCACCGGGTTTGGCGAAATGAGCCGAATGACGCAGTTTAAGGATAAATCCGACAAGCTTCACGGCGATCAGATTTCCGTCGGCCTGTTCAACTACCCGGTCCTGATGGCCGCCGACATCTTGCTTTACGGCGCCAGCTACGTGCCAGTCGGCGACGACCAAACGCAGCACTTGGAGTTCACCCGCGACATCGCCGAGCGGATGAACCGCAGATTTGGCAACTTATTCATCGTGCCCAAACCAGTCGCCCAGCAGCATCAATTCTTCGGCAACGACCAAGGCCTGAGAATCAAAGATCTGGTCAACCCAACCAAAAAGATGAGTAAATCCGACGATAGTGGCAAGGGCGTCATTTTCCTTGGCGACGAGCCAGAGGCAGCGCACAAAAAAATCATGAGCGCCACCACCGACTCACTGGGCACAGTGCAGTACGACCGCGACAACCAACCGGGCATTTCCAATCTACTGGAAATCTTGACCCTGGTACGCCAAGACTCCGGGCGAGACGTCAGCTTGGAGCAAACCATCAGCGAATACGCTGGCATGGAGCGCTACGGCGATTTCAAACGAATTGTGGCTGATGAAGTGGCAGGATTCTTGGCGAATTTCCAGGCGCGTCTGGCGGCAGTTGATAAGCAGGCAATTGAAAGTAAGCTAGAATCCAGCGAGCACGCCATGAGCGTCGTCGCCAACGAAACCTTGCTCCGCGTCCAAACGGCTGTGGGGCTACGGAGGTAGCAGGCGATGGCAAGTTGTCTCACCAAGCGGGGAATGCCGCCACATCAAGCGCCGCAGATGTCTAGCCGCCCAAACCGCAGAGGACACGCCGCGTGAAGATTTCGCCGCGCACTGTCCTTAAAATCGCCAGGCTATATCAACTGGCAGACGACAACACGCCCGTCAAAGCCCTGCGCCACCTGAAAGTTCAGACAGACGAATCGCATATCGTGGCTGAGTTTATCTTAAACAAGCAGCATTTCGCCGTGCTCTACGGCTCAATCGTCGATGAGGAATCAATTGACGAGCTGTGGCCTGACAAGCCAGCCAATGCTGAGATGTTGCCAAACCCGCTTGACCCGAGCTGCACCGAAACGCCGTTTCAAGGCAAATTTGTCATCATGCTCCACATCGTGCCGACCAAGCAGCGCCTGGACGTCCACTTATCCACGGACTTTGACCCGTCGATTTCGCGTAGCCTCTGGCAGAAATATATCAAAGCTGGTTACGTCTCGGTCAATCAGCGCGTAGTGACGACGCCAAAGTTTGAGGTCGATGAGACTGACGAGATTGCCGTCAAGCTGCCAGAGCAGGAGCAGGCCAGTGCGGAGCTGCCAATATTATACGAAGACGATGACGTAATTGTAGTCGATAAACCCAGCGGACTGCTGACCCATGCCAAAGGTGGACTGTCGACCGAGCCAACCGTGGCGGAAATTATTCGTCCCCAGACTTCGTTTGCCTCGGACACCGACCGTCCGGGCATCGTCCATCGGCTCGACCGCGACACCTCAGGAGTGCTGATCATCGCTAAAACTGCTGAAGCCGCCGCTCATTTACAGCGGCAATTCGCCCAGCGCACCACCAAAAAAACCTATCTCGCAGTAACTGACGGCGCACCAAAACTAGCCGCCGCAAAGATCGACCTGCCAATTGGTCGCAACCCATCCGCGCCCAGCACCTTCCGCGTCGATCCGAATGGCAAACCCGCCCAGACAAACTATCGGGTTTTGGCAGCGGCTAACGCCAAAGCACTAATTGAACTTAAGCCTACCACCGGACGCACCCATCAACTCCGCGTCCATATGGCATACCTAAACACGCCAATTCTCGGCGACCGCGTCTACGGCAAGCCAAACGCCAGCCGCCTGATGCTTCACGCCCACAAACTAGAAATTACACTGCCATCTGGCGAGCGAAAGACCTTTGAGGCGGCCATTCCAGCAGAGTTTCGACAATTATTCCCGAGAGTTGCCGCAACCCCGAACGAGCCCGGCGAGGCCACTCATGACTAACACCCGCCCGCCACGCACACCAGTGGTGGCGCATTGCGACCGCGCTACACTGCGCCAACTTGCTGAGCGACTGCCGCAGGCGGTGATCATCACCGCCGAGCGTGGGCTGGACGGCATGGGCACCGCCGAATACTTAGCAACGCTCACACCATCAGAGGTGATTCGACTGCAGCCAGTGGAGGCAAAAACCACGATCACGACTGAGCAGATTCGCACCATGATCGCTATGCTGCGCACGCACGCCACGGTTCGCCGCGTCATCATTATCAATCCAGCCGACCACATGAGCGAGGCGGCCCAGAATGCGCTTCTCAAATCCTTGGAAGAGCCGAACGCCAACACGCATTTTTTGCTGGTGACCGAGAACGAGCAGCAGCTCCTGGCCACCATTCGTTCGCGCTGTCAGGTGCTGACCCTGCACTGTACCTCGCCAGTACAGGACGAGACGCTGCTTGACGCCACCTCGCTCACCGCCAGCGAGCGGCGCCAAATCCTGTTCCTGGCCGCCGGCCGGCCACTGCTCATCCGTCAATTAGCACGCACGCCGAAACTACTGTCCGAATATCAAGCCATCGCCACTGACGCCAAATGCATCCTCTCTACACCGGGCTCATACGGAGCACTGCGCACGCTGCCATCCTACTTCACCGACCGTGCCAAAGCCCTCCAGCTGATCGACATCCTTCTCACCATGGTAGCGTTTCAGATGAAAACTCAACCGAGCCCTTCGCACCAACCCCTCCTTGATCGGATCATCACTGCCGAAACGCGGCTGACGCACAATGGCAACGTGCGGCTGGCACTGATCAATATTGTGGTATAATGGATGCATATGTCTGGATTATTAGTTATCCTGCTGGTTATGGTGTGGGCAGTTTGGTATCAGCCGTCAGTCGGCGAAGCACAAAACTTACCAGTTAAATTGTCAGAGAAACTTGACAAGCTCTGGGCTATCGCTCAAGAGTCGCTGCGTGAAAACAAATATCTGCGTGCCGAAAAGGCACTCCTAACCATCCTGCGCGTCGATGAGAAAAATGCCACAGCCTACAATCGCCTGGGGATTTTGTATGCCAAGCAGCGTGCCTACAAGGACGCCATCGAGTGCTTTGAAATCGCCCAGAGCCTCGAGCCGAGCGCCTCGAGCCTACACAATGTCGGCCTCATTTACTACGAGACACAGGATTACGTCAAGGCGGCGCTGGCGTTTGAGCAGGCGCTTGATATGGAGGCCAGTCATGCCGC
This sequence comes from Candidatus Saccharibacteria bacterium oral taxon 488, assembly GCA_013099015.1. Taxonomy (NCBI): domain Bacteria; phylum Candidatus Saccharimonadota; species Candidatus Saccharibacteria bacterium oral taxon 488. The sequence continues at coordinate 423,183 of CP039998.1, read as the reverse complement.
CCGGCACATCGCCTACGCCAAGGTTCAGGAGAAATTAGGTAATACGAAGAAGATGCTGGCGGCGCTAGAAAAGGCCGCTGAGCTCGAACCGACGCCGCACACATTGAACACGCTTGCTCAAGCCTACGACAGCGCCAAGCAGCCCGAACAAGCCGCCAAACTTCGCGAGCGCGCCACGGCCATGCTCACACCCGACAAGCCAGCCGCCGTCCCGCGCCGTTCGCCACACCCAGCTCATCCTCAGCAGCCACGCCAGCCGCGGCAACAATCACGAAAAGTGATCATGTAGACCTTGTCTTGGGCTGCAAAACTTGCTACAATCGTTCAAGATGCCGATTTAGCTCAGCTGGTTAGAGCAGCTGTTTTGTAAACAGCAGGTCCTGGGTTCGAATCCCTGAATCGGCTCCAAATACACGCCGGAATCGTGTAGTGGCAATCACAGGAGACTGTAAATCTCCCGCCGTCAGGCTTCGTAGGTTCGAGTCCTACTTCCGGCACCAAAACAGGACAAAACTGTGAGCCGCGCCGCTGGTCACAATAACATCACCAGCAAGGTATAATAAATCCATGAGCCAGCTATCTATAAAAAACAAGTTCATTAGCACTGTTCGTGCCTATCCCCTAGCGTCATTTTTTATTCTCGCATATCTTGGGTCGTGGATTGGGTGGAGTCCGTGGTGGTTGTCGCAGACAGGTGTCGGGTTGCTACCGTATGAGCTGCCACGTTCTGCGGTTGCCGGCATCAATCAGCTCGGGCTTATTGCGGGGCCGCTGGTTGCAGTGTTTGTTGTTACTCGCATTGCGAGTGGACGCAAAGGAGTAAAGCAACTACAAAAGAGCTTTACGCAGTGGCGAGCGCACCCACTGGCATATATTCTCGCATTCGCGGCAATTCCTCTCGCGATTTGTGCGGCGTATTTCCTCTTTGGTGGTGTCGGGATTTCGTCCGACATATCGCCTGCGATTATCACGACGCTGCTCGTCACATTTGTCATATATCTTGCTGGTGGTCCGATACAAGAAGAGGGCGGCTGGCGAGGCTTTGCTCTTCATCGTTTGCAGCAGCGGTATCACCCGCTAGTTGCGGCGGTTATTTTGGGAGTTGTGCACTGTCTATGGCATATACCATTATTCTTTACTTCCGAATGGGACACAGCACGTAGTGGTGTTTCGCAGTTATGGGCGTACCTTGTACTAGTGGTGAGTATGTCGGTCGTGATGTCATGGCTCGTCAACAAGGCGCGCGGCAGTGTGTTTCTTGCCATACTCGCGCACAATAGCGTCAACTGGTCGCTCTTTGTTGTCGCAACGCTCAGCGGCGTTGCTATCGCCAACAACTGGCCTGCTGCACTCAGTCTGACAGTGCTAGCAATTGTGGCGATTGTTGCGACACGTGGGCGACTTGCTTTTGAAGAGAGCAATAAGTAATAGCTACGCCATATCTGGTGTATATGCGCTAGATATAGCGTATCTCTGGGATTACTTCTTCTTGCTTACCAATTCTTCATTAAACCTTAACACCAACTCTACCCACTCCCTAAAGTCCTTTCGCTCTTCGCCGTCGAGGTCGATATAACCTTTGATCGGACGATCGATCTTTCATGATTGTCGGGCGCGCGCCCTTTCGTTTCAGTGCATCCTCGTATACATCCGCGCCGATACGCACCATGATGTTGTCTGTTTTGCTACCACCAACGCAAGCGCACATTTTGTTGTTGACCATAAAGGCAATACCACCATACATCTTGATTTCGTGCGTGTCGGGCAAATGTGCGAGGTCTAGCTGCACTTGGTCGGCGATGGCTTCATTATACGGCATAGCTACATCAGCCCAATCACCAGTGCCATACCGATGAATACGCCGAACGCACTCGCAGTAATGGCGATAGCCGTCTCAGAGTTCTTTCTGGCCTTCTTTTGATATAATGAAACTATGGAAGAGAAAAGGGTAACGCCAGAGGAAAGAAAAACGCCTATTGGTAGGGTTGGATACCTTATCATAAACTCAACAGACAGTAAAGAATCGGCAAAGTTCTGGAGTGCCGTAACCGGCAGAGAGCTGGGTGATGTCTCACCGCCATACATTGATCTACCATCGACTAATAATGAGGATGGGGTAACAATTAGTATCCAACAAGTTCCCGATCAAGAATCTCTCGGGATGCATATTGATATTGTTGTCGACGATATTGATGAAGCTATTCAACAAATAATCGACCTTGGCGGAAAGCTCGTAGAAGAAAAGTCGGAAGGCAACTGGCGCTGGGTAGTTATGCGAGACCCCGATGGAAATACGTTTTGTCTAGTGACTAACTAGCAACTATAGGTAAAGTTGACTTTACTCATAAACAATGCTATAATTTCGAGCATGTTAGAGCTTATCAAGCGAGGGCTGATCACCTGGAACGAGCAGAAAAATCAGCGCCTCAAGTTACAGCAGGCCTACGTCGCCCTAGCTATCATTAGCTTGACTGTCGGCGGCGGGCTAATCCTGATCAGTAATTCGGCCGCACATCTGGCCGCCTCAATCGCCGGTATCGTCGGCGTGGTCTTCTTGGTCAACAGCGTCGCCTGGACAGTACTGGACGCCATCATTACGCCGCGCTTGCCGCGGCCAGCCAAGCCAACCCGAGCGCGCGCCACAAAATCCACCCGTACTTCACGCTAAGTTGCTCACCAGCTCCCAACATGCTATTATCAAATCATGAAACGATTTCCATTTGCTAAAACACTCAAAGCACTCTATAAACCATTACCGCGCATGCCCAAGCAGTCGCGCCAAGCGGTCGCCGACAACCTCTGGATTGTCGCTGCAATGTTGGCGGTGGTGGCTGCTTTGTCACTAACCTCAGCCCTATCACTTCTGTCGCAGGCTGACCGCATCTCGCTCTTTGGCGTTTCTATTTTTGTACCCAACATCGTTCTCATTCGCCTGCAGCAGATCATCACGCTGATCTTTGCGATCACCGAAGTCGTCCTCTTCGGACTGGCCATCTCACCGCTACGACGCAAGCAAACCCGAGGCTGGCTCTTTACTACCGCTGGCATTGTCGTTACGTTCCTTGCCACCGTTGTCACCTTTATTCTCAGCTTCTTCACTCATTACTACGACGTTGCGAGCGGAGTCGTCGCTATCGCCCTGGTCGCCGCTATGGGCTATGTGCTTAGCGAAATCGAATCTGAGTTTGACTCAGCCAAAGCTAACAAGCCGACAGCGCACAAAGAAGAGCCCAAAGAAACAACTGCGCCAACCGCCCCTGAAGCCACCGACAAGCCAGATCAGGTCGAGGCAGAGAAGTAGTCTGAGAACGCCATCGTCTTTGCACGGCCACGTGAATATGGTACAATACGAATGTTGCCGCGCCGTTTTCGGGCGTAGCCGGTGTACCGCGATAGCTTCTACGCGTGAAACGTGAACATACGTAGAGCGCGCATGCCGCAGGCGATGGTGTAATGCCGCGATAGCTCAGTTGGTAGAGCGCATCCATGGTAAGGATGAGGTCTCGGGTTCAAGCCCCGATCGTGGCTCCATTTTGATTTTTAGATTATTTGTACTAAACATGGATAAGCAATCGTCTGCCGCCTACATGCAACACATTCGCGACCTTACGGCTGATTATCCACGTTTTGAAGATGGACGAATTAACTATACTGATGAACGTGTGTGTTTTGTGTTAAACTGTGTTGTTGTCTCGGGCGATCAAGTCCTCCTGACTAAACGTAGCGCTGAGGTTATCGCCTATCCGGAGCTGATTAACGGCATATCCGGTTTTATCGACAACCCTAATCTTAGTATTGAAGACATCGCGTATAGTGAACTAGCCGAAGAGGTCGGCATTTCAAGGCAACATATTATCAATATGAAGCTCAGCCGGCCATTTGTACAGATTGACCAGCAACTAGATCGTGAATGGCATGTTGTTGCCGTCCTCGTTGAACTAGCAGGTACCGTTACGCCCCGGCTTAATTGGGAAAATAAATCCGCTGCCTGGTTTAATCTCAAAGAAGTTCCCAAGATGAAGCTCATGCCGGGTTTTGCCGAAACAGTGGGAGCAGCGTTAGCAATGCACCACTTATAGGTTATAATAAACATATGCTTCAAGACCTCACGCGCCAACTCGAAACGCTTGCCCAAGGCAACGAATCCTACGCTGTCTTTAACCATCGTATCGTCAACACCAAGATGCCGGTCATCGGCGTGCGCGTGCCGGATTTACGGCGGTTGGCGAGGAAATTAGCGCCTAATATGAGCGCAGCGGACATTAGCAAATTACTAACAGCCAAGAACGAATCATTTGAATACGTGTTGCTATGCGGGCTGCTGATCACGCACGCTCGGCTCGATGACCAGACGATGATTGATCTAGCCAAGCAATATCTGCCACACGTTGATTCGTGGGCGCACATCGATATATTTGTAGAGAAAAAGCGACGCTTTGCTGGCGAAGTGTGGTGGGATTTTGCACTAGAATGCTTGCAGAATGAAGACGAGTTCACGGTGCGCTACGGCGTGATTTCGCTGATGACTAATTTCCTAGACGAAGCACACATCGATCAGGTTTTCGCAGCGCTGCGAAACGTTAAACACGACGGTTATTATTACGTCAAAATGGCGCTGGCCTGGCTATATGCTACGACGGCAGTACACTTTTTTGAGCTAACGCTGGCTGAATTAGAAAATGAGCATATCGACACCTGGACGCGCAACAAAGCTTACCAAAAAATGCGCGAATCGCGGCGATTCACTCCCGAAGAGCAACGTATCATTAGGCAACAAAAAGGAGGACGCCAATGACCAGCAAACCAACCATTTCAGCAGCGGAAATTACCAAAGCGCTGGATTTTCGCCATGCCTGCAAGAAATTTGATGCTGATAAAAAGATTTCTGACCAAGATATGGAGCTGATCCTTGAGGCAATTCGCCTCACGCCAACCTCGTACGGTTTTGAGCAATTCGACGTCATCGTCGCCCAAGATCAGCAGCTGCGCCAGGATCTGAAAAAATGCGCGCCGATTAACAAGCCGCGCTTTGATGCCAGTCATTTCCTGATTTTTACCGCCAAGACGGCCGACGCGCTTAGCGACCACATCGATCACATACTCCGTGATGTAAAGCGCATGAATCTGGTCGAGCGCACCGCCTACAAGACCTTCTGGAAGCAGTGGGCCAAGAAAGATTTCAAGCTGATGGACGCGCCTGACGGGCTGCACCAGTGGTCAGCGCACCAGGCATACATCGCCCTCGGCTTTGCCATGCTGGTGGCAGCGGAGCGGGGGATTGACTCGTGTCCGATTGAGGGATTTTCGATTGATCAAGCGACAGAGGTACTGACAACCCACCAGCTCATTGACCCAGCCAAAGATCTGCCGGTTCTCATGCTGGCGCTCGGCTACGCCAGCCGGAGTGACCGGCCACACCCGCGCAGCCGCCGGCCACTTGATGAGATGGTACGCTGGTATTAGCGCGGGGGGCAAGAGCAATTTTCCTTGTCAGCACCCCTAGCGTTTCCTAATTATCTGTGCTATAATCGGTCAAGATTGTAAATAAACGTAACGAGTAAAGAGATGGCAAAGAAGAAGAATACGAAGCGGAAGTTGATTGGTTTGGTCAGTAATTTGAGCGGCCACCGCACGTACTACACCACGGTCAACACCCAAAACCGCACCACAAAAGGGCAGGGCAAGCTGACGCTCCGAAAATACGATCCAGTGGCCCGCCAGCACGCAACCTACACCGAGACCAAGAAAAACCTCGGCCGCAACGAGGTCAAGCCGCGCAAGGGCTAATGACATCAAGCGAAAACCACCCCCTCAGACAGGGGTGGTTTTTTATTTGTGGCAAACGACCAAATCAGCAGGCCAGTTTAATTTTCATGCGCTGACCTCAGCGCTGGGCCACGATCATATCGAGCAAGGTATTGACATATTCAGCCGAAGCCACCACCGACGACGCGTTATGCTCACTTACCGCGCCAGTTTTGGCAATGCGCCGCTCACGGATCAAGTCAACGATTCGCTCTGCTCGCGCCAGCTCTCCCGTCTCGATATAATATTGCGCCAGCCACAAACTAGCGACCACGCTACTATCTGGATCATCCGCCCGTCGCTTGAACAGACCGTCAACCGCCGCTAATGTTTGTGTCGCCTCACTAACTAGTTGCTTGGTCCAGTCAGCCTCGCCCTCAACGCCAAACATATAGGCAGCATACACCGCATCCATCGTCACCTCATCAGCATCACGCCCCGCCAGCTGCGTGCTAATATCGTCAGCGCAGGTCCGCCACTGCACCGCATTGGCTGGGTCGTCATGCTGCTGCGCGAGTTCGCTCGCTTGCTCCAGTGCTGCGCGTGACAACCGCCAAACGAACGTCGCGTCGTCGTCCGCCGCCAGATTATCCCAATTATCCGTCACAAATGTCGCTACCTTGGTGGCCACCGATTGATATAGCTGCCGCGAGCGCTCCATGCCAACTCGCGACGTCGCAAATTGACAGAAGATAAATAGTACCGCCGCCGCGTCCCTCAAGCGCATTGGCGGCCGGTCTTGACGCCACGCAGTATCAGTCGCCACTGGCTCGCCATCCGTATAATATGCTGGCGCGAAGTAACCATCAGCCTCAAATATCCGCCGGCAAGCCTCGAAAAACATCGCCGCCTCATTGCCATAGCCCAGCCGAATCAGCGGCCACAGCGCGAACGCTGCGTCGTATAGACGACACCCGCCCGCCGAGTCATCAGTGAGTATCAGTCCGGATTCATCCACGTGAGCCCGCAGGGTTAGCAGGGAATTAACGAAAGTCTGGCGGTAGGCTGGCGGCAATTTCTGTACTGCGCGAAAACCGGGACTCAGCCACTTGTGCCAGGCATCCGTCGTCCGCACCAAGCTCCGCACCAAGCCGACATTACGCGTCTTTTCGTGCAGCCCTAGCGCTTCCTTGATCGACGTCCCGGCCGCCAACCAGTAGGTACAGCGATCCGACGCCAACGCCGCCAGCCGCAGCGAGCAGCCCAGCACCGAGTCAGTCATGCCATACTCATGCGGACAGCCCGCTAGTTCGCCATCCTCCCCGTCGCGCCACGCTCCATCCAGCCCATCGCCAAATCGCCCGACCGTCCACCGATCGAAATCACGCCCATCAAATGTCCGTAGGCCAACGGCAAACGCCCGTCGCCCACGATAATGTAGCAGCGCCCGCGAGGCCTCAACATACTGCGCCGTGTCAATCGCTTGACCATCATCGTATAGCCGGAACGCCTGATGCAAAAACAACCTCACCTGGCGTGTCTCAGTCCGCAGATTGACCACGTGAATATTACGACCAAATACATTAACCTTGCTATCAACGAAATCATCGCACTCCAGCACCAGCCCCAATCGCTCATGCTTGAGCACCGTGTGCGCCACCAGCGCTCCCTGCGGCAATCGCATCGTCACCCGCCACGCGCCATCATCAATCCACGAAAACTCGCCGTCCACCCACACACCGATCCGATGCACGGCTTGTCGATTCTGAACTTCGCGGCCAACGTGCGGGAATGACAGTGAACTCACTCGACCAAACTGATCGAGCTTAATCGCCAACGTACTATTTGCCAGCAATACCGACATCAAAACCTCTCGTACCGATGCGCGCTCAGCCGCCAGCGCACATCGCGAATTGCGTTGACATAATAGAGGAAAGCCTCGTACGGCGAATCATACGGGCTGAAATAGGCGTGGACGTCGCCATCAGTAAACCACTTGGTGCACATATAATAGAAATGATCAGACGACTGCAGCCGCCGCCAATCGGCGATCAGCTGCTCATCGCCACTCCTCAGTACGTCGGCCTCCAGCTCGTACAGATACCGCAGCGCCTCTTTCTGTAAATCATTGCCATTCCACGCTGTCAAATCGCGCTCGCTATCCGCCCAAGTCACCGTCTCTGGCATACTAATATCACCGACCGGCCGATGCGCCGCCAACGCTTCAGACACCGTATAAAACGTATTACCGCTAACCTCGAACCACGAGGCAACAAACTGATCAAAAAAGCTAAAAATACCGCTATCCGACCACTGGTGCTCACCAAAGGTTTCATAATCCATGAATAAATTAACCAGCGGTGCCTCGGCCGTCGCCTCCATCAACCACGTCCGATATTTTTCTGCCGTCAGCGGCCAACCCGCCCACGACCGATTACTAAACCGAAAGGCGATATCGTCACTCAGTCGATAATTCTTGAGCAGCAGTCCAATCCTGTCCGTGCCGACTGGCCGATACACATAATTCGGACTGCGCCACTCCAGCACCTCGTCCCAACCTTCGGCCAGCACACCGCTAAAACCAGCCGTCTCCGCCCACTTGGCGAGGTCGTCATTGTACGCTAGCTCGGTATTTGCGAGCACCGTGGTCTCGACGCCAAACAGCTGGCGCAGTTTCTGCTGGTGACGGCGAATTTGCTCCTCAAACTCGGGTCGTGAATAAAAGAACGCTAGGCTGTGATAATACGGGCTTGATAACAACTCGACCTTGCCAGTGGCAACCAGCCGCTTAAAGCTCTCGATCACCGCTGGGTTAAAGCGCTCCGCTTGCTCGAGGAACACACCGCTGATGCTTAGCGACAGCTTGAAATCACGATGCCGCCTGAGCAGTTCCTCTAGTAGAGCATTCATCCGTAGATATGACTTCTCGGCAACTTTATGAAAAATTAACTCGTTGTTTTGGGCTGGATCATTCGTCTCGAAATAATCATGCCGCGTCGCCACATCAAAAATACTATACCGCCGCACTCGCCATGGCTGATGCACGTGAAGATAGAGGGTGATACCCCGGCTCATGCCCACCTCCTTTCGGCCGATGCTTGATACAGCGCGACACACCGCTCCGCAGCATCCTGCCACGACAGCCGAGCGTACTCATCCTTGACATTGCGCTTTAAGGCCGACTGCAAGCCTGGCGAGCGCGCAATATTGACGATCTCATCTGCCAGCTTATCAACATCCCAATAATCAAACCGCATGATGTTATGGAGTACCTCGCCAACACCCGACTGCTTGCTGATGAGCAGAGCCGTATCGTGATGCGCTGCCTCCAGTGCCGTCAGCCCAAACGGTTCTGACACCGAACTCATGATGAATATATCAATCAGGTAGTAGGCATCGCGCCACTGCTTGCCACGAACAAAACCAGTGAAAATTACCCGGTCACTAACACCTAGCCGTGCCGCCAACGCTACCAATTCATCCCGCTGCTCGCCGTCACCCGATAGCAAAAATGCGATCTTGTCGTAGCGCTCTAACGCTCTAGCTGCCGCCCGCACGAAGTAGGTCAGCCCTTTCTGTACCGTCAGCCGTGTCAACGCACCAACGATGGTATAGCCATCAGTCTTGAGATCCTCGAGGTATTTGTATGTCGCCGTGTCGTACTCATGCGGCGGCAGGTCAGCCAGGTCGATCGCATTATATACCACCTCAACTTTATCTGGCGGTATGTGATAATTCTTGACAATCATGTCCTTGGTGATGTGACTAACCGCGATAATTCGATCAGCCATCATCAGCCCCTGCTGCTCAATCTCATGCACCAAGGGATTACCCGAATGTTCGCCCGAGCGATCAAACTCAGTAGCATGCACATGAACGATCAGCGGAGCACCCGACACCTCCTTGGCGATCACGCCAGCCTCCATCGTCAGCCAGTCGTGAGCATGAATGGCGTCCGGTGGATACATCCGAGCGAACTGCCTGACAAACTTGCCATAGCGGCGCTGTAACCGACGCATCGGTTCAAGTTCGTGCCCACCCGTATCCTCGACTTCTGGTGCGACCCCGTGATCATACGCCCCGAGATCATGATAACCCGGCGGTAGCGGCGAGGCCGCGTGAATGTTCATATGAGTAATATTCGGATGCGCCGCCGAGTAGGGCACGACAAAATCAATAGCAACACCGTGCGCCGCCAATGCCTTTGACATCTGGTAACACGCCACACCAAGGCCGCCACAATTGTGCGGAGGAAGCTCCCACCCTAGCATCAAAATTCTCATCTTATTCCCAGTATAGACCGCCGCTTATGCTTTTTCAAGCGCATCTGGCATTTTTTTCACGAGATCAAGGCATTATTTTCACAAGCGGTGAATTGATATACGCCGTCAACTCTACAGCAAGCCATCAAAAAACGACTTTCATCAAGTCGTCACACCATAAATCGTGGCAGGGGCAGTAGGAATCGAACCTACCTCTGCGGTTTTGGAGACCGCCATTCTAGCCGATGAACTATGCCCCTATCGTCTCGCTGAGCGGGTTAGCGTATCTATTATAACAGAAAAAAATATTCTGCAAACTGACCCAAACTAACCATTTTGAAAAAATATGATATAAGTTATTGACAAAATAATGCTTGTGTGATAATATTGGGGAAACAACCAGTGAGGAGGATGTTATGAAATTAAGTACAAAGCTTAAGATCGTGGCGCTGTCGCTGGTCGCTGCTTTCGGAGCAGGACTGGTCTACTACGCCAACGCAGAAACAATTGACAATACCCGCGACTGTGACAAGTACGCCGTGGTGTATTGTGGTACCATGTCGGTACAAGAGATGCGCGAACGATATTTCAACAAAGGCGTATCAACAATTTACGGTGCGTTCGGTATTTCCTACGAGATGCTGAGCGGCAACTACGTTAATGGTGCAGTCTACCGTAACGGCGAGGTTCGCCTCGATAACGGCACCGTTGTCGCCACCAATGCCCGGACAGCCATCCGTAATATTAGCGGTGGTACACCGATCTCAGGCACCAACGCCAAGGTCGTCCCAGCCAGCCGCATGAGCAGTGCACAGCAAGCTTTCATTCGGCTTGATGAACAGGGTCGCTTTAAGTTCGCCATCATGACGCCATGTGGTAACCCGGTTGTCGCCACCAATGTTGTTGTGCCACCAAAACCGAAACCACAGCCAGTGGCTACTTGTAAAGCACTTGACCAGCCAGTTATTAATCGCCAGACTAACACGGTCGCCCTAAAGGCTCACGCAACAGTCGAGAACGGTGCAACCGTTAAGTCATACACCTTTAGCATCACCGATGCTTCAGGCAAGGAAGTCTTCTCACGCAGCAACACTACTTCAGCGCTGACCAGCGAGACCAGCGCTACCATCAAGGAAGCGGGCACTTACACCGCTCGCGTCACAGTCACGACCAGCCTTGGTGATCGCACCAGCAACGACTGTATCAAGCAGTTCACCATCCAGCCAGAAACGCCGAAGGCTAACCCTGGCATCAAAATCGAGAAAAAAGTTGATGGCGTCGAGCACAAGACCGTCCAAGTTGGCAACGAATTCCCATACCAGGTAACCGTCACCAACACCGGCAACGTTGATCTGAAGAACGCTGTTGTCACTGACAATGCACCACAAGGCGTCACCTTCCTGCGAGCATCTGAGGGTACCATCCAGAACAACACCTGGAAAGCAACAATCCCTGAGCTCAAGCAAGGCGCCTCAAAGACCTTTACCATCACGGCAACCATCAAAGAACAAGTCGCTGGCAAGGTCGTCAACACCGCCTGCGTTGACACCCCAGAGATTCCTGGCGACAAAGATGGCTGTGACAACGCAACGGTCGATGTACCAGAAAAAGTCGAGGCCTGCAACGTTCAAACTGGTGTTATCGAAAAAGTCGAAAAGGGCAAAGAGAACACGCCACCATACACCACTGATCTGAGTAAATGTGAAAAGATCAAGGTCTGTGACGTCACTACCAAGACCATCCGCGAAGTCACCAAGAAAGAAGCTGAAGACACTAAGCGGTTCGTCGGTATCGACAGCGAAGAGTGTAATCCAAAGCCAACCACCCCAACCCCACCAACACCAACCGCACTACCACGAACTGGTATGACCGACATGGTACTCGGTGGTCTGGGCATCGGTGCACTGGTTACCTCAGCTCTAGCATACGTCGCCAGCCGACGCCACCTGTAAGAGACTGACCGCTCCGAGAATCTAATTCTGAAGCGCGAGGTTTCAGGCGAGAATCCCCCTTGGATAAGGGGGATTTTTTGTGTATACTAACATATATGAAACCTTTGCAACTTTCTTCTCCTCACATCATTGCCATGGTTGGCGTGCCGGGGGCGGGCAAGTCGCAATTCGCGGCTGAGTTTTCTGAGATGTTTCATGCGCCGCATTTGGACTCTGGTATCTTAGCGGCATTATCCGATGATGAGGCGGCCGTTAATTATGCGAGCGGCACTCTGCTCAAGGAATTGATGAAGACCCATCAAACCATCGTGTTTGAAGGGGCAACGGAGAAGCGAGCCTGGCGGGTTGAGCTCGCCAAGACAGCCCGTGCTGCTGGTTATAAGATTCTCTTTGTCTGGGTGCAAACCGACCTCGCGACTGCCAAAATGCGCTGGCTCAAGGCCAACGATAACGACGAGGCGGCATTTGATGCCAAGATCAAACAATTCTCATCGCCGCACCCCAGCGAGCCATGCGTCGTCATCAGTGGTCGTCACACCTATAACACCCAAGCGCGCACCTTGCTCAAGCGCCTGGCCGACGTGCGCCCGAATACTACAGCCGCTCCGACCCAACCGCAGGCTGCTCAGGCTGATACTCCCAAACGCCGTCCGCAACGTCCAGTGTTCAGTCGTATTCGCGTTAGCTAGGAGCTATACATGCCAACGATTACTGACGCTGAATTTGGCGAAATCACGGTGAGGCGCTCGCACTTGGCGCGTCAGGTGTCACTGAAAGTCGCGCCAAACGGGCAGCTGCGGATCAGCTTGCCGACGTACGCACCGCTGCTCGCCGCAAAAACGCTTATCAAGTCATCCCGGCCGCGTATTCGCGAACTCCTGAGCGAGCATCAACAAGGTCACTACTACACGCACGATCAATCAATTGGTAAAAGTCATCACCTGATCATCGAAACCCAGCCCGCGCTCACCGAACCCATTATCAAGCGCTCCGGCACCCGCATCCTTGTCAAGCTGCCGCCTGGCACCGACATCGCTACTCCAGCCATCCAGCAGCGCATTCGTGAAGTCGTCATCATAGCGCTACGCAAAGAAGCCAGAAGTTACCTGCCGCGACGGCTGAAATTCCTGGCCGAGGAACACGGCTTTTCCTATCAAACCGTCAAACTGACGCACGCCTCGAGCCGTTGGGGCAGCTGCTCGTCGCGCGGCACGATTAGCCTGAACATCGCACTGATGAACCTGCCGTTTGAGCTGCTTGATTATGTGCTGATTCACGAACTAGCTCACACCCGCCAGATGAATCACTCCGACGCGTTTTGGCGAGAGGTTGCGGCCATCGACCCAGCCTACAAAACGCACCGAGCGGCACTGAAAAACCATACACCACACGTGTAGCATGTGCTATACTAAAATCATATGAGACAAGGGATGGGCAGATGGCGCATGGGGCGCAGTCAGCAGCGCGTACGCGACGAGGTGAAGGTCGCGCCAGAGCATAGCCAGATGATGACGTTGGTAAACAGCTTGACCGACGCGGTGCTAAGTACTGACGCTCACGGCGTCATTACGATTTATAATGCGGCAATGATTGGCCTACTGGACACCAATGCCACGCTGCACGGTCATCACATCAGCGAGACATTTCAATTGCAAACGCTCAGCGGTACACCGATCGACGTGTTTGAGGAGCTCAGTAAGTCGCCGTCAATCCGTACCCGTGACGACCTGATCATGCCACTCAGCGATGGCGATCATTTGCGACTGGAGGCGACCTTTGCGCCGATTTTGGGCGGCAGTTCCAGTACTGATGGCTACGTGTTGATTCTGCGCGACGTCACCAAGATAAAAAGCCTCGAAGAGGAGCGTGATGAGTTCATCAGTGTTGTCAGCCACGAACTGCGCACACCGGTAGCCATTGCCGAGGGAGCGCTTGATAACGCTCGACTGCTCGCCGAGAAAGGCTACACCCAAAAGGTGCATGAGGCGCTGGTGGCGGCGCACGATCAAGTGATGTTCCTCGCTAAAATGATCAATGACCTTGGTACCTTATCGCGCGCTGAACGTGGGGCGGCGGACGAGACGGAGACGATTAATCTGATGGAGCTGGCCAGCACGTTACACAGTGAGTTTGCGCCGCGAGCGGCCGAGAAGGGGTTGCGGTTTGACCTCGATGTGAGTGCGCAGATTGGCGTAATCAAGGTTTCGCGGCTGTACTTGACCGAGCTACTACAAAACTTTATCATCAACGCCATCAAATACACGCCTCATGGCGGGATGACGCTGCGGATGCACCGGCGTAACGGCGTCGTGCAATTTGCGGTAATCGATACCGGGATAGGCATCGGCAAGACTGACCAAAAAAGATTTTCCAGCGATTTTACCGAGCCGAGGATTATCGTACCCGCGAGACCAGCGGCACCGGACTGGGACTGTACGTTGCGGGCAAGTTGGCGCACAAGCTCGGCTGCACCATCTCTGTCAAAAGCCGACTCAATCATGGCTCAACGTTTAGCTTTGAGCTGGCCGACCCGCCCACGTCCGCGTGAGACCGCCCTTGCAATCACGGCCCGGACACGCTACAATAGACTTGACAGTCTGCTAAGAAGCAGACTTTTAAATTGGGAGAAACTATGGCACAAAAAAACGCAGCAGGATCAAAGACGAGGGTTCGCCGCATCACCGCGAAAGATGACGAGACGAAGCAGCCGTCACCACATAAACCAAAATCAACCGCACCCACCAAAAAAACCACCAGTAAGACCGCCAAAAAACGGTGACAGCGACCAGCACCTCACCAAAGCAACCAAAAACCACGGCCAAAAAATCAGGCGACGTTGGTTATTTCAAGGGCGCGTGGCAGGAGCTCAAATTGGTGCGCTGGCCGACTCGCTCAGCCACCTGGAGCATGACGGCGGCAGTGCTGGTATTTACGTTGATCTTTGTGGTGCTGATCTTGCTGCTTGACGCCGGCTTTAACTGGGGCTTTAATCAAATTTTGAAATAGGAAAGGGAATTTATGTCATCAAATCGCTATGATTCAACTCGCGCGTGGTACGCCATTCACACCTACTCGGGCTATGAGGAAAAGGTCGCTGAGTCCATCCGCCAGCGCATCAACGGCGTCGACATGGCCGACAAAATCTTCGACGTCATGGTGCCGAAAGAAAAGCAAATTCAGATCAAAAACGGCAAGCGCAAGGTTGTCGATGCCAAGATCTTTCAGGGCTACGTGTTGGTCGAAATGAAGCTGACCGACGAGACCTGGTACATTGTCCGCAACACGCCGGGCGTAACTGGCTTCGTTGGTGCTGACACTACGCCAACACCGGTGTCTGACAAAGAAATTACCAAGATCAAAAAGCGTATGGGCGTCGAAGAGCCAAAGCATCAGATTGATTTCTCGGTCGGCGAAGTGGTCTCCATCATTGACGGGCCATTCAAGGGCTTTGATGGCTCAATTGCAGAAATTGACGCTATCAAGGGCAAGATCAAGGTCATGGTCAGTATGTTTGGCCGCGATACGCCAGTCGAGTTGGACGCACTGCAGGTCAAGAAAGTCTAGCCGCCTGATCATCTGGCCGCGCGGCGATACACCACCAAGCTACCAGACATCCTTGGCTTCAACTACCTCGCTACTTTTGGCGAGGTAGTGTTGCGTAGCAAAGAGGACCAGCGCCACCGTAATTACTCCGAGTAGCACCGCCGCGATCGGCCACTGCCTAGCATCATACATCGCCATGATCAGCACCGGCACCGTTCCGATGCCACACGCCAATATCTTGCCGAACAACAGGGTTGCCAGCGTCACTTGGCTGTGACATAATCGAATACTGCGCTTCAGTAGATACGAGCCGCAGCGCCCCAGCCAATACGGTAGCATCACCACCACACCCAACACCGCGACTGTCATCACCGACATCAACATCAGCTGCACGACCTGCAACATAAACGGTACTGCACGAGGCGTCGTATCAATCGGCGTAGTGGGCGGGGTGGGTGCCGGCTGGACTGTCTCTGGCGATACACCGAGCTGCATGAGTAGGCCACTACGCGCCAGCCACAACAACCCAGCACCGACGATAACCGCATAAGTGAAAATCAACAGGCTGTAAGCGAGCGCCCCAAACATGTTGATCAGGCGACGAATTGGCTTGATGCTGCGAGCGTTCATGCTTGTATTCTAGCACAATTTTCGTTATAATACAGTGGTTACGCACGGAAAAAATAAGAGGAAACTATGGCAAAGAAAGTTATCGGTAATCTAAAACTACGCATCCCTGCCGGACGAGCAACCGCCGGGCCACCAGTCGGCTCAACCCTCGGTCAGTGGGGGCTGAACATGATGGATTTCATCAATCCATTCAACGACGCCACCAAAGATATGATGGGCAAGGACGTTATCGTCCACATTCAGGTGTTTGAAGATCGCACCTTTACGTGGAAATCGCTTGGCCAGCCAGTCGATGATATGATCCGCGAAAAAGCCGGCATTCAAAAGGGTTCAGGCAAGCCGCACGCCGAGAAAGTTGGCACAATCACTCGCGCACAGCTTCAGGAAATTGCCGAAGCAAAAATGGATCAGCTAAACGCCATCGACATCGAGGGCGCGATGAAAGTCGTTGCTGGTTCCGCTCGCTCAATGGGCGTAGAAGTCGCCGCCTAATTTACACCTGTTCGTCTAAAATTGCTCCCTGCCGTGGGAGCAATTTTATTGTGGTATAATCATTTGGTGATCACCAAAAACTTACTTGATACTGTCGTTATCGAGGCGCTACGAGCTGACAAACTCGTCGTGGCGCCAACTGACACCATTTATGGCCTGCTCGCTCGAGCTGATAGCCCGAGGGCAGTTGATGAGCTGTACCGCGTACGCCAGCGTGACCGCACCAAATCCTGCATCATCCTGCTTAGTAGCGCCGACAACATTCCCGAACTCACCACCAAGCAGCGGTATATCTATGACCAGCTGTACTGCGAACGGCCGACCACTATTGCTGCCAGGGTCAGCCCCGACTTTATGCCACACCTAGTACGTACTGACGCAACCTTGGCATTTCGTGCCGTACCACCAGACACAGCATTATCTGAGCTGATTCGACTGGTCGGTCCACTGCTCGCACCAAGCGCTAACCCCGGCGAGCAACTACCAGCCGCCACAATCAACGAGGCGATCGCGTATTTTGGCGATCAGGTGGCTGTCTACGTTGACAGCGGGGAAGTGACAGGGGTAGTGCCTTCACGGATCATCAAATTTACTGACGACGGGCAGCTGGTTGCCTTGCGGCAATAACTTCTACTACAGCCAACCAGGCGCCCGACGTCTTGTCTCGTAACCTATGAACTACGACTGCTTGAACGGCCGCACCAGCTCTAGCTCCGGTCGCATCTCGGCAATGCGCATCAGTTCGTTGTACTTGGCGATGCGCTCTGAACGCGACATCGAGCCAGTCTTGATCTGGCCCGTACCGAGCCCGACCGCCAGATGAGCAATTGTCACGTCCTCGGTCTCACCCGAGCGGTGGCTCATCACCGTATTCCAGCCGGCCTTTTTCGCCATCATCACCGCCTGAATGGTCTCGCTCAATGTGCCGATTTGATTTGGCTTGATCAAAATCGCGTTACCAGCCTTTTCAGCGATCGCCCGGTCCAGCCGCATCACATTCGTCACCAACAAATCATCACCGACCAGCTGCGTCGTCGAGCCAAGCTCCGTCGTCAGCGTCTGCCAGTCATGCCACGCTCCTTCATCCAGCCCATCCTCGATCGACACCACCGGATATTCAGCCCGTAGCTGCTTATACATCTTGATCATACCATTCACATCGAGCGTGCGATGCTCCGTCTCCAACCGATACTGGCCATTGCCTTCATGGAATTCACTCGAGGCTACGTCAAGCGCAAAGGCAAAATCCTGCTCCAGTTTATAGCCAGCCTGTTCAATCGCTCGCGCCAGCAACTTGACCGGCTCCATATTGCCACCGCGCACATGCGGCGCGTAGCCGCCTTCGTCACCAACAGTCGTCGGGTAGCCCTCGGCCTTGAGCACTTTCGCTAGCGCGTGAAACACCTCGGCACTCATCCGCATCGCATCCTCAAACGTCGACGCACCGACTGGGATGATCATGTATTCCTGAATATCCGTCGCACCAAGCGCATGCTGCCCACCGTTCATCACATTGATCATCGGCATCGGCAGGCTCATCGTGCCGGCATTCGCCAGCTGATTGACATAGACGAAAAGCTCAATACCCTTAGACTCAGCCGCCGCCTTGGCAACCGCTAGGCTGACCGCTAGGATGGCGTTCGCCCCGAGCCGCCCCTTGTTTGGCGTACCGTCCAGCTGCCGCATCCGCTCATCAACCCGATGTTGCGCAAACGGATCCATGCCGCGCAGCGCCCGCGCGATCTCGACATTAACATGCTCGACCGCCCGTAGGACGCCCTTGCCACCATACGCCAAGTCGCCGTCACGCAGCTCGACCGCCTCGTGCGAACCAGTACTGGCGCCCGACGGCACTGCCGCCCGCCCGAACGAGCCATCGCTCAGCCGAACATCAGCCTCCACCGTCGGATTACCCCGAGAATCTAAAATTTGTCGTGCGTGAATGTCTGTGATTGTGATATTATTCATACCTTTAGTATAGCAGAGAAACCGTATGCACCTAAATAAGGTTAACGTAAGCTACGGCGAAAGATACGGCGAAAGCTAGACAACACGTTACCGAAACCGCTGCGCTGTTGCCCTCTAAGAATGTATGCTTCTTCCCGGCTAAAAGAGCCAGGCTGGTTTACGATATCACTATCACAGAATAAAGCACTGACCGTACTCCGCCTGCCAACCCCCGTAGCTGCAACTGGTCCATCACAGACCTGTGTCATATCATCAGCAGTTTTCTGAGCTGCCTCAGCAATCTCTCCTAGTCGCGCTAACTTATTAGCGGTATCTTGACGATCCCTTCCCAATACATTAGCCGCTAGATACTGAGCCTCGGCCGGGAACTGCCCAGCAACCTTGTCCAAACGTTCCTGTGCCTCCATGATCTGCTCCGCCCACGGCTGCAATCTTGACGCAGCATTAGAAAGTTCGGCTTGTAGACGACACAGTGTTGGACAGTTCGAGCAGCGCTCCGGTACACGCAACTCCGGTGAGATAACCCCACCCTCTAGGCCAGCACCCTTAATAATACTCTCGAAATCATTTTCATGTCCACCACCCGGGTAATTACTTTCAAATCTACTCATGTTCATACAATACCATATTTAATCTATTTTTACAATATATCCGTCGTACTTCGCCACCCAAGCAGCTCATGCTTGCCCCAACAACAGTGGTAGTATATAACTAATCCCATGGAACACGACCGACTAAAAGCGACTCGAATAGATTTACTCTCAGAGCTGCACAGTCCATCATTTTGGCGCAATGTCGCAAGCATCAACCGAGACCTCGCCGCATATAGCAGTGAAAAACTAAGCGACATACCGCCAGAGTATCACCCCGACAAACTAACGCAAGATTTCTCGACATGCTATTTTGACCCACAGTGCCTCGGCGAAGCGGCCACTGTCACAATCGCTCACGAATTACCAGACGGCGGACTTGGTGTTGAACAGACGAATGGTGAGCTAGGGCCGTTTACCTATACAACCGTTTCGACTGAAGAGTGCGTTGCCGGAGTTAGTATCACCACCAAACAACGCGTCGTCGCACTAGCAATTGGCGACAAAGCCATCCCTCTGTCACCAGAAACCCTACTACAACTTGATGTCGACAAATTGACCTCAAATGAAAAACCCCGAAATACATTCTCTTATATTTTGAACCAAGTCCGTGAAATTGACGTCCTACTGGCGAAACGACGCTATCAGATCGCTTCGCCCGAAGAGCAGGCCATGCTCATCCAAAATACGCTTGATAATATCAACAACTATCTTGACGTCATCGCTAACGATAATACTGTGTCAATCGTAACGCTACACCCCAGCCTAAGATATGATAATGACACTATTAACGCTCAATGTATTTCTGTAACAATGGAGGACAATTATCCATATTTTGAAATAGTCGACCT
Source organism: Candidatus Saccharibacteria bacterium oral taxon 488 (assembly GCA_013099015.1). NCBI lineage: Bacteria > Candidatus Saccharimonadota > Candidatus Saccharibacteria bacterium oral taxon 488. The sequence goes on along the minus strand of CP039998.1, from coordinate 403,150 downwards.
TAATGGTATGTCTCACGCCATCTCGCGTGATAATGTCATTAACATTGAAATAACTGATGAACCGGTCGACGCCAACGAAAACATCGACGTTATTGATTTCTTAAATAATGAGGTAACGCGAAATATAATACATAAAATTGAAGACACGGCAGCTTATTCTGATGAAGATGATTTTAACAAACTAATAAAAGATCTAGAGGCTGTCGTCGGTAGCGATTTTTGCGAAAACGGTGTATTTTCTGGACAAGGCATTGTATACCGACAAGCTCCCTTAGGTGATATCCGCAGCGAGACAGCCTCGTTTACCCAGTTGCGATCCGAAGGGTTTGATGTGCTCGAGGTACATGGCAGAAGACGATTGGCTATCGTCCTAGAAAATATTGATGAGAAATCACCCGATGATTTACTCTTTATCATTCCTGACAGCATACATCTTAACACGTGTATTCGTCAGGATGATCCAGATATCACACCTTCTAAACCCGACCACGATTTGATTGATAATTTACATAACACTGCGACTCTTGCGACCGAGCTCATTAAGAGCAACGAGTTCATAAACACCTGTCTCTGGCAACAGCAAAAAATGCTCGAAGATGTTATCGACGAGGCGCGATCAGAGCTGTGCCATATTTTTAATGATCTGTACCGAGGAAATTTGGTATCCTGTATGGTGAACAAGTATTGGGCAATTGACATCAATATTTACGAGTCAGGCTCATACTCACCAGAGGAAATCGCCGAGCTACCGGCCGCGATATCTGAACCCGGCGAAGAGCCATTTGAGATTTGCGGCGACACCATTAGCCTCGTCATACCAGAGATGGCCAGGCACCAGGAAAAGATAACGTCAATAGCAGATTTCCCGCTCAGTCACGGTCAGCCAATGCTACGAATCAAAGACGCGAGCGGTAAGGGACTTGTTTATTTTGTACCGATCAAGAGTATATCTGGCATTATGCCTTTCACCTGGAGTGACGAGACAAAAGACTAGTCGTAAACACCTGATTATGCTATAATTTCACCATCATCAAATCAATGCTGGGAGGCAGATTCGCCCGAGAGGTCGCGAGTCGCCGCTTGTACCACAGAAAGGATTAGTATGGCCAAGAAAGCCGAGCTGCTCGAAAAAGCAGCAGAACTACAACTAGCAGTCAGCGACAAGAACACTATCGCTGAGATTGAAGCGGCAATTGCCGAAGCTGAGTCAGGCGCCCCTGAGAGCAGTAAGCCGCACGACGTCAAAGATAAAGACGTTATCGCCGAGCGCGAAGCCGTTGTTGCCAAGGCCGGCAAACGCAGTCAAAAAGCCCTCGACGAGGCTGCCGAGAAAGCCGAAAAGGAAGCCCGCAAAGAAGCAGGCGACACCACGCCGCAATCCGACGATGCCGAAGCACATGCCAAGAAAGGCCCAAAGCCAATCACTCGCCCACGCCTGGAACGCCGCGGCAAGAAATACCAGGAAGCTGCGAAGAAGATTGAGAAAAATAAACTGTACAGCCTTGACGAAGCGCTGAAACTAGCCACCGAGACCAGCCCAGTCAAGTTCGACGCCAGCGTTGAAATTCATGTTCGCCTCGGTGTTGATCCACGCCAAGCCGACCAAAACATTCGCTCGACCGTAGCGCTACCACATGGTACCGGCAAGGACGTTCGCGTGGCAGTGTTCGCACCGGAGACCGAACATGCTGCTGCCAAGAAGGCTGGTGCTGACATCGTTGGCGACGAGGAATTCCTAAGCCAACTCGACAAGGAAGAACTGAACTTTGATATCTTGGTCGCAACACCGCAGTATATGCCAAAGCTTGGCAAGTACGCCCGGTTGCTCGGCCCGCGCGGTTTGATGCCAAATCCAAAGTCCGGCACCGTTGCCACCGACGTCGCCAAAGCCGTGTCTGAAGCCAAGGCCGGCAAAGTCGAGTACCGCGTCGATAAGCAAGCCATCGTCCACTTGTCAATCGGCAAGGTTTCGTTTGGCGCTGACAAACTGGCGGAAAACACCCGCGCCTTCCTCGCTAGCCTGAACGCCCAAAAGCCATCCAGCCTCAAGGGCATTTATGTCAAATCTATCGCCGTCGCCACCACTATGGGGCCGAGCGTAAAAGTTGAAACTAGTTTGTAATATTGGTTTCGCGCGCGACGCACCCAAAATAGAATAACTCCGCCCAAGATATCCGGTGGAGTTATTCTATGCCAATGTTAACCTAAACTGCTCCGCGAGCCTACTTCACCATACTTTTCAAGCTATCTGCAGTGAAACTTCTGTCATTGTCTCCGTTACCGGCAATTGTTTCCTTGGTCAAACTGTATTGGCCTCTGCCGCTATACTTTGCAATTGCTGTTCCGCCAGATAGCGGATAATATTTACTATCACGCCCACGAGAAGCAAACACTAGAATATGATCACCTTTCTTTAGGGTCGGTACACCCTCTAGGACGTAATTAGTTCCGTTCACAGCACCACCCATAAGAGCAATAGTTGCCGACTTAACTCTAGCATCCCCCTTGATAACTCTTGTCAGCTCAATGACATAGTCAGTGTGCACATCTGGTGGCACATTCTCATCAGCCACGTCGCGAACTGACCGTACTGTTCCGTTGTCCATAACCACCGCTTCTGCCACCAGCGAAGTCTCTTTTGCATTGATCATTGACTCCACAGACCCGTAGACAGGATGCATAGTAGACATCTGCACTGTCCGCATTGGCGTATTTTTGCGAGTATTAACCTGATAAAATGATATTAGATATAGGACAATAGTAACAGCCAATAATAACACTGCTATCATTAAGATAGACGCTTTTTTCTTGTTCACCAAACTATCTCCATGACGATTATTTTTATTCATATTACCCTCTTTTCTGGCGTACCAATTAATTATATAGATTATTTATCTGACCTCGGTCGTACGGCATCGGCGTATTGTACCAAGGAAATGTAAAGTTTCCTCCAAAACCGCGACAAGTACCATTGTGTATATTAGCATTAATAGTTTTCTCATATATTCGCCCTCCTTTATGATAAAACTACCATCCCATGTCTCGAGTTTATTATAGCGCTTATAGTTTTCCAAGGTTAGCCAGTCAAGCCCGTGTTAAGGTGCGTTCTTTATATCGTAACAGCTTGATTATGCAATTGATAACCACGAAGCATACGGCGTCTGGGGGTACGACACCATTCGTAAGAGATGTGCTATCTAGAAACCGTAGAAATAAACGCACTCGTCAATGCCCATACAAAAATCCATTAAAATAACGCCAACATTATCTTGCATCCCGTTGTCATTTCTGCTACAATTCTAATGAACATTACCAAAGACAGCGCGCGACCGAAGGGAACTGAGGTATAAAAATGCCGCCGAGGGATGAAACGAACAGTTTTATTTGACGTCTTTGGTAGTGCGAGAATCAAAGACGTCTTTTTGATTCTCCATTACCGCACGTTAACAAATTGGCGAAAAGAATGAAATTAACTCAATCAAAGAAAGGATTTTTATGGCAATTTCACGCGATAAAAAACAAACTTTGGTTGCTGAACTAACAGAGCTTCTGAAAGACGCCAAAGGTACGGCATTTGCGCGGTACCAGGGGCTGAGCGTGGCTGAATTGCAAGAGCTGCGCAAGGCTGCTCGTGAGGCAAACGTCGTCATCAAGGTGGTCAAAAACCGCTTGGTGCGCGTAGCATTGCAGGGCGTCGACACCTACAAAGAAACTGACACTGACCTCTTGGTTGGCCAGTTGGTCTACGCCATCAGTGCCGAAGACGAGGTCATGCCAGCGAAAGTTTTGGACACGTTTGCAAAGACGCATCCAGCACTGCAGTTGGCTGGTGGTTTCTCAGGTGAAGGCCTCGGCATCAACGAAGCTGACATCAAGGCGCTGGCAGGCTTGCCAAGCAAAGACCAGCTTGTCGCCGAAGTGGTGGCACAATTGCTCTCACCAGTCCACGACACTGTGGGCGCGCTTGGCGGCAATTTGCACGGACTTTTGGACGGCATCGAAGCCAAAGCTGCGGCTTAAGTTTAGCAATCAATCATCTCGAGTTATTCGGTCTTCATAAGTCTCCGTACAGCGATTGCAGCCCGAGCGCCATTCAAGGCGCCCGGCGCGAAAAGAGGAGGCGTTGAAGATTGGATGACTCGAGATGATAAATAATTAATAATCTAAGGAGAATACCATGGCTGATATTAAGAAATTGGCTGAAGAACTGACCAAGTTGACAGTTCTGGAAGTTAACGAATTGAAAAATCACTTGAAAGATGAATACGGCATCGAGCCAGCTGCTGCAGCTGTCGCTGTTGCTGGTCCAGCTGCTGGCGGTGACGCTGCTGCGGCTGACGAAAAAACTGAGTTCACCGTTACCTTGAAGGACGCAGGTGCTCAAAAAGTTGCAGTCATCAAGGCTGTTAAGGAAATCACCGGCCTAGGCCTCGGTGAAGCAAAAGCTATCGTTGACGGCGCTCCAGCACCAGTCAAAGAAAAAGTTTCAAAAGACGACGCTGAAGCTGCAAAGAAGACTTTGGAAGACGCTGGCGCTAGCGTTGAGCTCAGCTAATTTCATTCTGAACATGACGCCAATTTGTTTTCGAAATCATTATGCCGCCCTATACCATGGGCGGTATTTTGATTGCAAGGGTAAAAATTACCACATTTTTGCCTGACTATCTGTTATCCTTGTGGAAAGACAAGCCGTTAGCCGATGCGAATAGGCAATGGGGCTTGCACACTCACATAATTAGTGCTATATTACACTCACGTACTATCAAAAATAGACAAGGAATGCGAGCCATATGTCTGATTTACCGGAAAAGCAAGTGAAGCGCCTCAGGACGCTCATCCAAGAAGCAGAAACCAACTTAGCGGCGGCCAAGGAGCTGCTGATCAGCATCGTTGGTGACGATGGGCAAGTCGTCACGCCGAAAACTTCGTCGGACGATGTTGCCGGCAAGGTGATCGAGGGTGTGTTTGACGGCCAAATGATGATGGGGCCTGATGGCAAGAATTATCCAATCCCGGCGAACTACGCCTCGAAGTCCAAGCTCGTCGAGGGCGACATCTTGAAATTAACCATCGCCGAGGACGGCAGTTTTATCTACAAGCAAATCGGCCCGGTCTCGCGCAAACAAGTCATCGGCACGCTCGTCCAGCACGACGGCGTTTACTACGTCGAAGCCAACGGCCGTGAATATCGCATCCTGCTTGCCAGCGTCACTTTCTTCCGCATCGAAGTCGGCGACCAAGTCACCATCATCATCCCTGATGACAATCCGGACGCCACCTGGGCAGCTGTCGAAGCGCCGCTATAGACCGTTTTGACATTTGAAGCCGTCCCGGGCGGTTACCCGGGCGGCTTTTGATATAATGGTGCTATGTCTGGGGAGTTTTTGCTAAGCTACGCCAGCTTTGATACCGAAAACCGGCCATTTCTGGAGTGGCAGGTTGACGGCAAGACTGAGCGTGGTGATGTTTTGGGGCAGGAGTTGTCACTGGTGTTTGATTTTTCTGCTAAATACTGCACGGGCTGGGTGGATTTTGAGAATCATTGCGGCCAAGTGTGCCCAGAGCAGGCAATAGCGGAGACAAAATATGAGAACTGCATCAAATGCCGTGACCGAAGAGGGTTTAATCCAGCATTTTATTATGCTAACTCGCTGTCAGCCCGGCAGGAAAAGATTAATCAAAACCCGCACTTCGTCTATCTGGCATATTTTGCGCCAGGAGTTATTAAAGTCGGTATCTCACAGGAAGAGCGCGGCATTCGGCGGCTGCTGGAGCAGGGAGCGCGCCTGGCGCTGAAACTGGAGACGTTTGCTTCGGCGTTAATCGCCCGGCAATATGAAGCGAAAATTGCCGGGCTGGAGGGCATCATGGAAACAGTGGCCGCCAGCAAAAAACTAGAGCTGATCAAACACCCACTGGACACTGCGGCAGCAGAAAAAACCTTGGCTGATGCATTGGTGCGCATTCACCACCAATTGGGGCTGGATTTCCCAAACCGAGAATTCATCACATGTGAAGATTATTTTCACACGGATGGCCGCGACCTTAGTAGTGTGATTGACATGACAGGGAACAGTACCATGGCCGGCACAGTCGTCAGTACCATCGGCCCGATCCTCATCACCGACTACGACGGACAGCTACTGGCGTATAACGTGAAAAAATTTATTGGCTACCAGGCGCAAACAGTTGACGGCGCCATTGACATAGAAATACCCAGCACGCAGCTGGCGCTGTTTTAATGCGTGTTCGCGAGGCGAGTCGTCTTTAGATCAACCGCCAAACAGCTTACTAATCCTGTACTTTGCGCTATAATATATAAGTAATGAGTCAGGCACTGTACCGCAAATATCGCAGTCGTAGCTTGGACGAGGTGTTGGGGCAAGATCATGTGACCAACATTTTGCGCCGAGCGTTGGAGCAGGGGAGAATCGCCCATGCATATTTGCTGACGGGTCCGCGCGGCGTGGGGAAAACCAGCGTAGCACGAATTTTGGCGCATGAGATCAATCAGTTGCCGTACGACGAGGAAGCCTCACACCTGGACATCATCGAAATTGATGCCGCCAGCAATAACGGTGTCGACGACATCCGCGCCCTGCGCGAAAAAGCGCAAGTCGCACCCGTTTCCGCACCGAAAAAGATCTACATCATCGACGAAGTCCACATGCTGTCCAAGCCTGCCTTCAACGCACTATTAAAGACGTTGGAGGAGCCGCCAGCACATGTGGTATTTATCTTGGCAACCACCGACGCCGATAAGTTGCCAGCTACCATCCTCAGCCGCGTCCAGCAATTTTTCTTTCATCCCATCTCAGTCGATGTCATGGCACGCCAGCTGATGGCTATCGCCGAAAAAGAGGGCTTTGCCATCGAGGCGGACGCTGCTCGGCTGATCGCTGAGCGCTCGCGCGGCGGGTTTCGCGACGGCATCAGTATGCTTGATCAATTGTCAGCATTAGCCAGCGCTGATAGGCCGCTAAGCGCGTCGGACGTTGCCCAGTACCTGGGGCTAAGCACCACGGAGACGCTGGAGAACCTGCTTGAGCTGTATCAGCAGCGTGACGCGCCTGAGGCGCTGAGCCTGCTGGGCGAGCTGGAGCAAGCTGGCACCGATCCGATCGTCCTATCTCATCAATTATTGTCACTGCTGCGAGCACGATTACATCAGCGGCCAGAGTTAATTACATTGGTCAAGCAGCTAATCGAAGTTGACCGCCATCCGCATCCGGATTTGAAATTATTGACGATATTTATGGATGGAGCTGGAGGTATAGCTCATAAATCACCCGAGGTCGCACCCACGTCGACCGCGAGCCCGACTGCTGCAGTCAAGCCGCCAGTAGCCATTTCCAAATCGCCAGCGGATAAGGCGGAGCCGCCGGCATCTGATACAGAAACACCAGCCGCGCAGCCGGCAGAAAATTCATCAAAGACCGCTTTGAAAACTCAGCAAACTAATAACTCTACAGACAAGACAACCACAGACACCGCTACCCCAGCAGACAATCAGCCGGCATCAGACAATCCGATAAGCTCCGCTACAGACATCGACTGGGATAAGATTATCGCTCTAGCTAAAGAGCAGTCATTCGCTGTTGCGACATTGTTGCAACAGTGCGGTTGGCGGCGAGATGGCAACACCTTAACCCTGTATGCCGGCAATGCCTTTGCTAAAAAGAAGCTGGACGACGCGAAGAATCGCCCGCTTATTGCGACAATTGTGCAACAAGTTGCCGGCACCGAACTGGATATTGCGACAATCGGACAAAAAGCTCCGCCCAAAGACGCCAAACTCGCGGAAATTGCCGAGCTAATGGGCGGCGGTGAAGAAGTTAATCTGGAGGAATTATCATGAGCGAAAAAACACAAGCTGATACCCTGGCGGGCAAATTACCGCCCCAAAACTTGGACGCCGAAAAAAGCCTGCTCGGCGCAATTCTCATCGACGAGGAAGTCCTAGCCGACGCCTCGGAAATCGTCAAGCCGAACGACTTTTACGATAAAAACCACGGGCTGATTTTCGCTGGTATGATGCGGCTATTTGAAAAGCACAAGCCGGTTGACCTCTTGACCTTGACTGATGAACTAAAGCGCAAGGACGAACTGGAACTCATCGGCGGCTCGGCGTATTTGACGGAACTCACCAACTACGTGCCAACGGCAGCGCACGCAGCGGCATACGCCGAAATGGTGGCACAAACAGCGGTGCGGCGGCGCCTCATCAAGGCCAGCAGCGGCATCACCGAACTCGGCTATGACGAATCGACGACGACCCAGGAATTATTAGAAAAAGCCGAGGCCGAGTTATTCAGCGTCTCCGACCAGTCGTTGAAACAGGATTTGGTCAGCCTGGAAAGTATCTTGACCGACAGCTTTGACCGTATCGAGGAGCTGCACCGCAACAAGGGCAGTCTGCGCGGCATGCGAACTGGCTACCGCGATCTAGACACTATGACGGCGGGGCTGCAGAAGTCGGATTTGATTATCCTGGCAGCGCGTCCAGCCATGGGTAAGACGACGCTGGTGACTAACCTGGCGTACAACGTGGCGACGATTGAGAAAAAGCCGGTGCTGTTTTTCAGCCTGGAGATGAGCAAGGAGCAGCTGACCGATCGTATGCTGGCGGATGCGGCCGGCGTTGATAGCTGGAATATTCGCACCGGCAATCTAAGCGGCGATGATTTTGAGAAATTATCCGAGGCCATGGGCGAGATGGCCGAAGCGCCGATTTACATCGATGATACACCGGGCCTCAGCATTCTCGAGATGCGCACCAAGGCTCGCCGTTTGGCACATGAGGGTGAAATTGGCCTGATCATCGTCGACTACTTGCAGCTGATGCAGGCTACTAACAATCACAACGGCAACCGCGTTCAGGAAGTGTCGGAAATTTCCCGTGGCCTGAAGCTAATCGCCCGCGAGCTTAACGTGCCGCTAATTGCCCTGAGTCAGCTGAGCCGTTCGGTCGAGTCGCGCACGCCACCAATTCCACAACTGGCCGACCTGCGTGAGTCTGGCTCCATCGAGCAGGACGCCGACATCGTCAGCTTTATTTACCGCCCAGGCTACTACGAACCGGACAACCCAGAAGTCCAAAACATCACCGATCTGATCATCGCCAAGCACCGTAATGGTCCGGTCGGCAAGATTCAGCTCTACTTCCATCCGGAGCGCCTGCGTTTTATGAGCCTTGATCGCAAGCATGACTAGAATTGTGCTATAATCAATACCAATGAAAAAGCACAAACTCGCCGACTCGGCTGTCTATCGCTGGCGCTATTGGCTGGGCTACATGGCGCTGATCGTGCTATTCTGTGCGGCCATCACCGCCGCTAGTTTGTATGCTCCGGGCGGCGTGACCGAGGCGGAAATTGAGGCGCTTAATACCACTAACGCTATTTCGCCGAGCCATCTCGGCTCGTTCGCGCAAACCAACTTGCCATTCCACCTCCTGCAGCGCGGTCTGTTCAGCGTATTTGGCGTCACCATCTATACCATCAAGTTGCCGTCGCTCATCCTGTCGTTCATCGCCGCCGTCGCCGTGTTTTTCCTGCTGCGGCGCTGGTTCAAGCCTAATGTTACCATCCTGTCGCTCGTCATCATGACGGTCACCGGCCAGCTGATCTTCTTTGCCCAAAGCTTCACGCCGCACATCCTCTACATCACCTATGCTGCGCTCATCCTCCTCTTTGCTAGCCTAATCGTTCAGCGCGCTAAAGGCTCAGCCTTGTGGCGGCTGCTATTGGCGGCGACGGTCGGTCTGAGCCTGTTTACGCCGTATTTTTGGTATATTCATCTGACACTGCTACTGGTAGCGCTGATCCACCCGCACACCCGCTACGCGCTACTCGCCAGGCGCAATCGCTTCAAGTGGCTACCAGCGATCATTGTTCTCGCGCTCACGAGCGCACCGGCAATGTTCCTCGCCGCGACGCATCACGATCTACTCAAGTCACTGATTGGTATTCACAGCCTCAGCTGGGCGCTGGTCGATAATTTACGATTGCTGCTCTATCATTATTTCTGGGTCAAGCCAACCGTTGTCGGCGGTCAGATCGCACCAGTGCTCGACTTTTCGGCGCTATTTCTGATCATGCTTGGTCTGTTCAAAACCATCCAGCACCACCACACCGCGCGTTCATACATGATCGGCGTCTGGCTGCTACTAAGTTTACCGCTGCTGGTGCTGCAGCCATCGATGACCAGCATTATCATCTTGCCGCTATTTATCCTGCTGGCCGTTGGTGTCGAGGCGCTGCTCAATCAATGGTATTCACTATTTCCGCGCAATCCTTACGCCCGCATCACTGGCTTATTGATGCTGATGGCGCTCATCGGCGTGATGGTCCTCTCGGGCCTCGACCGTTTTACCAATGGGTATCGCCATTTCTCGGGCGCTGTACATGAATTTAGCACCGATCTGCCACTACTACAAAAAGCCATCGCCAGCAGGCAAAACGTCGTTCTCGTCGCCAACCCGCACGAGGCGCCGCTCTACGAAACCGTCGCTCGCTATAGCAAGCACAAGCTCACCGTTAACCAACCGGCCGCGGAGGGTGCTACGCTCGTCATCACCCGCGCTGAACAAATGGCACACCCGAACACTGACGGCTGGACGCTCGAGCGTATCGTCACCAATAGCCACGCCGAGCAGGCTGATCGCTTTTACCTCTACAAATCAGCGAAAAAATAGCGTATAATAAAGAAGTAAATTCAAGGAGGAATTAATAATTATGGCGTTTGACCAAGTCAAGATGTTGCAGCAACTGCGCAAGGCCCAAAAACAACTCGGCAAAGAAATCATTGAAGTAGAAGCCGGCGACGGTGCGGTGGTCGTCCAGATCACTGGTGAGCTGAAAATTAAGTCGATCAAGATTAATCCAAAAATGGTTGACCTCGATAATATCGAGCAGCTGGAGCACTGGATCCAAATCGCAATTCGCGACGGTCTAGCCAAAGCACAGGAAGTTGCTGCCGAGACGATGAAACCGCTGATGGGCGGGCTGGGCAACTTGCCGTTCTAATGAAACCAACGATTTTGCCGACGGCGCTGACGACGCTAATTGATGAGTTTGGCGGGCTGCCTGGTGTCGGACCACGAACCGCTGAGCGCTATGCCTATGCCGTACTTCGGCGTGACGCCAGACGGGCCGAGCAGCTAGCGCGAGCGCTGGACCGACTGCATACACGCGTCAAGACCTGTCCGGTCACGTTCGCCTTGATTGATCATGATCAAGAGGTGTCGCCGCTCTATCAAGACGAGTCGCGCAATCGACGCTTGATCTGCGTAGTCGAGGAGCCACTGGACATCGTAGCACTGGAGCGGACGGGGCAGTATAGCGGTACCTATCACGTGCTGGGCGGCGCAATTTCGCCAATTGATGGCATCGGCCCGGAGCAACTGCACATCCCCGAGCTCATTGAGCGCATCAAGCATGACAGCGCCGAGGAGTTGATCATCGCTACCAACGCGTCGGTCGAAGGCGAATCAACCGCGCTCTTTTTGCAGCGCTACCTCCAGGAGGCCGGCCTCACCATAACCATCTCGCGCCTCGCCCGCGGCATCCCCGTCGGCGTCGACCTCGAATACGCCGACCAAATTACGCTGACGCATGCGCTGGAAGGACGACGAACGCTGTAGCTTGCTAAGGCCATCCTGCTTTTGCTACAATACAACCATGAAACCAGAGGTGGGGAAGGTGTGCGCTGAGGATATCGCGGCATTTTTAGCGAAATTTGACGACGTCGAGGAAGCAATCAACGCAATCCGCAGCTTTGCCCAACCGGCGGTGTCGGCCGGCTTAGTTGACTTACCTCCAATCGCCAAATCAAATCCAGTCGCCAAGGCTATGACGCCGCCCGCTGCCGCGCCAGAACGTTCCGGCCGCCGCCATATCGCCGTAACCGACCTCGCCAAATCTTACCGCGTCGGCCGCCAGACCATCCCAGCGCTCGGCGGCGTTAGCCTTGATATTTTCGCTGGCGAATTCGTGGCTATCACTGGCGCTAGCGGCTCGGGCAAAAGTACTTTATTGCAACTCATCGGCGGACTCGACAAGCCGTCCACTGGTCAAATCCTCATTAACGACCAGCCGCTCAGCCGCTTGTCCGACCGGCAACTGTCGCGGTTTCGATCGCGTGAAATCGGCTTTGTCTTTCAATCATTTTATCTGCAGCCATTCCTAACCCTGTCTGCCAATCTGGAAATTCCTGCCATGTTTGCCCGCATCAAGCCCAAGCAGCGCCGAGCCCGCGCCCAGGAACTCGCCGAATTGGTCGGACTAGCAGACCGGATGCACCATTTGCCGCGCGAACTTTCCGGCGGTCAAATTCAGCGCGCTGCCATCGCCCGCGCCTTATTCAATCGCCCGAATATTTTACTCGCCGACGAACCGACAGGCAATCTGGACAGCGCCAACTCCGACCGCATCATTGACCTATTTCACCAAATCCGCCGCGAACTCGGCACCACGGTCGTTATCGTTACGCATAATCCAGATATCGCCGCAGCAGCCGATCGTGAAATCCGCCTGAAGGACGGGAGGATAACCGATGCTTAGAATCACCGATTCGCTGCGACTGGCTGGCACCAAACTCCGAGTGCGGCGTATTCGCTTGGCTATCACTGTAGTCGTGTCTGGGCTGCTTTTTGCGGCGCTGCTGGCGGGGCTGACTATACTAATGGGCGCTCAGCGGAGCGTCGAGGAATTTGATCGAGGCAGCCTGAATAGCCGCTATCTGGTGGCGCAAACCGCCATTCGGCCAAATAATATTGAATTTACCTCGAACCTAACTGCCCGCGCCGAAGCCGAGCGCACGCAAATGATCAAGGACAAGCAGGCGCTGGCCGCCCGCCTCGGCCTGCCATACGACCCCAAATCCGAACCGCCAATCATGCAGTCGTTTCCTGACAGCCAGCCGTACCCGAACGACCAGAGCGTCATCGTCCAGCGGCTTATTCGCCAGGAGACCGCCAAATTACCGCGCCTCACAGCGGACGCACAGTGGCAATTTGCCCGCACCCGCGGTGCCGTGCAGCAGTTTAGTATTCAATCAATCGCTGCCAATGGCATGCTGAATTATATGGAGCGGGGAATTGAGTCGTTTGACGACAAGCGCCAGCAAAACAACCAGCCGACCCCGCTGGAAGAATTTAAGCAGCAATTCGGCAGTATAACCACCATCGACCAATCATTGCTGGGCGGCTATCTGCTGGCTGGTGCCAGCGCCAAACCCAGCGAAATTCCGCTGATTATCCGCTACCAGGACGCCGAAGTGCTGCTTGGCCTCAAGCCGCTGGATAAAAATGCCAGCAATGACACGCAACTAGCACGACTCAAAGAATTGCGCCAAAAAGCCGGGCAGCTGACATTCAGCGCCTGTTATCGCAACCCGACTTCGCGAGCGTTACTGCAAACCGCCAAACAGCAAATCCAAGCCGCCGCCAATCAAGCTAAGAAACCATCCGCCGATTATGTCAAGCCAGACCGCGAATACGCCATGCCGTCCGCTGACTCCTGCGCCGCGCCGGCTGTTGTTAAGGATAATCGTTCAGCCGAAGCCAAGCGCACCGAGGCTAACCAGCGCCAATTTGATCAGACTTTCGGCTCAGCCCAGCCCGAACCCGCCCAGGCCAAATTTACTTTCCGTGTCGTCGGTCTGATGCCAGACGGTATTGAAGCCGCCCAAAGCGACATCGGCAGCTTCTTGCAGCAATTTTTAAGCACCCGCCTGTCATACACCTGGATCATGCCGCGCGGCTCAATGACCACCGCGGCGCAAACGGCACTTGAATCGACTATTCAAACCGCCAACAATGATCAAGGCGGCGCCAATAGAGACGAGACACTAGCTATCTATGAATTCAGCGACCCCAAAAAAGCTCGCAGCTACCTGGCAGCCGCCTCTTGCGGCGAAGGAGCTGCGCAACCCGAACCCACCGGAGCCTCCAAAACCCAAAAATCTAATAAATCAATCTGCCTGCCGCGCTACGTAGTATTCGCGTCGCCCACCGGCAGCAACTCGCTCGTCAATTACGACGCCATGGAACGCCTCAGGCCAATCATCATGTGGACGTTCATCGGCGTGACGATCATCGCCACCTTTATCTTGCTGATTATCATCTCCCGCACCATCGCCGACAGCCGCAAAGAGTCCGCAGTTTTTCGAGCGCTCGGAGCAACGCGGCTTGATATTAGCCAAATTTATTTCGTCTACACCATGATCGTGGCGCTGCTTACCGCGCTGTTCAGCATCGCCGCCGGACTAATTGTCGTATATATTGCCGACAATGTGTTCGCTAGTCAAATCACCGCGACGCTGCGCATCGCCATGACGCCGAAAGATTTGGCGACAACCTTCCATTTTTGGACGATTGACTGGATGGTCATCGGCGCGGTCGCCCTCAGTATCATCGCTGCCGCCGTGCTGGCGTGCCTGATACCACTCATCCGCAACACCCGCCGCAACCCGATCAAAGACATGCGCGACGAATAGCCCCGCCACTCCATCGAAACTCCCATCTGCTATAATAAGACTATGTTTGATACCGCCGAGCAACTCATCCAATCTGCCAATAACATCGTTATTATCCAGGCCGAAAACCCTGATGGCGATAGCCTGGGTTCTAGCTTGGCGCTGGAGGAAGTGCTGAGTGATTTGGGCAAGACCGTGACGCTGTATTGCCCGGTCGATATCCCCAAATATCTGCGGTACATCCGCGGCTGGGACAGGGTAGTTGGCGATTTTTCGACCCGTGCCGACCTGGCTATCATCGTGGATACCAGCGCTGACGTATTACTCAGTAAGGTCTTGGAAACACCAGGCGTACGACACTTTTTGGAAACGCACCCAGTCTTGGTTATCGACCACCACACCGCCGAGTCAACGCTGAGCTTTGAGCACACCATGCTCTCTGATACCGTAGTGGCTACTGGGGAATTATTGTACCAATTGTTCACGCATGCTGGCTGGACTATCAACCAGCAAGCGGCGGAGAATTTGCTAATCGCCATCATGTCTGACAGTCTGGGTCTCACCACGCCAAATACCACCGCGTCGACCTTTCACGTGGCTGGTGAATTGACCGAGCTGGGCGCATCCAATGCCGAAATTGAAGAGCGGCGGCGCGAATTTATGAAGAAATCGCCAGAAATTCTGGCATACAAAGGTAAATTGATCGAGCGAATCGAATATTTACTGGACGGACAATTGGCGCTGGTACACGTGCCATTTGAGGAGATTCAACAGTACAGCGACGCCTACAACCCCGGCGCGCTGATCGGCGATGAATTGCGACTGGTCGATGGCGTGGCGCTCAGCTGCGTCATCAAAACTTATCCCGACGGCAAACTAACCGCCCGCCTGCGCGGCAACCTACCAATCGCCGACACCGTGGCTGGCTACTTCGGCGGCGGCGGCCATCCGTACGCGGCCGGCTTCCGCGTGTACGAGGATTATGACGAGGCCGTGCGAGAATTGGTGACGGCGACGGATAGGGCTTTACGAGAAGCGGAGCAAAACTAGTCATTCCTTATGAACATGCCACAAAACTATCCACTTTTCTTGCTATAATTACGGTTACCATATGAACAATTATTCAAATATCCTCTTCCCTAAAATAATCAACAAAGCATTCCCAATTCTCGACGGCGCATCATATATTCGCCAGCTGGCGTCGCTTGTGCCACTCTGTCCCGACACAGCGTTTCATTTGTTTGACGATAAAAATGGAGGCTTTTTCGCGCTGGTAATGACAGATTATCCCGACCCGCTTTATCAGAGTGAGGAGTTGAAGCAGATTTCTGGCGAATACGAGTTTGAGTTTACGTACCTCATCAAGCCATATACAAACAACCAGCATATTGAAATTCGTCCAAATGACGATATTGATAACGACTTTTTCGTTTCAGACCCGAATAGTTATTATCGGTATTATCTGGCGGCGACCAAGCAAAAGCTGGATCGGTGATTTTCGCGTACATAGCGCGGAAAGCGGCCACCGATAGCGAATGCGAGCTATCATCGCTACCCAAATTTATTTATAATCATAACAGAGGTGAGAGAAAATATTATATCACATTTTTGACAAAATCCATTGACATTTTATTCTATTAGTGATATATATATATATCAGCTTTCAGCTCAAGGCTACAGTCTTAGGGCGGAAGTCGCCCTTTAGCTTTGAGCTTTCTTCTCGAGGAGGATGTATGTCCAGATCTGAGCTCGCCGTCTCCATAATGGCTACTGTTTTCTTTGGCGTCATCGCCCTATGGGGGTGGCTAAGTGGATCCTGCACTAACCTCGACCCCTGCAAGGGGGTGCGGAACTGCACCGAAAACGACGGTTGTTTCGGAACGTGGGTGTTTACCCTAGCGGCCCTAATCGGGGCCCTCGCAGTATGGGTGGAGGTGAGGGGGCGCCTTAAAAAGTAAAGGGTGCCCACCGAAAATAGCTCGCCGTATGCGCTCAATCTGATTGAGGTAGGATTTCTATCTCTCGGGTTGAAGAACTCGCATGCAGCTTGAGCTCGTTCGGTGGGCTATTTTCATTGGAGATAGTTGTTACTAATTGAGACCTATTCGCCCGCTCATTCTGGGCGATTCGTCTTCGTCCGCTCATCAGCCGCCTCTACCATATCAGCGAACTTCCGACCAGCGCGGCGAGCCAGCCACCACTGAACCAGGGCAACGGGGATGACTACGGCGATGCCCGGCCAGAGCAGGGCAACATTTGGCATAGTAAAGTCAAAGAACTGCCTGAGTGGCTCAATGCCAAAGCTCACCAGAGTAACGAACAGCACGCCCGCCATATACAGTGTCCGCGCCAGATGCGCCCGCTTATCCAGGACCACACCGAGCATCGGCCCGACCAAAAACACCAGATAAATCCCAAAGAATGTGGCTGTTAGGACCGTCATCGTCGCTGCCTCGGCCGCCTGATTTGGATGCAGCGTCACACCTGACCAATAGGTAAACGCCACCGTCAGGCCCGTCAGCAGTGCGATCGGCGCCACCGCCTGCAAGGTGTCTCGCCAGAAATGCGCTGGATTAACCCGGTGGCGCGGACGTGGTGGAAACAGCGTCCACATGATCGTCGGCATAGTCACTAGGAAAATATTGAGAAAGGTGATGTGCCGCGGCGCGTACGGATAATTCAACCCGACCAGCATGGTACTCAGTAGCAGCACCACGCCGTAAATAATCTTATGAAAGAACAGGGTGGCGATCACTTCGATGGCTTGCATGATCCGATTACCCAGCTTCATACCAATCGGCAGAGACGTAAACGAATTATTCAATAAAATTATATCCGCCACCCGCCGCGACGCCGGAGCTCCCGCATACATCGCCACGCCGAGGTCGGATTTTTTCAGCGCCAGCGCGTCGTTGACGCCGTCGCCGACCATGCCGGTGAACTTGCCGGACTGCTTGAAATGAGCGATCAGCCGCTCCTTTTGCTCTGGCAGCACGCGGGCAAAAATTGTGTGTTCATCAGCGGCCTTATTGAAGGCTTTGTCGCTGAGACCCGCCAATGCCGAGCCAAGGATGGCCTTGTCCGGGTTATCGATGCCCGCTTCACGCGCGATGTGCTGAACGGTGCGCGGATTATCACCAGAAATCACGCGAATGACCACGCCTTGCTCCTGGAGGAACTTGACCGTATCAATCACGCCGTCGCGCAGGGAATTACGCAAAATCACCGCGCCAATCGCCCGCCCAGAACCATCCGGCAGATCCTTGAGCTTCACTGTTTCATCGTCAAATTCCGCCAGCATCAGCACCCGTAGGCCGCTGTCCGCCCACTCGTCCAGCTGGCGCTGGAGCATGGCGTCAACCGGCGCTAACTTGGCCACAAACTCCGGCGCTCCCATCATCAATGTCCGCGCCGCGCCGTCGACCTTCGCCCGGACGCCCGCCATCTTGCGCGCCGAGGAAAAGGCCATCACCTCGATGATTTCCGCGTGCTTCGGCGGCGTGATTTCCGCTAGGATCGCTTGCCCGGTGATATTGCCGCCGCTGGTTTCATGGGCAATGAGGGCCGCCAGCTCGGCAACGTCCGAAGCAGCTTCAGATAATTTCATCTCCGAAAATCTACGCTCTGGGCTGCCCGCGGTCGCTTGGGCTGCGGATTTTTCTGAGTCAGCTATTGCCAAGCCCATCGATACACCCGACTCATCAAACGCCACCACCCGCTCCAGCGTCACCTCGTCGCTGGTCAGCGTGCCAGTCTTGTCCACCGCCAATAAATTCAGCAGTGCCATCGCCTCGATCGCCGCCAATTTCTGCGGCAACACCTTGGCCTGCGCCAGCCGCAGCGAGCCGAACGCCAGCAGCAGGGAACTAGCCAGCAGCAGCCCCTCCGGTACCACCGTTACCGCCGCCGAGGTAATCGTCTTTAATATAATCACCACATCATCGCCCGAGAAATAATACACTATAAAAATCAATGCCGCCAACACAATCGCGCCATATGTCAAGAAAGTGATCGCCCGCCAAATCGCCACCTGCAGCGGTGTCAATTCCGGTTTGTAGCGCTTCAGGACTTGGCTGATGGCGCCGGCTTTCGTCTGGTCGCCGACCGCCGTGACCCGCGCCGTGCCTTCGCCCGCCAACACCGTGGTTGCCGCCAGCACCGTGTCGCCAACCGCCTTCTCAATCGCCGCCGACTCGCCAGTCAGCATACTTTCATTGAGCTCCAAGCCCCTCGACATCGTCACCGTCGCGTCCGCCGGCAGCTCATCACCAGCCTGTAGAATGATCTCATCACCCACCACCAGCGAATCATACGGCACTTCCACCGCCTGGCCATCACGCAGCACCCGCGCCCGAGGCGCGCTCATCAGCTCCAGCCGGTGCAGCACCCGTTTGGCACGAATTTCCTGAACGATGCCGATCAGTGAATTGACCACGATCACCACCGAAATAAACCAAGCATCGCGGTACTCGCGCACATAAATCAGCGCCCCAGCTAGCAGGAAAATCGCCAGCACAATCGGCGACAGTAAATTTCTCTTGATAATATCCAGATAATCTCGCATTATATTGCCTCGCTTCTTTTGTAATGTAATCGCGCGCCGACACGATAGCCGCCGCGGGCGTCCGGGTCAAATTGGTATATTTCGCCACGCTTGACCTCCGATATGACGACCAGGGCTGGATTATACGGCACTAGCGTTCGATAATATATCAAGTCATCCGGCGAAGTCACATTCATCCCCGGAAAAACCGCCTGAAACTTCTCGGTCGCCACATCGTCAAAGTAATTCGGCTGGTGTTTTGGCGGTACGAATCGCTCCGGCCGCAAGCCCATTCGCCGCACCAACCGCTTGACATCGCCCAGCGTCATGATGGCCCGCGCTGTGATGTAAGCCAACAATTCGCCCGTCCTATCAAGCACCACCGTCGCCTGCGCCGTGCGACTGACATCGCTCATCGGCAGCACGACCGACTGGATCTCGACCGTCAGTCCAAACTGATCATCAATCAGCGCCGCGAGCGCCCGTTCATCGTGCATACCTACTATTTTACCATTGTTACCAGCGCTTGTGCCAGCGTGCTACAATTGACTCATGGATTTTCACACTCGCTATGCCAAGCTGAACGCCAATCAGCGCCAAGCGGTCGATTATATTCACGGCTCGCTCTTGGTGATCGCCGGGCCGGGCACGGGCAAGACCGAGCTACTGAGCATGCGCACCGCCCAGATTTTGCGCCAGACCGACACACTGCCGGACAGTATTTTGTGCCTGACCTTTACCGAGAGCGGCGCTGCCAACATGCGCCAGCGCCTGCGCCAGATCATCGGCGAGGATGCGTATAAAATTGCCATTCATACTTTTCATAGCTTTGGCACGGAGGTTATCAATCAACACCGAGAATATTTTTTTCACGGCGCTGATAGTCAGCCGGCGGATGAACTGACACAGCACCAAATTGTGACAGGGATCCTCGAGGGGCTTGATTGGCGTAATCCGCTGAGCGCTAAAAACAACGGCGAATTCGTCTACACCAGCGAACTAATCCGAGTCATTTCTGAGTTCAAGCAGAGCGGCCTCACGCCGGCGGAGCTGCGGGCGATTACGGCGGATAATCAGCGCGTCATCGCTGGCATTGCCCCTGACATTCAGCAGGTATTTGCGGCCAAGATTTCTAAAAAAACCATTGAGTTATTTGCGCCGCTGGCGGAGAAGATTACCGAGAGAATTGGCGAGGGAAATTCTGTTACAACCAGCGGGGGAGGCGCTACAGAGCTTTCTGAAAATGCTGCCAATTCAGCACTGCATCACGCCGAACCGTCCGCCAATTTGCCGTCCTCCATCACCCCATACGCTCAGGTCCTGGCGCTCAGCATCGCCCATGCAGCCCAGGAGGCAATTTATACCAACTCCACCAAACCGCTAACCGCCTGGAAAAACAAGTGGTGCGAAAAAAACGCCGCCGGCGAATTCGTCCTGAAAGATTTCGCTGCCAGCGAGAAACTATCCGCCGCCATTGACGTCTACGAAACATACGGCAACGTCCTGGCCGAGCGCTCGCTGTTTGACTACGACGACATGATTTTATCGGTTATTCAAGCCTGCGAATCCCACCCAGAACTACGCGCTAACCTTCAGGAGCAATTTCAGTTCATCATGGTCGACGAATTTCAGGACACCAACCTGGCGCAGCTGCGGCTGCTATTCGACCTGACTGGCGATGAAGACAATCCCAACATCATGGCGGTCGGCGACGACGATCAGGCGATTTTCAGTTTTCAGGGCGCCGATGTTGGCAATATCCAGCGCTTCCGGCAGCGCTATCACGACCCAAAAATTATCGTGCTGACGGACAATTACCGCTCGGCGGCTGACATCCTGACGGCAGCGCGCAGGGTGATCACCCAGGGGGCGGATCGCTTAGAAAACACCATTGACGGCTTGTCAAAGCAATTGACGGCGCATGCGTCTGGTAGCGGCGCGCGGGTTCAGGTGCAGGAATTTACCTCGGCGAGCGAGGAGCGGGCAGGGGTGGCCAAACAAATTGCCGAGCTGATCAAACGCGGCGAAAACCCAGCGCATATCACCGTCATCGCCCGCCATCACAAGGAGCTGATCGAGCTGCTGCCGTATCTGTACCGTCAGAACCTGATGGTCAATTACGAGCGCCATGACGATATTTTAGAGCAAGACATCATTCAGGCGCTGGACAAGCTAGCACGAGTCGTCATGGCGATTCATCAGAACAATCTTGACGTCGCCAATAGCCTGCTACCAGAGGTCATCGCCCATCCGGCATTCGGCTTTTCAGCGCTGGATATTTGGCGGCTCAGCCTCCACGCTTATAAAAATCGAGAGCTGTGGCTGGAGAGTATGCTGGCAAGCAGCACTTTTCGGCCATTTGGCGAGTGGCTGCTGGAGCGGGCGAAGGACGTGCCAAATCTGCCGCTGGAGGAGCAGTTGGATAAGTTGCTAGGGCTGGAAGCCGGAACTATCCCTATCGACTCCGTACAGCGATTGCAGCCCGAGCGTCCTCAGACGCCCAGCGCGAAAAGAGGAGTCGATAGGGATAGTTCCGGCGCTCACTCTGGCAGGGAACTCTTGCAGTCAGCCGACGAAGAGTCTTCACTTAATTCTCTCGCCGCCCACTACTTCTCGCCCGAAGCCCTCGCTCAAAATCCCGACGCCTACCTGACCACGCTCGAGAGCCTGCGCACGCTGCGCCAAAAATTACGCGACCGCACTACCGACGAAACCCCGACGCTGGCGAACTTTTTAGAATTCATCGACCTGCACCGCTCGACCAAAACCCGCCTGACGCACATCCGTCCCCAGGCCAGCGCCCTCGGCGGCGCCATCAACCTGATGACCGCCCACAAATCCAAGGGCCTAGAATTCCCGCACATCTTTGTCATCGGGGCAATCGACAGTGCCTGGGGCGAGAAAGTCCGCTCGCGCTCGCGGCTGATTCGCTATCCCGCCAACCTCCAACTCCAGCCCGCCGGCACCAGCTACGACGAGCGGCTGCGGCTATTCTTCGTGGCGATGACCCGCGCCAAAACCACCTTGACCATGACCTATTCTCAAACCAACGACGCCGGCAGCGACACCATGATCGCCAGCTTTCTGACCGACCACACGCCGACGATTATCCCCGCCGCCGACACGCCCGCAGCGCAAATTACCGTGGCGCAAACCGACTGGAGCACGCGGCTGAGCGCACCGATGAGTGCGGAGCTCAAGGATATACTGGCGCCGACCTTAGAGACTTACAAACTTTCCATTACGCATCTCAATAATTTCCTCGATGTCTCGCGCGGCGGCCCGCAGAACTTTTTGTTAAATAATCTGCTGCGCTTTCCGTCCGCCAAAAGCCCCGCCGCCAGCTATGGCACCGCCATTCACGCCAGTCTCCAGCAGCTGCACAATCTGCTGCGCGCCGACCACCGCCTACCGCCTACCGAGCGCATTCTCCACTATTTCCGTACATCGCTCGAGACCCAGCATCTGCTGCCCGACGATTTCGAGCTGTATCTGGACAAGGGCACGGCGGCACTGACGGCGTTTCTGGACGCCAAATCGTCCGAGTTTCATGACACCGAGCTCGCAGAACTCGATTTCGCTCACCAAGGCGTCGTCGTTGGCGGCGCCCGCCTGACCGGCAAGCTGGACGTCGCCGACATTGATAAGCATAATAAAACCATCTTCGTGACCGATTACAAGACCGGCAAGCCATCGCACTCCTGGAAGGGCGCGTCTGATTACGAAAGAATCAAGCTCCACAAATACCGCCAGCAGCTGATGTTTTATCAACTCTTAGTCACGTCATCACGCGATTATGGCAATTTCACCTTCACCGGCGCCCGCCTGCAGTTCGTCGAACCGGACATAAAAACTGGCGATATCCTCAGCCTGGAGGATACGTTCTCCGAGGAGGAATTAGCTGAATTTGCTCGGCTTGTCGGCATCGTCTGGCGTAAAATCACCACCCTGGAACTGCCGGATATCTCTGGGTATTCGGCGGATTATAAGGGTATGGTGCAGTTTGAGGAAGATTTGTTGACAGAGATCGTGTAGGCAATCTTGACAAAAGCTATTGACATAGCTTGCTATTATTGATATATATATACTTGCTTTTGTTCATGGAGCTAATTTCCGGTAAGGTGTCGCGAATGACACTGAACCCTGACCATGCTTCGCACAAAAGCATGGCCTGAAAAGGGAATTAGCTCTTTTTCTATGCCGCAACCGCGGCAGGGAGGGGGTGAAAACCCTTGTTCGGCAACTACGAAGGCTCGTCCAGTGCGTCAGGCTGGACGAACCCAATCTGGGTGCAGTGTAAGCACTGCTCCCAGAAAAATAACATTAGCTCGGTCCCACGGGGAAACTCGTGGGCTTGCCACGCGTGTGGTAAGTTGAATTGATGTAATGTTATGACGGTCGAGGTCTGTGCGACCCCGAAACCCGCCAGTCGTGAACTGGCAAAGGGCGTCCGTCCGCCCACAAGGATGTGCCCACTAGGGGGCCAGGGCGGGTTCGACTCCCGCCACATCCACTGAGGGTAATGCGTCGCTCAATAGCGCGCGGCGTATGGCAGACTGACAGCCCCCACAGCCTGTCAGTTTGTTGCGAGAACAACGTTGTTTTCCACCTTCACTCTTCCCAGGAAAGTCCCGGGAAGGATCCCCCGAAAGGGGGAGAAAGGAGGTATCTATAAGATAGGTAACCTCCGCCCCGCGACCAGTGACTCCGGGAGAACGAACAATTCACCTGGTCGCGGGGCCTTAAACCTCAGGACTCGCGAGTTTCACTCGTCGCTAGCAGCCCCTCCGGGCCGTTCCGAGCAGAACCGCTTGAGTCCACCACCCCGCGTCATCGTTGACGCGGGGATTTCACCTTTTTTGGGGGGATGATTGTCGGGCAGGGGTAGCCACTTGTACATCCAAAAACCCTAGCTACCATACCATCAGACTCCGAAAAAACATCATGCTATTTGACAAACATCATGATGTTTTGGTAATATCACGACATGAACGCAGCGCAATTACTCCAAGAAATTCTGATGCGGACAGGCCTTACCCAAGAACAACTGGCGCGTCGCCTAGATGTGCCAGTGCGTACACTCAACGCCTGGGTACACCAACACATGTCGCCGCGCGCCAAAAACCTGGCGAATATTCAGCTATTACATCAAGAGATGATCGGGCAGGACACCATCGACGAGGCGAAGCGCCTCGCTACCGAACGTGCCGCCCAGGCCAGCCGCATGACGATCCGGACACTCCTGGCGAATCAAGAATTACTTGACATCCTGACGCTCCACTTGACCTACCACACGAACACGATCGAGGGTAGCACAATGACCCTAGCAGACGTCGCAGAGGTGCTGAACGATGATAATCGCGTCCTCGCCAACAAGACAGCGCGCGAACAGATAGAGGCCCGTAACCACCGTACTGCGCTCTATTTTCTGCTGGATGCCTTACATGAAAAAGGGGCACATTTTACGTGGAGCGAAGAGCTGATCTTGCAAACGCACGTCCGGCTGATGAATACGCTGGTGTCCGACGCCGGACTCTACCGCCGGCACGGTGTGTGCATCACGGGTAGTCGCGTCACAACAATAAACCATCTGTGGGTTGCTGAAGCGATGTCCGAGTGTATTGACGAAATGAACGAGCTGCCCAAAACAGAGCCGATAGAATGGCTGGCCCGTACTCATGCGACATTTGAAAAAATCCATCCATTTAGCGATGGCAACGGTCGCACCGGGCGACTCTTGCTCTTTGTCCAGGCCCTGCAACTGGGGTTGGTGCCGCCCCTCGTCACCAAAGAGCGCAAGCGAGCGTACTATACCTATCTGGAGCGAGCGCAGGTTCGCGGCGAGCTGGAGGCGCTACGTCTATTTATCGCGGAAAGTATATTGTTTAGCAAAGGGCTGACAACATGAATATGACATGTTGGGACAATCTACCGCAGCCATTTTTCATCTTGGCGCCCATGGAAGCCGTCACGGACGTGGTATTTCGTCATGTCGTGAAACAGGCGGGCGCGCCCGACGTGTTTTTCACTGAGTTTGCCAATGCCACTGGCTGGGTGCATGCTGGCGACAAGGCTATCGCTGGGCGGCTCATCAAAACCGACGATGAGCATCCGCTAGTCGCCCAGATATGGGGTGGTGAGCCAGGCGACATGGAACAATTTGCGGCTCACTGCGCGAAGCTCGGCTTTGACGGCATTGACATCAACATGGGCTGTCCCGCCAAATCCGCCATCAAAAGCGGGGGCGCAGCACTGATCCGCCGACCCGACGTGGCGATCGCTGCTATCGCTGCCGCCAAAACTGCCGGCCTGCCCGTCAGCGTCAAAACCAGGCTGGGCTATACGTATGTTGACGAATGGCGCGAGTGGCTGACGACTATTTTACAGCAAGATATTGTTAATCTAACCATCCACCTCCGCACCAAAAAGGAGATGAGTAAAGTCCCAGCGCACTACGAGCTCATCGACGATATCATTGCCCTACGTGATGACATCGCCCCACAAACGCTACTAACCATCAACGGCGACATCCGCGACCGCGCCCACGGCGAGAAGCTCGCCCGCCAGCACCCCGGTCTCAACGGCATCATGATCGGGCGGGGAGTTTTCAGCGATCCGTTTTGCTTTAGGAAAGGCGGAGTGTCTTCGGAGATCGAGGATAAGCGGGTGATAGTCGGTGGGGCAGCACCCACTTCTGAACAAATCTTTGATTTTTCAGAAGAAGGGGCGGACCGACTAGCAGGACCCGCGTCTAGCGACCTACGTGCCGTCGCAGACGGCGACGACGGGAGCGGCAATACTAAATCAGAACTTATATATCTACTACATTACCACCTCGACCTCTTTGACCACTACCAGCCAACCCTCGGCCGCCCCTACGAAACCCTCAAACGCTTCTTCAAAATCTACATCCGTGACTTCGACGGCGCCAAAGAACTACGCGACCAGCTAATGCACACCAAAAGCACTGACGAAGTCCGGAAAATTATTGAAAATATATAGATATTATGATATAATGCGGAATATGCACGATCGTATGAAGTATGGTTTGTCCTATGTTTATACACGAGATGTTACATCGGACACTATAAGAGAGTGGTTGCCAGAGGGAGTAATACTACTATCCCAACTGCCAAAGTTAGGCCAGCCAACATCAAGTGTTCAGATCCATGAAATACCAGACTACGCAAAGGGTAGAAAAGACAGTGTTCATCGCGTCAAGTTTGGCAATATGATAATACCAGAACAATCTAGCGCCCTAACCACCCAACCGGTCGCCATCAAACCAGTTGAGTCCGCAAGACACGCCGTCCGCGAATATAAAGCAGAAAAATATCTTAATAAAGAGGGAGAGCAGCTAGCTTTTCGGACGTTGGGATTTACTAAAACAGGAGGTAATTTCAGCACTATCACTGAGTTTGACCAGGGAGTTGTGAGCTATGACAATATCCTTCTGCAAGAATCACACAAACCAACAGAGCCAAAGATAGCAGAAGCCCTCACGGTCGCCGCGCAAACATTAGTTATTTTAAATAGCAAAGGCTTGGTACACGGCGATTTTCAGGTAAAGAATACCGCGAGCGATATTAACGGTAGAACACGTATTATTGACCTCACAACAATAGGGAAGCTGCACGACATGGAGGATGTGTCTGACGACATTCTATTATATGCAGAATCTCTCACCCGATTTGGTACCCAACTATCTCCTGTCAGCCAGCAGCAATTTGATGACCACTTCCTACACATCTATGAAAAAAATATACCCGATATTTTTCCGATACAGAGACAGCTAGAAGCAAAGATGGCTACCTCTGCTATACGTAGCAGCCTCGACATCCTGATTGGACCGAGCGCAACCTAATATCCTAATGTCGTCGCTTACGCCGATGCAAATCTGCCACCTTTAGCCGTACCATGTGCCGGTCGATGAGCTGTTTGGCTTTCTCGCGTTCGACTTGGTCATCGGCTTCGTCGCGGGCCTTGATGGCGCGCTCCAGTGCCGCCTGAGTTTCCGCCTCGATAATGTCGTCGCCATGGTCGGCCTCGTCCACCAGGATCTGCACCGATGAATAATCAATCTTCACCACGCCGCCGGAAATTGCGAAATACTCCAACTGATTGTCAGAATCTTCTTGGCGCCGGCGCACGGTGATCACGCCGTCCTTGGCCACTGTCACCAGCGGTTCGTGGCTCGGCAGCACCGAAATCTCACCGTCAATCGTCGGGATGGTCACCGAGTAGACCGCCTCATCCAGCTTGACACCACCGAGCGTTACTAGCTTCAAATTCATCAGGCTAGTCCTTCTTTGCCTCTGGTTGCTTTGCGCTTTCAGCATCACGGGCTACTTGGTCAGCCAAGGTACCTTGCACCATGTAGAACCAGCTTTCTGGCTTGTCGTCGTATTTACCAGCCAAGATGTCAGCAGCATCGCGAATGGTGTCCTCTAACTTAACGTACACACCTGGGTTACCAGTAAATTTCTCAGCCACGTGGAATGGCTGCGCCAGGAAGCGCTGGATACGGCGCGCCCGAGCAACGATTTGCTTCTGGTCATCCGACAATTCTTCCATACCGAGGATGGCGATGATGTCCTGCAATTCCTTGTACTGCTGCAGCACTCGCTGCACTTCGCGCGCCACGCGGTAGTGTTCCTCTCCGACGATTTCTGGATCCAACGAATTAGAGCTAGAATCCAGCACGTCGACAGCAGGGTAGATACCAATTTCCGTCAAAGCACGGTTCATCACGATGGTCGCATCCAAGTGAGCGAAGGTTGTCGCTGGCGCTGGGTCAGTCAAGTCGTCAGCCGGCACATAGACCGCTTGAACAGAGGTAATCGAACCCTTTTTCGTCGAAGTAATGCGCTCCTGCAGAGCACCCATTTCTTGCTGCAAGTTTGGCTGATAACCCACAGCGCTTGGCAAACGGCCAAGCAGTGCCGATACCTCAGCACCAGCCTGAGTGTAGCGGTAAATATTGTCGATAAACAGCAGCACGTCCTTACCTTCGTCACGGAAGGCTTCAGCCATCGCCAAACCTGACAGCGCCACACGCAAACGTGCTCCAGGCGGCTCATTCATCTGGCCAAACACCAGCGAGGTCTTGTCCAGCACGCCCGCTTCTTCCATCTCATAGTAGAGGTCATTTCCTTCACGGGTACGCTCACCAACACCGGCAAATACCGAGTTACCGGAGTGGAACTTAGCAATATTGTTAATTAGCTCGGTGATCAGGACAGTTTTACCAACACCAGCACCAGCAAACAGACCGGCTTTACCACCTTTGGCCAGCGGCGCGATGAGGTCGACAACCTTAATTCCAGTTTCCAAAATCTCCGTCTTGTTCGACTGCTCGCTCAGATCCGGAGCAGGGCGGTGAATTGGCGCGGTTTTACCCTTTGGCTGCGGCTTTTCGTCAATCGCTTCACCAACCACGTTGAACATACGCCCCTGAGTCTCGGCGCCCACCGGCACAGAAATCGGCGCACCAGTCGCCACCACTTCCGCACCGCGAGCCAAACCGTCGGTCGACGACAGAGCAATCGTCCGCACGGTGTGCTCGTCCAGGTGCTGAGCTACTTCCAAAACTAGCGTCTCTTTGCCATTCTTGACATGCAACGCGTCATAAATTGCTGGCAATTTAACATCGCGCGGAAACTCCACATCGACCACCACGCCAACGATTTGAATAATTTTTCCTAGTGTTTTACTCATCAATTTTTCCTCCGCACTTCCTTTGTATTAATCTCACTTTTCATATTGCGTCTACGCCTCCTGATAATCCATAATTATATCCAAAGGATAACTCTTATCCGACAGCGCTCGACGAGCTGGTTCTATCATATCATCAGGAAAACGCAAGTTTAGCTTCTCTAAAGCCTCTAACGTCACGAAGTCAACCTGCTGAATCCCTTCTTCGCGCGCGACAGGAGAATCATCGGCAATGTGTCCCAGAAAAAACACAACCAGCGACATGCCAGAATCAGTATTTTTCAGCAGCACCGACAGAACACCGTCAATTGCAACTGTGTAGCCAGACTCTTCCTTCGCTTCGCGTACCGCCGCCTCCACCAAACCTTCGCCCGACTCAACATGCCCCGCCGGAAAATTCCATGTACCTAATTGCCCGTAGTTATCTTTGCCCTCTTGAACAACCAATAGCTTACCGTCTTTTACGACAACAGTACTGACGAATAGGGTTGTGTTATTCATCATTGTTCCATCGCCTCCACGCCGCCAGAAATTTCGGCCAGCTCTTGGGTAATCGCGCCTTGGCGGGCTTTGTTCATCGCCAAGGTTAGATCATCCACCAAATCGCTGGCATTATCCGTCGCATTCTTCATAGCCATCATCCGCATAGAGTGCTCGCTCGCGCGGGCATCTAGTAGCGCCTGGAACAGCCGCGCACCCGTCAGACGATAAACCACCGCATCCAACACCTCTGGAATGCTCGGCTCGTACTTGGCGTCAGAAATCGTATTTGATACCTCGCTTGGATCGATCAATGCTTTGGTACCCGCCGGCAGCAAGCGCGACAGCTCCGCCGTCTGCACCATGCTATTGACAAATCGCGTGTACACCAGCGTCACCGCGTCAACCTCGCCATTCTCAAACATACTAATGGCAGTATTCAAAATCGTGTGAAAGGTGAGTCCAGACGGCTGATCTGGCAAATCCTCGTACGTACCGATAATCTTCGTATCCTTCAGGCGCGAGGCAAATTGCGAAGCTCGGCGGCCAATCGTCAAGGTCAAATTCTCGATGCCACGCTCATCATCACGCTTCAGCAGCTCCAGATATTTTTTCAAGACGTTGGTATTGTACGCGCCAGCCAGACCCTTGTCGCTAGCAATGACGATAATTAGGCGTTTGGTAATTTTGCGGCGCTTAAACAGCGGGTGATTGTCGGTCGCACCCTGGCTGGCTAGGTAGCTCAGCAATTCCTCGGCCGCCATGGTGTAGGGAGCCGAAGCCTTGTCCGCCTCTTGAGCGCGACGCATTTTGCTGGCCGCCACCAATTGCATCGCCTTGGTGATTTGCTTGGTCGAATCCACCGAGCGAATACGATTTTTCAGCGCACGAGTACTCGGCATGGATTACTCCTCGAACCCTTTCGCTGCCACTTGGGTTGCCTCGTCGATGACCTGGAGCTGCTCGTCAGTCGGTTTGGCACCCTTATTAAGTTCACGCATTGCGTCTTTATTATTTTTCCAAAGTTGTGTCAATAGGGCAGCCTGCGCTTCCTTGATCTTAGCGACTGGCACGTCGTCAAACGCGCCGCTAGTCACCGCATGAATACTGACAAATTGCTCCCAGACGCTCATCGGCTGGTACTGTGGCTGCTTCAGTAGCTCAGTCAGACGTTGGCCGCGATCGATTTGCGCCTTGGTCGCATCATCCAGGTCCGAACCAAACTGAGCGAAACTAGCCAGCTCACGGAACTGGCTTAAGCCCAATTTCAAGTTACCACCGACCGATTTAACCGCCTTCGTCTGAGCAGCACCACCGACACGGGAAACCGATAGACCAGCAGAGATGGCTGGGCGGATGCCCTGATAGAACAGGTCAGTCTCCAGGAAAATCTGACCGTCAGTGATGGAAATCACGTTGGTTGGAATATACGCCGAGATGTCGCCAGCCTGCGTCTCGATGATTGGCAGAGCAGTCAATGAACCAGCACCCAACTCGTCCGACAACTTGGCTGAACGCTCGAGCAGGCGAGAGTGCAGGTAGAACACATCACCAGGATACGCCTCGCGTCCCGGTGGACGACGGAGCAAGAGCGACATCTGGCGGTAAGCCACGGCGTGCTTGGTCAAATCGTCATAAATCATCAGTGCGTGGCCACCGTTGTCACGGAAATATTCACCCATGGCCGTACCAGCGTACGGCGCCAGGTACAGCAGGGAAGCCGCATCCGACGGGCTGGTCGCCACCACGATGGTTTGCTCCATCACGCCTTCTTCTTTCAAGCGGTCAACCAGCCGGGCAATCTTTGATAATTTCTGTCCAATCGCCACGTAGACGTTGACCACACCGGTCTTTTGCCGTGCCTGGTTGATCATGGTGTCGATAGCAATCGCCGTCTTTCCCGTCTGACGGTCACCGATGATCAGCTCACGCTGCCCGCGACCGATCGGGAACATGGCGTCAATTGACATGATACCGGTCATCAGCGGCTCATGCACCGACTTACGGCCCATCACGCCGATGGCTGGGCGCTCAATCAGCCCGCGTTGCTTCGTCTTGATAGCTGGTCCACCATCAAGCGGCCGACCCAGCGGGTCAACCACCCGGCCAAGCAGCTCCTCGCCAACTGGTACATCCAGCACCGCACCCTTGCGGTGAACGCTGGCGCCAGCTTTGACCTTCTCCTCGCCGCCGAGAATCACCGCACCGATTTCATCTTCCATCAAGTTCAGCGCAAACGCCTCCACCACGCCGCCATCAGTCTCAATTTCTAGCACTTCGCTGTAGCCAGCTTTACTGAGGCCGTGCACCCACGCCACGCCGTCGCCGACGCGGATGACCACACCAGCGTCCTCTAGTCCTTCCGTCGCCTCCAGCTGCGCGATTTTTTCCCGCAGGCTTTTGGCTAGTTCTGTCACATCAATCTTGCTCATTTTTCCTCCTAGATTTTCTTCGCCCGCAAGTCGTTTAGTTTCTTGGCAATTGTCGCGTCCATCACTTGAGTCGGCGTGGTAATCTTCACCCCGCCGATCAACTCGGAACGGATGATTTCGCGCAGGCGCACCTGAACGATGCGGTCGCTCGGAACTTCCGTATCAGGAAGTTCGACATGCTGAGCGGCGTGGTCGCTACCATCTGCTTCGGGTACGCGGGCTTCGCTCCGGGCGTCCTTTCCGGACGCTCGGGCTGCAGAGCGACCCTCTACAGATGTCAGCGACTCCATACCCGAGTTAGATGATAGTAGTCGTTTAATCGCATCCTTTGTCGCCGCGTCCAGCGGTGTTGCGCTTTCCACCGTCGCCACAATCATCCCGCGCTCAGCCAATTTCGCCTCAATATCCTGCACCAACAGATCAACCTCTCGCTCGCGCCGCTCGTGGACGATCAGCGCCGCTAGCTCATCAATCACTGCTGCGTCGCCCTTGAGCAACCGCTCGGCCGCATGCTGCGCCAACTTTCGCCGAAGCGTCCGCGCCATGATCAGGCAACCTCCTTGACCGCAGTTGCGATCAGCGTGGCGTCTGTCTTAGCATCAACCTTTTCGTTCAAAACCTTGCCAGTTGCCTCAGCCACCAACTCCAGCGTTTCATTGTGCAATGCTTTCTTGGCCTGCTCAACTTCCTTAGCAATTTCCGCCTGCGCCGCGCTAACGATGGTCTCAGACTTGGCAGTCGCCTTAGCCGCAGCTTGCTCGACGACCGAGGCCGCCTCCTCGCGCGCTGCCGCCACGATATCACTGGCCTCCGCCCGAGCTTTTCGCATCAACTCGTTGGTCATTTTTTCAGCCTTATCAGCGTTATCACGCGCCGACTGCGCCGCCTTTTCGGCTGTGCGCATGTCTTTTTCGCGCTTGTCGAGCATCGCTGCCAGTGGCGGATACACCCACTTGCGGAGAATCACTAGCAAGATTAGAAACGCCACCGTTTGTAACATCAGCAGCTTCCAGTCAATACCCAGCGAACTGAACAAGTCAGCCTTTTCGGCCGTGTGCGCTTCGGCACTCGCAAATTGTGTCAATATAGTCTCCACAATTTACCCCTCAAATTACATAACTTTGCCGACGATAGCCGCCACGAAACCGATGATCGCTAGGGCGTCGATGAACGAAATACCGAGGATCATCATGGTGCGTAGATCGTTAATTTTCTCTGGGTTGCGGCCAGCCGCGTTCATCGCTGCCGCGCCGACGATACCAGCGCCGATCGCTGCCAGCGCAGCCGGGATGGCGTAGGTGAGTGCAAATGCTAATTCTTTCATATAATTTCTCCTTTATTTAATACTTTACTTTTCTAATCATTCGCCGCCGCGAGTTTCGTCGTATCAGCAGGTGAATGAGCATGATCAGTCGGCTCGTGCGTGTCGTGGTGAGCCAGCCCCAGCGAAATAAATACCGTTGACAACATAAAGAAAATGTACGCCTGAATACCACCGATGAACAGCTCAAACAGATAAAATGGCTGCAGGGCCGCCGGCGAGATATACTGTGTCAAAAAGGCGATCATGATCAACAGTACTTCGCCGGCCAATACATTACCAAACAAACGGAAGCTCAGCCCAAGCAGGCGCGAGAACTCTGCCACCAGCTCCAGAATGCCGACAAACGCCATAATCGGATCGCGCAGTGGATTAACAAAGTAGCGGCCCATATTACCCCTAAAGCCAAGGTATTTGAAGGCGTACACTTGTGCTGCGATAATCGTCACGATAGCCAGGCCAAACGTCATATTCAGGTCGGCCACACCACCACGAAACAGCGGCGTACCATGACTACCCACAGTAATCGGCCCGACGATCGGTAGCAGCCCCAGCCAATACTGCGCCACCACGAAAAAGAATATGGTGATGCACAGCGGCGCTACTCGACGCGCCCATGTCTGGTCAGGGATGACTTGGCAAACCGTATTGTACAGCCCATCAAATGTCCAGTGTACCAGCCGCGTCGCAAAATTATGCTTTTTCTTGCCTAGCACTGCCGCCCGCGTCCGAAACATCAGCCACACCAAAACGATCAGTCCCAGCGCGCCAAGCATGTGCGAGTTAGTGATCGACACACCTAAAACATTCGCTACTTCATCAGCCTTGACTGAAATGTGCGGACCGGCACTGGCAAATCGTTGCATCATATGTTTTTACGCTCCTTTTTTCGTTTCACACGCCCCAGCTGCTTATTTACCAGCAAGTACGCGCCCAAAAAGCCAAGCACCACACCAGCAAACATCAGCCACGGCTTCAAGCCAAACACGCTATCCAGCCATACACCCAGCAGCGTACAGCCGATGCTCGGCACAAACATCCGCCACGTTGTGTCGCCGATCGTCCCGAGAATAACCCGAGCCGCCGCCACTTCCGTCGCTGTCGTCACGCCATTCTCAATATCTGGTCTCTCAGCCATTACTCTGTCACTATAGCAACATGCTATACTCTTGACAAGATGCCACGGCGAAATTACCCGAAAAACCAACCAAAATCGGCCCGAACGCTCATCAAGCCGACGCTGACAACTACCGATCACGACACCTGCCGGCGCAAGCGTCGCTTCGCCACCGAGCAGATCGCCAGGCGAGCGGCTGATACGCAGGAGCTGATGTCACCAAAGCTGGAACTAGACGTGTATTATTGCCGGGGGTGTGACGGCTGGCACTTAACGAGTCGGGCGTCCCGAGACTAGATGGCATTGCCGAGGCACCGATGCTTATGCTACAATAGAGAAAAGCCATAAGGAGGGAAGTTATGAGCGAAGATAACACGGCCAATCACCAAGACGCTAAAGTCACCGTCTATAGCACCAGCTGGTGCGCATTCTGCCACACCGAGATGGAGTGGTTGAAAAAACTCGGCATTGATTTTGTCGCCAAGGACATTGAGGCTGATCCAAGCGCCAAGGAAGAATTGCTCAGTAAAAACGGCGGCAATTTCCAGGGCGTGCCAGTGACCGATGTTTGCGGCGAGGTCATCCTCGGCTTTGACCGGCCGAAACTACAGGATGCGCTGAAGAAGAATGGTTTGATGAGCGAATAACTATCGCTAATTTACGTATCAAAAACCTGCTGCTTAGGGACTTACTGACGGCAGGTTTTTCATTAGCGCACTCCTTATGCTGCGCCGATTTGCACCACTTCGCCACCGATTTCTTGGCGGAAATAATTGTCGTGACTGACGTAAAGGATGGCGCCAGAATATTTCGCCAGTGCCGTCTCCAACTCCTCAATGCTTGGTAAATCAAGATAGTTGGTTGGCTCGTCCAAAATCAGCAGCTGCGGGTCATTCGCCAGCATAGCAATGATCTGAAAGCGAGCTTTCTGGCCACCCGACAAGCGCGCCAGTGGCGTCATCCGGTCCGCTTCGGTAAACAGATAATCAGCTAGCAATTGGCGGATTTTGGTATCAGAAATCGGCAGGTCACGGCTAAGGTATAATTTCTCAATCGCTACCTCCAGCGGATCCGCCAAATACCGCTCATCAATTTCTTGCTCATACACACCCACCCGCACCTGCGGATCGAGGAAGAGGTTGCCAGAGTAGAGGATAGGGGCAGCAGGTACGACACCTCCTCCGCCAGAGACTGTGAAACGTTCGCGAGTAGCGGACGTTTCAGCCGAACGCTCGCGAGAAATCTCCAGTGGAGATCCAAGCGAAGAGTGTACTCTGGCGGAGGACGGTGGAGTGGCTGCCGCAGCTCGGATTCCAGCCGTCTCCTCCAAGTCGAATGCATCCGGCAACGCCGTCCGCAGAACCATCGACTTATCGGAGAGGCTGGAATCCGAACCTCCTCGCTGCCCCAACAGCATCCGAATCAGTGTCGTCTTGCCAGCACCATTACGGCCGCGCAGCTCCACCGCTTCGCCCTCACGCAGATCAATATTTACCCCTTCAAACAATATCCGCTCACCAACCCCAACCGCCGCGTCCTCAACTCGCACCAGCACGTGCTGACTACGACTGGCTGCATCCTTCATCGAGAGCCGAATATTGCGCGCCTTGAACTTGCCGTAGCGCTCAGCCGACTTATAATCAAGCTGCCCAGCCGACTCCTTATCGATCCAAAACGTCGGCTTGTCCATCTCTGATAATTCCGCCAGCTCGGCCCGCGCCTCATTCTCCAGCCGCTTAAACTTTTGGATGGTGCCGGGGTTGCGCGACTTTTCCTTTAGCCGCTGATAATCCAGCACCTTTTGTTTGAGGTTAGTCATCCGCTTCTCGACCTGCTCAAAATTATTCATGCCCGCCGCCGTCGCCTGAGCATTTTGCTTAAGGTAAGCATCATAATTACCGCGGTAGCTGACCGCTCGGCCGTCTTTGAGCTCAATGATCCGATCCACCCGACCCAGCACATCACGGTCGTGGGTGATAATCAGCATGGCCTGGCGCGGCTGCGAGCTCATCCAGTCGATAAACTGCTGCTTGGCTACATAATCCATGTGATTAGTCGGCTCGTCAATCAGCGCCAAATGCGCCCCCGCATGCATAATCTTCACAATCTCCACCAGCCGTTTCTGACCGCCCGACAGGGAACCAAGCGGCCGCTCGCCACACCCGCTCAGCTGAAAATTATCGAGCTCTCGAGCAATCTTCTCCTCAATCTGATAAAACCCTTTCTGGTCAAATCGCTCCAGCGCCTGCGTGTACTCCTCAATCTTACGCATATTATCGCCCATGGTCTCAGGGTATTCATCGATAATTTTCTTTAAGCTCGCATATTCTGGCAACCCCGACAAAATGTAGCTCAATACCGTCTGATCGCCCAAACCATGATGCTCCTGCGCCGTACTGGCCACGGTGATGCCACGGCGAAAAATCACCTCGCCAGTATAGTCCGTGTCCGTTCCCGCCAAGACTCCAAACAACGTCGACTTGCCGACGCCATTACGGCCAACCACACCAACCTTCTCGCCATCATCCACGCTAAACTTGACGTCGCGCATCAACGTCTTGTCGCCAAAACTCTTCTCGGTGATGTGAATGTCGGCTATCATGCTTGGGATATTGTAGCATATTACCCCTATGACTGAGATGATGGACCGTTCTTGAATTGACAGAGTCGCATCTGGCACAAACGCAAATATGATATGATACTGTTATGGGTATACACGACAAACTGCCAACAAACGCAGCAAAAACACCGGAAACGATAGAAACCATCATGAAAGGATATGAGTCGCGCCTCGATGATATCTTTACTGAAGCCCGGGACATACTAGATAATCCAGAAATGTGTGAATCCCGAAAAATTACGATAAACAATCTAAAGCGCATGACAGCTCTCATCCTGTACGCCAGACACCGCATCCCAACGGATGAAATTACCGAGAATATGAACGGGGCGATCGAGGGCTTCGTTTGTGATCGTGATGCTGACGGCAACCTGATTGAGGGTACGCTCAACAACACGATGCTACAGCTGATTGTTGATATACATAAGGCCAAAGACAGGACGAATAGAAAGAATCGGGCTTGGAAAGATCAGTGGTCAAATGATATCAAACAGCTAGGAATGATAGCTGCCGTGCGAGTCAGCGCTCTGACGGATGAACCACCTCTAACGGTTGATGATCATTAAAATTCATTATGCTATTGCATTTATACTTAAACAATGTTATAGTATAAAACTATGAATAGAGAGACGACACCACAAGAGCTACATACTACGATTATCCCTCCTGAAGAGGAGGCGACCCCCGAGAGTCAGAGTGCCGATATTTATAAACTCTGCCATAATATAGATCTCCAAACCCGCACATATGCAGATAATCTGAGGGTGGTCCAGTCAAACCTCAATATTCTGATAAGTGTAGTAAGCTGGACTGAGCAAAGAGTTGTCGCACGAAGCATTGCCAAAGGAGCTAAACAGGAATTTACTAGCGATAGAGTTGGATCAGACAATGCATACGATGCGCTCTGTCACTATGAACATAGCGATGGCCCCCAAGATCAATTATATAATCTCGTTGACGCGCAAATGAGAGAAATACTATCTAGCACTAGTACTGACGAGGAGCGTCGTGAGAAACTTCACGACCTAACCAACTTGCTGCTTGATTGCAAGGGTCGCATTCAGCACACATTAGACGAATTATCAAAGAAGTCGCATAACGATTCCGAAAATGACCCTATTGAGCCGTATATAGATTGGGACCTCGCTGAAGCCCCAGCTCACGTGCTACAATAATCACGTGACCAAGCCCGCCAAGACCAAAAAACCATCCACTCAAGCCGTCGTGAATCGCCGAGCGCGATTTGACTATGAGTTGGGCGAGGAGGTTGTGGCTGGGCTGGTGCTGACAGGCATGGAAGTACGCGCCGCCAGGGAAGGGCACGTGCAGCTGAAGGGGGCGTTCGTCAGTCTGCGAAATGGTGAATTGTGGCTGAATAATGCTAGTTTTTCGCTGCGATTGAACGTTCACGGCCAGGCAAATACTCGCAGCGTTGATACTTCAGTGCGGAAATTATTAGTCAGCAAACGCCAATTAGCGCGCTTTTCTGAGGCAAAAAAGCAGGGCATGACCATCGTGCCGACCAAATTATTAACCAGCGGCAAGTTCATTAAAGTAGTCATCGCTCTGGCCAGAGGTAAAAAAACCTACGACAAACGCGAAACCATCAAGCGTCGCGATCAAGATCGCGAGACGCGGCGGCAGCTTTCTGGGCGATAACTCGGCGATATAATTTCTCTAATTTGCGAACCTGGCGGCGCTCGGTAAACGTGGCCGCTAATTTTTTGCTCTCGGCGCCAAACCTTGCTCGGCGGGCCGGCGAACGGAGCAGCGTAATGATAGCATCCGCCATACTCTTGGGCCTATTTTTCACGAATATACCGTTCACGCCGTCACGCACTACCTCTGATACTTGCGTGTCAATGATGATAATTGGCTTGCGGGCGTGCGCCGCTTCGTGTAGCACCCAGCCCTGCGTATCCTTGAGTGACGGGAAGCAAAACACATCCAGCGCCTGATAGGCTACGCCTAATTCCTCGCGCGGCAGAGCGCCGGTAAAGATGATCCGATCAGCGTACTTGCTCTCGGCTGCCATCGCCTCAAGCTTTTTGCGGTATTCAAAGTCGCCGACGAATAGCAATTTGGATTTGGGGCGAGCCTTGGCGACGTACTTGTCAAAGGCCTGGATCAAAATCGGCAAGTTTTTCTCTTCGCCCAGCCGCCCAATGAAGCCAAATACTTCATCAGACGCCCGTAGACCCCACTGCGCCCGAAAGGCCTTGAGCTGAGCCGCCGACGGCCGCGGCAGAGCATTAACACCATTTGGCAGCAATGTCAAATCGTACAGATGATCATCGTCCTGCCAGCCACTAAGCTGGGCGACGCTTTTGCGGCTGAGGGCGATGACGGCGTCGGCTTTGCTGTAGAGAATAGTGATGACGCACTCGATGATGGCCCGGTTCCATTTGGTGATACCACGCGGCCGATATAGCTTGACCAGTTCAAATAAATCACGACCCCTCAGTTTAATCGACAGAGGTAGCACCACGCCAGCCAGCGTCAAAATCCCCGGCAGTACCGCCGGATAGTGCTCGGCAAATTCGTACATGTCGGTGCAGTGCTGGATGACCAAAGGGATCTGCTGCTTGTGCGCTACGCTAACACCCACCAGCCCGATTTGCGACGGCGTAAAGATGTGCACGATGTCCAGCTCCAGCTCTTTGATGCGACGCTGCACCGCCGGCGGGAAAAACACCGACGTATCGTAATCATCAAAAAACGCGCCCTTGATCGACGGGAATCGGATGATATGCGAATCTGGGTCTTCGTTAAGTAGCTCGGCCTGCTTGGCCGGATTCATCGACTTGGCGGGGCAGAACACGTAGACGTCGTGGCCCAGCGCCTCGAGCTCGCGCTTGAGCGATTCGACCACAAAAACGATGCCGTTAATCGACGGCCGATAGGTATCGGTGAATAAACCTACGCGCATACAATTCCGCCATTATATCACAAGATGGTATAATAGGGTAAGTTATGAGGAGACAGCAGCGACTGCGGATCGCATTGGTGACTGACGATTTTTATCCGGCATCCGGCGGTATCGGACGGTCGATCCAGACGCAAATTAGCGAATTGGTTAGCTTGGGGCACGAGGTAACCCTGCTCGCGCCGCGACATTTTTTGGAGCGGCCAACTGGCTGCAAAACCGTTGTCGTCCCCTCATTCTACATCCCGGGCACGCCCTCGCACATGTGCGTCCTCAAGTGTGGCCGGCGTAGCGCCTGGCGTATCTGCCGCCAGCACCGCTTTGATATCATCCACAGCCAGACGGAGCGGGGCGGCCTGATGTTGGCGGCACGCATCGCCAAAGAGCAGGGCATCCCCCACATCCACACCTTTCACGCCAATCTCGCCGGCACTCACACGTCGCAGCCATTCGGTGCGTTTTGGGGGTCGATGGCGTATCTATTTTTGATCAATCCAATGATTTCGATGATCGCCGATAAACGGCTTGACCAGCCAGTATTCTTTGCACCAAAAAGCCCCGACGCACCGGGGATCTTGGCCCGATTTGACTGGCACACCATGGCGACCGTTGCCTCGCGCGTCGATGCCTTTACCGCACCGGCTGACTTTATGACCCAGCGGATCAGCGACTGCGCATCGTGGCTGGACGAGCGCTCGCACATCGTACCGACCGGCGTTAATCCTAATCTCAGCCATGCCATCGCCCATACAGAACGCCACCGCACCGACCGCACCATCCGCTTTTTGAGCGTCTGCCGCCTGGCACCCGAAAAGCGCGTTGACGCCATCATTCGCGCCTTTGTTCAAGCCGACCTACCGAACGCCGAGCTACACATCATCGGTGACGGCAAACAGCTCAAGCTCCGACTGCTCGCCGAAAAGCACCAGGGCATTATCTTTCACGGGCATGTCTCGTGCGTCAAGCAGATGGCCGAGGCGTTCGTCAATGCCGACGTCTTCGTCCTCGCCTCGCACGGCTTTGATACCCAGGCCATGACCATCGGTGAAGCGGTGACTGCGGGACTGCCGATCATCTACTGCGACCCGCGATTGACCGTCGGCACCACGAAAGATAACAGTATCCTGGCGCGCGACCCGTCAGTCGAGCAATTGGCGGCCGCGATGCGTCAGATGGCCGACGATACACGGCGCCGTCAGATGGCCCGCGCCTCATCCCGCCTAGCATCTGAGCTCAGCCCAGAACATATGACCAGCCAATATCTAACAATTTACCGCGACTTGATAGCGCGTACGGTATAATAGGCGTATGCGATTATTTTCCTGGAACGTCAATGGCATCCGCGCCGTCATCAATAAGGGTGAGTTTGCCAGCTTCCTGCAAACCTACGATCCGGATATCTTATGCCTGCAAGAAACCAAGGCTGCCCGCGACCAGGTAGAAATTGATCTGCCAGAGTATCACGAGCATTTCTATTCAGCCGCCAAAAAGGGCTATTCCGGTACGGCAATTTTCTCGAAAATCCGGCCGCTGCACTGGCGCGACGGGCTGCCGCTAGCTATCGTCGAGCGGTTCAATTTGACCGGCGATCAGTATGGCAATCCGGCGGACGAGGGGCGTATCATCACTGCCGAATTCGACGATTTTTGGGTGGTGACCTGCTACACGCCAAATTCGAAAGGGGATTTGAGCCGGCTGAAATTACGTCATGAACAATGGGATCCGGCAGTGCTGGCCTATCTGGAGGAATTGGAGCTAGTCAAGCCAGTACTATACTGCGGCGATATGAACGTGGCGCATCAAGAAATTGACCTGGCAAATCCAAAGCCTAATGTCGGCAAGCACGGCTTCACTGACGAGGAGCGGGAAGGCTTTCAGAATTACCTAGACGCTGGATTCACTGACACCTTCCGGGCGGCTTTTCCTGACAAGACCGAAGCTTACACCTGGTGGACGCACTGGGCCAACGCCCGGGCGCGCAACGTCGGCTGGCGGATCGACTATTGGCTGGCGTCGCGCGAAATCGCCGGGCGCGTCAAAAATCCACAAATCCACCCCGAACAAATGGGCAGCGATCACTGCCCAGTGAGTATTGAGGTTGAGGTATGAAAATCGCCAAACGCTCAGGAAAACGTAATCTGCTCATCGGCCTGGGCGCCGTGCTGATCATCGCCAGTAGCGCTGTAGTGACTTATTTCACCCTCCGTCACTTCAGCCCGCCGCACGCCGCCACCCAGCAGCCAATTAGCAAAGAGCAGCCCGCGCCAACGCCCAAAGAAAAAGCTCCCGACAGCCAGAAACCTCCAGTGCCAGCTGCGCCGGGCCTTGCTCTGCCAAACGCTACGCCGATCCCCGCCCGCATTGTCAACAACGCTGATGACGCTGATCTCTGGAAAATTGCTAACAAATCTCGAGCCTTCGCCAATCCTCGTTACCAGCCCAGCGACCTCCGCCCAGTCAGCGTGCCGACATTACCCGGCCGCGGTCAGGATGAGCGCTCGCTCCGCGCTGTGCTCATGCCTGATCTCGAAAGGTTAGTCGCTGCTGCCCGCGCCGCTGGCGTCACCCTCCGCGTCGGCTCGGGCTACCGCAGTTACGCCACCCAAGCCTCACTCTTTGCCAGCTACGTCCGCCGGCACGGCGAGGCCGCAGCCAGCCGCTTTAGCTCCCGCCCCGGACACAGCGAGCACCAATCAGGCCTGGCGGTTGACTTCGCTGGCGCCGACCAAACCTGTTGGGTAGATGATTGTTTCGAACGAACCGCCGCTGGCAAATGGCTCGCCGCCCACGCCCACGAATACGGTTTTATTCTGCGCTATCCGAAGGGTAAGGAATCGATTACCGGCTATCAGTACGAGCCATGGCATTTTCGCTACGTTGGGCGGGAACTAGCGGGCGCTCTGCATCAGTCGGGCTTGACGATGGAGGAGGCTTGGTCGTATATTGAAGAGGCAATGACCAAACTCAAACAGCGAGGAACACAATAAATGAAGCACGGGGTGGGACGCGCAGTCGTGGCCATGGTTTTGGCGGCCTGGACGACACTGACACTACTGATGATCAATGGCGGCACGCAGCTCGTCAACCAAACGTCGGCGTCAGTCGCTAATTCGCCGCTGTATAATTTTCAGCCAGTCACCATCCGTCTTGACCGGACCAATCGCGACTTGACCTTTCCGTCGTGGAAATATTTACAGACCAGGAAAATCTGGTCGTACGTTTCGGGCAAGCAGGGCATCGACCCAGCCTTTGAGCCGCCGCTGACTGATATTACTGATGGTACGCCGAGCTGGATAGAGGATAAGCGCGTGCAACCGATGGTCAAAGAACCGCTAGAACAACTACGTCAGGCCGCAGCCACGGCCAAGCTACCGGTCCTCGTCTCTAGCGCCTACCGCTCCGGCACCGCCCAAGCCAAAGTCCGCACTGAAACCACCGCCAAAAACGGCGCCGCCCACACCGACGAATATGTCGCCAAGCCTGGCCACAGTGAGCATCAGCTGGGCCTAGCGGTTGACTTAACCAGCTTTTCCGAGAAATGCAAGGCCCGCTTTAGCGACTGCGCGCTTGATCCAAAAACCGCCGACTGGCTAGCCGCCCACGCTCACGAATACGGCTTTATTCTGCGCTATCCGAAGGGCAAGGAAAAAATCACCGGTATCGCTAACGAAGCCTGGCACTTTCGCTACGTCGGAAAAGACCTGGCCAGCCTCATCCACGAATCAGGCCTGACCTTTGACGAAGTGTACCAAAACATGGTCAAATTACGCGACAATGCATCAGTTGCCAAGTCGTCTGCCTCATGATACAGTAAGCTATTGCGAGAAAGCCAAAAATACGAGATAATCAAGCGATGAAGCAGCAGAAATTCGCAGTTTTTGACATCGACGGCACGCTCATTCGCGGCGGGCTGTACCGGCAATTGGTGCTCGGGCTGATTGATGCTGGCGCCATCCCCGAAGTCCACGCGTCGATTATCCAGCAGAAACTGCTCAGCTGGAAGCGGCGAGAGTCAAAAGACGCCTACGACGAGTACGAACTGAGTTTGGTCAATGCCATCTCTCGTTCGCTGGCTGACATCCCGACCGCAGTGTTTGACGAGGTGGTAAGTAGCATTGTCGAGAGGGAGCTCGACCACGTTTACACCTACACGCGGCATCGCCTGCGCGAGCTAAAGCAGGCGGGCTATTTTCTGATCGCTATCTCTGGTTCGCAGCAAG
This sequence comes from Candidatus Saccharibacteria bacterium oral taxon 488, assembly GCA_013099015.1. Lineage (NCBI taxonomy): Bacteria > Candidatus Saccharimonadota > Candidatus Saccharibacteria bacterium oral taxon 488. Next base: position 359,299 of record CP039998.1, on the reverse strand, counting down.
AGTTAGTCGAGCCATTTGCTAAAAAGTACGGCTTTGATGCCTGGGCGGCTCAGACTTACGAACGGCGTGGCAACACTTTTACCGGCATAATTGCCACCAAAACATATACCAATAAAGATAAAATCCTCCAAAGAATCATCAATAAGCACGGGCTAACGCTCACTGGTAGTTATGCCTTTGGTGACAGCGAAGGCGATCGGCACCTCCTGGCGATGGTTGAACATCCCGTCGTGTTTAATCCGACGGAAAAGCTGCTTGAAATTGCCAAAACCAACGGCTGGCCAATTGTGCTAGAGCGTAAAAGCGTGGTGTTTGAACTCGAGAAAGGCGAACGTGGATACCTTTTGGCGCAAGCAGGAAAAATCTAAGCCGCTGTTTCCCGACGTTGAATGGAATCGGCCAGAGCGCCGCGACCAAGCCGGGCGGCTGGGGATCGTTGGCGGTAACAAGCTCGGCTTTGCGGCGGTGGCGACCAGCTACCAGGCAGCACGCGACACCGGGGCGGGCGAAGTGCGAGTCTTGCTACCTGACACACTGCGCCGCACCGTGCCAGCAGCGATGACCGACGCCCTGTTTGCGCCGACCAATCCGTCCGGCGGTCTCAGCGGCGCGGCAGCAGGCGAATTGGCCGCCCTCGGTGAGTGGGCTAACGTCATGCTGCTAATCGGTGACGCCGGCAAAAATAGCGAAACGGCCGCGCTGTACGAGCAATTTGTGTGCCAGTACCACCGGCCAGTCGTGCTGAGCCGCGACGCCATCGACCTGGTACAAAACAGCTTTCCCACCATCCTCGACAATCCCCACGTCGTCTTTGTCGCCTCATTTGCCCAAGTGCAAAAGCTCTTTCGCAGCGTCTACTATCCAAAAATCCTGACATTCAGCATGCAGCTGGCGCAGTTAGTCGAGGCGCTGCACAAATTCACCATCACCTATCCGGTCACATTAGTAGTTTTTCATGCCGATCAACTGGTCATCGCACGGGGCGGGGAAGTCATCACCCAAGCCTGGACCGAGCCGATGCAGCTATGGCGCGGACAAACCGCCACGCGCGCCGCCAGCTACCTCTTGTGGTCGCCGGAGGCACCACTGGCAGCCATCAGCACCAGCATGGCCGCTAGCGTATAAACCAGGGCGGTTCCCACCAGCTCTTGACGATTTATAAACTGCGCGGTATAACAAGGATAGCTATGTCACGAAAATGTCTGATTTACCATCCTGTGGCTGAATTTCCTCTGTCAGATCCAGATTTTACTCAAGAGATACAGGAACGATTTAGTAGACTGAATGACAACCCCATAAAACCAACGCAACCCGAGGAGCGTCATCTTACTATCCTAGGCGCACGAGAATACCCAAAGGTCCTACATCCATCTAGACTGCGCATTCATCTACCAGAGCAATCACAAAAGAACCTTGAGCTCAACGTAGTTGGTGCTCGTATGTTAGGAGAGTGTGCACTCACTCTGGTATTCAACGACCTCAGCCAAACTTTACCGCGGGAAGAAAGACGACGTATCAAGCAAGCATTTATAGAAGCAGGGGCTACCACTCCTCACCATAAAAAATTCAAGCCACACGTCACCATTGCCAAGATTCCCAGGGGGATTAGTAGACGACATGTGATTCGCTGGACAGAAAATATGCTACCGACAGACCCAACCGTCATCGTTGGCGGTATCACGCAGAACAATCTCTCGGGGAGAGAATTTAACGAACAGTCCCTCATCGAGTTTGATTTTAGTAATGAGGGTCATTTTCTCGATCTACAGGTTGCTGACTGTATGCTTCTGCCGCCACTAAAACAAAAGCCAGAGAAGAAAGGGTGCGGACATCATTCTCATTCTTAACATTAGCTTCTCGTAAGGTATTGCCATCAATAAAATTCCCGCTACAAAAACGGGAATAAAATTAAACAAACTGAGGCGACCTCTGGTACCGCGGGCCGGACTTGAACCGGCACGAGCGATTGCTCACCAGATTTTGAGTCTAGCGCGTCTACCAATTCCGCCACCGCGGCACGAGAGAACGCCCCAAGTCATCCGGGGGTAATTATACCACGGCCGCTACTACATCAGCAAGAGCCCGGATACTTTATCTTTCCGGCGTTTTCCCGTATAATAAGAGGTGATGAATCCTCATGACGATCAGTTTGGCAGGCGAGTGGGAGCGCCAATCTCGAGTCAGCCTCGTCCGCTTACGCCGCCGCCACGTGATTATTCCGGCTCGCAAGCTGCTGCCGCCAACGTTATTCGTGATCAAATTAATGCTATTTACGGCGGTCGCGGCACCGAATCAACGCCACACACCACACCGGTGGTTCAGCCGCGCCCTATAGAGCAGCCACATCCAGAACCGACCGAGCGCACCACTGTCACGCCGCCACCGCGCACACCAAGCCCGCACGCCCTGAACACCGCGCCACCGACCACGCAGCCGGCCCAACCAGCCGCAGCGTCATCTCCCGCTCATCCCGCTCACATCACCGAGTCACCTCAGCCCCAACCAGCGAACAAGTCAACGGACAAGCCCACCGTCGCGCCACCAACCACACAGCCGCAACCGGCCGCCCCGGCCAAAACTCCCACTCATCAGCCGCAAATCACCGCCGATCAGTGGAAGCAGTACCACAGCTCGTGGCAAAAATACTACCAGATGTACTACGAGCGCTACTATGCCTCGCACCTTGATCAAAAGCAGCAGGAGTTTAACCGGCTGGTCCAGTCTGCTCGCAACGCTAACACCGCCGCCGCGCCGGCCATGACCGATATGCTGTCCGCCCAAAGCCCCATCAAGCGCCTCCGTGCCCAGATCCAGCAGACCGTCCGCGACAAGGCCAAAAAAGTCACCAAGTCACGCCATTTCATCCCGGCACTCGCCGGCGTGTTGGTGCTACTGGCGTTCGTCTTTTTGCAGTACAACCGCGTTCTGTTCGGCATCGCCGCCGCCTACACCACCCCGGGCAATGTTGATCCACAAAACATCATTGTCAATCCAGCAAGCAATGCCGCTGTCGGCCCCGACCCACGGCTGATCATCCCTAAACTCAACGTTGATGTACCGGTCATTTATGGCGTCAACGCGGCCGACCATAACGCTCAAATGAAAGCAATGGAGAAGGGCGCTGCTCACTTCGCGATCGCTGGTGCTAACGCCGTGCCCGGCCAAGTTGGTAATGCCGTCTTCTCGGCGCACTCTTCTAACGATGCCTTCGCTGCCGGTGACTATAAGTTTGTCTTTGCCCAAAACGAAAAGCTCGTCAAAGACGACATCATCTACATGCACTACCAGGGCAAGCGCTACACCTACGCCGTCACCAAAAAAGAAGTCGTCCTGCCGAACGAGGTCAGCCGTGTTCAAATTCAGACCGACAAGCCAATGCTCACCCTGATTAGCTGCGTACCGCTCGGCACCGCTGAAAAACGCCTCTTGGTCTTTGCCGAGCAAATCAGCCCCGACCCATCTGGCGCTACCAAATCAACCGAGCCAGTCACCACGCAGTCCGGCGCTATCCCCGGCAAGCCATCGCCAACACTACTGGAGCGATTATTTGGCGCCAAGGAATAAAGCACAATAAGATTCAGATTAGCACTTAGCGCTTGATCGTCATGCGCAGCCGTGACATCGTTACCGTGCCGTTATCGGCTCGGCGGAAAGCATACAGCCAGTCGCCGTCGTGCGACAGTGACGCATCGAACCCTTCGCTGGCCTCCAGCATCGTCGATTGATTAGCGCCGTCGAACTCGCGCATCACCAGCTTGCCGCCCTCGACGCTCCACACATGATAATCATCCAGCCAATCAAGCGTCGTCCCCGTCGGCAGCGCCGTATCGTGCGACACCGATTGCCGCTCAATGTCATAACTCATAAAACCAGCCCCCGTGCGCATCAAGACAAACCGCCCGGTACCGCTCAGGTCAAGTTCAGCTAATTGCTCGCCGGCAGCGATCGACTTGACGCGGCTCAGTAATTTTGATGCCGACGAGCTCGACCCGTCCAGCGCCGCGCCCATGTGCAGCGTCACTGCCGAGCCAACGCCGACCACCAGCACGTCTTTATTATCATAGCGCGAAAACTTAATCATCAACGGCGTCGAAGCCTCTGCCTCAGTCTGTCGCCGCACGACCACTGGCTCAGTCCAGTCCTTGCGCCAAATGCCCGCCAGCTGCAGCTTGCTCGTGCCATTCGTCCCAACGTAGGTGATATAATCCGTACCATACACCGAGAACGATTGCACATGACTGATCAGCGGCGCAGAAATCGTCGCCGCGTTTAAGTCCGCTCGCCGTAATTCGCCACTTGACTGCAGTACATAGAGTTCATTGCCGCTCTCACCAAGGAAGCGCACGTCTTTTAGTTCCAGCCCGATCACTTTCGCGATATCAACCACTGTTTTATTCTCGCGGTCGACTTTCAGCCACTGGACTTTTTCGCCTTGGCCTTCGACCACGTAGGTGTGTTTGAGAATGGCGTAGCGATTACCCGAATCCCACTCAACAATCTTAAACGTGTGCGCCGTCGCCTGGCCGCCGTAACCCGCCACCACCGACGTATCCAATGTTACCTCATTAAACTTTGGCTTATCCGAATCGCGCAAATCGCCCCAAACGATCTTTGGTGCATCGGTCGCTTGCATCACGCCCAGCATGAACCGCCAATTTGGCGAAAATCGCACCGAGGCCAGCGACGAAAATTCCTTGACCGAACTCACCACCCGCTCACTCGGCACCAGCCGCGCATATGATAGCCAGGTCAGTGTCCCGGCCTTAACCTCGACGACCTTGCGCCACTCGTCATAGCCATCCAGGCGCATGGAAAATTGATGCTGCCCCTCAGGAAGCATGCCTTTAATATGCGTCTTGCCGAGCTCCATGCCATCGACCGACACCCGTGCGCCTTGTGGCCGCGAATCATACTGCACCAGCGCCCGCTGCTCAACCGTCTGCGTCTTAAGATTCAGCTGATAGCCAAGCGTATGAAAAATCAAAATAAATGCCAGCGTACACACCGCCAGCACCATAATGGTATAAATCAGTGTCCTCCGAGCAAGTTCTAGACCACGCTTTTGTTTTCGATACATAATGAGAGATTATACCACATTTCGCCCCTTGCAAAAAGCATGTCCTCTTTGTACAATAAAATATAAGCATTAGGAATACGAGGGGTTCATGAACAAACAAATCATCCATAAAACCGTCCATAAAACTGCCGGCCAAAAATCAACGACGCTCAGTCGCCGCCACGTCGCCGCACCATCGCACGCCAAGCGTCGCCTGGCCAGTCGCCTCGACATCACGCGCGACACCTCCGTCCCGATGAGTGTTCATGTCAATAAATTTGCGCCGAGCGTGCCGAGTGTCCAGCTGCAGCCAATCAAGCGTGATCGTCCCGCCGAACCACATCCAACCGTCGTGCGCGCTCAAGCTCGTGCTGCCGAGCAGCCTCATCGGACCACCCGAACTGCAACTCGCCGCAGTCCAGCCACGCCGCATCATCACTCAACTCGTATCGTTAAACCAAACCAAGCTCCAGCCAAGCAGCATCCAGTAACCCTCGCACCCAAGCCAGCCGCCGTTCTCAAAAATGAAGCCATCACCGAAGCCCTACAGCGTGCAGCTACTCCACAAAAAGCGCCGCGCCGCAGCAAAAAACCAAAGAGCCGCATCGGTCGCTGGCTGCAAATCGCCTCCGTCGGCCTGGCTATCATGCTGATCGGCGGTTATTTCACCTACCTCGGTATGCCCAACATCTCCACCCGCATCGCCGCCATCCAATCTGGTGTTAACGCCAAATACCCCGGCTATCGACCGACTGGCTATGCCCTCAGCGGCCCAATTACCTTCAAGAGCGGGGAAGTCCGCATGAAATTTGCTTACGCTGACGGCGGCCAATCCTACACCATCACCCAGCAAAAAAGTTCGCTCAATTCCGCCGCCCTCAAGGAAACCCTGACCGCCGAGGGCGGCGACGTCCAGACCACCACTGCCGACGGCCTGACTATTTATAGCACCAACCGAACAGCCAGCTGGATCAATGGCGGCGTCCTCTACCAGATCTCCCTCGGCGGAGCCTTGTCAAATGAGCAGGTCACCAAAATCGCCACTAGTTTATAATCACCCCCGCAAGCACCGCAGGCACCCCTCACGTTTACCAGTCCAACCGCCTCGTGCTATAATCACCCCATGACTACACGCACTCGTTTCGCACCCTCGCCAACAGGGTTCTTGCACGTTGGCGGCATTCGCACCGCATTATTTGCTTTTCTCGTCGCCCGGCAGGCTGGCGGGCAATTTATCTTGCGCCTCGAAGACACTGACAAGGTTCGCGAAGTCGCCGGCAGCCGCGAGCATCTCATCGCCAGCCTCAAGGCACTGCACCTCGACTATGACGAAGGCCCGGACATTGGCGGGCCACACGGGCCGTACATCCAAAGCCAGCGGCTTGATCATTACCGCCAGTGGGCACAGAAATTAATCGACGCTGGTCGTGCCTACGCTGATCCCTACACGCCCGAGCAAATCCAAGCGTTTCGTGACGCCGCTCAGGCCGAGAAGCGCGCCTTTCGCTACCGTGATCATCGCCCCGACAATCCACCGGAGTGGGACGGCACCACGCCGCTGCGCTTCAAGGCTGAGCCCAAAAGCTACACCTACCACGACGAGGTCATGGGTGACGTCACCACCAGCCCCGAGGTCGTTGACGACTTCATCCTCATCAAGTCTGACGGCTACCCGACCTACAATTTTGCCCACATCATCGACGACGCCGAGATGAATATCACTCACGTTATTCGCGGCCAAGAGTTCATCTCGAGCATGCCAAATTATCTGGCACTCTACGAAGCGCTGGGCTTGCCGCGGCCGGTTTTCGCACATCTGCCACACATCATGAACGAGCAGGGTAACAAGAAATTAGGCAAGCGCGACGGCGCCAAGGACGTGCTGGATTATATCCGTGATGGCTATCTGCCAGAGGCGCTGGATAGCTTTATCGCCACCATGGGCTGGAACGACGGCACCGAGCAAGAGACCTTCACCATGAGCGAATTGACCGCCAAATTCAGCCTCGACCGCGTGCAGCGCTCCGGCGCTCGCTTTGACGAAAAACGACTATTGTGGGCTAATGGGCAATTTATCCGTTCGCTAGCACTAGACGATTTAGTCCGGCGGGCCAACGATTTTTGGCCAGATAGTGCAGCTGCGGCAGATGAGGATTATCGCCAGCGCGTTCTGGCCCTGGCGCAAGACCGCTTAAAAACCCTGCGTGACCTCGGCGGATTTGGCTACTTCTTTGCGGAGCCCGAGATTAACATGGAGCTCATCGACAGCAACAAACAACTCAAGAAATTGTCTGAGCATGAGCGGCGCGAATTGCTAGAGACTGCCCACCAGGAGCTCGCTAACCTCACCGACTGGACACCAGAGTTAGTCCAGACTCGGCTGAACGAATTGCTAGAAATTACCGGCCAAAAGCCCGGCATTCTCTTTAGCCTCATCCGTATCGCCATCACATGGGCGCCGTTTAGCCCGCAGCTGAATGACACGCTGGCGCTGATCGGCCGCGAGCGCACACTGGCGCGGCTTGAGCGGGGAATTGACGCGTTCTCGGCGGGCGTGAGTCTATCATAATTGCTACGCCATAGACACCAACTGGCCAGCACACTGCTCCGTTTACCACCGCATGTCGCTTATGCTATACTAAACCCATGCACATCAAGAATCCTCGCCCAGCCACCGCGGCCCAAAAACCGACGGTAACATCAGCTAAACTTGAGCCGGCATCACCAAACGCCCCGGCCAAAAAACGCTTGTTTGCCCAGTGGTGCAAGAAGCACTTGTGGGCGATTGTCCTGATTACCGCTTCGCTGGTTATCGCTGGTATTTTCATCGTCGCTATCAATTCTGTCCAGCACGACGGTGGTCTGCCGTTTTTCGCCGCCAAGAAAAAGCCAACCAAATTCTACTCACCACTCACCGGTCTCGAGGTCGCTGATGAAGCAGCCACCAAGCAGCCCGTCACTGGCGTCATGATCGAGAACAGCCCCGATGCCCGGCCACAGTCCGGCTTATCAAGAGCTGGCATCGTCTACGAGGCGGTTGCCGAGGGCGGCATCACCCGCTTCCTCGCCGTTTATCAGGGTGCCAAGCCCGGCCTCATCGGCCCAGTTCGTAGCCTCCGCCTCTATTACCTCAGCTGGGGCGCACAGTATCAAGCCTCCATCGCCCACGTCGGCGGCAGCCCGAACGCTCTCAACACCGTCCGCAGTAGCAGCTACCGCGACATCGACCAATTCTTTAACGGCGGCAGTTATTGGCGGGCCAGCGACCGCCGCGCTCCGCACAATGTCTATACATCCGGCGAGAAACTTGATGCTCTGAACGCCAGCAAAGGCTTCAAGGAGTCATCATTTACCGGCTTCAAGCGTGGCGATGGCAAGCCAGCCGAAACACCGAACGCCACTACCATCCAGCTCAATTTTAGCAGCGGCACCTACAACACCGCTTACGCCTATGACAAAGCGACCAACACCTACAAACGCTCGCTAGCTGGCGCACCGCACGCCGACCGGGAAGGCGGCCAGATCGCCCCACATGTCGTCATCGCCCTCGAAGCGCCCGTCGAGCGACGCGTTGGGCCGGACGGCTACGAGGACACCGTCACCATTGGCTCGGGCAAGGCCACCGTCTTCCAGAACGGCACCGCCGCCACCACCACCTGGAAGAAAGACAGCCTCACCGCACCGCTCAAACTGCTTGACGAAAACGGCAAAGATGTCACTCTCAATCGCGGCCAAACATGGATCGGCGTCTTTACGCCCGGGCGGGGATCCGTCACGTGGCGATGATAGCTGGCGGCACGTCGATCTGTAACTTTCGACGATACCACCGGCGCATGTTGTTCGCTTGTGCACTAGCCGGGCAGGCAGCCGTAGCGCTCATCGGCGGTGTGATTCTCAGTGTCACCGGCGTCACCTCGTGGAGTCACCCGACGTTCTGGCTAATCACTGGCACGATTTTCATTGTCGGCAGCCTTTTTTCGACCATGTTGATCATCATTGCCGGTCGGCCGCTGGATAATATCTTGACCGCCTTGATTCATAAACGCGGCGAGCGCACCACCACGCCTCTACCAAATCCGAACGCCGAGCAATACGCCAAAACCGGCTTCAAGACCGTCCTTGAACTCATCTACGACGAGCCGACTCAACCCGCACCACCGCCAAGCCCCGACGCGCTGCTGACCCAAGCGCTCAATCACACCAGCTGCGGCATCGTTGTCCTCGATCCCGCTAAGCGCATCATCTCCGCCAACAAGGCTGCACCAATTGCCACTGACGCCGACGGCCAGCCGTATCTGGCGCTGGATTTTCTCAACGAGCAGTCGCTCGACGCCTGGCTCAGCGACGCTGACGCCCGCCAAGTCTCCGCCGAGCGCACCTGGCGCCATGTTGCCACCACCAACGGTGCCTTCAAAAAAACTCGCTTCTTTGACATCATCGCCTCCTACCAAAAAGATGCACCCGGCGAAACCATCATCATCCTCATCGACCGCTCAGCCCAGTACCTACCTGAGGAAGAAGACCTCAATTTCATCTCCTTCGCTGCCCACGAACTCCGTGGCCCGATCACCATCATCCGCGGCTATCTCGACGTCCTCGCCGAGGAACTGGCCGGCCGCCTGAAGGGTGACGAACCGCAGCTACTGGCGCGGCTGACGGTCTCCGCCAACCGCTTGTCTGGTTATATCAATAACATTCTCAACGTCGCCAAGTTCGACCGCCACCACCTCAGCATCCACCTTGCCGAGGACTCGCTGTCTGACATCTATGGTTCGATCGCCGACGACATGCAGCTGCGCGCATCGACGCAGCACCGCTTGCTCAACATCAGCATCCCAAGCGACCTACCGACCGTCGCTGCCGACCGCTCCAGTATCAGCGAGGTCATCTCCAACCTCATCGACAACGCCATCAAATACAGTTTCGAGGGCGGCACCGTCTCGGTCAGCGCCGAACAAAAAGGCGACTTTATCGAAGTCTCCGTCGCCGACAACGGCGTCGGCATGCCACCGAGCGTCGTCAAAAATCTATTTCACAAATTCTACCGCTCGCACCGCAGCCGCGAAACTGTCTCGGGCACCGGCATCGGCCTCTACATCTGCAAGGCGTTTATCGAGAGCCATGGTGGCCATATCACCGCTCGCTCCAAGGAAAACGAAGGTTCAGTCTTTTCATTCACCGTGCCACTCTACGCCGCCGTCAAGGATAAACTACTCGAGGACGGACAACTGAATCGCAATCTAATCCGCCAAGGCGGTGGCTGGATAAAAAATCACGCTATGTATCGAGGATAAGAGGAGGGAAGTATGGCGATCAAAACAATCTTGTGCGTGGAGGACGACCGCTTTATCGGCGAGATGTATGTGCGCAGCCTGCAAAAAGCCGGCTACGACGTGACCTGGGTGGTCGATGGTAATGACGGGTTGGTCATGGCTCGGAGTCAGCCGTTTGACTTGATCATCCTTGATTTGATGCTGCCTGAACAGCGCGGCGACCAAATTCTAGACGCTCTGCGCTCTGATGACACCGACTTGATTCCAGAGAGCAAAATCCTCATCATGACCAACTTTGAACAGGACGATGCCACCAAATCCGCCATCATGAACCGCGTCGACGGCTACCTCATCAAGGCCGACATCACGCCCCGCAAGCTGATCGACGTCGTCAACAAGATGGGCTAGACGCCCCCGGCTAACCATGCTATAATGACCCGGTAGCTTTAACGCGGCCCTATCGTCTAGCGGTTAGGACACTGGGTTCTCATCCCAGCAACCCGGGTTCGATTCCCGGTAGGGTCACCATAAAGGGATTTGTATTCTGTTCGGATTTGAAACAGCTCGTTTACCTCTGGTGGCGGGCTATTTTTGTGGGTTCCAAAGTTTATTTGTTCGTAGGTTGGAAGTTTGTTGAATATAGCACCGAAAAAGGCGGCTTTTCGCAGTGGATTACAGAGGTCGAGTAGTAGTTCTGGCAGGTGTTCCAAAATATATTTTGCATATTGCAAAACTTGGTCAAATTCGGCTTGTAAATTCGGCTGCCTAGCAATTTCTTCATCCAGCTCTGCTAATTCTTTTTCGACGCTAACAATATCCTCTTCAAGATATTTTAGGGCCGTCTCGCTTGTGACAATACGCATCCGATTAACGGTTGCCTTGATTTGGCTTTGCAAGCTCTCGCGGTGCTCTAGGCGTTGCCTACTAGCATCAATCTGCTTGGTCTGACGTTCGCGCCACAATTCAGCGATAGCGGCGATAACATCGTCAACATACTCTGGCTTGATAGTAATAGCCCTCACAAAGTCTTCTATCGTCTTATCAAATTCAGGCTTCGACACACGGAAGTAATGACCATCGCGACTGCAGTGATAGGCTGGATAGTGTTTACCTAGCTTGCCACGAGTAGCGCTACCAGATAGTGTCTTACCGCATTTAGGACAGGCGACTACCTGTTTGTATGGATAATCTGGATTATAAATTTGTTTATTTTTCAAATGATCCGGAGCTGCCTTACGTTTAATAGTGATATTATCATGGCTATCAACCTCCACGAAGACTCGGCCGCGATTAGCTTCATTGAATAAATCCACGCTGACAAGCCCATCAAACTGCGCTTTAACTGGCTTATCATGTGTCCATTTTTCTTTAATAATACCGCAATATACCAATTTACTGGTGTATTGATCAATCATTTTGGCGGTCATTTTTCGGCCGCCAATCTGTCGTTTAATTTTCGTTCGGTCATATTTGTCACGTACAATCGTCACGCGAGAACGAAAGCCCATAGAATTAAGCTCATCGGCAATTTGCTGATTTGTATAAACATGCGCAGCGCGCATCTCAAACAGTCTGATAATAAACTTTGCCTCATTCCTATCAGGCTTAAGAATAGTCCTCTTGCCATTTTTAGTATCAATTTTGACACTGCGGAATCCATAGTGCGGGCGTCTCATCCAGTAGCCAAGCTGCGTGTAGCGAATCTCCGCGCCAATCATACGGCTCATAATGTCGCGCATCTCGTCCTTAGCTCGTTCAGCTTCAAGATACTCAGATTTTTGTGTTGGATTAAACTCACTCCAGTAATATTTGAACCCGGTATGCTCAAGAGTATTAATTTGCTGCTTACCGATAACACCATACATATCTTCAAGGGCAATGCCTAGCCGAGTCAGTTGTCGCTTCAGCGGTGAATAATAATCGCCACCACCGCGCGTGAAACGGTCGATTGATTTAATCAGCACGACCTGAAAACCTTTGCTTTTGTCTTTGCATGCGTCGATTACTTTTTGCATCGGCTGCGTTTCGTGCGATGCCGATTCAAGCAAAATAATCGTCTCGGTGATTATGATATTGTGCGCCTTGGCGTAAGCTTCGCCTTGCTCACGCTGTGCCTCCGGAGAATCACCGTCAAGACCTTGCTTATCCGATGATACGCGTATCGCTAGCAGTCCGATTCGCGGTTGGCTTGTTGGCGACATGTCCCTTATCCTCCAAAATAGTGATTAATTTTTGAGCAAAAGCTCCATCTTCCAAAATCTTCTCAACGACAAGATTGGCAACTAGTTTAATCCGTTGCTCAATCGTAAATGAAAATTGCTCCGCTAGCGGCGCTTTTGATTTATTCTTGCTACCTTTTGGCCGTGCCATACACCCTCCATGTCACGACTTGCTAATAACGCTAGTTAGTCATTCTTGGCCGTACGCTGCTGTGGTCGTCCGCGCCCACCACGCTTTTCCAAATCTTTTTCTATCAACACCCTCAGCTCCTTGTCGCCAATGTCCGCCAGAGCTTTTAGTACAAGCTCTGTCAGGCTGATGCCCTGGCCGTAAGCTACCGCTTTAGCGCGATTTCGTACGGCCTTTGAGGTGTCTATTTGTAGCTGAATTCGTCCTTGATTCATGTAGTATTATTATACTACAAAATTACCGATGCTTCAAAAAATTGATACCAGTTCATGACTACCTATTTAGTTATTAACGAGCCGGCTTCTATTAATAAAACCTACTTTAATTGTACTACTTGTAGTACAAATTATCAACAGTTTTTGCTAATTTCTTTTATAAAAATATGCCGAATATCGATATACAGTATAATTTATCTATTTTTATCTGTTATAATTTGTATTTTTTCTTCCTTTTTTATATAAATATAATAGAAATTATGTGAATGGGCAAAAGGGGAAGTGGTTACATGAAAGTAGATAATAGGTCGGTGTTACGTCAAGGACAGATTGAGATACTAGGGCTGTTATATAAATATCGATTTGGCAGTCGTCAGCTCATAGCAGAAAGCTTAAAGGTAAAAGCTGGGTCAAATATCTATGAGAAGCTCAACGTCCTAATAAAGCATGGTTTCGTAGCAAAGAGGTATGACAAAAGTCTGAGGCTCCAAGGCTTGCCGGCCGCGTACTATCTAACACCAAAAGGTCTCAAGACACTCCAGTCGCTTGATGCCTGGAACTACATTACAGAAGCAACCATACGATCAAGCTATCATGACAAGAATATTAGTCAATCGTTTATTAACCACACGCTGGATGTGTATAGCTATACGAACATGCTAGTGAAAACATATTCTACATTAAAGGTATTTACACGTCGAGATATGTCTCGCTATAGTTATTTTCCAAACAATCCACCAGATGCCTTTTTGTCATTAAAAACAGGTGAGGAAATGACTCCGAAGCGATTTTTCTTTGACTTTATATCAGACGATACACCGCGCAGCGTTATCGCAAAGCGCATTGCTCAATACATGCAATTTTTCAGCGATGGTGAATGGGACGCTACAAACAGTCAGATTCCAATTCTGCTGTTCCTGACAACAAAACCAGCCATTAAAAAGCACCTGATGCGCTCCACTCGTGCAATTCGCGGCACCTTTGACATGGGGGATGAGGTATCTATTTATGCAGCAACTATAGACCAACTTCTAAGTGCGGAATCTGGTAGAATATGGGAAGATATTGATAGTGCAGACGGCCTTTCCCCATTAGATGAGTTACACTGACTTTACGGTTAATAGATATTCGGCCGCACGACGATTGCAAGCAAGCCGTGCGAGCCTTGTAATGGTCGTGCGAAAGCCGTCACGTAGCCTTCATGACTAGGCCTTATTTTGTCAGAAGTGCAGCAGATGGCGCGTTCTGTTTGTTTCAAACAGTGCGCGACAGATGATGTAATTTTGCAAAATAATATACAAGTAGTCAACTAAACAGATAGTTATCTCAAAGAGATGGCGTTCATTCTTGCATCCGATCATCTTGACTGCGCTCTCTGGAGTGCATGTTAAGTGAGCGGGGGCAAGTATGAACGCTCTATCAGTTTCACAACGACCAAGGGAGCATCTTAATATTCCGCCCAACCTCTTTAAGACGGCGCCACCTTAAAACGCATACTGGGGCGTATACCAGGCGCATATTTTAATATTTTACCTACACATAAACCAATAATTATAACTTGAGGATTTTTACTATTAATGAGACGCGCGATACAACACCAGCTATCAATGTTTTTATTGACCAAGGAGACAGTTCTTGGCTATAATAACGTTAACAATAAGCTTTATTATGGAAGATAACAATATAAATACTATGATTATACGGCCTGGAAGGGGGAGCACGGATCCAGATAGCGATAAATCAATTATCATTAGAACTACGGATATAGTCAAAGAATACAAAATTGGTAAACAAAAAATCAGGGCCGTTGACAGTGTTTCGCTGGAAGTCAATAAAGGCGAATTCATTGCTCTTGTTGGCGTGAGTGGCAGTGGTAAGAGTACCCTACTGCATTTACTGGGCGGATTAGACAAAGCTACCTCTGGTGAGGTTGTCGTCAATGGTCAAGAAATTCGTAAGATGAGTGACCGTCGATTGTCACAATTTCGTAACCAAACCATTGGATTTGTTTTTCAGTCATTTTATTTGCAACCGTTTTTGACATTACGTCGTAATATTGAAGTCGCCTCAATGCCACAACGTATGAAACGTGCGGAGCGTAAACAGCGCATTGAAGAATTAGCACGGCAAGTTGGCTTATATGATCGACTAAATCATCGCCCACGTGAACTTTCGGGTGGGCAGATTCAACGTGCCGCCATTGCTCGGGCGCTGCTTAATAGACCCGCTATCATTCTGGCTGATGAGCCAACTGGCAATCTCGACTCTGCGAATAGTCGTGATATAATCCAACTATTTCAGCAGATTCGAGAACGATATGGTACGACGGTAATTATCGCTACACATGATACTGAAGTCGCAGCTCAGGCCGACCGCGTCATTACGCTAAAGGACGGGAGGCTTTATGATCAAGCTAACTGACGTTGGAGTATTGGCTTTCACGAAGCTCCGTGCTCGTAAATTACGGACGTTCCTTACTGTTTTATTGGCAAGTATGTTGTTTGGTGTTTTAATTACTGCTTCGCTCGTTACTCATGGGTTATTTCAGGGCATTGACTCATTTCGTAAAGAAGGATTAACAGGTCGGTATATTGTGAGTGTGATGAATGCGCCATCCGACACGAGTGAATTCTCCAAAACGATGCGCGATTCCAAGCTGATCGCTGAAGCAAAAAAGCGCTATGAGGTGCTGGTCGCGCAAAAAACTGCCGAAGCGAAACGACTTGGCTTAGGGTATTCTTACGTCAATGATCAACCACCGTATTCACAAGATGCTGCTGGTGTAACGCGATTGTCTTTTAACGACCAAAATGGCATCGTAGCTCAATTGCTAAAAGAAAAATACAGTACCACTCCTGCCTTTGATGAAGTGAAATTGTCTCAGCTTGCCAAACAGTACGGCGCAATTAAAACTTTTACCGAAGAATCGTATGCTATCAAAAAGAGATCGTCATTGTCCCCTCTCATTGATGGCAAGGAGGTGTTTCACGACTCTTCAAACGAAGCAGAAGTGAATACTCATTATGTAAAACCCCCGATTAACACTTCAGGCATAACTCTGGCACCCCCTGAAACGACAAAAGGGATCGTACTGCCTGATAATGCAGGTTGGAGACCTGATGGATCAAGCTTACCAGTTATTCTGCCACAAAATGTTATTGAGCAGCTATTAAAATTAGAGAAATTACCAGCAAGTGCTAGCGCTGCCGAAAAATTTGAACGTCTCAAAATTATCCGTAATAACATTACTAACTTAAGCTTCAAAATGTGCTATCGAAACAGTGTTTCGCAGTCATTGATACAAAAAACGCTACAACAAAAGAAAGAAATTGTCGCTAACCAAAGCAACAAAAATTATCAAAAACCAAGTTTGCTGTATACTCTGCCTGATCCTACGAAATGTGAAAATGCCACCATTACCCATGACTCGCGTACAGCTGAAGAGAGAAAACGGGCAGTGAATCAAAGACTTTTTGATGCAAAATTTGGCAAAGAAACAGTGGCTATTAGCAAATTTATCACTTTCAAGGTGGTTGGAATGTCGCCTAGGAGTGAGGTGCTCAACCCAGAGCAAGAACAACAACGTGAAAAATCCCGCACTACCAACGACATACTTGCTGAGATGCTACGTACAGAGGGAATTGGACAAGCCATACCGCGTACACTATATAACCAGCTACCTAACAAAACTAACTACGCTGACTTATTAACCTACGAGCCCCTCTATCTAATGGGTAATGAGGACAATAAGCGTCGTTTTGTCGAATTTGCTAGCGCCAGTGATGCACAGAAGTTCATCGACGAACAGGGTTGTACAGTTCAATACGATAACTCGTGTAAGCCAATTGGCCGGCCGTACCAAGCTAGCCTAGCATTTAGTAATAGCGCCGCACTAGACAATATGCAAAATATGTTTAAGAAGTGGTCGGTCTACGTTATGATAGGTGTCGTAACGCTGGCGGCACTCATTATGTGGATTACGATCGGCCGTACAATTGTTGATGGCAGACATGAAACAGCAGTATTCCGAGCTATTGGCTTTAAGAGAATTGATATTGTACTCGTATATATGCTTTACGCGATAATTTTATCCACTTTAGTAGCTGTATTTGCTGGTATCATCGGCTTCACGGGTGCATATATACTGGATAATCAATTCGCACCACAACTTACAGCGCAGGCCCAATATGGATTTGGTGCAATTAGCTCAAATAATAGTATACGTCTCGTCGGTATAGATCTACAACAAATACTCTTCATCTTACTAGCGTGTATTCTCACTGGTCTGCTTAGCGTTGTGCCGCCGCTCGTACGTAATATACGTCGCAGCCCAATTAGCGACATGCGAGAATCTTAGGCAGGATCGCGACTCCCAGTAAGCTTTATTCTCAAAAAGAGCTAAAGGCTATTGCAAAAATATTTCCAATGAGAGTATAATCATAAACGCAATCATTCCCTACTCACGAGAAAGGAAGAGTAATGAGGAATAAGATGGTTGCGCTTCTCGCAGCGCTGTTCGTTGCGACCGGAATCTCGGTCGCGGCACCACCGCAGGCCCGCGCTACCACCTACGGTAGCACCGTGCTCTGTAGTGGGGGAGTAGTCGAGTGGAACGACTCGGCGGTCGTTGGCATCTGGATCTCCCAGCCGGGAGGACGTTCCGGGTGGGCCAACTTCTCTCGAGTTGACCGGTGGACCGCCAACTGGAGTTTCGATTTCCCTAACGACAGTCCGTACCAGATTCGTGTCGGCTGTGGGGGAAATCCCGGCCGGTGGCAGACCACCAACGTGGGAGCCTACGTAAAGCCGTCCCTGTCAAGTCACGACTACATCTGTGACGTGGGACGCGGCTTCTGCATCGCGTCGTGAGAAGAGACCTGAGCATGTCGGTAAACTGCTCACTTAAACTATCGGCGTTACTATTAGTTATGCGTAGCTTCCTGCATCTGACAAAAACATCAAAATACACGAAAATAACTATCAGAGACGTTTTCGTTACTGATTTCTTGCGTCTGATACTGTCGTTGACTGTTATGATGGCGCTAGTGTACGGAATTGGTTGGCTAATTGGTAGTGCTGATCCTAAACACGGGCACCTCAGCTATTATGTACAAGTCTTTTTTACAGGAAATCCTCTTGTCGAGTCTGTTATGGTCGCTGCAGCATGCGCTACCGCTGTCGGTCTTAAGCCTTCAGTACGATTCTGGTCGACCACTGGCATTGCCATCTTTATCTCGCTACTTGATGCACCGAACTTTCTTTGGCACCTTGATGTTAGCGGCTATCTAAGTATATTCGCCGGTATCGGTCTAATGGTTTGCGGATGGCGACTTTGGGATTACTACGATGTAGCTCAAGTTAATCGTTTGACCGAACCGTATCTGACGAAACCAGCATTGATAGCATATATACTAGTTGGCGTATTGTCATTAATCCTACTGATACCTTACGGCAACTAACTCTATATTACCCTCAGACAGAAGATGGCGCGTCCGTTATATTTGCAGTATACTCACTATAATTCTATAATTATAGTGGTGATTACCTTATTTTATCTCAGAGGAGCGATCGCAAAAGATTTAATCTAATAAAAATCATTTCTGACAATAGATAATTCAGCCAACCCGCATTGTCAGAGCGTCAACTATTGAAAGGGTCGTCTATGGCAAAGTGTATGAGAAAAATATCGTCCGACATACTATCAAGCATTCTATTTCGTAAATGGACATTTTCGATCGTTCAATCACTTGGTGGTGACACAAGGCGATACTCAGAGTTACACCGCTCTCTTCCGGATATTACTCAAAAAGTTTTAACTGAGCATTTAAGAGCCCTTGAGCGCGCCGGCATCGTCCGGCGCTTTTTCTATCCAACAATTCCGCCGCGAGTTGAGTATCAATTAACAGACATGGGCCTTGAGCTATTGGAACTCGCGAAGCATATCTCGGTATGGTGTGATTCTCACTATAGCGAGGTGCGTAAACATCAAAAGGAATATGACAGAAAAGATCGTCACGTAGAGTTTAGCTCATAGGTTGCGATTTTTTGCAATCGTATCAAGAATTTCACGATGTCGTAGTTTTTCTTGTTTCTGTTTGCGGCCGCTACGGCGTAGTAGTCTATACGGGATAAATAAAACGCCAAAAATAATATAAATAATGACATACCAAATAGAAACAATCACCCAAGTAAATACGATAAGGATGATTGCCATGGGAATTGCTACAATCTTTAGTGCGCCCCTAGTTTCAGTTATGTGCCAAATGCGCTTCGCTGAGCCAATAAAAGAAAGTGGCGAAGCTAGTATAATCTTCTCAGACTGCAACTTGTTCATAATTTTAGTATAATAAGACAACGTATCTGTGTAAAGCGACCTCTCCTCCATAGGACGCTAAGTGACATTTTCCTCAGTTAGACACTTACTTACCTAAAAGAAACTAACAGACTGAAATCGCACTAAAGCACTTAGAGGTGCCGTCTTGTCAACCGTCACCCTAGCTGCTAACGTAAAAATAACAGAGACAAACAATGGGTTTAATCTCTGAGGAAGGGAGTTAGGGGTGCCAGGGAAAATCTATTATATAGCAGCAGCAATTGTCATAGTTGGCCTGCCGTTTGTAGTTATGGACGTAGCGTCAGCCGCTCCGGCTGGGGTAGGTAATGTAGAAAACTTTATCAGAAGTATCATACAGGTGATTGCGGGGCTTGCTGGCCTAGTCGCGACTGGATTCTTCGTTGCCGGTGGATTCACTTATATCACCAGTTCTGGTAATCCCGAACAGCTTGATAGAGCCAAGCGAACAATTACCTGGTCGGCAATCGGCTTGGCGATCGTCATAGCCGCATTTGTTTTAGCGAATATCGTGACGACGTTAGCGCGACAGTCATTCGGAGGATAATCCGCCGATGTTAGAGTTTGGCGACGCTCTAATGAATAGTCTGATGCTGTTTGCAGATACGACTGGCGCGATAAAAACTGTACGTGACTACGTTCTGCCAACAGTGAAGATCTTATCCGGTATTGCATCATTAGTCTGTGCTTTCTTTTTGGCACACGCCGGATATATCTATATGACCAGTAATGGCAAACCAGACCGCATGGAATACGCCAAAGATATTGCTAAAAAAGCTGTGATAGGGCTAGTTATCGTACTCGCCGCTGTCACGATTGTCTCAATTCTAACTGGATCGTATAAAGCTCCCCAAGATCCAGGTAGCGCAACCCTGCCAAATCTACAAGCCGTCACACCAAAGTCTGAAAATAATGGGCTCATCGAAATGATAGTTAAGGCCATAACAGGGCTATTGGCAATGATTATCAACGCTATTGCTTCACCGTTTCTCAACGCACTTGAGTTCTTTACTAAATCAACACCACTCATGACAGGGAATAAGACTATTTTTAATCTATGGCTAGCCATGGTCGGAATTGCTGATGTATTACTGATCCTAACCATAGCATTAATCGGTTTTCATGTAATGAGCGCTTCGGGTCTTGGTCTTGATGAGGTTGACGTCAAACATCTGTTACCGCGAGTGGCGGTAATATTTTTACTGATGAACACCTCAATATTCTTAATTGATAGCATCATTAGTTTATCAAATGTCCTCATATCGGCGGTAGATCAAATTTCCGGTGCCTCAACCGTATGGGGTACTCTTATTAAAGTCGTTGAGAAAACATCGGGCCAGGGCGTTGCCGCCTTGCTCATTATGGTGGCATTTTTAATCTGTTCAGTTATATTGCTGGTGTATTATGTCATGCGCTTAATTACTTTATTTATAGGCACAGTATTATCGCCGCTTGTTAGTATGTTGTGGCTTATCCCTGGCTTTCGTGATTTTGCCGAGACATCAATGAAAACATTTTTATCGACCATTTTTGTTTTGTTTGTGCATGTAGTTGTTCTACAGCTCGCAGCCTCACTCTTCTCCGGTATGGCGACTGTCTCTGGAAATAATGCGCTACCCGACACGCTAATGGCTATGATAGCAGGCATCGCAACGATCTTAACTCTATTAAAAGTTCAAGGCGTTATGATGCAGTTTAGTTTTGTCAGCATGGGTGCCCGCAATATGAAAAAAATGGGCGGCCAATTTATGAACGGCATTAGCCATATGACAGGTGCTGGCTCAAGGGTCGTAAATAAGACGGCTCAGCGCGTCAAGAACACTACCTATACTGCCAAGAAAGCGCGTATTCATTCCACTGTAGAAACGGTTGCTCGTCAAACAAAATCGCCCATAAAGGTGAATTACCTGAATAAAAGAGGTGATGCTGAAATAACATACGCCGTAAATCCACGTAGCAAAAATAGCACGACCGTGGTTACTACGCCTGAGACAAAACCACTAAAAACTGGTGCGACTTATCGGGCTAGATCAAGCAAAACTATAGCAAAATCTCGAGGTAAAAAATCATGAAGACAACTGTCGTGCCCGCACAAGTTACTACAGTTGAAGATCGCATCATTGGTCGTCTGGGGTTTTCGCAGATACTACTTTTGATTATTCCTGTATTTTTTAGTGCCGGCACTTTTACTTTGTTACCACCAATATTGGAAAGCGCGTTGTACAAATATATTTTAATAGCCATCCTGCTATTGATATGCATCGTTCTATCTATAAGGATTCAAGGAAGAATTGTAGCCTTGTGGTTAATAATGATCTTGCGCTACAATACTCGTTCAAAATATTATGTGTGCGATAAAAATACAACTACCCTAAGAGAACGATATTCGGATATTAATCAGACAGAAAATACTGTGGCTCCAGTCTCAGAAGTGAAACATCACACATCTGAGTTGGCGATTGCAGACTCAATAAAAGTTCGTAGGGTCATTGATAATCCAGCTGTAAAGATGCGTTTTGAAACCGATAAGAAAGGAGGCTTTCATGTTCGGCTTACGGAAGTCGACCGCCAAATCAAGTGCGCGCCAGCAAATCGCAATCAAAGGGGTACGTGATGGTATTTTGTCGCTACCTGATAACAATTACCGATTAATCCTGTCTGTTTCAGCACTAAACTTTGAGCTAAAAAGTGACGAGGAGCAAGATGCGATTATTGATACTTATGAAAGTTTCCTTAATTCTATTGGCTGGCCGATCCAGATTTTAGTACGTACTCGCGAGATAGACATGGATGACTATCTAGAAAACTTAAATAATCGACTGAGCGGTGAAACGACACAAATTTACCGTGATCAGTTAAAACATTATGGCGAGTTTCTTCACTCGCTTATTACAAATAATAAAATTTTAACACGGCATTTTTACATAATTGTGCCGTATCACCCGAATGGAAACACTGATTTTGAGCTAATACAAGAACAGTTGAAGTTAAGGACGGACATCGTGTCTAAGGGTATAGCGCGACTTGGTATGCGAACTGATATGCTCAATAGTTTAGAAGTCCTAGACCTGTTTTACAGCTTTTATAACCAAGCTCAATCAAAAATACAGCCACTTACTGAGCATATACTACAGGCCATTCACTCGGAATTAGTAAGACATGGAGCAAAATATGATGATCAAGGACGGTAAGCTCTCAATAAATCCTAAGCAACTCGCGAGTTCGCTATATGCGCCTATCTTACGTCGTAAGCAGCAAAGAGCCGCTCGAAAAAAGGAGCTAGATATTATGTTCGGCGAGCAGGACATGCTTGATACGCTATCGTATGCTGGGCTAGAGGAGAATGTTGACCACCTTTGCATTGATGGCACATACATCCGTACATTGTATATTTCAGGCTATCCATTTGTAGCCAGTTCCGACTGGATGGATAGCCTGATTAACTTTAATCACAACATTGACATCAGCTACCACCTGCACGAGGTTAATGCGCATTTGGCGCTACCAAAACTAAACCGTAAAATTACAGAGCTAGAGTCGACACGCCGTGCTATGATACGTGAAGGACGAATTATTGGCTCGGAAATAATAGACCCCCTTGAGTCGGCGATTGATCTTCGTGATAAGATTCAGCGTGGTCAGGAAAAGTTATTCCAGATGGCAATTTATGTAGCAATTCGTGCTGAGAGCAAAGAAGAATTAGACAAAACGACAAAGCTCCTAGAGGCAAATTTATCAACTCGCTTATTTTATTCCAAAGTTGCGCGCTACCAGCAGCTTGAAGCATTGCAGTCGATTTTACCGCGTGCAGAAGATCAACTGGCTCAAAAACGTAATCTTGACAGTTCAAGTGCGGCTTTAGCTTTTCCGTTTATGTCTTCAGAGTTAGTGCAGGAATCTGGTATCCTTTACGGGATTAATAAGTCAAACAACTCACTCGTCATTCTAGACCGGTTTAGCCTGCATAATGCAAATTCAATCACCTTTGCTCAGTCCGGTGCCGGCAAGAGCTACGCTACCAAAGTCGAGATTTTACGACAACTCATGCAGGGAACTCGTGTTATCGTAATTGATCCGGAGCGTGAATACAGGCGACTAACCGACTCTGTGGACGGTACGTATATCAAGCTATCGGCCAAAAGCAAGCAAAAAATCAATCCTTTTGACTTGGCCACGACATGTCATGAAGTGGAAGCTTTATCTGAGCACGCACAAGATCTTATGGATATCATTAGTCTCATGGCCGAAGGTTTAACGGCACGCGAAAAGGCAGCTACCGATAAAGCAATCATTAAGGTATATCGACAGACTAAAAAGCAGCAGCCATTACTTGAGGATTTATATGCTGAGCTACGAAAACTGGGACAGCTAAAGTTGTGTGAGAAGTTAGAAAAATACATCTCTGGATCATTGGCGGATGTATTCAATGCGCAAACCAATGTTAAACTTGATAACCGCCTCGTTATCTTTGACATAAAAGATCTTCCAGAAAATTTGCGCCAGATTATGATGCTAATCATATCTAACTTTGTAAAGAATCAGGTTATGGCAAAACCTGAAAAGCGCCTGCTGGTTATTGATGAGGGCTGGATTTTACTGCAGCACGAGGAGTCTGCGCGATTTGTGGCAGGATTGGTGCGTCGAGCGCGTAAATATTACTTGGGGGTTTCGATTATCTCTCAGCAAGCAAACGATTTTCTAAAAAGTGAGTATGGCAGGGCGATCGCTTCACAAAGTGCCTTACGCATCTTAATGAGACAAGATACAACTACTATCAAAGGCGTTGTTAACGAGTTTAATCTCAGTGAGTACGAGCAAAGCTTTTTACTAACATGTGAGCGTGGCGATGCGCTGCTCATTGCTGACCAGAATCATGTTGCTGTTAAAATTGTCGCAGCGGACAAAGAGCACCCGCTTATCACGACCGATCCACGGGAGCTGTATTCATGATAAATAGCCCCGTTTCAATATTTGGAGTTGGTAGTAGTTTTCGACCCAAGAGAATTCTCACGCTCATCATAGCGATTATTGGTTTTATCCTGCTAATGCCAATGGTTGCTATCTTTTCTCTTGGCCTTCCGGCGCTGAGTTTCCTAGCGAATGCACCGAGTGCAAAGGCGGCTGAAGAGCGCGGATTTTATAATGGTGGGGCAATGCCTGACAATACCTACGCCTGGGGCAATTGTACCTGGTGGTCGTACGCCATGCGTAAATGGGCCGGTAGTCCAATTCCAAACAACTGGGGTAATGCAAATACATGGGACGACTATGCACGACGTGATGGTTATATAGTTAATCATACACCTGCGGCTGGTGCAATATTCCAAACTGATGCCGGTGGTTACGGCTACGGGCACGTAGCCTATGTTATAGCGGTCAATCAAATCAGTGGCGAATGGAAAATTTCTGAGATGAATGCTAAAGGGCTCAATGTTGTTTCTCAGCGCACTTTCACAAAAGAAGCTGCCAGCTCGTACAATTTTATACATAACAAACTAGGAGTGCAGCAGTGGAACCCACAGCCGATTACGTTGTCACCACCTTATGGGTTGGGTCGATAGTATTAGTCGTGCTCAGCGCTATCGTTGTTGTAGTGCTGCTGTTCTTGTTGATCCGAATCGCAGTTAATCGTCGCTATCTACGAACACGCAGCACGGTGTGGCTCGAAATTGTACCCCCGGCCAGCGCCTCCAGGACTCCTGAAGCTACAGAGCAATTATTCTCGGTAGTTCACGGTACTAAATCTACTCGAAGCCTCAAAGATCGTTGGCTTGATCGTAAACCGGTGATGAGCTTTGAAATTACTTCAACGCGCCATGGTGGCATACGCTACTTTATACAAGCCGAGCAAAAACATATTGATATACTACAAAAATCCATAGTTGCGTATCTTCCAGATGTAAAGGTTAGACAGGTGAAACGAACTATTAGTGAACCAGATCTAGTACTTGAATATAAGCAAACCAGTCATTATGTATTGCCACTAAACTTAATGTCAAAGCCCGAGCGGCATGATCCTCTTAGTTATGTAACAAGTGCTATGTCTGGTCTACAAAATAATGAAGAGATAACTTTGCAATTGGTTGCGATACCAGTTCATTTACGCGAAGCGGAGATACTGTCTCATAAAATTTTAGATAACGAAAATATCTTGCAGCAAGTGAATAGTAAAAACTTTTCTATCGCTGGTAAAGTAGCTCGGGTTATTGGTCGAGTGTCGTCCGGAGTGACGGGTACGGCTAGTGAAGTATATGCTGGCATTACGACAAATCACCGTGCAGCATATAATATGCAGCGTCAGAACTATTATCAAATCCCACGGAAGATTATCCGAGAAGATCGTCCAACGCGAGTATTGAGCGCGTTTGAACTGGAATTGATGGAGACAATGCATCAAAAAGTTACTAAACCACTATTTCAGGTTTCGCTGCGTATCTTGATCAAAAGCCCTCAGGTAAAACATTATGCCGGAGCAATTAAGTCCGCTATTGCTGGCTATAGCGTACCGCCATACCAAGCGCTTAAGCCTAAACTGCCTCTACCGATCCTATCAACAATTCGTTGCCACACTGCCATAGCGCGACTGCCTTCACTATTTCGTAAATCAAGTATCATTTTAGCCTCAACCGAGCTCGCCAGCTTATATCATTTTCCCTTAAGCTACGCCAATAAGACCGACAATCTCGTTACATCACTCAGCCGAACACTACCAGCACCAATTTCTTTGAAAAATAATCAAGATTTTTCAGTTATCATTGGCGTAAATTATCATCACGGAATTACCACCCCAATCGGTCTAACCAATGCAGAGCGTGAACGACATCAATACATAGTCGGCGGCACCGGAAGTGGTAAAACGACAATGCTGCAGTATCAAATTGTGCATGACATGAAAAATGGAAGGGGTCTAGCGGTTATTGATCCTCATGGAGACATGGCCGAAACGATATTACGACACGTGCCGCGAGAGCGCATTAAAGATGTGATATACTTCAACCCTGATGACTTAGAATATCCAATTGGCTTGAATTTATTGGAATTATCTCCTGGTTTAACTGGCACTGAGTTGATGCGCGAGAAGGATTTGATAACCGAGTCTGTTATTTCAGTCTTTCGTAAAATTTTTAGCGATGAGGATTCGGGCGGACATCGGATTGAATATATACTAAGGAACGCCATACAAACAGCACTCACTCAGGACAATGCTACATTGTTTACGGTCTTTGACTTGCTTAACGATCCAAAATATCGCCGTAGGGTCATCAAGACAATTGAAGACTCTAACTTGCTTAATTTTTGGAAAAATGAATTTGGCAAAGCTGGCGATATGCAGAAAGTAAAAATGGCAGCAGGGATTACGGCGAAAATTGGACGTTTTCTATTCTCAGCATCGGCACGACAGGTTCTTGAACAACCAAAATCAACGATTAATTTTGACGAGATCATTAACTCGGGGAAGATACTTATCTGTAATGTGTCGAAAGGCTTACTCGGTGAGGATACGTCTGAGTTATTTGGTATTACCATACTTGCGAAGCTTCAGCTCGCAAGTCTGCGGCGCGCCCGATTGCAGCAATCGGAGCGTCGCGCGTTCTATATTTACGTCGATGAGTTTCAAAATTTCGCCACAACCTCATTTGTGCAAATGCTATCTGAAAGTCGTAAATATAAAGTTTTCATGATCATGGCAGAGCAGTCTACTTCACAGCAAAGCGACCAGCAGACGGTCAATATAATTCTAGCTAATGTCGGCACGATTGTTTGCTTCCGGACCGGAAATCCGCAAGACGAGCAGCGCCTCCTACCGATGTTTAGCCCATATATTGAGTCAGGCGAAATCAGTAATCTGCCGGCATACAATTACTACGTGCGGCTAGTCGCGGTGAACGCACAAGAGCCGTTGTCTGGCGAGACATTATTACTAGAAGATGAGGGCGACAAAACTGTACGAGATGCCGTTATTGCACATTCACGGAGGTATTATGCAAGAGAGCAAAAAAATGCAGATAACAAAAACCGACATACTATAGAGAAAAAACAAACAGTAAAAAATAAGGGTACGAAGAAAAAAACAGTACCAATGATAGACGATTGATTTGCAGTAACTTACAGAATAACAACTGCGCTATAATAAGTACTAAGCATATGAGAAAAATAAAAGATAGAGCAAAGCAGCAAAGAATAGCGCGCAAGAAACATCGCCAAGAGTTAAGGGCGAGACATTCTCGTGGAGATAGGCTTTTGAGGTACAGCCGACGGTTGCGTGAAAAAGGCACAAAGAATATATCCTACACGTCAATGGATGCTCCAACCGATTTCTCTATATTAGACAACAGAGACAGTGTAATTAAATACTTCAATACCGTAAAACGCATGCTGGATCAAGAAGAATATACACAGATGAACTTGCACAAGATAACCTCTATTGATCTTCCTACACTATGCTTACTGGGTGCGTTTATGCTAGATAGAAATACAAAATCAAAATACCTAGAGGTAACAAGCCCTCTTTCAAATTCTGCAGCGTACAGATTTTTCGAGGAAGCACAATTTGAAAATATGATTATTAAAAAGAGGAGGCCAGACTTTAACAGTGGGGTGTTCTTATCACGAAGAGAAGATGAGGTAAACAAAGAGGCAATTGGCGATATATTAACGAAAACTGTTGATTATTTTGGAGAAAGCAATCAACAAAGACTACGAGACCTTCCTCCAATAATTATTGAGATCGTAACAAATACCGCAGATCACGCCAATCCAGATAGCAGCTACACCCTCCCTTGGATCGTTAACACGTATGAAACCAAGAATAACAACGGAAACAAGGTTAAACAATACTGCATAATAGATATGGGCGTTGGTATTTACGAAACTCTAATCGATAAGGCTAACAGCCAGCAGCAAGGAAGATCGCCATGGTGGCATACGATAATCAAGCGAGAAAGCTCTCAAGGCGAGTTCTTTAGGCAAGCTATACCAAACGGACTGCAAAGCCGCACTACTTTACCGCAGAGGGGTAAGGGTATAAAATATATATACGATACAGTAAGCGGTGACGATATGTATAAAAGATTTGAGATAATTACAAACAAAACTAAGGTTAACCTAGTTAATATTGGTAGTATTGAGAAGGATTCATCTGAAAACCTGTCAGCAACAATATACTACTGGGAGGTTTGTGTTGAGTAACAGAATAAAAATAAGCGTTAGCGACTTCACAACCCTACCGGGCGCCAGATATAAAAGCGACGGTGACGGTTCTGCTGAGGAGTTTTTTGATAGTTATATTAAACAACACCTCAATGATAAAGAACTTATACTTATTGATTTCGACAATACTTGGGGGTACGCATCTTCATTTCTATCAGAGCTTGCATTAGAGATATCACAACAGTGCAAACAGGACGGTCTGGATGTACGAGAAAAGATAAAAATCAAAAGCGATGACGAGCCTGGATTAACGGAGAGGTTCTGGGGCTATATTGATGAAAGTATCGATATCAACAATTAAGAGTTTCTCGTTGACTACTGTATGGGTTCTCATAGGAATTCTAATTGGAGCTGTAGGGTATCACTTTTTGTTTAATTATAAACTCATGTCTATCGATACAAAAGTAGACCTAGGATCTGTTATTGCTCTATTGGCATTGGCAATATCAGTCTCTGTAACACCTTTTATTATAGATAGAAAGTTAAATAATCAACGAAGTTATGAGGCAATGGTTTGTGGAGAGATTGAAGAAGTCATTAGATTACTGGAAGCTGTCGATAGCCTCTACCTTGAAACATACGCCAAAGAGAGCATAAGTGAAGAGAATGTGAAGCAACTACGTAGATTAATACGTAAAATACAAAATAGGATAGACACTATATCAAGAGAATCAAGCCCCCTGTTGACCGATTTTAAGGATAATATAGGGTCCCCGTTCGACAGAAGTGCATATCCAGCCTTAACCGATAAGTTTCAGAAGGGGGCGCAATTATCCGAAAGCGACTATCTAGGCGCCTTCAGTCAAATAGAGTCTACGATTAGTGCTTTGAAAACAAAACGCTATAGAATATATATCGCTAGCTAAACTAGAGTTGCTTTATTAATCGTTCTTGCGTTTTGTCTTATATTTCTCTAGAGACCCCTCAAAATCAAACCCCTCGCTCTTACTCGCGACATGCGCAAATCGCTGCATAAACTTCAGAAATCCGACCGCGTATTCGCGGTTGGCATTTTCTGGGTCGTGAAGCTCCAGGTAATGGATCGTTTTCTGGATCGTTTCTTCGTCTTCGTACAAATGAAGATTCTTGATCGTCTCCTCGTCGTTCATAATTATTTCACCTCCATAAATTTATTTAAGCCGATAAAATCTATCAACATTTCCGCCTCAAGTACAGATGTTGTCCTTCTCATTATCTCACAACTGTCGCGATATGAGAGAATATTTAGGCTGCCTTCGTAAATAACTTCTCTATCAATGATGGCTAATTTGCGGTGATGTTTGACTGTAAAAAGCACTTCGACGCCTACTGATTGTAGTAAACTCAGAGACTTTTGGGCTTGTAGCCTGTATATTTCGTCGTGTTCTTCAAGTGGTTTGGTGTTAAGTAATATTGTCACGCCGCGCTTTTTGAGCCGGTGAAATATTGGAATAAATTTTTCGACTCGGACAGTTCTGAGAAACGGACTTTCGATGATAATGCTTTTTCGGGCTTTTCGTAAATCGCGCATAAGTTGGTTATCGAAAGTGTTTTGGTCGTAGAGTTTTGAGTTTGATTTCCGTAAATTAAACATCACGCTCCTCCAAATCAGGCAAATACACATCGCCATTTTTAATGGCCATACCCAGCTCCTTGAAGCGATCTCGCAGCGCAAACATATCGCGAAAAAGGAGTTCCATATTTATATTTGTAGGCTCACCATACAGGGATGTATATTCCGTTCGGATTTGAAACAGCTCGCTTACCTCTGGTGGCGAGCTATTTTTGTGGAGTCTGAGCTACAAAGACCACCCACACTCCTCATCAAAAATCCCGCTGGTAACGTTCTATTTCCGCGGCAATGAAAGAAACATGTTGTAGGACTGCTTCACCATACTACGCCTCAAATCTCTGAAACTGGTCATATTCACACTTTTTTTCTATAATATGCCCATGGGCAAAATTTATCTTCACATCGCCAATGCTAATCATATTTTTAACGACACCGACTGTTTCATATTTCGCCAGGCAACTAAAAAAGCCGAGGTATTTATCTCAGAAATGTTTCAACAATTCAATTATAACGTCGATATGGTCGTGATTACTCCGTCTTTCTTATTACCAACCATCACCGAGGACGGAATTGCAGGTAGAACACATAACTCGCGTCTCATTATGCTGTCTGTTAATAAACATCAGCACCAAATTAACGAAGATTTTGTTTTTGAGACAATATGCCACGAGTTGGCACATTCTTTGCGCTGGGAGAAAGTTCCAGAATATGCCGAGACAATGTTTGATGGTATGATATTGGAGGGATTGGCGGTCGTACTTGAAGAGGAAGCGATGAACAGGTTTAAGCAGTATAATAAACAGTTCTTCCTGCGTAAAATACAAAATACCAAACAAAAAGAAGTTAACGCTATGGTAGCGACACTAAAAAACAACTTTAACAACACGGCTTATGACTATAATACAATATTTTATACTGGCAATGATAATTTACCACGCTGGACAGGCTATAAACTAGGTTATTACTTCGTGAAACAATATTTACTAAAAACCAATCAAACGATTGCACAAGCAACTTTTGCTAGCTATAGAGATTTCACTCCGGATATTGAAAAGTCCCCATCGTGATATGCGTAACGACGGGGACGGGGGCGTAGTTTTAGCTACGTCTTATCTTCGTTGTAGTATCGGCATCACTTGCCGCAGCCACTGCCACAGCTGCTGCCGCCTCCGCACCCGGAGCCACAGCTACCGCCAGCACAACCGCTACCACCACCGTTACCACAGTTTCCACCGCCGGAACCGCCGCCACAGTGACTTCCGCCACCACTGGCCATGATTCGCGACAGTGGAGACACAGCCACTGTAATGGTCGAGAGAGTTTCGGTGTACATGTAAATCACCTCCTTTCTGTTTGGATTCGCGAATCCATCAAAACACAATCGCATATCAGTGTAAAATGGACTCAAGCAAAGTAGTGTGGCATAAGACTGTCGCCTCGTGCCACCCCAGTCAGAGAATGATGAGAATAGTGTCCAGTGCCAAATCCAAAGCTAATTGGTATCAGCTTGCAACTCAACACCTTAGCTACTTTCAGTATCGAGTGTTTCTCAGAGACATCCACCGCAACAATCTCCAGCTCCTTTTTCAAGGTATCAATTGATGCTGTTGGTACAGGAACTCTGTCCAAAGTTTTACCTCCGAACAGAAACCTCACATACTCATGGTATTGCTTTGATTGAGCGTAAAGCATCTCATGATCAAGAACACTATGAACATGACGTGGAATCAGTCTTCGTGGCTTCTGAGCGTTTAACCCATAGATCAAACGAGACTCAGCCTCCTGAAAAGCCTTGATAGTGGCTTCCTCAAACGTATCAAGCGAGCTGGATGCGCCACTTACGAAACAGGGGTACGAATCAGAAATTATTACCACCTCAATGATAATAACCCCTTTCTGGCTCAGATCAAGTACAACTATGTTGTACCCTCGGTCTTTCCAGTATTCCATTCTGTTTCGCAAATGAGTTGGCAAAACCGCAGGATCCAACTTATGCGGACTGCGCTTTTCGTACCAGCTTCGCATCAAACCGTCACGCTCAATGAGCTCTAGGAGACCTCGATTAACAGCCTCTTCGAAATTAGTATAGGCGGCGAACCCCGAAGAGCAGGTATCCACTACCAACTTTCTACCAAGGTTTTCCATGGAATAAAACACCAAGTCGATCGGTACGAATACCGCCTCTCCTTTGTGATTTACTCCTCTGATCCACTCAATTTCCAGATCCTCATTGAACTTTTGCAAATGCGGAAGCCGGATATACTGCGCATCAGTGAGAGGCGCAGCAACTCGAGGATCAAGCCACGGACCTGGAAGGTTTTGAGCCGATGAATAGACATCGTAGAATACGTCTGTTGAACGCTGTCTCTCATAACCTTCGGCTATGGCCTTAAGCCTCGCATCAGACCACGATGTCGATATCCCACTTGCGATTTGACCATTCTGTGCAACGGACAAAAACTGGAAATATGACTTGCCGTAGTCATTGGATAGTGTGTTGTCGGTAAGCCAGACGCGACGAACTGGCTTTACATCTCCGACAACTTCATCCTCTAGCCGAGAGAGCAAAGATCGTTCTGTTCTTACTTCTGCACCAGCAGATTTACCAAGCGCAATTGCAAGGAATAAGAGACAGCCCTCAAGTTGCAGCTCATCAGAGACTTCTTTTTCTCTCATGCCCCCGAGAAGACAGGTATCCATGCCAGATTCTATCGCCCCAAGGGCAATATTCTGAGCAATTTCACCCGCTTCAATAGCCATAAAGCGATACCCCAAGTTTGAGTACTTGTACGGCTGGCGATTTGCATCGGCAGCAATCACAAGCATCACGCTCGCGCCAAAGGGCAACCCTACGGCATTAAATGCATGAGAAATCCGCTGAAAATCAGGAGTTCCGTTAAATAGTATAAGACGATCACATTCACTATCGTACTCATAATATCCAGCCGGAAAATCCTTTTGATCTTCTAGGGCAATGACAAATATCTTCATCGGATAAAGATTGCCCGCGGAAGGGACTGCATGCCTCTCAAAAGAGTAGCCAACATTCAGCAAGACGCCAACCTCTTCAATAGATAGAGGCTCGCCGGTGAAGTTTCTACAGCTAGAGCGAAGCCTCTGAAGCTCCGTAAGCTTAGAGAGGTTATCTTCAGCGGTGAATGAGAATTCGACACCCTCCTTGATTTTCATACGCGGAGACTTGACATGACTCATAACTTCTTTATCCGTAATATCAGAAGGATAGGTCATGGGGTTTGCACTGATTGCGTGAAAGTGTTTGTATACCTCACAACTATCAATGACAATACCGAGCGAATTCAAGTCATTCAAGAATCCTATCGTGAAATTTTCATCAATGCTTGAGAGCTGTTCGGCAATTGCATGAATGGGGTTCATTCCATTGCACAATTCCAGAATACTCCAAGCAATCGGTGCTATTTCAGATCCCAAGAAGATCTCTCGGTCGGACATAATGAACTTAATGCCATCATCTTTCGGGATACCCGGAACCGCGAGAAGCGGCCTCTTGAGCATTTACAAATACCTCCTTACTTTGGATAGTACAACGATGTGAAAGAACGGAGCCAGTAGACACTCTGCGTGCGCAAAGAACAGCCTACGACCCCTACGTAGGAATATAACATAAATGCTATTTATTGTCATCATTTCATCTGTAAAAATATAAATCTGCTAGTTATTGTGTGTGGAACTATTATTTTTACTAACATA
Organism: Candidatus Saccharibacteria bacterium oral taxon 488; assembly: GCA_013099015.1. NCBI lineage: Bacteria > Candidatus Saccharimonadota > Candidatus Saccharibacteria bacterium oral taxon 488. The sequence goes on along the minus strand of CP039998.1, from coordinate 325,503 downwards.
TGCTTAGTAGCAAATGGCGGTCCCTAGGGTCAGACGATTATTCGGAAAACGTGTTCGTGAGCTTCGCAAGAAGAGCGGTTTTTCGCAGGAGCAACTAGCAGATAAAGCCGGGCTTCATCGAACGTATATAGGGGCAATAGAACGTGGCGAACAAAATATTTCAGTCGATAATATTGACAGGATAGCCAAAGCGCTAAAAGTCTCCATCCCCACCTTATTTACATAAATATACTTTTCTGCTCCTAAGCACTAAAGACCTGTCGACCAACCGCGGAATCTATGGCTATTTTGTGTTATAACTAAAATAGTAACTTTACGGCAGACTATCTTATACAGAACATAATCATGACAATCCGCCCCTTCCACCCCAAAGACCGCGCCGCAATCGACAAGCTGGCGATTAAACTACACGCGCATTTTGCGCAGGTTGACGACACAGCGGAATCGCTGCCGTTCGCTAGCCCGCGAGACGCGCACGGCTACATGCAGCGGATGATTGACGATAGCGAGGATATGGACGGCGCGATATATGTTGCCGAGGAGAATGGCCAGGTGGTCGGTTTTATTCAGGGCGTGATTATTGATCATCAGCCTGGTCAGGACGCCGTGTTCGATGCGGTGCATGCGCCGCGAAAAGACGGCTGGATCGGACTGCTCTATGTCGAGCCAGAACAGCGAGGCAGCGGTATCGGGCGAGCCTTGCTGGATGAAATGAAGCGCTATTTTCAGAGTAAAAATTGCGATACGCTGCGGCTAAAAGTGCTGAGCGGCAACCAGCGCGCCATAGCGTTCTATGAAAAATATGGCTTTACTGCTCGTGAAATAGAAATGATAACAAAACTGCAGTAGGTTTTTCGGGATCTCGGCTTGAAGCGGCGCCCCACCGCGCGCTATACTGATACTATGGCCCGCGAAATTCTTACCATTGAGCATCTCAGCAAGACGTACGGCTCGGGTGATAGCGCCACGCGTGCGCTCAAGGACGTCAGTTTTTCGATTCGTCACGGCGATTTTCTAATGATCACAGGGCGCAACGGTTCGGGCAAATCGACCTTTATGCATCAGGTGGCGATGTTGGACCGCCCTGATAGCGGCACGATTTGGTTTGATAGTAGGGGTGATGAGACACCAGCGATAGAGATCACTCAGCTGCCAGAAAAACAGCGAATTGAACTGCGCCTGCGCCAAGTTGGCTATATTTTTCAAGAGTACGCCCTGATTCGTGAACTCACCGCCCTAGAAAACGTCATGTTGCCGCGGCTGATGTGGTGCTCGGCGAAGATTGCTAAGCAAAAAGCTCTGCAAGAACTGGATCGTGTTGGCCTGAAGGACAGAGCGCGCCACCTACCATCGCAATTATCTGGCGGCGAACAGCAGCGCGTGGCGATTGCCCGGGCGCTGGTCAATGAGCCGCACATTATCTTTGCCGACGAGCCGACGGCTAACCTAGATACGGTTGCTTCAAAAAATGTCATGGAAACGTTGAAGGAAATTAACGCCAGCGGCATAACCTTGGTGATGATCTCGCATGAAGCTGATGAACTAGCCTATGCCAAGCGGCAAATCGTGTTTGAAAACGGCAAACTAAAAGGCGAGCGCAAACCTTCAGCCGGGAGGCTACTATGAGCCAGTCCCGCAAAACGCAGGAAACGCAAACGTCGCGCCAGCCCAAGAACAATCTGTGGCGCGAGTTCTTGCTAGGCTGGCGATTGATGCGGCAGTACATCGTGCGCGGCCGTAAGTGGACGCTGGGCCTGACGACGCTGCTAGTGGCGGTGGCGTTCATTAATCTAGCCTTCATATCGTCGCTGCTAGCTGGCGTCACCTCGGCGATTGAATCGCAGATCAAGAATCTGATGGTCGGCGAAGCCTATATCGATGTCAAAAAGCCCGGCGAGTACATCACCAATGTCGATGACAAGCTGGCCGAGATCAAACGCATCGACGGCGTGACGGCGGCTGACAAAATCCTGGCTGTGCCGGCGGTATTAGGATATAACGATGACAAGCAAGTACAGGCTCGGATCAATGTCGTTAATCCGCGAGACTTTCGCCAAACCCTGGAGGTCGCTAACCGCGTGTCGGATGGAACGTTTTTGGCGAGCGATGACGAGATTGTGCTGGGTAGCCGGCTGCTCGAGAGAGGTTCGCTTGAGGGGGTTAAAGTTGGCGATCGGGTAACGATAAATATTAACGGTAAAAAGGTCAACGTTAAGGTCGGCGGTATTACCTCGACGAAGTTCTATAATGCAGATATTCAGGCGTACATCTCGCGCGGTTTATGGCGCAAGCTCACCAGCGGCATACCGAGCCGTTTGGCAGCTGGCGAGAACGATGCCAGCATGATCGTCGTGCGCACCAGCCGCGGCAAGGAGGCGTCGGTGCAACGAGCGCTTACTGACCTGAACTATCCGGGCCTGCGCGTTCACGATTGGCGCGACGGAGCGACGGTTATGGATACGATTACCGGCAGCTTTCAGTCGCTCAACGCTATTATGCTGATAGTCGGCATTATCATTGCGGCGGTGACGATCTTCATCGTGATTTACGTTGACATCATCAACAAGCGGCGGCAAATCGGCATTCAGCGGGCGATTGGCATCAAGCCGCGAGTGATCGTCTTTAGCTATGTCCTACTAGCGCTATTTTATGCGGTGTGCGGTATAGCGGTCGGCTTGGCAATTTTCCTCGGTGGACTAGTGCCATATGTGGTGGCACATCCATTCAGTCTGCCAATTGCTGACGTGACGCTCAACATATCGTGGTGGGAATTGCTATTCCGTGCTGAGGTTGTGCTGGTAGTCGCCATCATCAGCGGTGCCATCCCCGCCATCATGGCCTCGCGGATGAAAATGCTCGAGGCGATTTTGGGGAAGGGCTGAGCGCCCTCAGGGCAGCCAAATACGTACCATGCTTGACTTGCCGTGACGTGGCTCAATGTGGGTATCATTTTTGCTCATCTCGGTCTATAATACAAGCATGAAGTGGGCGGGGGATATTTCACAAGTCGGCGAATTGTCACGATTTTGGCTGCGGCGACTATGCGAGGCGGCCTTGTTCGTCGGGCTGGTCATCGTCCTCCTCTACGCTTGGGCGCGCTTTATCCCGACCGGCTACCGGCTACCCATCGGCGAAGCCATCACCGACCTCGCCGCCGCCATCAGCGCCCTCGTCAGCCTCGCCGCCCTCATCCTCTGTCTGTGGCTACCGCGCCGAGCCATCACCGCCGTATCCATCGCCGTCTATGGCCTGATCATCCTTGCCGTCGGCTCGCTCGTTGCCACCAGCGGCTTTCTAGCCTCGCCATTCGCCGCCGCTTGGCTCAGCGCTGCGGTATTCGCCGGCTTCTTTGGCTGGCCCGTCGTCCTCGGCACCAGCCTCCTCGTCGTCACCGCCATCACCACTGCCGCCATCACCCAGCACGCCAGCCTCATCGCCACGATTGGCGCCCTATTTTTTGGCCTGGCGCCACTAGCTCTTGGCTTTATCATCTGGCGCCATCAGCCGCGCGTCAGCAAGCTCGGCGACATCTCTGAACTTCGCACCAAGCTATCCACCGCCGAGGGCACCTCTGACATTGTCATCAATACTATCGACGACGGCGTGCTAGCCATCTCGCGCGAGGGCAATATCGAGCTGATCAACCCTTCGGCCCAACGGATCATCGGCTGGAACCAAGGCGACGCCCTCGGCCTCAAATGGCAAAGCGTCATCCAACTAGTCACCGCCGATGGCAAAGACGTCACCGTTACCGAAAACCCGGTCATGCAGTCACTGATCAATAATCGGCCGGCACACTCCGACAAATTACTCCTCCGCACTGCCTCGGACAAGCAAATTCTCGTCTCCATCGTCGCCTCACCGGTCGGCAAGGACAACGAAGGTATCATCGTCGTCTTTCGCGACATCACCAAAGAAAAAGCCGAGGAGCGCCAGCAAGCCGAATTCATTTCTACCGCCAGCCACGAAATGCGCACCCCCGTTGCCTCCATCGAGGGTTATCTCGGCCTGGCCCTCAATCCAGCCACCGCCCACATCGACGACAAGGCGCGCGATTTCATCACCAAGGCCCACGCCTCAGCCCAGCACCTCGGCCGACTGTTCCAGGACCTGCTCGACATCAGCCGCGCCGAAGACGGCCGCCTCAAGAACGAGCCACAGATTATCAATATCACTACTTTCGTTGGCGAGATTTTTGAGGGCCTGGCGCCACGCGCCGCCGAAAAGGGCCTCGTCTGCACCTTCCGTCCAGACGCCGCCGCCACTGTCCAGCCAGCATACTACGCCAACGTCGATGCCGATCACCTCCGCGAAGTTGTTTCTAACTTGATCGAAAATGCCATCAAGTACACGCCCGACGGGGAAGTAGTCGTAGACATCACTGGCGATGACAAAACGATCACCATCAGCGTCCAAGACAGCGGTATCGGCATCCCCGCCGAAGATGTGCCACACCTCTTTCAAAAGTTCTACCGCGTCGATAATTCCGACACCCGCGAGATCGGCGGCACCGGCCTCGGCCTGTATCTCAGCCGCCGCCTGACCGAGGCAATGTCCGGCCGCCTATTCGTCATCAGCGAATACCGCAAGGGCAGCACTTTCTTTCTCGAGATTCCTCGCACTCGAACCGACGAGGCCATGCGCCAATTACCAACCACCCCCGCGCCTGCTGCTCCACCACTGACCGCCGAACCGCCAACCGCTGTCGCCGTCCAGCCAACCGTCCCGATCAACGCCACCCAACCGGACGCCGCTGATACCGTCCTGACTAAGCCAGCCACGCCGCCGGTGCCGCCGCCGAATTTTAGCCCGCTGCCGCTGATGTTCACGCCACCACCTGAACCAACCACTCCCGCGCCCGCCATGCTATCCACACCGCCCGATCCAATCCACGAGCCTCTTGCCACACCCACACCCCCTGAGCCAACCGCTACACCCACGCCATCAGCACCGCTCGCCGCCCCAGAACCAGACGCTGCCCAACAAAAACCATAACCACTATAGTATTTTGGTGCAAACTTCGGTATAGTAGAGGTAGTTATGACAAAGATTTTACTAGTAGAAGACGACAAAAGCCTGCGCGAGATTTACGGCGTCAGGTTACTAGCTGAAGGCTACGACATCGTTTCGGCGGGCGACGGTGAAGAGGCCTTAGCTATGGCCATCAAAGAACGCCCGGCCTTGATCGTCAGTGACGTGATGATGCCCAAGATTTCTGGCTTTGACATGCTGGATATCTTGCGCTCGACCACCGAGACACGCGACGTCAAAGTCATCATGATGACCGCATTGTCATCCGAAGACCAACGGCAACGCGGCGAAGCTCTCGGCGCTGATCGCTACCTCGTTAAGTCGCAAGTTGGCATCGAAGACGTGGTGCGCACTGTCCACGAAGTACTCGGCGACGTGCCAGAACCGACTCCCGTCGCGCCCGAGCCGGCCGCAGAGCCCGTAGCAGCTGACGCGCCGTTGAAGACACCGGCCACCCAGCAAGACGCTCCGGCAGTCACCTTGCCATCACCGACAGAGATAGCAATTGCAACCCACGTTGTCACTCCGGCACCGACCGCACCAATAACTCCGACGACCCACGATGATTCAGCCATCGCACCTGCTCAAGCTAGCCCAGACAATTCGATCCCGCCAGCAACCGACCCAGCACCGTTCGTCCTACCGAGCGCCCCATTGGCACCGACGGCTCCGTCCGCATCGACTGAGCAAACCGCCGGCGAGCCAGTGACATCAACCGACCCAGCGCCAACTCCAGCACCCGAGGTAGAGCAACCTCCGGTCTCTGACCCAGCGCCGTCCCCATCCCCTGAGGCGGCACCGACCACCTCGGCCGACACCTTGCCACAGCCAACAGCACCGGCCTCATCACCATCGCCGCGGCCGACCAGCCTCGGTGGTGAGCGGGTGATCCAGCCGCTGAGCCAAGAACCACAGCCCGACATGTCCAAGATGATGGAGCAGGAGCTCAGCGACCAGCTCGAGTCTATGCAGGCCTCGCCGCAGCCAACGCCAGATTCAAACGACTTCACGCTGCCGACGCCTAACGCTATGGCTGAGCCGCACGGCGACCTGACGCTTGATGCACTCGAGCCGCTGCCGACGCCAGCCGATGACCAGCCACTTGATACTGGTACCGCGATCAATGCCGAGCTCGCCAACGCGGCAGCATCACAGCCACAAGATGACGATACGCCATTCGTCCTGCCCACCCCGGCACCGATGCCGACCGACCCAGCTCCAACGCCTGAAGGAGAGCCATCCCCCGCGACAGAGCCAGCACAGCCAACCACACCCCAGCCACCGACCAACGCCTTTCCACCGCAACCGCCAGTAGTCTCCTGATATGACGACACCGACGCAAGTATCCGATTTTACCGATTCATCCGCCCAGCGCCTCAACAAATTCGTGGCGCTGGCGCTCGGTGTGTCGCGCCGCCAGGCTGACGAGTTGATCGAGCAGGGTAAAGTCACCGTGAACGACCAACCTGCCACGCTGGGTCAACGCGTCACCACAACCGACATCATTCGCTACGGCAACAAACCGCTCACCGCCCAAACCCACCAGCTCATCCTCCTCCACAAACCCGTCGGTTACCTCTGTTCGCGTGCCTCTCAAGGCGGTGTACCGACCATTTATGAATTATTACCAACCAGCCTCCATCACCTCAAACCCGTCGGTCGCCTCGACAAAGACAGTTCGGGCCTCATCCTCCTCACCAATGACGGGGATTTTGCCCATCAGATGACACACCCATCGTTTTATAAAATTAAGCGCTATCTGGTGACGCTTGACCAGCCACTTCAGCCACTTCACCGGCAAATGATCAATGACTTTGGCGTGCAGCTGCCTGACGGGCCCAGCCGCTTGACACTTGAACGCCAGCACGAGGATGACAACCGCCGCTGGATTGTCCAGATGAGCGAAGGCCGCAACCGCCAAATCCGCCGCACCTTCGCTGCCCTCGGCTACACCGTCACCAAACTCCACCGGACAGACTTTGGTAATTACAGCCTCGGCAGTATCAAGCGCGGGGAATTTAGTGAAGGGCCACTGACTCACTAGACCTCCCCAGGCGCCAAAAATGCATATAATACCATATTTTTGACAAAATCCATTGACATTTTGTTCTATTAGTGATATATATATATATCAGCTTTTGCTCAGAGTCATTGTCTAGGGCGAGAGTCGCCCTTTAGCTTTGAGCTTTTTCTTCTACCGAAAGGAAAGATTGTGAATCAGTTTGCGCCGATGATCATTATGATCGCGATCCTCCTTGTGGGGGCGACCATCGCGGCAACGGCCGCGGTCTGCACCGTCACCGACGAATTGAGATTCCGGGGAGCGGGGATCCTCTTTTGGTTCGCGGCCACACTATTCCCGCTACTCCTCGCCACCTGGGCAAGAGGGTGGGGGTTCGTCATTGCGATGACGATCTACATCGTCATCGTGATCGCCCCTGCGGGGGTGATCACGATGCTGAGTCTCTTCGACATCAAGAGAAAGGAGGCTTCAAAGAGATAGGGCTAACGCCCACCGAAAATAGCTCGCCGACTGGGCTCAAACTGGTTGAGATGCATCACTTGCATTTCCTGGGTTGAGACATATCCAGTTCTGGTTTGAGCTCGTTCGGTGGGCTATTTTCATTGCCTCCCACCAAAATCCCGTGCTATACTACCACCATGTGTATGCCCGCTGTTAATCCATTTTCACCCGGTGTTCCGTATCACTGGAAGGAAAGCTACGTAGATTTCAATCACCCGTTCGCTCATCCACAGGATTTCGTGATGTTCATCATCACGCCGGTTCGCGAGCGTGACATCTGTCTGCTTGACAAAACACAAGCCTACATCGCTGAGCCGCACGTCATCCCGCTGGGGCAGGAGCCAAAGTTCGGGCTGAATTTGTATGCGTTAGGCATTGAAGTCGTCATCTTGGCTGGACTCATACTATTCACCATCATCGCCCGGCGTCAGGCAAAACGCACCGAGAAATCATCGACCAAGCACGCCTGGCGCGGCAGCAGCTACCTGGCATTTTTCCTGGCGGCCCTCTTCGTCGGCTGCATCGTCTATTATTCGCTATACCGCTTTGGTCTAGTCGGATCCAGCATATAACGCTTATCCTCGCCAAATCCTCACGCCTCTGGTATAATAGGCGTAATTATGTCTCATAAATTACCTACCGTCGCCATCATCGGCCAAGCTAACGTTGGCAAAAGTTCATTGTTCAACCGCTTGACGCGCGCCCGCACCGCCATCGTCGCCCGCGAAGCCGGCACCACCCGCGATAATGTTGTTGGCAAAGTATCATACAAACGCCGCGCCTCATCTCCTGACGAGGCAAGCCAGGCTGAATTCTGGCTCATCGACACCGCCGGCCTCAAACCCGCCGAAGATGAATTCGAAGCCACCATCCAAGACCAAATCGCCGATGCCTCCGCCGCGGCCGATGTCATTCTCGTTATGGTTGATTCTACCGTCTATCCATCAGACGCTGATCGCCAACTCGCCAAAAAAGCCCTCAAAAGCGGCAAGCCCGTCCTCCTCATCGCCAATAAAGCCGACCTCAAAGGCTCACTCCACACCGACGAATTCAAACGCCTCGGCATTAAAACCATCATCAAAACCTCCGCCGAACACAGCATCGGCATCTCCGAATTACTTGATGCCATCGCCGATCTCATCCCGCCAGCCACCGACACCGCGCCTGACGACATCATCCGCGTCGCCTTGATTGGTCGTCCAAACGTCGGCAAAAGTAACTTGTTCAACACCTTGGCGGGCAAGCAGCAAGCCATCGTCGCCAACGTTGCCGGCACCACCCGCGACGTCAACCGCGTCCAAGTCCGCTACCACAGCCAGACCATCGAGCTGCTGGACACCGCTGGCATTCGCCGCCAGGGCAAGCAAGAAACTGGCATCGAAAAATTCTCCGTCCTACGCACCATGCAGGCTATCAACGAAGCCGACGTCTGCTTCCTCTTGATGGACGTCAACGAATTGAACGTCCAGCTGGATCAACGCTTGGCCGGCATCATCGACGAAGCAGGCAAGGGGCTGGTCCTGGTTGTCAGCAAATGGGACTCCGTCGAAGGTAAAGACGCCTACACCCGCGACGAACTAGCGCCGCAAATTAGCTATCATTTCAAATTCACCCCCTACGCACCACTGATCTTCACCTCATCAGTCACCGGTCAAAACGTCGCCAAATTATTCGACCTAGCCCTCGACATACATAAGCGCCGCCGCCAAGAATGCAAGACCCGCGTCATCAACGACCTCTTACAAAAAGCCGTCGCCGCTCATCCGCCAGCCGGCCTGAAGAACTCACATCCAAAACTACGCTATATCGTCCAGACCGATATGGCACCGCCATGGTTCGTCATCTACGGCAGCAACCTCAAATTCGTCCACTGGAGCTACAAACGCTACTTGGAGCGCACCCTGCGCGAAGCCTTCAACTTCGCCGGCACGCCCATCAAACTATCTTTCCGCGACGAAAAACAGCTGAGAGCCAACCGCGAACGCGTCGCCCGCGGCCTAGAACCGGTCACCAAAGCATACAAACAGGCCAAAAACGCTGAAAAAGGCATATAATACCACATTTTTGACAAAATCCATTGACATTTTATTCTATTAGTGATATATATATCAGCTTTTGCTCAAGGTTACGTCTAGGGCGGAAGTCGCCCTTTAGCTTTGAGCTTTCTTTCTCAAGAAAGGATAAAGGTATGTCCAAGCGTGAATTCGTCGTGTGGGCAATCGTCTTCATTCTCATCCTCGTGTTGGGGGTCTGGCTGATTAGCAATAATGTATGCCTCGGCCCTAACGGGTATCTAAGAGATTGCGAGCAAGATGATAACCACCTGGCTGCGTGGGTATACATTATTGCGGGGGTCATCGGAAGCACTGCAACAATATGGCAGGCCATAGTACAACATAGAGAGAAGTAAGTAGCGGGGGCTGCCCACCGAAAATAGCTCGCCGACTGGGCTCAAACTGGTTGAGATGTACTGATTGCATCTCCTGGGTTGAGATATATCCAGTTCTGGTTTGAGCTCGTTCGGTGGGCTATTTTCATTGGAATGGGAATGATTTCACTATATCTCTCGATAATCCGCCTCGGTGGCAACTCGCATAATTTTTTGGACAGCCTCAATCATAGGGGCAACTGTCTCAATCTTTGGTTCAAACTGATCTAACTCACGTAGGTTCACCCACCGATATTCAGAATACTCATCATTGAGCATAATTTCACCGCCAATAAACCGGGCATAATAATGTGGCAGCACCATGGCCTGTCCATTGGTTTTGACAAAATATTCATTAACACTGATGCTCGTCACCACCGCAATTTTAGCAGCCGAGCCAATTTCCTCGTTCTTCTCCCGCCGAAGACCATTCACCAGGCCACCATCCGTCGACTCCAACTTGCCGCCAATAAACGAGAACACGCCATCATAATCAGCCTCCCCGCAGCGCCTAGCGAGCAGCACGGCAGAGCCGTCTTGACTGAATAGCACTATTTTTTGACAGTACTGAAACAAGGTTGTATCCATATATCACCTTTCTCGCCTTACACTTCTTAGGATCATCATACCATAGGTACGGGCAGATCTCACAGCCGCCTAGATAACGCCTAGAGTGCGATGGTAGCATTCAGTTGCGACAGGGCAGGGCCGCTCGCCAATCTCTGCTTTTTCCTGTAAAATAAAGGCAATGAAGCTCCACAACACCCTCACTCGCCATAAAGACAAACTACAGCCACTCGACGGACAGACGGTTCGCATGTACACCTGCGGGCTGACGGTGTATTCGCAGCCGCACATTGGCAATTGGGTCGGCTATATTTACTGGGATGTATTGGTGCGGTTGCTGCGCTGGCAAGACATTCCAGTGATTCGCACGCAGAATATCACCGACGTTGGGCATTTGACTAGCGATGATGATAATGGCGAGGACAAGATGGAGAAGGGCGCTCGCCGCGAGGGCACGACCGCTTGGGACGTGGCCGAGCAGTATATCACCATCGCCGAGCACGAAGCCTACGAGGTATTGAAGCTAGTGCGGCCCGACCATTTAGTGCGGGCAACAGATTATATCCAGCAGCAGATTGAATTTGCCAAGGGACTAGACGAGAAAGGATTTCTATACAAGATTGACGGCGACGGCATGTATTTTGATACGTCGCGGCTGCCGGATTATGGCAAATTGGCGCGACTGGACGTGGCGGGTCTAGAGGCCGGCGCGCGGGTCAGCGTGGCAGGCAAGCGCAGCATCACCGACTTCGCCGTCTGGAAGTTTTCACCAACAAGCGCCAAGCGCGATATGGAATGGGACAGTCCATGGGGCGTCGGTTTTCCGGGCTGGCACCTCGAATGCTCGACAATTGCCCGGGAAACGCTGGGCGATGCAATTGACATTCACACCGGCGGCATTGACCACATTCCGGTACACCATACCAACGAAATCGCTCAGAGCGAGAGCTTGACCGGACAGCAGTTTTCTCAAGTGTGGCTACACAATAACCACATAAAAGTCGACGGCCGCAAGATGAGTAAATCCCTGGGCAACATCATCACCCTTAGCGATATCACCGCCCGCGGCTTTAGCCCAATGGCTTTCAAGCTGGCGATTCTCAGTAAGCATTACCAGACCGAGGGAAATTTCACCTGGGAGATTTTGGAAGCAGCCCAGGCGCGGCTGGATCATTGGCGCGGCTATGCGGCGCTGCGACACCAGACGCACGACACGCTGGACGATGACGATGATAAAGACGAGCAAGAGGGCACGGTGTCGCTATTAGCAGCGCGGCAGGCGCTAATTGAAAAGCTGAATGATGATTTGGATACGCCAGGGGTCTTGGCGCTGATCGATGAGGCGTTCTCACAGCTGGATCATGCGCCGTTAGAAAAAATCCATCGCGGCGGTCTGCTGCAGCTACTCGAAGTAATTGACGAGGTTTTGGGTCTAGAGCTAATGGACACCGCGCCAGACATTGACGATGAAGCCAAACGGCTTATCCTCGAGCGCCAGCAGGCTCGCCGCGCCAAAGATTGGCAGGCTGCCGACGATATTCGCGCTCAACTCGACGAAAAGGGCATCGCGCTACGCGACACCCCATCTGGTCAAGTTTGGTCGTACCGATAATCTCTCGGCCGCTTACTCAGCTGGCTTCGTCTCAGCAACTTTTTTGAGCGCCTTTTTTAGCGGCGAGCGGCGAGGCGGCGCCTGCGGCTCGCGATTATGCGCCAGATAATCATCCATCAGCACCTTGAGCGATCCAGCGATCGGAATGGCCACCACACCACCGACCAAGCCGCCAACATACAGCCCCACCGTCACCGCCACCAAGATCGCCAGCGCCGACAGCTCGACTTTCTTGCCCTGAATGACTGGCGCGATAAAATTATTCTCAATCTGCTGGTAGATCACAAAATAGATGAGATAAATAACGCCCGCCGACACGCTATTGAGCATCAGCATCAGGCCCACCACCACACCAGCGATCGTTGCCCCAAACATCGGGATCAGGCTGAGTAGGAACACCAGCAGAATCGTCGGCATCGCCAAGTTGGCTGCGATCTCCGGAATAAACCAGCTCATGCCAAACACGAACGCCCCGGCACACAGCGAGCCGATCCCCGACACCGTCAGCTGCCCGACGATGTAGCCAGTCACCACATTATAAATCTTGCCGACTAGCATCTTGTGATGATCACGCCGCTGCTCATCCCGATACAGCCGCCACAGCCGCTCCATCCATTCCTGACCCTCCAGCAGCATCAAGAACGTCAGCACCAGCACCAGAAAGGCCGATGCCAAAAATGATGCCAGCGAGCCAATACTACCGAGAATATTCGCGCCGAAACTCGCCGCCCAACTGGATGCCTGACCGCGGATATTATTCATCAGCGAATCAATCTGCGGCTGCAAGCCATTCTGCTCAACGAAACCCTTCAGCCCGTGCCACTGCTCGTTAACGCCGTTAACCAGCCCCGGCAGCGTCTCGGCAAACTTGGCCGATTGCTGCACCAGCGGTGGCACCACGAACCAAATCACACTAGTCAAGATGATGATCAGCAGCATAAAAGCCAACGCCGTCCCGCCCAGCCGACTCTTGCCGGGCAGCCACGACGCCAACTTACGCACCGGCGCGTTCAGTGCCAGTGCCAGAAACAACGCCGTCCCAAGTACCATCAGCGCATCCCGCGCCGAATAAATCATCAACCCCGCCAGCCCGAATCCGATAACCACCAGCCAAAACCGCACAAATGTTTTAGTGTCTATTTCAATGCGTACTTTCATAATCTAAACTTTATCAGCTTTTCGCTTCATCCGCAACGCCGACAGAGATAACTTGCTGTCATATGACATCGCGCCGTAGCGGAAAATCCGCACCGCCAGCATCATGATCAGTACCGCAGACACCACCAAGACCGCCACGCCGATCAAGGCCTCAACGAGCGACAAATTGCCGACCGTATTCCTAATCATCAACGGAATTGGTGCCGTAAGCGGAAAGTACGACATAACCATCGAGAACGTTGACTCTGGGTACGAGACAAATACTGACGCGGCATACAGCGGCCCAAACAGCAGTATCATCACCAGGCCAACCCACGAACTCGCCTCCTTGGCGGTCGGCATCATTGCCCCCATAGCTACCAACAGACCAGTCAGCATGGTAAAGCTCGCACCAAACAGCGCAACAGCAACAGCGATTCTCGTCGGATCAAACACAATTTGCGATAGATCAAAGTTAGACAAGTGCAGCTGCGAACCAAATCCAAAATAGCCAATCAACACCGGCACAACGATAACCATCCCCTGAATTAGCGATAGAGCGATCAACGCCCAAATCTTGCCGATAATCAACGTCCTGGCCTGCACCGTTGTCAGCAACATCTCCACAGTGCGGTTTTCTTTCTCCTCGACAGTACTCGTCAGCATCTGATTACTAAAGAAGGCAACGAGCATATAAAACAGCACCAGGAAGAACCCTGGCACGATCATCTCGTTCACACCGCCGCTTTCTTTACCGTCTTTATAAGTCTTGAGCGATGAATTAACTTTCTGCTTGATCACTGCCGCTTCCGATCCGGTGACCTTGCTATCAACCGACTGATTCAGTAGTGTGCGGACAACCGCCTCGTACTTATTGTTCTCAAAAACCCCCGTATCTTGGCCGTATATCCTGATCGTGTCCTTCTCAAGATTCTTCGGTATATAGAAATAAGCATCCGTCTGACGGCGTTTGACTTTTTCGATACCTTCAGCTTCGGAGTCGACTGATTGGACTTTCATCACCGCCGCGACTTCCGGCTTGATTAGCTTTGAATGATCTGTCATAGTAATGCTAAATTTTTGTTCTTGAAGCTTATCGGCCGCCTCTTTGGTCGCCTGATTTGACCAAATAACAATACCGAAAACCAGCCCAATCATGACCGGAAAACCCAGCGCTATCAGCCAAAAGGTTGGCTTCTTCAAGGTACGCAGCACCTCAAATTTGAATACCATCCCGAAATTATGCATCTTACTCATGACGTACCTCCTGTTTCTCGCCGCCATAAACCTTGACGAAAATATCATCCATTGACGCACCGCCGAACTGCTTTTTCACTTCTGCTAGTGTACCGTATGCCGCCGCTCGACCGTCTTTTAATAGAATCAGCCGATCACATAGCCGTTCGACCTCTTCCATCTGGTGGGTGACAAATATCACCGTCGCGCCAGCCTTGCGTCGCTCTTCGATGATGTTCATTAATAGTCGGCGATTGACTGGGTCAAAACCCTTAGTCGGCTCATCCAAAATAAGCAGTTCTGGGTCACCCATGATGGTCACGCCCAGCTGAATTTTTTGCTGCTGGCCGCCTGATAATTTATCCAGCCGAGTTTTTGCCTTGTCGCTCAAACCAACTCGCTCCAAATAATTCATGGAGAACGTGCGCGCTTCTTCTTTGCCGAGTCCCTTCAATCGACCAAAATAAATCATGGTGTCGATGACTTTTTCTTTTTTGTACAAGCCGCGCTCCTCCGGAAGATAGCCTAGCTTGACGCTATCTTCGACCGTGTACGGCTTGCCATCAACCAGTAGCTCGCCGGCCGTCGGCTCGTATAGCCCCAGTAGCGCCCTGAGTGTCGTCGTCTTTCCCGAGCCGTTGCTACCTAAGAATCCAAACACCTCGCCGCGCTGCACCTCAAAACTAAGGTCTTGGATGACCACCTTGTCACCAAACGCCATCTGAAAATGACGAATCTCGACAATCGGTCGCTGCTGTTTTGCTGTGTCTCGTCCCATATATCTCCCTTTCTTTCTGCTTATTATACACTATGTGGGTGGAGCAGGGGCATAAGGCACTATATCTTATTTTCGCTCTACTCCCTCGGCGCTCCGACTTATCGCCGCTACAACTTCACGCTCTACTCCGTAATGCATAGCTATACCAACCGCGCAGCGCATGACGTCCTGAATCTCTTTGATGAGATTATCATACTGCGGCTGGCCGTGTTTGCGGCGCTTGACGCCCATACCTTCAAGGTGGTTAACGGCGCTAGCGAGCTCGCCACTCTCCTCGCACAACCGCGATACGCGCTGGAATATGTCAGCACCATGAGGGAACTTCGCATCAAGAGCCTGACAAATGATTAGTAGATTGGTAAATGTTTTATCGTCCAGATGCATTGATTATAATTATAAGCCTATATACTGTGTTGAGCAACTCCAGGTATGAGATACTCACTATACACACTAGCAAAACATTATATAATATACTCATGCGCCTCCTCATCATTGAAGACGAACCAAAGATCGCCCGGATTATCGCCGAGGCCTTACGGCGTGAGCATCACGCCGTGGACGTGACGCATGACGGAGACGAGGGGCTGAATATGGCGATGAGCGAGCCGTACGATCTATTGGTCGTTGATCGGATGTTGCCGGGGCTGAGTGGCACAGACATCGTGCGGACAGTACGCGGACAGGGCAAGGATATGCCGATTCTGCTGTTGACAGCACTGGGGACAACTGAAGATAAGACGTTCGGCCTGGACAGCGGTGCTGATGATTATCTCGTCAAGCCCTTCGCCATCGCCGAGCTCACCGCCCGCGTGCGAGCGCTCCTTCGCCGCCCGCCAATTCAGCAACCGGACACGCTCCAGATCGCCGATCTCGTAATTGACCAGACAACGCAATCCGTCACTCGCGCCGGCACCTCGATCGACCTGACCAGCAAGGAGTACGCGCTCCTCGAATACCTGGCGCGCCACCCCGGCCAGACGCTTAGCAAAGACAAATTGATCGCCCATGTGTGGGATTTTGATGCCGATATTTTACCCAACAACGTCGAGGCCTATATCAAGCAGCTACGCAAGAAAATCGACAAGCCATTTCGCCGGCCACTGATTCACACCGTGCGCGGCTTTGGGTATAAGTTGGAGGCTGGCGAGTGAAATTATTTTTTCAGCAACGCTCAAGCTCGCCGGCTGGTACTTGCTCATTCTGATGACCGTCAGCTTGCTATTTAGCGGCATCATCTTTCAAGTTGCCAGCTCCGAGCTCGACGTCCAGCTGAATAACTGGAGTAAGCATCATAAAACTGATAACAACACCGAAACCACCATCATCCGCGACCACCCGTCAATCTCGACCACCAATTTGCTGATCAGCCTCGGCTATCTCAACCTCATCGTGCTCATCGGCGGCGGCGTCTGTGCCTATATATTGGCCCGGCGGACGCTTGAGCCGATTGAGGCAGCACATGACGCTCAGTCGCGCTTTACCGCCAACGCCAGTCATCAGCTGCGCACGCCACTGGCCGTCATCAAAGCTGAGGCCGAGCTGGCATTGTCCGACCAGCGCGCCAGCAAGGCATCGCTTCGCCAGACACTCCAGAGTACGCTCGAAGAGACCGACCGCCTGACGCAGCTGACCGAGACGCTGCTCAAACTATCGTCTGCCAATCGACAATTAGAAACCACGACTGAGACATTCGACATCACCGACCTCACCAAAAAGCTGATCACTGAACGCAAGGCCGATGCGCGCACCACGCTAATCACCGACGAGGCCATCACCCTGACCAGCCATCGCCTCATCGTCCGCGAACTGATCGCTATCATCCTCGACAACGCTCTGCGCCACAGCCC
This sequence comes from Candidatus Saccharibacteria bacterium oral taxon 488, assembly GCA_013099015.1. Lineage (NCBI taxonomy): Bacteria > Candidatus Saccharimonadota > Candidatus Saccharibacteria bacterium oral taxon 488. Next base: position 308,343 of record CP039998.1, on the reverse strand, counting down.
GCGTAAGTCCCGTGTCCAGGTTGACATCAAGGCTGCCCATCACCGCATCACCGTCTGCCTGACGAACGATGGCCAAATCGCGGCGCGCGACTTGCCGCATATTTTTGAGCGATTTTTCTCTAGCGATCAGCGAACTGGCGGCTACGGCCTCGGTCTCAGTCTCGCCAAGCAACTAGCCGGCGCCCTCGGCGGCCAACTCACCGCCGCCAGCCGCAAAGGCACGACAACGTTCACGATTTCGCTGCCAAAAACCCTGTAATTTACCTCTGGTGGCGTGACTTTTTTTGACATTTTTACAATTTTTCAGCTAATTTTCAGAATGCCATGGTGTAATAAGTTACGGTGAGGTGAGCCTCACCAGAAAGGGTAAGGATGAATACGACAACATATCTCAGTAAAAAAGGCTTCAAAGAATTACACAAGCAAATCAACGAACTCGAAATCCGCGAAAAAGCACTCTCGGCTGAACTACGCGACATCGGCCGCGCCAAATCTCGCGACGACAAACTCCGCCGCAGCGACATTATCATGAATCTCGAAAACGTCCATGGTAAGCTCACCGAGAAACGCACTGCGCTCAAGACCGCCAAGCCGCTGCCGCGTAAGCGCGATCGGCTACGCATCGCCATTGGCTCGGTGGTTGATCTCATCGATCAGCAGGGCCAGCTCTTTCGCTACACCCTCGTTGACAGCCTCGAGGCTGATCCGTCTGACGGCCGCATCTCGGTCGATAGCCCCCTCGGACAAAGCCTCCTCAACCGCCACGCCACCGAAACCATCTCTCTCGGTCTCGGTCGCACCACCCGGCGCCTGCAAGTGGTCGGCGTCCACTAACGCGCCCCAATTTGACGCTGACCACGCGCCCCATGCCGCTCGTTTACCACGGGCGGCATTTTCGGTATACTACTTATATGACATCAACGATTCTTATTGTTGAAGACGAGCCCACCTTACGCACTGGCACTGAGCAGTTTCTCCGCCAGCGCGGCTTTACGGTACTGACGGCGACCAGCGGTGAGGAAGCGCTGCAGAGATTTGCTGGGGCAGATGTGATTATCCTCGACATTATGCTGCCAGGGATGAGCGGTATCGAGACGCTGCACCAAATTCGCCAGACCAGCGACGTGCCGGTGCTGATGCTGACGGCGCTGCACGACGAGCCGACGCAAGTTGCTAGTTTTGACGAGCTGGCGGATGACTATATGAGCAAGCCGTTCTCGCTGGTGATTTTAGAAAAGCGGATCAAGGCGCTACTTCGCCGACAGCAGTCTGTCAAAAAAGCCTTGTGGCAGCGCGGCCTGGCCTCGGTTGATTTTATGGCCTATCAGGGATTTTATGATGGTAGTGACGCGCATCTCAAACCCAAGGAAGTGCAACTGCTCAAGCTGCTCGTCGATAATCCAAACATGGTCTGGAGCCGGCAAGCTATCATCGACAAGTTGTGGCGTGATGACGAGGTGCCGTTTGATCGAGTGATCGACGTTTACATCAAAAATCTGCGTAAGAAATTGCACCTGGATTGCATTATCACGGTGAAGGGGGTGGGCTACCGCTATGAAGAATCTTAAATTATTCCCCAAAACCTTTTTGGTGTCAATCGGCCTATTCGCGGCGTTAATTATCCTGGTGCATGTGCTGGTCTACACCTTGATGCCGCAATTTTATTTGCAGCAAAAAGAGCGAGAGGCGGCGAATAATCTCACGGCGCTGACGACCAAGCTGCGGGGCAAATCCACCGAGGAAATGCGCCGGATCAGCCAGGAATTTGCTCAGGTGAAAAATGTTAATATCACGCTGACAATTGACGGGCGTGATCAGTATTTTCAAGGTTTTCAATCGATCAACATCGTGACGGACAGCGGTAAATCGGTCGATACCAGCGTGGTGAAAATCGCTGATGGCCAAACGGTCGATCCGCGCTCGGTGATTTTGCGGCAGGGGAGTGTGACGAATAGCCAAGGCCAAACGATTGCGGTCAAGCTGTTGGCCGACGTGGCGCCTGTTACTCAGGCCAAGCTCGCTACCTTGCAGGTATTGCCATATACCATGCTCGGCTCGTTGCTGGTAGCGCTGGTGTTTTCGTACATCTATAGCCGTTTTGTGACGCGGCCGATTCGCCAGATGGCGGCGGTGACGACGACGATGCAGCAGCTGGAAAAGGGTGCGCGATACCCAGTGAATAGCCGTGATGAAATCGGCGTGCTGGGGCGAAATATTAATGAACTCTATCAAAATCTATGGCAAACGATTCGCTCGCTGGAGCATGAAAATAAGCGGATCACGCAGCTCGAGAAAGAGAAGATTGCCTTCCTCCGTGCGGCTTCGCATGAGCTGAAAACGCCGTTGGCGGCCCTCCGGATCATGCTTGAAAATATGCAGCTGAACATTGGCGAGTATAAAAATCGCGATCAGTACCTGGCGGAATCGGTGGCACAGGTTGACCGCTTGGCGGCAATGGTGAATGATGTCTTGCGCTCTGGCAGTGTTGCCGAGCAAGCTTTGCGTCAGGAGAAACGATTGAGGATTGATAAGCTAGTCGCTGAAGTGGTTGAAGATTATGTGTTGCTGGCAAAAACGCGCGGCATGACTTTCGCGGTTGACGCACACCCAACGACCGTGCGTGCTAACCGCGACATGATGCGCCACGTCATCTCGAATTTGGTATCAAATGCAGTGCGCCACGGCGATGCCAGGAGCGTGATAAAAATTACTTGCAACCAGAATGAGCTGGCTATCGAAAATGCTTGCAAACCACTCACCAAACAGCAACTCCAGCGCGTCTTCGATCCGTTTTATCGCAGCTCTGACGGCGCGAAGCAGCACGCTGACAGCAGCGGCATTGGCCTCTACACCGTGAAAATGCTACTCGATACCAAGGGCCTGGACTATGACTTCACGCCGCATGGGCGGGGTATGCGGTTTGTGGTGAGGTTTGAGTAGGAGGATGTAATGGACAGAGAGCTAGAGAAAATGAGTTTGGAAGAATTGTGGCAATTATTCCCCATATTTCTTGTAGAACACAATAGAGAATGGGCACGCTGGTATGATGAGGAAGTGAAAGCCATCTCCTCATTGGTGCCAGAAAAATACATAACACAAATATCTCACATTGGTAGCACGGCCATCCCAAATATACAGGCAAAGAATATAGTAGATATATTGCTTGAAGTCCCGTCGGAAAAAGAATTAGAGCCTGTAAAAAATATCCTTGTTGAAAATAATTGGTTGTGCATGAGTGAGAAAGCAAAACGAATCTCATTGAATAAGGGATATACCAAACAGGGCTTCGCGGATAAGGTATTTCATCTCCACATTAGGGTTGCGGGGGATAATGATGAGATCTACTTTAGGGATTATTTAATTGAGAATGGCGACATTGCCAAACAGTACGAGAAATTGAAACTAAAACTTTGGAAGGAATTTGAGCATGACAGAGATGGATATACTGATGCAAAAAGCGATTTTATCAGAAAGTATACTAAAATAGCTAGAGAAAAATACGGGTCCAAGAATAGGTCTTCCTAAATTGTGCATATTAAAGTCGTCAAACAGACTCTCAACTCCTGCTTTACATAAAGATTCCGCCGTCAGCATATCTCGCTAAAGCACCAGCCGTCTGTGCTACAATTAAATCATGAAGATTGTTGATTCAATAACCCTCGCCGAGCTTCGCCCGATGGCCGAGAGAATGTACGGCACGATGGTCAAAGCGGATGTCGATATTGCTAAGAAAATTGTGTTGATTGATATGGACATGCATGCTGATGGCGAGGCGTATTTGCTAGAACGCGGATCGCAACAAGCAGATCTATGGGGAATCAACCTACATCCGGACAAGTTTGGTACTGATGAATTTATCGAGTTTGATAGCATGATAAACATCCGTCCGCGGCAAAATAATCCGTCGCGCGATGTGCTCGACCCAGCGGTGCGGCAGCAAATTATCGATATCATCGCCGGAGTCGTTCATGAGTGAACACGTCTTTGATCGGCAAAAGTGGCAGAGCCTAACGATATTTGAGCAAATGGGCAACATCGGCTCGGAGGTCGGGCGAGCGTTTGCCGCCCGGCGCCGCGGCGATACGGCTGCAATGACTGGCGCCTGGCAGCGCGGCTTGGACTTATTGGACGCCACCGCCGAGCAACTCGCCCGCCAAAAATCGCCAAAACTCCGCGAAGTCCTGCGCGCCCGCGAACTATTCGCCGGCATGGAGGACGAATCGTTGGAGGATTACTTTATGTGGTTTGCTATAGCGGCGCGGAAATATAGGTAGATGTAACGATAGGTTTTCTATCGAGCAAAGGCAAGCGTATATTTACACCCCTGTATCTCATCTGTTACAATAACGACACTAGACTTCTATTTTGATAGCCGACCGCGTAGTAAAATTAATACCAGGAGGGGAAGTGAAAACTATCTACATTGATATCGGATCGTCAACTATCAAAGTGTACGCTGTCGAAGAGAAAGCCGTAAAGCTCCAAGAAACGAAAAGTCTACCGTTTAAAAAAGAAATTTCTCCCGACGCCGGCCTATCAGAGAATCTCAAGAAAGAATTAATTGACTATGTCAACTCAGTTAAAGATAAATATGAAGCTGATAGAATCAAGGTTTTTGCAACCGCTGTCTTTCGCAAACTAAGTATGCCAGCCTATCGACGTCTAGCGGACGACTTCTTTGAGCAAACTGGTTTATGCTTTACCGTCGTTCAGCATGAACTTGAGGGGTTTTATTTAGAGCAGGCTTTGTCTTCTGAGTATATATCGAACACGCCACTGCTGCTAATCAACATTGGAGGCGGATCGACGGAACTAGTTATCAAAGAAAGCGGAAATATCGTTGAACGATATAACTTAGATATTGGCGTTGGCACTGTATTGCAAGATTTTCCATTTTTGAACGAAAAGCACTCGCAGCATAGTTTGCGTGACGTTGTTGATAGTATAAAAAACAAGTTACCAATCATCGAAAGCACTACTCCAGTGGCAATCTATAATGGTGGTGAATTAACTTACATGAAGCTGGTCGGATATAATTTAAAGCCTAATGATGTATTTGATGATGCAGATCACCCAAACATGATTACTCCAACCGATTTTGCAGCAAAAAATGAGGAGGTGTATGCAAAGATATCTATCAACGAGCTTGAGTCTTTGATGTCAGACGATCCGTTGTGGATGCATGGCGCACGAGCCTGCTCGGCAATCGCACAAGCGGTCATTGAGCAGTTTGGCGTTGAAAAACTAGTGCCTTCAGACTCTAATATGATTCACGGTACCGCTAAGCAAGAGTATCGTTCAGTTGTTCTATCTGGCAGTTTCCGCAAGCATCTGCCGCACATTCTGGAAATTAAGAAGACGTTATCGAAACGTGGAGTTGAAATTCTCAGTCCAAGGTTTGAAGAACCAAAAAACCCAGGCGAAGAATTTGTTGTATTCTCTGGCGAGGAAGGAATGTCTCCACTTGAGCTAGAGCGATATCATCTAGACATGATAGACAATTGTGATGCACTGATTGTTTGTTCTGTTGGCGGCTATGTCGGTGCGTCAGCACTGATTGAAATCGGCTATGCACAGGCAATAGGAAAAAGGATTATATTTACCGAAAAGCCAGAAGAGTTCATGTTGCAAACCCTGCCCGCTGAATTTGGTTTATGAGAGAGGCATACGTTGTAGGATTTGGCGGTGCTGCTGGTAGCGGCAAAACAACAGCTGCTAATATGTTGTCAGAAATTGCTCGGCCAATGCAATCGGAGCACTTTGAGTTTTCAGACTCTATTATGCAAATCGGGAGATCACTACTTGCTGATATATCAAATGATCAGAACTCTCGGACAGAAGACTACAAGGATATATTATCAGATAAACTAAGTGAATACGGGATGAGCGTATCGTCCGACCAAAATATTCCACAATTATCAGATGCTTATATAAAATCTCTACGCTCTGGTGAATTAGCTGAGCTAACGCATGAGACAAAGAATCAACACCGTCCATTGCTGGAGTGGCTCGGCAGAAGCGCCATCGTTATGGTTTCTCCAACGGTTTGGGGAGATATTTTAAGATACAATGTAGATACCTCCCTACAAGCAGGCAACAGACTTATCACGATTGGCGGTGTACGGACAATGGCAGATAGGGCTTTAATACGTGAACTCTCTGGAGCGATGGTCAGAATGGTCAGAAATCTTTCGGGAAAGGTACAGCTTGATACAGAATATCAATTATCAGAATGGTCAGCAGACTATACTGTCTTTAATGAAAACACTAAAGATGAATTATTTGAAGAAATCAGTCGAGTTTGGGTTGATATTGTTGAGAATAATACACAGGATATCGCGTAATAAATCAAATAACACAATCGTCCTAGTGTTATCTATCAGCATATCACACATCTAGACCCGCATCTTATTGTAGATGCTAAAATAAAACCGCAACCAACATCCGCGCGCTGTTTCACAACAAGGAGATGTTCGTGATCTGAGAGAAGTTGCTTGTATTAACTCCATCATTTTATACGACCAGATCAATACATCTGGTCGCTCTTGATGTTATGATATAGAAAGGATTATTCATGACAAAAAGTAAAACGATTTACTTCATCACCTCTAATCAGCGCAAGTTCACTAGCCTTCAGGAATTGCTCCAGCCGCTTGGCATTGACCTGCAGCAACTTGATTACGATTTTGACGAAGGGCGGGGGCTGGATATTCAAACAATTGCCAAGGATAAACTGGCGCAAGCTAAAAAAGCTTTTCCAAACAAGCGCCTGATCGTTGATGATCGCGGTTTTTTCATCCCGGCTTTGAAAGGTTTTCCGGGGCCGTTTGTTAAATTGCTACTGGATAGTTTTAGCTATCCCGGCATCATCAAATTAATGCAAGGTGAAACTGATTGTAGGGCTATATTTTCTTTTGCGGTTGGCTATTTTGACGGTGAGAAAGACCACATTTTCGTAGCCGATGAAGAGGGATTTATCATTGACGAGCCACGTGGCGATAAATTACATGGCTGGACGGAATTGCTATATATTTATGGACACTCGAGCTTTCCTGGCCGCAGCTTGGCAGAGCTGAATGATGAGGAGTGGCAAGAATATTTGGCGGCGATTGAGGCGGTTGATGGATTTGTAATGCTGAGAGATTATCTAGCAAAAACATAAGACACCCCAACACCAAAACAGAAGCATAAACCACCCAAAAGCAATGGGCGGCTTTTACGGCGCAAGGCGGAATGTCTCGCGCCTTAGTAGTGGTTACGGTCTGTACTTGTACCAATTTGACAGCTATAGCCATAAATTACGCATGTATAGCGATAGATAACTTGTATTATTGTATAGGGTATAAGACAATAAGCTCATGCACCGATGTAAGAAATCGTTAGCCGCTGTGGCTATCCGTAAGGCTAAAACAGGCGATTTTGATTTCGTTTTTCGCCTGATGACAGAAGCGCTTGAACCATTTTACGATGGCGATCATCAAGCTCATGCACAGCGGATTTTTACTACGCATATCAATAATAACATCGATTCTGTCGGGCAGTTTTCACTCGGGCAATACATGTTTATTGCAGAAGTTAATTATCATCCTGCTGGAATGATTCATCTAGTTGTCAAGAAGCAGGGGACAGTTAAAATTAGTCCGCTCATCGTTGCGCCAGAATATCGCGGTAAATTTGGCATTGGCAGTAAGTTACTTCGCCATGCTGAGGATTTTGCTCGCAAACACTACGCTCGGCAACTCTACTGTACAGTGGCTGCCCAAAACCAAGCCACGTTCAAGTTTCTATTGCGCAAAGGCTTTCATCTGGCTGGTAAGGCGCAAGATCATTATAAACCTGGTATCGACGAGTGTATGCTATACAAGCCGCTGAGTCAGAGCACAACTCCTGGCTTGTCAGATATTTCAATCGTCCCGTTTGACGAGAAAAAGCATACCGCTGCGACGAGACGGCTGATTTTGTCGCAGGTGGGCAGTAGTTTTTACGGCGTTAATAATGCATGGATTGATACACTGTTTGCTGGTTATCGACGGCGTGAGGGTCGAAATGTCGATACGAAATATAAGCTTATTTTTATCGCTGAGCAGGATAGAAAGGTCGTTGGCGTTGTCGGCGCAACTCCAAAGAAAGGCCAGCCGATTAAAATCATGCCATTGGTAGCGAAATCAGAGACTGTTTTCGAAGTACTGGTAGCTAACTTGCCACAATTATTAGCTGGTTATAGTCGTAAGCTATATGTCCATCTCATTCCTGAGCCGTGGCAGATAGCTTGTTTGCAGCGACACGGCTGGACGATTGAAGGCTTATTTCCCGAAGGCTATGCACTAGACGTCACTGTTCAGCAGTGGGGATTGCGCATCAAAAAAAGAGATATTAAAAAGGCCAGAAACAGCGTTCGGTCGAAACCTTAGGCTTGTCTGACTATGGTGATAGTCCAATTATAACTAAAGTGCACAGCTAGCGTCAACCTACTAGCCGCATACCACAGCAGGATGTATAATAAACCTAACAATAAATCATAAACAGAGGAATATATGGAAATCAAACCCCTAGACATCGTATCTATGATAGGTATTATTATCGTAGTATCAAGTAGCGCCATCTCTATGCATATTGCCGCAAAAGCTGGCAAGGAACAGAGAGCTAAGCAAGAGAAAGACGCTAAAACTAAAAAGACAGAACCAAACAATCCCGCAGCAAGCACAAGCGAACTCCGCGCCGAACTGGATGATTTGAAAAAACGGGTTGCAGTGCTTGAGAAGAAATAGGTAATCACAACCTAAAAATGTCGTCATCTATTAAGACATTTTGTCCTAAAGTATAACGACAGAATAAGTATTTCTAAAGTGTTAAATGTACATTTTTGTCCTCATCTCTTGATTAGTGAAAAATAATCCGTTGCGATTTCATCACCCATTTCACATTCCCTTCACATACCCTTGCTACACTGACATAGAACCAAGAAAGGAGATCTATGTCATTTTTGCAACGTGCCTGGTTGTATATCACCAGGAAAAAACTCAAAACGCTGATTTTGCTGGCGATTTTGCTATGTATGTCGACGATTATGCTGAGTGGATTTGCCATCAAGCATTCGACCGACGCGGCGGCGCAGTCGCTAGACAAAACGCTCAAGGCCGGCTTCACGCTGGGCAATAATCCGCGCACCAATCCGGGAACAGCCCGCGGTTCGGGAACGGTGTCGAACAAAGACATCGACGCAGTGAAGAATCTGGAAGGCGTGACGGACTATGTCAAACGCCAGAACGCCACGGTCGATTTTATCAATACCAAACTGGTGCCACTACCGAGTGGCGGCAGCGGCTATGATGCCGATAAAGACAAACAGTTTGGCAACGCCGCCACCATCATCGGTGTTAATAAATCTGAGTCCGAGAAAAAGTTCCGCGCTGAGTCGCTCAAGCTCATCGCTGGCCGGCACATCACCGAGAACGATTCGCACAAGATTTTGGTGCACGAAGATTTCGCCAAGGCCAACAACCTGAAGCTTGGCAGTAAAATTAAGTTAAAGGCCAATCAATACGACACCGACAACGAGCATCCGTCCAAGGACGAGGTTGAAGTAGAAATCGTCGGTATATTTAACGGCAAAAACCCAAAGCAGGCGACCTATCAGGTGGAGTTGTTCGAGAATTTGTTCCTGACTGACCTTACGACAACTCGCCAGCTGAATGCCTATACCGAGCAAAATGAGATTTACCAAGATGCCACGTTCTTCACCAAAGGCACTAAGCAGCTGGATGAGGTGATGGCGCGAGCAAATAAATTGCCGGTCAATTGGCAAAAGTATCAATTGAATAAGAATAGCCAGGAACTAGCCGGCGTGACTGGCGCGGTAAACGGCGTGTACGGTCTGATCGACGGCATGTTGTGGGCGACGGCGCTGGTCAGTGTCGCAGTGATTGGCATGGTGCTGTATTTGTGGATGAATGAGCGCAAGCGCGAAGCGGGCGTGCTCTTGGCGACGGGCGTGCCGCAGTCAAAGATTGTGTTGCAATATATCGCTGAGCTGGTGATGATCGCGGTGTTGAGCTTCGGTGCGTCGTACTTTACCGCCGGGCTAATTGCCCAGCAAATGGGCGATCACGTGGTGTCGCAGGCAGCGCAGAATGCCACGCGTCAAGCGGGCAGTTCCTTGAACGGTGCGTCGCTTGGTGCTGACGCTGACTCGGTGACGTCATCGCGGACGCTGGACAAGGTGACGGTTGGTGTGCAGCCGACGGATCTGCTGGCGGTGTGGGGCGCTGGACTGGCGGTGATTATCGTTGCGGTGCTCTTGGCCTCTCGACCGATTACCCAGTCAACGCCAAAAGAATTACTAACCGAAGTGGACTAGGGGCAAATGATGACGATTATCAAACGAGCCTGGACGGCTGTGGCGCGCAAACGGCGTCGCAGCCTGACCATCGCCCTGATCATGACGCTGATTTTCACGCTGCTGATCGGTACGCTGACAGTGCAGCAAACGATGGCACAGCTGAAGCAATCGGTCGAGCGTAATATCCGTGCCGGCTTTAGCATCGCCAGCAAGCAACCTTCGGGCGAGGTGCCGATGGAGACGGCACGACAGGTGCAGCGCCTAGATAAGGTCAAAGCACATAATTTCCAATCAGAAACTACCGCGGGACTGCCAGGCAAACAATTGATCGACACGGCAGGCAGCGGTGTACAGCTGGATTCTGGAATCGCTGGCGAGGCTAAAGTAACGGGTGTGACACAGAGCGATCTGCTCGGCGAGTTCACCGGTCGGTTCTACCAACTGGAGCAGGGCAAGCACTTGACCGAGCGCGACCAAAACGCGGCCCTCATTCACAAAACCTTCGCCGAGAAAAATAACATCAAGCCAGGCGACAAGCTGGACATTACCAAAGACGGCCGGCGAGTAACGGTGACTGTCGCAGGAATCTTCAGCGGCAAAGGCGAAAAGCCAGCGGTCTTGCAGTCCGACATGGCGGAGAATCATCTCATCACCAACTTGGCTGCGGCGCAGCAGCTGATAGGTAGCCAGCAGTTGACGCGGGCGACATATTTCGCCGAAAATCCACATCAGCTGAAGTCGTTAACGGACCGCGTCAAAAGCTTACCAAACATCGACTGGCAAAAATTTAGCCTGACTGACAACGGGGCGGTATTCGCCGGCGTTCTCCAAAACATCGCTGGCATTCAAAACATCTTGACGATTGCCACCATCGGCGCAGCCGCGGCAGGATTGGCGGTGTTGTCACTGGTGCTGGTGTTCTGGGTGCGCGGTCGCTTGCATGAAATCGGCATCTTGCTATCCATCGGCACGTCGAAGCGGCAGATTATCGGGCAACTCTTGGCGGAACTCGCCATCATCGCTTTCGTGAGCTCGGTGCTCGCACTCGCCATCGGCTCGATTGCCTCATCGCAAATTTCTACCGCTCTCACGGCGCAAACCGACCAAAACCAGCGCGTAGAAAAAACCGTGGTGCAAGCTGCGCCAGTGGCGACCTATCTGCAGGCTTTAGCTTTCGGCTACGTAGTCGTTCTGCTATCAGCCATCGCTGCCACCGCGCCAATCATGCGCCAATCACCAAAGCAAATTTTAGCAAAATTAAGTTAGGAGTTATCATGTCATTACTTACTTTACGCGATATCATTTACTCATACGCTGACGGCACTAGCAATGTGCTCAACGGCATCAATTATCAATTTGAAAAAGGCAAGTTCTACGCCATCGTCGGTAGTTCTGGCGCCGGTAAATCGACACTGCTGGGACTGCTAGCGGGGCTAGACACACCGACTGGCGGGCAGATTTTGTTCGACGACGAAGACATCGCTGAGCAAGGTTACTCGCGTCATCGTAAACACAATATCTCGCTGGTGTTTCAGAATTATAACCTGATCGATTATCTGACGCCGCTGGAAAACTTGAAGTTAGTTAATTCCAAGGCCACCAACGAAACGTTGCATGCCATGGGTCTGGATGACGATCACATTCACCGTAATGTCATGAAACTTTCTGGCGGACAGCAGCAGCGCGTAGCGATCGGCCGGGCGTTGGTGTCCTCCGCACCGATTATCTTGGCAGACGAGCCAACTGGTAACCTGGACGAAACCACCGCCGCCGACATCATCGACATCCTGCGCCGGGCCGCTCACGAAAACGACAAATGTGTCATCGTCGTCACCCACAGCAAGCAGCTAGCCAAAGAGGCGGATGTGGTGTTGAAATTGAAGGATAAGAAACTGAAAGCGTAAAAATAGCTTCCAAAAAATACACGTTTTTAATATAGCTCGAAAGAGCTATATTTTTATAGTTCCGAACCCCTAAATAAAGTTGGTGAGTGTATAATAATTAACATCATGAGAGTTAACTATTTACAATTATCGAATATCCTGAGCTTCAAATATGAGGAGGATATAAACAATGCTTTTAAGATTGAATTCAATCCAGATCTTAATATTATTATTGGAGAAAACGGATCTGGTAAGTCAACAGTTTTAGAGACTATGAATTTTGTCTTTACGAGAGCTTTATTTAAGCGTATAACTAGCAGATATAATGATAATCCTTCATATGTCACACATAGCAAACAAGCTACAGTTGAAGTTGATGATAGTTACTCCAATAGAACATTAGGTCTTAGACTTCAGCCTAATTGGAATTCAGAGAAAGAGCAGCAAAATGTAAGAATATCAATCACACTTGATGATATTGACAGAGATAATATCGACCATATCGTAAACAACCATAGTCGTATAGAAAAGATTCTTAACAGTTACTCAACTATAAAAATACCTAAGTTTTCCGCCTTAGACAGAGATGTAAATGTTGACATAAATATTATATTTCAGCACACTAAATACGAAGCAGGCGCTACGTATGAGATCATCTACGCTAATTCAGTGCCAGAACACGTACAGTTTTATCTAGAATATTATCATGCAATTAATGAAGCTATCGATATACATAACCAAGAAAATACAGATGATATAATAGAACCGCTTGGAAGTACTTTTTCTATGCTATCAGCTTTCCGTGACTACAGTAATTTTGACTCTCAAACGTCTTTATATACTGGCAGTGATCCTTTAGATAACACGCTAAAGAATGCAAAAAATCGCCTAGTCCCCTCTAGTATTAACGAGCGACCATCAGGCGAGCCTGCTATATTTAATTTTATAAAACTAAAACTTGGTGAAAAACACCTTAGACTAATACAGGAAGGTAAAAATATCGACGACGCCACTGTCGCTATAAACAGCTTGCCGCTGATTACGAATATAAATGAAAGGCTCAAATTATTAAATCTAAAGCTTTCTATAAAACCGACAAATATACGAACGTGGTCGTACGAATTTAGATTCCGTGATATAAAAAATGACCGAGAGCTGGGTGACATAAACAGTCTTAGCGCTGGACAAAAATCGATTATACACTTGATATTTGAGGCGTACGGTCGGGATGATGTAAATGGTGGTCTTATTATTATTGATGAGCCAGAGATTCATTTACACTATCAGTTCCAATCTAAATATCTAAAAATACTTAAAGACTTAGCAAAAGAACAAAAAATTCAGTGCATTCTTGTAACACATTCCGAGGGCTTCATAAGTGACGACACGATAAAATACATAAAACGGTTCTCTCTAAATGAAGAGCGTAATTCTGTGGTACATACACCTGAAATAGCAGAAGATCAGAAGGGCCTTATAAAAATACTAAATAATACGCAAGCAGCGCGAGTATTATTCTTAGATAAAGTACTTCTGATTGAAGGTCAAGATGATGAATATTTCTTTAGAGATGCCGTAAAAAGATTGCAGCCAGAGCTTAGCCAAGACATCTCTATATACGAAACACGCGGCAAAGATAGCATACCGTCATTTAAGTCCTTCTTTGAATCTTTCGGGCTAAAGGTATATGTCATTAAAGACTTAGATGCTACAGGAAAAGATTTTTATAATTCCACCGTGTCATTCAGAAATACTGGAGAAGCCAGAATTATCAAATATAGAAGAGACCACCCTGACCTAGACCAGCAAATAGAGTCAAGATATTCATCCGACGAGTTTTATCTGAAGAAAGGAGCCATCGAACAGTATACTGGAAAGGAAAAAGGAATTGATCATGTAATTGATTTTTGTGAAAATAATATGGATAATTTTCTAGACAGCGATGACGACAAAGCAAAGGAGATTCGTAAAATCATAGATTTAATCGCAGATAAAGATGGCGATTCGACGCATTGATAATTATAAGTAATAGAGTCGTCACTCACAGCAGGCAGCTGGCTAAAGAAGCGGATGTGGTGCTGAAATTGAAGGATAAGAAGCTACGGGCATAGCGTCAGGCCTGGTGCGGCCCACGTCACTTACGGTACGTGGAGCGACCGAATCGACTGACGATGATCAACTCATGCAACCCCCATCTCAAGCAAGAGGTGCGCGAGGCAGAAGCCGGAGGCGCACCTTTTTGCCTGTAATTAACTGTCGCAGAATAGCGACCTCAGCTATACCGGGTACAATGACTACCTACTATTTCAAGCTACGTCCCGAACCTCAAATTTCCTCCAAACCACACTTCACGCTATAATAACCATATGCATTTTTATCAATCATCAAGCGACGAGGCACTGCGGCGACTGGGTTCCTCGAGTAGCGGCCTGAGTGCGGCCGAAGTCCAGCGCCGCCAAAAACGCTACGGCCTCAACATCATCAAAGTCCAATCCGAACCGCTCTGGCGCATCATCCTCGAGCCATTTCTCGATATCTTTATGCTCGTCCTGCTCATCGCCGCCATCATCAGCCTCTGGCACGGAGAAGCAATTGACGCCATCATCATCTTCGTCATCGCCGCCATCTCGGCCGTTATTTTCTACATTCAGCGCTTCTCAACCGACCGCGTGCTGCGCAGCCTGTCCCGCCACGACGCCCAAAAAGTCGACGTTCACCGCGTTAATCGTACCACGCGCGTCGACGCCAGCCAGCTGGTTCCGGGCGACGTCGTCTCGCTGGCTGAGGGCGAGAAAGTCCCCGCCGACATCCGCCTCATCCGTAGCGCCAATTTGCGGGTGGACGAGGCACAGCTGACCGGCGAATCACTGCCAATCTCCAAACAAACCGACGCACTCACTGGCAATAAAGAAATGTACGAGCAAACCAACATGCTGTTTCAGGGCTCATTCGTCGTCAGCGGCACCGGCACCGGCGTGGTCGTTGCCACCGGCAATCAGACCGAGTTCGGTAATCTCGCCATGCTCTCCAGGCGCGAATCAACCCAAAGCCCAGTCCAGCGAAAAATCGACACCCTGATCACCAGAGTCATCGCCGCCGTCTCGGCCATCGCCCTCGTCGCCTTTGGGCTGAGCTTGCTGCGCGGCATGGATGTACTAGAGAGTCTGCGCTTTGTTATGGCCCTAGCGGTGAGTGCCGTGCCGGAAAGCTTGCCAATTGCAATTTCTGTGGTGCTGGTCTTAGGGATGCGGCGGATGGCCGCCAAAAAAGCGCTGGTGCATCAGATGCGCGCCATTGAGACTATCGGCGTCATCACCACCATCGCCACCGACAAGACGGGCACACTGACCAAGAACAAGCTGACCGTTCAGCAAACGTGGACGCCGGACGAGGCGACAGAGAACATTGACCACATCATCGGGCTGGTGGTCAACCGCGCTCACGCCAAGAGCCACGATCCGCTGGATATCGCCCTCAATGAATACGCCCGCAAGCAGAGCGCCAGCCCGCGCCACGCGCCAGTTCGCGACCTGCCATTTAGTCAAGCCCACGCCATGTCCGCCACCATCTGGCATCACGGCCGGCAGTTTCGCTTGTATGTCAAGGGTGCGCCCGAAGCCATCCTGGCAGCGTGCCGTGTGTCGGCCCACACCAAAAAACGCGCCCAGCAGATGCTTGATGAGATGACCGCCCGCGGCTACCGGGTGATCGGGCTGGCGACAGGCGAGCTGGATGAGGCAATTGATAGCTTTGATCAGCTCGGCAAGCAGCGCCTGACACTTGCTGGCTTCGTGGCCGTGGCTGACGTGCTGCGACCAGAGGCGCCGCGAGCTATCCGGGCCGCCCTGAAGGCGGGCGTGTCGGTGCGGATGATCACTGGCGATCATTTCGAGACGGCCTATCAGATTGGCCGGGAACTTGGCATGGTCGAGAGCCGCGACGAAGTGTTCGATTGCCGTAACATGGCCAAGCTGTCCGATGATCAGCTGGACGCCATCGTCACCAAAACCAAAGTCTTCTCCCGCGTCATCCCCGAGCAAAAATACCGTCTGCTGACCATTCTCAAAAAGCATCACATCACCGCCATGACTGGCGACGGCGTCAATGACGTGCCGGCGCTGACCAACGCCCATGTCGGCGTGGCTATGGGCTCAGGCTCGCACATCGCCAAAGACGCTGGCGATATCATCCTGCTCAACGATAATTTCAAGACCATCATCGACGCCATGCGCGAGGGCCGCACCATCATCGCCAACATTCGCCGCATGCTGTTTTATCTGCTGTCGACTAATACTGGCGAGCTGATCACTATGCTCGGCGCGCTGCTCATCGGCATCAAGACGCCGCTAGAGCCAGTGCAAATCCTCTGGGTTAATCTGGTGACCGACACCTCGATGGTCATTCCGCTTGGCCTGGAGCCAGGCGAAAAGCAGGCCATGAACCGCCCGCCAGAGCGCCCCGACGCACCGATTCTCAGCCACCAAATGATCTGGCGTATGGTCATCGTCGCTGCCACCATGTCAGTCATCGCACTGGCTGTCTATATCTTTTTCGAGAAGCATTACGGACACGATTACGCGCAAACACTGGCCTTTATCTCGCTGGTGGTCAGCCAGTGGGCCAACGCCTTCAACGCCCGCTCCGACAGTGAATCGATCTTCACCCGCCTCAAGGTCATGAACGCCAGTTTTTACGCCGGTATCAGCTTGTCGATCATGTTACAGCTGCTCGTCTTCTTCGGCCCACTTGGCACAATCCTTCACATCACGCCGATCAACTTCTGGCACGGCGCACTCATCGGCCTGGCCTCATTCATCATCCCGATCACCACCTGCGAAATACACAAGTGGCGAAGTAGGAGGAATGACCATGCCTAAACTCAAACATATCCGAGCCGCCTACCGCGTGTCAGTCAAGGGACTGATTTATGATGACGGAAAGTTACTATTCGTCCGCGAGAGGAGCGATACGTGGGATTTACCCGGTGGCGGGCTGGAGCACGGCGAGGGCATAGCCGAGGCCTTGCGGCGTGAGTGCCGAGAAGAGCTGGGAGCTGAGATAGAAATTACAAGCGCAGCGCCAATCATCATCCCAACATGGAGCAAAAAGTTCGACACCCCGGTGCTTATCATCGCCTACCAGGTTCGCCTCGTGTCGCCACCCACAACCACGACAGATGTCAGCGAGCTGCGGTATATTGGGGCCAATGAGCTAGAGCAGGTTGAACTTGACTCGACATTGTCGGCCAATATAGATCAGTTTTATATATAGAAACGACGTGGTAGCCGGCATAACAATACACGACGTCGATTGAACCGGAAACAAGAGGGAATTTAGAATAATTAGAATAATTACGTGTCTTTGCTTGAATCATTTTTACGATTTCACTCGTAAATGGCTGGGCCGGAGGGATTCGAACCCCCGAATGCCAGGACCAAAACCTGGTGCCTTACCACTTGGCGACGGCCCAATACCAAGGATTAGTGTAGCATAATAATCACGCAATTACCAGCCTTGCGATCGGGCCCAAAACGCGCTACAATCATCATATGCATAAGCAGCATGGCTTTACTATCGTCGAAGTTATTATCATCATCGTGGTCATCGCGATTCTCGCCACGCTGGGTGGCCTCGTGTGGCGCAATGCCTATAACACCGCTCGCGACAATGAGACCAAGTCAAATATCTCGATGCTCAAAGAGGCAATCGAGAAATATCGCTCGGATAATGGCGAATACCCGTGGCCAACGGGCGCCTGTGCCATTTATAACACCGCTAATATGAAAATTTGTAATGGTGGTGAGCTCGGCGCACTCCTCATTCCACGCTACATCAAGCAGCTACCGAAAGACCACGAAGGCCGCGATTATTGGTATCTCGCAGCCACTGACACGACCCACGCTTCCAGCGTCGTGCCGACCCGCTACGCCATAAAGGTACCGCTCTCGGATGGCACCACCTGCCGCACTGGCCGCAATATGCAGAACGGCTGGTTTGGCGGTGTGCCAGAGTGCAACTTCTAATCTGTTATAATAACTCTTGATGAAGCGACAGAGTTTCGAGACGCTGACACTAGAGAAAATTGTTGGCGGCGGGCAAGCACTAGGGACGCTGGCTGACGGGCGTAAATGTTTTGTATGGGGCGGACTGCCTGGCGAGACCGTCGCCGTTCGCATTACCAAAAAGAAATCACACTTCGTCGAAGCGGTCGTCGAGGAAGTGGTCTCGCCAAGCTCCGACCGTATCCAGCCGCGCGATCATGATAGTTATCTTTCGACCAGTCCTTGGCAAATCATGCCACTAGAAGTTGAACAAACATACAAAGCAAAGTTGATCGACGACGCGTTCGCGCTGCATAATGTTACATTACCGGCGGCGATTGACATTTATTGCGACAATGTTGCATATGGTTATCGCAACAAAGTTGAATTTAGCTGGTATAGCGAATCGGTGGTATCCCAAGCGGTATCTCAGAAAAAATCTGGGCTTGTCTCGGGTCCCGAATTATTTTCTGATAATAACCAAGAGATAGACGCGGATAGCGACCGTGAAGAGTCGTCTATTGACACGCTTGATTTAGCATTTTTTCGCCGCGGCAGCAAAGGTAAGATTGTTGTTGATGGCACAAGTTTGGCACGCCCAGAAATCAACAGCTTAGCGCGTGCGATCCGCGATTTACTGCGCCATAAGCGCGTCGCGGCTCGCCAGCTCAAGACCTTGCTCGTCCGCTGCGATCAGTCGGGAAGTTGTGTATGGCAGTTGTATGTCAGGGATCGCTTGCCCGAAATAATTACCGCTGATGAAGCCGCCAAGCTACCGGCTCAGGGCGGGGAAATTATCTATTCCGATCCGCGCTCGCCAGCCAGCCGCATCACCGAGCGCTTGGCGCGTTTCGGTAACACCACCTTGACTGATGCTATCCTTGGCATACCATTCCGCTACGCCTGCGAAGGCTTTTTCCAAGTCAACATCCCGGTTTACGAGCAGGCGCTGCGCGATATGCGGGAATGGGTACCGTACAATAAGGCGCGCCAAGAGCGCCAGCCGGCTCAGTTAGCGGCACATGACGACACCGATAGTCAACAGCGAGCAATATCTCAGAAAAAATCTGGGCAACTTCACGTGGGTCCCGGATTATTTTCTGATGATATTCGAGCTGTCAAATTATCAACCATCGACCTCTACGCTGGCGTCGGCACCATCGGCCTGACCATTGGCGGCGACAACATCACGCTGGTGGAAAGCAACGCCGATGCCGTCCGCGAAATGCAGCGCAACATCACCGAACTTGGTCGCACCGACGCCCGCGCTGTCCTCGCCCCCAGCGAACAAGCCCTCGATTACATTACAGGCAAGGAAATCGTCATCGTCGACCCGCCGCGCGCCGGCTTGCATTCCGACGTTATTGCGACATTGTTGCAACAGCTGCCGCCGCGCATCCTCTATCTCAGCTGCAATCCCGTCACCCAAACCCGCGACATCGCCTTGCTCCAGCAACGCTACCGCATCGCTTGGCACCGTGGCTACAACTTTTTCCCGCGTACACCGCATATTGAACACTTAGTTGTTCTTGACAAAATTTCATAATCTTATCACATTTTTGACAAAATCCATTGACATTTTGTTCTCGTATTGATATATATATATCAGCCTTTCGTGCAGTTTCGCACTGGGTTCGCATTTGACTCGTGCCATGTGTCAAATGTGCCGTTTGCGAGAAGGTCCATTCTCGCCCGACTCCAAAAGGAGTTTACTATGGCAACTGGACGTCCCCAAAAGGGATTGAACAGCAACAAGAACCATCACGACAGCCTGAGCCAGAGCGGTAGCCAGCGGTTCGGCTTCGGTGGTTCTCCCAGCACGTTGCCGAAGACCACTATCAGCAGCGTGCTCACCCCCAAGTCGTCGACCCCGAAGGCCGACGCTCCTAGGTCGCTGACCAACCGTAGCGACTCAGGAACCTCGAACGACAAGGCTCCGTTCAAGAGCTTCTGAGTTCGAGAAGACTCCGCCCTGGCAGTGCAATCTGTTGGAGCGGGGTACTCACCCTGCTACAATAAACCCATGATCCACAAACTATATTCTGCTTACAACTTGCCAGCCGACCATGATGTCTGCCATTTGTTTGAGCATTTGGTTATTCGGCGGTTCTTACGAGCGGCAGAAAAATCTGGCAATGAGCGCGCCTTTATTGGCGAATTACATGGCACAACATCCGAATCGAGCGTCTTTTTTGACATTGCGTTCTTTACTCGCGAATCAATTACGCTATTTGAAAAAGTCATCGCTGACGTAAAGCCGTTT
Source organism: Candidatus Saccharibacteria bacterium oral taxon 488 (assembly GCA_013099015.1). NCBI lineage: Bacteria > Candidatus Saccharimonadota > Candidatus Saccharibacteria bacterium oral taxon 488. Next base: position 287,817 of record CP039998.1, on the reverse strand, counting down.
GACTTATCCATGATTAACGAATCTGTCGCTCACATTGAAGCGGAGATGAAAGCAAGCGTCGTCATCTGGGATAAAGCGGAACTATACAAACAACTGGCGCGCTGCCAAAAAGCTTTCGCTGGTCGCCGTTCCACCAGACCTGACAAAATTACCGAACCAGTCAAAAGCCCGCCGCTAGAGATTGATTATCAGCCGGATAATTTCATAGACATCACGCTGACGATTGAGGTTCCCGACGCCAGCGAACAGGCAACCGCCGCCTTTTTCTGCATGTATCCGATACTACTCGACCTAGCGCGCAATGCATGCCTCGACCGAGCGCCGGTCTATCCATCCAGCCATGGCGAATTCACCGCCTACCATGACGGCAATTCGGTCAGCCAAACCTACACCGTGAAAAAATCTTTCGATTGGCAAAATGCAGGCAAAACAGCGCAGAATTATTTACGAGCGTTTGACCCCACCCCGCATGTCGACCACCTAAACAACCTCGCCAAAGCCTTCAAAACTGACCCGTTCTACAACCCCGCGCCAATTTATTTTTACCAGAAAACCGCCACGCCGCTAACAAAGCATGAGCTAGCGAAGGCTGTCACCGCTGCAAATTTGCAGACGATTTTGAGAGCGATAACGGTGACCATCTCCGCTGCGAAACATCTAGGCGAGTCATAATTAGCGACCCAGCATAGCGCGGGGAGAGCGGGGTAGTCACTCACAGAAAACACCGGCTACTATTTTCTATAAAAAGTTATCTATGATCATAACAGAGGTGAGAGAAAATATTACACCACATTTTTGACAAAATCCATTGACATTTTGTTCTATTAGTGATATATATATATCAGCTTTTGTTGACGAGTTGAGTGAACCCTTGTCCGAAAGTGTAGTTTGACAAGCAGAGAAAGTTTTGATTTGAGATGGGATGTTGCGGTGCGTCACAAGAAGCACCAAAACACCCCATCTCGAGTCGACCCATTCGGGTGTCGACCAGTGTTTTTCACACGAGCATCCGCTCGGGTGGGGAGGAAGAGTATTATGCCCAACTATAAGGTTATTTCAATTAGTATAAAGTTCAATGATGGCACTAACCTGCTTAGCGCCATTATTGACGCGAAGATGCTTGCTCAATTGCACGACCGGGAGGGGCAGACTGTGGTTAGGTTCAAGTTCAATAAGCACACCATCCAAGTATGTTCCAATTCCGATCCAATCTCCATAACGAAGGCTCTCATGAAAGCAAAGCAAGGGGGACCATTGGACCGTGACCTACCTGTACATGACTCAAAAGGAGGTGATTGATAGATATACACTAGTTACGAACTGGCGGGCAAAGTTAACTTTCCTCCACCTTCTGCTTGTCAGTTCGCTCCATAGATGCGTGTCTATGCTGATGAGTCGGAAACGACGAAAGCGAACAATTTATTCAAACATCACTAGTTGCACCGCCAAAGCTTCACGGGTAATCTCATCCGCCCGTTCGCCGATGAATACGATTTTTGCCGCCTCCTCAGGCCTGGCATTAGTTAGCTGAATCTGCTGCTCGGTTGCCTCCACATGCTGGCGCGCGCCGTTGTCGTTGATGAAGCAGCCCTTCATTCGCCGTAGGCCATACGCCGCAAATAATTCCGGCCATACTTTCTCCAACGTCGTCGCCGTAATTTTCATGCCCGAAACATCCAGTACCGCATACGTCGGATTATCCGGCACCGCCAGCTCGCCGTCATACGTATCAAAAAACGCCAGCAGTCCCGACGGCGTGGTTAATTTACTGAGTTCAAACCGACCGTGCGGCGCGCTGAGCACCTTGGCGTAGGGCAGGGCGCGGCGTTTCATGTCGTATTCAGCTCGCTCGCTATCGTTCAATAAATCTTCCTTAGTCACTAAAATCACGTCTGCTGCTTGCAGTTCAACTTCGTGCGCTGGCTCAATCCCGCGCAAAATCTCGTGCGCATCGATCACATAAAAACTCTGCATCAACTCATACTTATTGAAGATTTGTGCATTAATCAATTTCTCGACCAAGTTCATCGTTCGCGCCACGCCCGTCGCCTCGATAAACACCGGAGCAGGTGAATTCCGGCAAAAGTCCAGCAGCATCCGCGTCAGCGCATGCTTCGACGAACAACAAACACAATCGCCAGCCAGCGTCGTCACCATCTCCGCCAATCCCTCCAGCCGATAGCCGTCGACATTTTCATTGGCGTATTCATTTTCAATCACCCGCGCGCCCTTATAGTCACTTTGTTGCAATAAGAATTCCAACACGCTGGTCTTGCCGGCACCCAGCGAGCCATTCACCAAATAAAGCGGTACTTTGTCAATGACCGCCCGCGCTTCGTCAAACGCCGCATTAACACTAAATTCCAAATCATCATCGCGTTTCGCCATACATCTATTATACGCCATCGCGGCCCGGGTGCTATACTAAGGCTATGAAAGTCATTCTGGCCCTTGGCAATCCTGGCGAAAAGTACACCTACACTCGGCACAACGCTGGCTTTTTAGTGATTGACCAGTTGGCGGCAGGGCAGAGTGCACATTTTAGCAATAAGCCCAAATTTTTTGCGGATATTGCCGAGCTAAATAATGTCAAGCTAGCCTCAACCGCTAACGCAAAGTCGCGCACCGCTAGTCCGCAGGAAAAAGTTCTCTTGGTCAAACCAACGACGTACTACAACGAAGTCGGCATTGCCGCGCGAGCGCTCATGGATTTTTATAAGCTGACGCTTGATGATCTCCTGATTATTCATGACGATACGGCGCTTGATTTTGGTAAAATTCGTGTCCGCAAGGGTGGTGAAAGCGCTGGCAATAACGGACTGAAGTCACTGCACCGACATGTTGGTAGTGACTTCTGGCATATTCGCATCGGCACCGACAACCTACTACGCAGGCAAATCGGCGATGTTGATTTCGTCCTCAGCAAGTTCAACGCCGATGAACGAACAATTCTTCAGAACTGGGTTATTCCAGAGTCAATTAACCTAATCGAGAAGTTTCTTAACGAAACAATTGAACCATTTAGTATAAAACTTTAGTGGCCAAATCCTAGTGTTTACTGTCGTTTTTTAGGCACAATTTTTGATACGCTATGTTTTATTTTCTGCTCAGCTTGATGAATTTTAGTCATCGCTACTTCTTGCAGCCTAATCGCTCGCACCTCCAGCATGCTACTGCCAACCGCCAAACTCACAAACAATAGCCCCAGACCACCCGTCGCCCATTCCGGCAGTTCCAGATGAAACAGCTTAGCAATCATCATCATACCCAGCGCCATAATCGCCCAGTGCGCACCGTTTTCCAGATATTTATACTTGCCAAGCACGCCCGTCCGCAGCAAATACACCGTCAGCGACCGCACCCAAATCGCGCCGGCGCCCAAACCCGCCACGATCAATAGCACGCTGCTGGTGATAGCAAACGCGCCGATGACGCCGTCGAAGCTGAAACTAGCGTCCAGCACCTCCAGATAGAGCAGGCTAGCGAAGGCTGCCCAGCCGGTCTTGACCTTGACCGATTTAGCATCGTCCTCATGAAAGAATGAGCCGAACAGCTCCAGCCCGATGTGCAGTATAATCCCCAATACCGACGATACCAGCACCAGCGCCCGATGCGGCGGCTCAACCGTGAAATATAGCACCGCCGCCACGCTAAGCATCAAACACACCTTGAAATTCTCAAACCGCCCGGCCTTAGCCATCCACGGCTCGACATGCCGCACCCAGTGCACGCGCTTGTTATAATCAATGAAATAACTGAGGCCAATCATAATCAGAAACGCACCACCAAAAGCATCAATCATCGGCGAGGCTTCGTGCAAGATATGACCGTATTCCGCCGGCCTGTGCAGCGCCAAATCAACCACTTCCATAAATCCATGACCGCTCGCCACCATCACGATGATAATCGGCAGCACGAACCGCACCACGAACACCGCCACGAAAATCCCAACTGTCAAGAATACCTTTTGCCAAACCTGGCTCATGCTGGCTAGCACCTTGCTGTTAATCACCGCGTTATCAAAGCTAAAGGTAACCTCGAGCACCACTAAAATTACGAACAGCCACAACCCATTAAGGCCTAGTTGGGTAAAAATCAGCCCGCCCAACGCCAGCGTCAACAGCGCCGAAAACCAAAAAATCCGAAATGGGTGATGCGAGTGTAGCCAATGTTTCATACTAAGTCTCAGTATACCACGCTGGGCAGGTAGTAGTATAATAGAAACTATGCCGTCACTACAGACAATATATCAGCGCGCTGGCGCCTGGTTCAAAAACCACAGCGATGCAATCCGATGGACTATCGTCGGCTTGTTTGGCATCGTTGTGATGCAGTATGGTTTACAAATTGACCTCTGGCTAATCGCCCATCCACCGCACACGTGGGCCGAGACGTTGGCGCCATTGGCACAGGATTTCCTGACACTAACATGCAGCGTCATCGTTGAGGCCACACCGTTTCTCATCATCGGCATCATTGTTTCCGCTCTCATCCGCCGCTTCCTACCGCCAGACCGATTGCTGAAAATCCTACCCAAACACGTGCTCATCCGCCGCATTCTCCTCTCGCTCGTCGGCATCGCGCTGCCAGTCTGCGAGTGCGGCAATGTGCCAGTCGCCCGCAGCCTCCTGGCGCACGGCCTCAAGCCCGCCGACGTCATCAGCTTTCTCTTAGCCGCGCCGATCCTCAATCCGATCACTATCATCGCCACCATGACCGCCTTTAGCTTTGAACCGCGCATGGTCTGGTGGCGCATCGGCTTTGGCTTTCTGATCGTCCAGCTGACCGCTCTGATCGTCAGCTTCATTCACCCGAGGCACGTCCTCCAGCCGTCATTTGCTGCCTCCTGCACTGACCGTCATCCAACGACCTTTCGCCACATTCTCGCTGATTCTCGCAACGAATTTTGGCAGCTCACCACCATGCTCGTTCTCGGCGCCATGATCGCTGCCGCCACCCAAGTCTTCGTTCCGCGCTCCATCATCAACGCCGTCGGCGGCGACATCATCCTGTCGGTCATCGCCATGATCGGCCTCGGCTTTGTCGTCTCTATCTGCTCCAGTGTCGATGCGTTTTTTGCGCTGGCTTATGCCCGTATCTTCACCAACGGCTCCGTCCTCGCCTTTCTGCTGACTGGCCCGATGATCGACATCAAGCTCATTCTCCTCATGAGAAGCACCTTCCGCCCGCGCTTTATCCTGCTAGTCATGCTCATTATTTTCAGCCTGTCGCTGGCGACAGGGATCGGAGTCAATCTATATGCGCGCTAAACTCGGCCCACTACTGCGCGCTGGCGGCGGGCTACTCGCCTGTGGCTACATCATCCTCATCGCCGTCCGCGGCCAGCTCGGCTTTTACATTCATCCGCGCTACCATTTGCTTGCCGTCGTAGCGACCGTGGCTGGCAGCATGTTACTAATCATCGATATCATCTTGCAGCTACGCCATAACCCAGCAGGGAAGCGACGAGCCTCCACTGGCGCGACAACCACGGAGCATCCAGCAAAACCGCGGCGCAAGATCCCTATACTTTCAATCATCACCGCCGGCATCCTCATCCTGGCCATCATCCTGCCACCGCGCCCGTTGTCCTCATCCAGCGCTGCCAATCGCGCCACGTCCGGGCCGACCAGCACAACTGGCCGCTGCGACAAACCAGAGCCGCTTGATGGCAAGCCCGTTTCCATGAACCGTTGGCGTAGCGCGTTTGATGACTGTCCGAATGACAGCTTTTTTGACGGTGTAACCATTGACGTCACTGGCTTCGTGGCGCGCGACCCAAGCGGCTTTTACGACAACCACTACTTCGAGCTCTCACGCTTCGTCATCAGCTGCTGCGCTGTCGACAGCACCCCGATCAGCATTCTCGTTAAATCCCCAGACGCCGAGCGCTACCGCAACAACCAATGGCTACGCCTAAGCGGACAGATCAAGCGTGAGCTATCCGGCGGCAAAGCCGTCTACGTCCTCACTAACCCCACCATCACCCCAACCACCGAACCAGCCAATCCATACGAATTCCTCGGCGTGTAGCTATGTATCACTATTGCAACAATGTCTCAATTAGTGCTACGCTTCGTTACTGCACGGGCTTGTACACAAAGACTGAATTAATCACCTCATCTGTCGGATGATATTCCTCCATCAGCTGCACACCCTCAAAAGCGTGAGCATCAAATCCTGGATAGAGCAGGGTGCGCGCCCCGTACGCCCCGCGCGCGATCAGTCGCCCGTCTGGTTTAAGTGCTGGTCGTACATGATCAACAATTGCTTGCTTTTCCGCCAGCGTCTCGCCGGCCAGCCCCGCCACATAAATCGCATCATATCGCCCCTCATCCAGTGCCACCGACTGACCCAGACCAGTCACAAATTTACCCGGCCAATCAAGCACCGCCGCAAGGCCGCGTGATAACTCAATTGCCTCGTCCGACGCGTCAACATGCGTAATCTGTGCTCCTGTTAGCTGATGTAGCCACAATCCTGTCAGCGGCAACGGCCCGCTACCGATCATCGCAACCTCCGAGGAGTCACACAGCCACAGCCTAGCTCGCCTCAGTAGTCCAATCTCACGCCGCGTCAACTCTTTATAATTTTCATGATACGGAAATTCTTTTAGTTCTGACCATGGGTTATCCGCCTTCGTGATACGCCTCGACCAGTGTCGCTCCAGTTCTCCTTCGGCTACCGCGCAGCGCCGCTGCACCTGATGGCGGATATCCTCGTCGCACAGTAGTGGTTCTTTACCATGCGCCACCACCGTCTCAACTAATTTGGTAAATTCCGCATTAACTTCCTCAGAAGGCGTGAGCTGCGGCAAGCTCAGCACTCGTTTAATACATTCATTCATAGCTCATCAGTATGGCGTATTGTATAGCTTATTGCAATTTTGTCGCAATAAGTGCTACAATTGCGACATGGATACCTTACGCGACATCTTTCGCCAAGCCGACCTTCGCCTGACCAAATCACGCTGCGAAGTCTTTACGGCACTCGAATCCATCGACGTGCCACTGACCATCGCCGAAATCGCCAAGCGCTGCCCGAACACTAACCGCACCAGCATCTATCGCATCCTCGAAACCTTTCACGAGCTCCACGTCATTAACACCATCCACATCGGCTGGAAAGTCCGTTATGAGCTCGCCGAGCCATTCATCGCGCATCACCACCACCTCTACTGCACACGCTGTCATAACGCCGAACCGCTGGAGACACCAGAGCTAGAACGGCTCATTGCCTTGATCGGTCAGCGCCATCACTTCCGTGTCGAGCGCCACCACTTTGAACTCGAAGGAGTGTGCCAGGCCTGCATGGCAGCTGGTAATACACAGCCTGGCTCAACCAAGACGACGAGCCAAGCCTAGCCGACCGCCAGCAGCAGCCATCTCAATTCCAACGAACCACACGGGGCCCGATATCTCTCTCACAAACTACACCTCAAGCTTCGCCCGTAGCATGTCGCGCTCACGCGTCAGCGTCCGGTAGCGCTTAAATGCGCTCATCAGTTCGTTGCGCGCGGTCGCGTCTAGGTCAAAAATCGCGAGCAGCACCGAATCAATTTCCTTGACCGCCCGCTGCGCCTCTGACAAATTCGCCACACCCGGCACCGTGTCGAGGTACTCCTCGCGAATCGCTTCGGTCTTTTTCTCATATAGCGCCAGCCGCTTCGCTGGGCTCTCGGCCGCTTTTTTACTCAGCCGACCCAGCGCCTTTTCATACTCCTGTCGCGCTGCCAGCACCGTCACATAATCAATATTCAGCCCGAACAGCCGCGCCGCCAAGCCACCGCGCTCCTGCTCAATCGCCGTCATTTCTCGCTCAATCGCCGCCAAGCGCCTCGTTACCTCGCGCCGCAGTTTCTTGACCTGACGACCGGCCCGCAGCCGCTGCCAGCATCGCACCAGAGGTCGCGCCTGCTTGTCCACCACAGTCACACCGACCTCAGAGAGCACCGCCCGGTACAGTTCGTACCGCATAAAATCTTCAACCTGCTGCCGACAGACCTCGATTGGCTGCTGGGTAAACGCCAGCGTCCGTCGATACGGCTTTTTCTCTCGCTTTAACGTAAACTGCGACCCCGCAAAGGCTAGTCGCTCCTCCTCGAGCCGCACTGGTATCATCATGGCGATCAGTCGTTGCTGCGATGACGCCTCAGCCAGCAAATCCTCCTGCAAGGCTTGTTGCAACATTGTCGCATTATGCGCCGAGGTGATCGTCTCTAGCCTTGGCAAACATTCGTCTCGCCACGCCGTCAACATGTCGTGCATTGTGCGCTTGCTACGATTCAGCACCCGCGCGTCTCGTCGAAATCGTCGCGGCACACGTGCCAAGACGGCGGCCGCTTGGGCTCGAAACACCAACGGGCGTTCTTGGCTTAATTTGACTAAGGTACCGTGCTCAATTATCTGCGTCATATGCCTTCACTATACTATTTTAGAGACAAAAAGTCAATATTATGCTCACGCATATCCAACCAAAATTTTACTTTCTAGCAAACCGTCCCACGCCAATTCGCACCCAATCCTCACTCAGATACTACAAGCTCAGGTCAAAAACCCAACTAAAAAAGCGCCAGGTAAGGGTGGGCATCACCTGGCGCTTTGTTACCCTTCAACCCACCCGAGCTCCCGTCTCAGTGAAGCGTCGTGACTAAAACTCCAAAAGTCCGCGCCTGATTATAATATCAACACCATCCAGTGCTCACCTTAACAGAGGTCGCCTTCAAAAAAGGGCAGTTAAAGGGGTTAGTATGCGCGTAACGTTGAATCGCAAAAAGTGGAGGGTAAGAATACTTAATGCCATTGCGCGCAACCTAACATATTAGTTAGAATAGGGGGTATAAGGTGCTTTTGATTAGCACTTCGGCTAACCAATTGCTCCTGATTATAGCAAGCATTTGACAACATGTCAATACTTTTTATCACAAAAGTCATGGAAATCAATAGAATCCGTCCAGATGAGCATAACTTTACCCAGAGGTTGGCAAGTATTGCTAATCCGCCGAAAAGCTTGTGTTTCATGGGAAATTTGCCAGATAGCGGCGCACCGGTCGTGGCAATCGTTGGCTCACGCAAACCCTCGGCGTACGGCCGGGAGGTGACCGAGCAGCTGGCGAGCGACCTAGCAAAAGCCGGCTGTATCATCGTCAGTGGCTTGGCGCTCGGTATCGACGGCATCGCCCAAAGGGCCGCTCTCAAGGCTGGCGGCACGGTCATCGGCGTCATTCCCAATGAACTGCCTGACATCTCGCCGCAAACCAATTACAAGTTAGCCATGAACATCATCAAAAATGGCGGTGCTATCCTATCCGAGTGGAAAAAAGGCGACGGCAAAATCGTCAATCGCTGGAGCTTTTTAGAGCGCAACCGCTTGGTTTCTGGCCTGGCTGACGCTGTCATCATCACCGAGGCCGCCGAGCGTAGCGGCACGCTGAACACCGCTGCCCACGCCTTGTCGCAAGGCCGCGACGTCTTTGCCGTGCCGGGTAACATCACCAGCCCGCTGTCTGCTGGCTGCAACGCGCTACTCAAACAAGGTGCCCTCGTCGCCACCACTGCCACGGACATTCTCAACGTCATCGCCCCATCAACCGCTCGATCGGCTACCGACCAAGCCGTCATCCCCCTCGGTGAAACCCCAGCCGAAAACACCATCATTGACTTGCTCCGAACTGGCCTCAGAGACGGCGACCAACTACAGCAACAATCCGGCCTCAACCTAGCCGACTTCGCCACAGCGCTAACCATGCTAGAGATCAACGGCGTGATCAAGCCGCTCGGGGCGAATAATTGGACACTTAACTAGTATCAACAATGCGTCTATGCTCGTGGCGCTTCTGCCACGATGCTATGCTAGTCTCAATGAATAGAGAATTATCAAGGCCCAATACAACCATTGAAACGTGCCATAATCCAGACACCCCTATCGACCCAGAGGTATCAGACGACATACTCACGCTACCTAATATCGTTACTACAGTAGGTGGACTATGCAGCATATACGGCATCCAAAACGCTGACACCGTTAAGGGTATCGCCGCCTTGGTCGTTGGCGAACTGTCAGACAAGGCTGATGGAGCACTAGCGAGACGCCTCCATCAGCAATCAAAACTCGGTATCAAGCTTGACCCCATCAGAGATAAAGTGGTCGCCGCCACTGCACTCCTAAAGATAGTAGAAGATGGTCTCGCCTCAAAGACTGTCGTTGCATCTATGACCAGCCTCGAGGCGACCAAAGCAATAGCCACGCTCATAGCGGAACAAAAGCACCGCCAACTCCCCAGCCAGGCCGAACCGCTCCGACCAACACAGGTTGGCCGCATCAGTGGCGCCCTCGTGTCGACCGCGACATTATTATACATACTCAGCGGCTCGGTAGAGTCATTTGGCCACGAGAAAACAGCAAAGGTACTCCGTAGCCTCGGTGACGGAGTATCTAAAATATACTTACCAGTTGCCGGCCTAGCAGCCGCTCAATATATGATACGTGCCGCCAAACTCAGTAAGCAAGTCAAGGAAGAAATACGCCAACAGCAATAAGAGGCTCTCGCGCCCAAACACCCTCGGCGGTTGTGGTTGCGAGGTGATTTGATATAATATAGAGTTATGAAAAATCTCGTCATCGTCGAGTCGCCAGCCAAAGCCAAAACCATTGAGAAATATTTGGGCAAGGATTTTCATGTCTTGTCAAGCGTGGGGCACATCCGCTCAATTGTCAAAAAAACCAAGGACGGCACGCCGCCGATTGATGTGGCGAATGATTTTTTCGCCGTGTATGAAATCGATCCCGAGAAGAAGAAAGTCATCACCGAGCTGAAGAAAAACGTCAAGGCCGTTGGCAAAGACAACGTCTGGCTGGCCACCGATGAAGACCGCGAAGGGGAAGCCATCGCTTGGCACCTCTGTAAAGTGTTGGATTTGCCGATCGAGACGACCAAGCGCATCGTCTTTCACGAGATCACCAAGGACGCCATCACCAGCGCTATTAAGAATCCACGCACTGTTGATATGAATCTGGTGCAAGCCCAGCAGGCACGGCAGATTCTCGACCGATTAGTTGGTTTTGAGCTCAGCCCCGTGGTCTGGCAAAAAGTGCCAGGCGGTAAGTCGGCTGGTCGCGTCCAGAGCCCGGCAGTGCGGCTGTTAGTCGAACGCGAACGAGAAATTATGAAATTTGCAGGCAGCTCGCAGTTCAAAGTAACCGCCATATTCATCCACGACAACCAAGAATTCAAAGCCGAACTCAACCAGAAATTTGATTTCGAAGAAGCTGCTCATGAATTCCTAACTAGCCTCAAGCCAGTCACATTCACCGTCAGCGATATCTCAAAGACGCCTGGCACGCGCAACCCAGCCGCGCCGTTTACGACCTCAACCTTGCAACAAGAGGCCAACGCCAAGCTTGGCTTCAGTTCCAAAGCCACCATGGCCTCAGCCCAGCGGCTCTACCAAGACGGTAAAATTACCTACATGCGTACTGACTCGGTCAATTTGAGCGGGCAGGCTATCGCCAGCGCCACCGATTTCATCAAGCGGCTGTACGGCCCGGATTATTCGACTGTGCGCAAATTCAAAACCAAATCCGCCTCCGCCCAAGAAGCCCACGAGGCCATCCGCCCAACCGACATCACCCGCGAAACCGTCACCTCAAACGAGTACGACCAAAAACTCTACGACCTCATCCGCCGCCGCACCCTGGCATCGCAAATGTCGGCAGCGAAATTGGAGAAGACAACAGTGGTAATTTCTATCGGCGGCGCTCAGACGTCTCATAAAACAATCCGGGACCCGAGACAATCCCAGATTTTTTCTGAGACGCCGCTCGCGCCAGATGCGCCAGCAACAGCGACACCTTCTGCGCTGGGGGCTATGGAGTATTCGCGAATAACGAGTGCTCCAGCCGAACGCTCGCGTAGTATCTCCAGTGGAGATATAAGCGAAAAGAGTACTCCAGCGCAGGAGTGTGGCGCTGGTGATGCCGATTTTGCTGATGATGTCCGAGAGGTGACCGCAACAGACCTACACTTCGAAGCCAAAGGCGAAGTTATCACCTTTGACGGCTTCTTGCGTGTCTATGGCGGCGGCAAAGACGAACTCTTGCCAAAACTCCACACCGGCGACACACTTAAAACCCACGACATCACCGCCCGCCAAACCTTCGCCCGACCACCAGCCCGCTATACCGAAGGCTCACTGGTTAAAAAACTCGAAGACCTCGGCATCGGCCGACCAAGCACCTACGCCACCATCATCGACACCGTGCAGACCCGCGGCTACGTCGAAAAAGGTGACAGCGAAGGCCAGCCGCGCGACGTCATCGTCCTCAATTACAACGGCGAAGAAGTCAGTCGCGACATCGTTCAGGAAAAAACCGGTTCCACTCGCGGCAAGCTCATCCCAACACCAAGCGGGGAACTAATCGCCGACTTTTTGACCGACCATTTCACACAAATCGTTGACTATGATTTCACTGCCAACGTCGAGACCGAATTTGACAAAATCGCCGCCGCTGACCTAGCCAAAAGCGCCATGCTCAACGGATTTTACACGCCGTTTCACAAACTGATTGAACAGTCAGGCGGTATCGACCGCAGTAAAGTCGGCGCTAACCGTGAAGTCGGCATCGATCCAAAATCTGGCAAGCCAATCCTGGCTCGCTTTGGCCGCTTTGGCCCGATGTTGCAACTGGGTGCCACTGACGACGAGGACAAGCCGCGCTTTGCACCGCTACCGAAGGGCGCGAAAATCGAAACCGTCACCTTAGAGCAAGCACTCGAAATGTTCAAGTTGCCGCGCGTCGTCGGCCAAACCGAAGACGGACAAGACATCAAAGCCAACATCGGACGCTTTGGTCCGTACATCCAAGTCGGCAAGCTCTTCGTCTCCATCAAACCTGAAGACCCGCACACCATCACCCTAGAAAAGGCCCGCGAACTCTATGCCGCCAAACTCCAGGCTGAGGCCGAGAAAAACATCGCTGACTTTGGTGATGGCGTCAAGGTCCTCAAGGGCCGCTTCGGTCCATACATCACCGACGGCACGAAAAACGCCAAGATTCCCAAAGACACCGACCCAAAAACCGTTACACACGAGCAGGCCCTGGAGCTCCTGAAGACCGCACCCGCAAAACCCGCTCGCCGCGGCCGCACGTCAACCAAATCATCCAAATCTCCGAGGAAAAGCAGCCGCTCAAAGAAGTAATTGACCCGCAAAATAACTCAATCAAGCCACATTTTATTAGTGCTGTATAGACCACATTCCCATAATTCACAAAATTAAAAACTATCACACCATTTCATTGCAAAAATTGTTAAATACATGCTATAATTATGGCGTACTATACGACTTGCTTGACACGAAAGTGTTTTATTGTATAATAGCAATATCGTCATATATCAACATAACTTCTGAGGTGAGGCAGAGAGGATTTAACATAAAGCCATGAGCGACACACAAGAACAGAGCGCACCAGACAAGCAGCTTCGGCAAGCGGCCGAGGATGTCTTGGCGCAGATTCCGCAGGAGCGTGAGAAAGAGATTATTAGCCGTCGCTTTGGTTTATATGGCAATAAGGAGACACTGGAGCAGATCGGCGACATGCTCGGAATCACTCGTGAGCGTGTCCGCCAGCTCGAGAAGGCTATCCTCGTTCGCCTGCGCTTGCTGGTGGCCGATGGCGGTATACCAAACGCCTCAGCGGCCGAAAAGATGGTCACCTCACACCTGTCAGAAATGGGCCGGGCGGCGCCACTACATAATCTCGCCAAGCATGTCCTCGGCCGGGATGTCACCGATAGCGAACGATCACACGTCGCCTTTATCGCCGAGCTCAATCCGTCGGTCAACATCATCACCGAGAACGATGACTATTACCACTCAGCCATCATCGGCACGCCAAACGACGAGAAGAATATCAAGAAGCAAGTCGAAGAAATCGTCAAAGCCATCAAACAGCACGGCCAGCCAGTCACCGCTGAGGAACTACACAAAACGCTCAATTACGAGCACCCATCCAACATCGCCGCGCTCGCCTCAATCAGCAAGAAACTAGCTCACCTCCGAGGGCTGTGGGGCCTGATCAAGTGGCCGCTCGTCAACCCAAAAACCATTCGTGACAAGATCTTCGTCATTCTCGACAGCAACGGTCAGCCAATGCACTTTTCGGACATCGCTAAAGCCATCAAGGACAGCGACTTCAAACGCAAAGATGTCACCATCCAAGCCATTCACAACGAACTCATCAAAGACAAACGCTTCGTCCTGATCGGCCGCGGTATTTACGCCCTCGAGTCGTGGGGTTACGCTCGCGGTACCGTCGCTGACATCATTGCCAGCGTCCTACGCGAGGCCGGCGAGCCGCTGCACCGCGATGAAATCGTGAAGCGCGTCCTCGACAAGCGTCAAGTCAAAGAAACCACCATTCTGCTCAACTTGCAAGCCAAACCGCAATTCCAACGCTCCGCCAAGGCCACCTACATTCTGGTCAGCGAAGCCTAGGTTTGCATTTATCTATAAGGGGTGAGATAATGAAATAGCATGGAAATTATCTCTTCGATGATTAGTTTTTTAACGCAGTGGTACGTCTGGATACCCATCACAGCCGTGCTATCATTTTTGACGTGGCGCAACTATCAGCGGGCCGACGAATTCGAACCGACCGAGAGCGTGTTATTAGTGCTCGAAATTCCCAAAGCCAACGACAAGAAAGAGCTAGCCGCCGAGCAGCTGTTCGCCAGCCTACACGGCATCTTGCGCGACAAACGCGAACTCAAACTATCGGGCGGTCGGCAGGAGCATATCAGCTTTGAAATCGCCTCGGTCAACGGTCAAATTCGTTTTTACGTCTGGGTACCCCGAACGCTACAAAGTTTCGTCGAGGGACAAATCTACGCCCAATACCCAACCGTTCAAATCCACGTCGCCAGCGAAGATTACACCGAGCACGAGCGCGAGCACTCCACCGTGTACACCACCGAGCTAACCTTGACGGCGCCAGAATTCTTGCCAATTCGCACCTTTCAAACCTTTGAAGTCGATCCACTGGCGGGGATTACCGGTACGCTGGCCAAGCTAGAATTGACCGGCGAGGAACTCTGGGTGCAGGTGCTCATCAGGCCGATCGCCGACAGCTGGCAACAGTCTGCTGATCGCTGGATCGCCAGCGTCAAGAGTGGGCATAAACTCATTCCCGGACTCGGCGGTGGCGGTCTGCAATGGATTGGTACGCTACTGGAGGCTCTCTGGAAACCACCAGGCCAGGGAAGTGATGGCAAAAAAGCGCCCGAGCTATCTGAGCGTGACAAGACACGCGTCTCTGAGGCAGAGAAGAAAGCCACTAAATTAGGCTATGACGTCAAGATCCGCCTGGCGTACCTTGGCGAAGATCAAACCAGCGCCAAGCTACATATGCAGGCGCTGGTCGGTGCTTTTAAGCAATTCAACTCAACCAACCTCAACGGCTTTCGCGCTGTCAAGGGTGCGTTCGGCAAGGAGTTTCTCGACAAGTACCGCAAGCGCGCGTTTTACGGCGATGGCTACATCCTGAATATCGAAGAACTGGCCTCCGTCTTTCACTTGCCGCACACCAATGTCGAGACGCCAAACATCGTCTGGGCCAGCGCCAAAACCGCCGAGCCACCGTCCAAGCTGCCTGTCCTAACCGGCAGCGACGCTAATGACGACCAAATTTCCGCCTTTGGCGTCACTAATTTCCGCGGTATCAACCACCAGTTCGGCATGCTGCGCTACGACCGCTCGCGCCACGTCTACATCATCGGCCAGACGGGGGCAGGCAAGTCGGGATTGCTCGAATTATTCGCGCTCAGCGACATCTTTCACAATCAAGGCTACGCCATCATCGACCCGCACGGTGATTTTGCCATCAACAATATGAAATTCATCCCCGGCTCACGGCTAAACGACGTCGTCTATTTCAACCCAGCCGACACCGCCTATCCGCTTGGCTTCAACCCGCTAGAAGTCACTAACCCGAACCAAAAAACCAACATTTCATCAGAGGTCATCGGTGTTCTGAAGCGTATGTTTGGCGAGAGTTGGGGACCACGACTGGAATACATCTTGCGCTACACCATCTTGGCACTGCTCGACCGGCCAGAAACAACCATGCTCGACATCACCCGCATGCTAACTGATAAAAACTTCCGTAAAGAAACGTTGGGCTATTGCCGTGACACCGTAGTCCTGCAGTTCTGGAACGTCGAATTCGCCAGCTGGAACGACAAATTCATCGCCGAGGCCGTCGCACCAGTTCTCAACAAGGTCGGCGCCTTTACCGCCAATCCCATCATCCGCAACATCATCGGCCAGCCCAAATCCACCTTCAACATCCGCCAAATCATGGACGAGGGCAAAATCCTCATCGTTAATCTATCCAAGGGCCTGATCGGCGAAGACAATGCCGCCATCCTCGGCTCATTCCTAGTCACCAAGATTCAGCTGGCCGCCATGAGCCGCTCGGACATCCCAGACATCCGCGACCGCCGTCCATTCTATCTTTACGTCGACGAGTTCCAGAACTTCGCCACCGATTCATTTGCCACCATCTTATCCGAAGCCCGCAAGTATGGCCTCAACCTGACCGTCGCCAACCAGTACATCTCACAAATGAACGAAACCGTGCGCGACGCGGTGTTTGGTAACGTCGGTACCATGATCTCATTCCGCGTCTCCGCTGACGACGCACCAATTCTCGCCAAGCAATTTGAACCGAATTTCGAAGCCGTCGACCTCTTGCAGATGCACAATCGCAACTTCGTCATCAACATGGTCATCGGGGGAGAGAAGACCCCAGCTTTTTCCGCGCGCACTCTCGAGCTCCCGCCGAGCCAAGCCGACAACACGCCGCACATCATCGAACATTCACGGCGCATGTACTCGCGAAACAGGGAAGACGTCGAGCAAGAAATTGCCGCCGTCATCATGCCGCCACGCCCGCAAAAGCAGCCCACCCAGCCGCGCCCACAAGCCGTCGCCGCAGCTGCACTAGCCCAGCCCGTTCAGGCAGCCACTAGTCAACCGGTGCAGGGAACCACGGCCACTAACACCCAACACCCCGCACCACAACCTGAACCCGTCGCACCCGTCACAGACAGTGGCGAAGTCATCTTGCAAATCCGCGGCAACAGCGCATTTGAATCAGCAGCCACCGACACCACCACACCAAAGAAACGCCGACGACGACGGAAGAAGAGTGCTGCATGATATATAATAATTAAGCCTC
The DNA here is from genome assembly GCA_013099015.1 of Candidatus Saccharibacteria bacterium oral taxon 488. Lineage (NCBI taxonomy): Bacteria > Candidatus Saccharimonadota > Candidatus Saccharibacteria bacterium oral taxon 488. The sequence continues at coordinate 270,579 of CP039998.1, read as the reverse complement.
TCGACAAAAATAGAAAACTTCTACACGGTAAAACAGCCCCAAAGACAGCATAAAAACTACACAAATAACTAATAACTAAGCCAAATTAAAAGCTGGCTTGGTTATTATTTTGGCACTAAAATACGCTATTTATGCTTATCGCAAGCTATGCCGTCGCCGTCTCTATCAAGGTGCGGTGCATATCCAGGCTCACCCCGGCGCATGTGGCTATAACCAGCGGCGCGTGCCTCTTTGCAATTACGGAAATGAATTTCTGCCGGAGCTGGCTGCGGAGCGGCAGGAGTAGGGATAGCTTGACGAGGTGCAGGCTGCGGTCGCGCTTGCTGCTGTCGCTGCCGAGCTTTAGCTACGGCAACCGCTGCCTCTTCTTGCTTTTTCTTCTCCTCAGCGTCTCTCTTGGCCTTCTCGGCGCGTTCTTTTTCTTCCTGCTTGGCTTTTTCTAATTTGGCAATACGTTCAGAGAATGGCGTACGTTTGCCGTCTGGTAATTTACCAATATCTGACTTGGCGCGAGATATATTTTCATCACTCGATTGTTCTTCGGCTTTTTTGACTGATTCCTCGGCGCGCTTGAGAGCTTTTTCTAGCTCTTGTTTGTCATAATCAGCTTTTGTCTGACGATGAATCTTAATGGTCTTATCGCCGCGACGCTTACCATCAACAATAGAGATAGAAATATCGCTATCACCCTCTTTGATGTCTTTAATCTCATACTTGACACTACCAGCTGCGTCTTTGTGATCATGAACCTCAATCTTATTTTCCGATATTTTTACTTCAGCAAACGAACTAATGCCCGATATTTTAGCGGATATCTCACGCTTATTCGTATGATAATCAAGTTTAATGTTTTCATCCACATTGGAAATAATGATAGGAACATTGTCCTTCTCGAGGCGAGATTGTTCCACTGCATTGCTGATATGTCCTATAACGGCAAGGGTAACGACAACTCCGCCAAAGATAAGCCAGCCACGCTTATGCTTTTTAACAGCGGGCTTACTCTTATTTTCCTTATCTGTTTGTTTAAAATTTTTTCTGACCACTGATATCTCCTGTCAATTCAACATAGCAGGGAACTCATTTGTCCCGTTATTGCTTGGTACACCCCTGATGGACGACGACTTGCGGGGCGTTAGCAATCTAGAATCTGCTTACAGACACAAGTCCTATTAGTAATCCATCGGGAACTCACCTATAAATATATCATAAAATACATTAAACGTAACTTGGTTTCCAGTGATCCCGCCCCTAGCTAGCAAATGACGTAGAGCCGCCCATTGTCATAGAGCTTGACGATGGCCACTCATAAATCGCCTTGACCACCAAAAGCGCAGTTGCTCTTTGTTAGCTCAATTATGAGCAGCACAAGTATACTCCTACTCCTGCTGCAATTTAAGGCAGGCTAGTGGAATAGCGAAACTATCAAATGAAAAAACTCTACCCTTGTCATTCAAAAATCAATGCTTGAAAATGATAGAACAAAAAGCGAACTTGTCATATTGAGCTTTCCGCCCCAAGACTCATGTATAAGCATGCACAGACTTTATTATAATAATTATTAGGAATACAGTTAATTACTGGCAATAAATGAGAATAAAGACAGAAGCGTTCAATCACCATAAAACATAAAACGCCGAGGTAAGTAAAACAAAGTTTTCAATAAATTCCGCAAAACCGCATTCGGTAGATTTATCCGTCAATCACGGTAACAGCACGGGGCATCCAGTAAAGGGCAGTCAAAGCTAGGCTAGCATTACATACAAAACAAAAAATATTATCGCGAAGAGACGATAGAGCATGCGTCTTTCCGTAGATAATTTAATGTCGCACAAGGTAGCTTTTACGTATTATAGTTATTTCGATACGCTAGACTTCAAATATCCACACTTAATATACCATTGATAACTTTTTCGCCTAACACCTCTTGCGGCGGGGGATCTCCTCCGGGTTTTCACCGCACTACGGTGAGTGCTAATACCAGGATACGTTCAAGCTACCATAAACAGAACGGGCCACACTAATCACTTTCGACTTTCAGCCGGGGGAGTTTGGGATGCCTCCAGCGCCAGCGTCGCCTCCGTCTCTCAAATAAATATCGCGAGCTAGGCCTTACCAAACTAAACGTTGTTACAATCTAGGCGTAACTCGTAGACTTTTCCACATCACAAGGCACCACCCAGCATGGGCATATGCGCTTATACGAGACCATGCACGACAAACACAGCATCCCGCTGGTTAAGCCTACAAATATTTGACTTTTTTCCTATTTTATTCCCCTGCTCTATTTTTCCACAAGCACCTTATTTGATTTTTTGCTATTTTGATATTATAACTATGTTTTTCTTAATCCTCTGATAAACGAACAAAAAGCGAACTAGCGGAGTAATGGGCTCCGTCTCTACCCTATTGGTGGCTCGACCTACAACCCGCGCGAACGAGTAATTCACCCCTGCCCGCTACTTATAAAACACTCGCTGATTGACGCGCACATCGATATATGCAGGAGCCGCGCCACTACTCTGGAAGAACGCCATGGCCTTGACCGCTTGCGCTACCTGCGCTGCCGCCTCCCTGTCGGTGGTCATTTTAATGCTATATGGACGGCCCTTGATTGACAGAAGCGCCTGGCGGACGGTGTTTTGCGGCAGGATAATTTCCGTAACCTCTAGCTGGTGCTCACGAAAGCCGGCGACAGCTTGACCAAGAAAGCTAAGGAAATGGCGATTGATAACCTCCTGGCCGGCGGCAGTCGGCACACCGCTCTGGTCTTTGACGATGACTGACGGCGAGCTCGCGTAGGTGGTCGAGAATGTCACGCCTGCATCGTCAACAAAATAGCTTTTATCACCAGAAGTCCACTGGACGACTGGCTGGCGAAAGGTAAGTTTGAGGCGCGGCCTGACGAGCTGATCGGCCTCGAGGCGAACCGTCTTGACCTCCGGGGCTTTCTCGAGGAAAAAACTAGCCAGCGACTGGTGATTCAGTACAAACAAGAATCGCTCGACCGGACGTGCACTGAGATATTCATCAATGAGGCGGTGGTAGCGATCGGCCTCTTTGGCGCTCGCCGCATCTGGCGTTTGCACTGATACCGTGACGGTACATTGCCACGCAAGTAGGGCGGCGATAATAATCACCAGTACACTACTCAATAGGACGATCCACCGCATCTGGCGACGTCGAGATTTCGCATGCTGAACCGTGCGCTCTGAGGTCTCGACCGGCGAGGCAGTGTGGCGGGTGTTGAGATTGCGATTACGGCGATAGGCTGTCTCGAATGAACTATCCTCGTTAATTAGCGCTGCTTGACGACGAGCCGCAATTTCGCGGCGTGTGGTCGGCGTAGATTTTGCCCGAGAAAAGGGTAATTTCACCGACGTCTCCCCTGTCGACGAATGACGGTGAGGAGCATCGCTGCCATGTCTTTGGCGGCGTTGGGCTTGGCAAATGTACCGATGTTTCGCCCGAGGCCGGCCAAGATCCGCGGTGACTTGACGAGGCCAATGACCTTCTTGCTCAGCACCTCTGGCGTCTGTTCTAGCGTTGATTCCTCAATGATCACTGCCGCCAGCGCGTCCTGATACACCTTGGCATTCTTGAGCTGATGCCCAGCCGTCAACATACCATTCGGCACGATCACCGCTGGCTTATGCAGCGCCGCCAGCTCCAGTAGCGTCGTCGCACCAGCCCGCGCCACCACCACATCCGCTGCCGCCAATACTTCGGCCATACCATGATTAACAAACGCTTCTAGTCGCCAGCCCGCCCGGCTATCAACACGCTCCTTCAGCTCGTCAAACTGATGCTTACCAGAGATCAAGAACACCGACGCCTCAGCCAGCAGCTGCTCGCGCGTGGCTACCACCGCTTCGTTGAGGCGCGCCGCTCCCAGTCCACCGCCAGTCACCACCACCAGTGGCCGCGCCGGATCAAAGCCAAACTTCACCTTTAGCTGCCGCCGCTCAGCCGCGCTGTATGGTCGAAATTCCTCAGCCACTGGGATGCCGACATACTCTGCCTTGACATCAGGATAATTATAGTGCTCCAGCGGCGCCCCGGTGCCGATCTTGGCAGCAAATGGCGCCAGTAGTCGATTGGTCAGTCCCGGATGCGCATCCGAATCATGTAGCACCAGCGGAATTTTCAGCAGCCGCGCTGCATAGCCAACCGGCAGGCACACGTAGCCGCCCTTGATAAAAATCACATCCGGCCGCCATCTGAGCAACTTACAAAAGCTCTGAATAAACCCAACCCCCACCAAAAAGATATCGCGCAGATTCGGTAGTAAAATTGACGGTCGAAGATGAAACGTCATGCTTTTACCATGGTAGCGGCGGATCTTGCCAGCAATAATCAGCTCAACCGGGACCGTCTCGTCAAATTTACCAAAAATACCGCGAGCGCTAGCGCCAAACTTCCGATCACACCAAAACCGCAATTCGTGATCACCCGATGAGCGCAACTCCTTACACACTGCCACGACTGGCGTAACGTGTCCGCCCGAGCCGCCGCCGACCGCCAAGATCTTTGCCACTTCCCTCTCCTTCCATTAATGGTTTGTGCGCCGTGTAGGCTGACAGTTGAAATGCCAGACCCAGCGCCGCTGCGATAAATAACATGCTGGTGCCGCCATAGCTGAGCAGCGGCAGCGAGATGCCAGTCATCGGAATAATCCCCGTCATCGAGCCGATATTCATCAGCACATGCGACGCCACCCAGCCAAACACGCCCGCAACCACCAGCCGTAGATGTATATCAGCCAGCCGCGACGTCACCTTAAGCAGGCTCAGCAGCAACGCCGAAAACAGTGCCAAGATAACCAACAGACCGACGAAACCAAATGTCTCGCCCATCACTGCAAAAATTGAGTCGTTAATCGCCTCCGGCAGATAACCTGTCGCCTGCACACTTTTACCAATGCCGAGACCCAATAGGCCGCCCGAACCGATGGCGATGCGGGCCTGCTGGATGTGATAATTATTTTCATCCCGGCTGGCTGATTGATGCGTATCACCCTGAATAAAGGTCATCACGCGCTCAATGCGGTGCGGCGATGAGAACGTCAGCACCAACGCCGCAGCCGCGATCACCAGCACGATGCGTCGCAGTAGCCGAGCGTCCATCCCCGACACCGCTAACACCGACAGTACCAGCGCTACGAGCGACACACCCGTTCCTAAATCTTTCTGCAGCACCACCACCACAAACATTGACACCGCCATAATAATACCAAGTGGGATCAGCGTCTCGTTGACATCGTTGAGTTTGCCTTGGCGCACCCGCTTGGCCAAAAACCCAGCCACAAACAGTAGCAAGCCAAATTTCAATAACTCCGCCGGCTGAAAACTACCCAGTCCACCCAGATAAAACCAGCGGTACGCGCCGTTGGTGTCCGATGCAAATGGCAGATGCAGCAGTGCCCCGCAAACCACCAACAAGAAACACGCCGCCAAGCCCGCCAGAAACAGTCGCTTGGCCCACGCCTCGGTCAACCACCGATACGGCAATATCGCCGCCACACCAAACGCCACCACAGCGGTAATGACGCTGGCCAGCTGCTTATTGAAAAAGAAAGTGTCGCTATAATTCGCGCCGTGCGTATGATTTAACACATTCGCCCGCTGCGGCCCCAGCGCATACATCACCACCAACCCGAGCATCAGTAACAACCCCATGTACAGCACGATCTGATACATCGGCCGGTGTCGACGCACCGCCTTGGCGGTTGAGGTGGCAGTGCGGTTACGCAATATGACCCCCCGCCAGCGCCAGCATCACGCCGATAAACGCCATCACGCAGCCAATCACCCAAAACCGCATCGTCACCTTGGTCTCCGGCCAGCCGCTGGCCTCTAGGTGATGATGGATTGGCGCTGACAAGAAAATTTTGCGCTTAAAGAGTTTCTTGCTCACAATCTGGATCAAGCTCGAACCCGCCTCGATCACAAACAACAACCCAATCACCGGCAGCAGCAGCAATGAATTAGTCAGCATTGCCACCACCCCCAAACTTACCCCGTAAGCAAAACTACCAACATCGCCCATGAAAAACCGTGCTGGATAGATATTAAACCAGAGATAACTCAGCAGCACACCAACTACCGTGAAGCAAAATCCCGCTAGCAGCACCTGTTGCTGCAGCAAGGCAATCACCCCGAAGGCCCCAAAGCTAATCCCCAACAGCCCACCGGCCAAACCATCCATGCCATCAGAAATATTAACCGCATTGCCAGTCGCCACCACCGCAAAGGCAAACAGCGGGATGATCAGCCATCCAATCGCCACGTCGCCCATGAACGGCACGTGAAAACTTGCCACACCGAGCTTAGTATAGAAAAACCAGCCAAGGACGATACCGATAAGCATAATCAGCGCAAATTTCACCGGACTGCGTAAGCCGGCCGCACCACCGCCCAGCCCGCGTAGATTAATAATGTCATCAATGAGCCCAACCGCGGCACCGCCGATCAACGCCGCTAGTGGCAGCCATGTCTGCGCTCGATCTAAATTACAAGAGAACGTCACCACAAAAATCGAAATAACACCGATAACTCCAGCCATCGTTGGAATATTTCGCCGCAATTTTGCCGCTTGGAATTTAGCAAAAACCTTCAACTCTTTGCCGTCGGTACTCTCCGAGCGCTGCCGCTTCCAAAACCGATATCGATAGGCAAAAAACGTATAAATTGGCGTCAGAAACATCGCCAGTAAGAACGCCCCGACACTGAGCAAAAATACGTGCGTTAATTCGTTGGTCATTGTTTGTAAAGCAGTTGCCATGGCTATCCCTTCGGTGCTAATTTCATATAATCAATCATCCAATTGGAGACATCAGTAAAAATTGGTGCAGCGTGAATGTTACCCTGTAAGTTCTTGCGCTTGCCAGGCGCCGCCACGCGTACCATTATGACATACTCGGGGCGATTTGCGCCACCATAGCCAATATACGTCGCTACCGTTTCGTCCATGGTATAGCTACCATTGATCAGCGTCTCTGAGGTGCCGGTCTTGCCGCCGACATCATAGCCGGGCTTATCTTTATCGGGCATACGCTGATTGAGAACCGCCCGCGCTGTTGACAGCATGCCGCGCATCGTGGCTGATGACTGCTCAGAAATAGTCCTGCGCAGCAGTGAAGCAGCCGAAGGCCTCAAACCGCCATTCGCATCCACCGTTCCAGCTACCACCGTCGGTCGAAAATACTGCCCGCCATTCACCACCGAACAAAACGCACTGGCTGCCTGCACCATCGTCGCATTCATACCCTGCCCAAACGTAATATTCGCGTAATTCACCTCCGCCCCCGGCCGATTCGGCGTATAGAGTAGCCCCGGCGCCTCCGCTAGCTCAATCCCCGTCGCCTCACCGAACCCAAATTTGTCGTGATAATACTCATACAGCGTCTGCCGCGCACCCGGGGTGATCGTCGATCCATCGCCCAGCCGCCGCGCAATCGTGATCATGCCGACGTTGAGCGAATTATTAAACGCACTCTGCATACTCGTCGTGCCGCTAAGCCCCCTCAATGCATTACAAATTTTCCGATCCCCCACCTCAGTACAATCAGTGTTTGAGTACGTTGACTGCGGCGTCACCACACCCTTATCAATCCCCGTCGCCATACTGAACGTCTTGACAATGGAGCCCGGCTCAAACGGCAGCATTGTCGTCGCGTTACTAAACACTGCTGCGTCTTTTTGCTTGGCGTACTCGGCCGGATTATACGTCGGATAATTAGCCATCGCTAGCACCTGCCCATTATTCGGATTCATTACCATCACGCTGCCCTCGGTCGCGCCGGCCTTGTCGATCCCTCGTTTGAGCGCTTCTTCGGCGTGACTCTGCACATTGCGATCAATCGACAACGCCACATTCTCGCCCGACTTCGCCTCGACACGCACATTGTCTTTACTCAGCGTCAGCGGCACATTACGCACGTCCGCCACTGTTTTGAGTAGGCCATCACGACCCTTCAGCCTATCATTCAGCGCCCCTTCAACCCCGTACTGACCCTTGCCCTCGGCATTGACGAAGCCCAGCACCTGCGCCGCCAGTTGCCCCTCCGGATAGTTGCGAATCGACCCCTTTTGATACAAGATACCGACAAAATCCTTGGCCTTTAACTTCTCGGCCTGGGTGCGCGTGATGTTACGCGCCAGCACTTCGTAGCGAGAGGTAGTGCGCTCCAGTCGCTTGGCTGCGTCGCTCACCACCTCGCCACCGGCAATTTCCTGTAGCGCCGCGATAATCTGCTGGCGCTGCTCCTGCTTGACCGTCTGCGGATCAGCGATAACCGTATAGACCGTCTGGTTGAGCACCACGGGAGCGGGCGCGCCGCCATCCATCATATATAGCTTGCCCCGCTCGGCCGGAATGACGAAGTGCCGCTGCTGACTGGCCTGAGCCAGCGACACGTATTCGCTGTGTTTAATGATCTGTAAATAAAACAGTCGCATCACAAAAATCGCCATCATCCCCAAAAGAATGATAGCGAGTACGCCGGTTCGAGATTGCGTTAAGTGACGTTTCATACCGCTTGTCCTATTGTACCACTTTTACCCCTAGGCTAGCGAGCGTAGTTCGTCTGTGTCGGTGTTTTCATCGCTGAGGCGACGTTGCTGTGCTTGACCTTTTCGAGCGCCGTCAGCCGTGCATTCTGCACCTCTAGCTCTGACTTTTTCGTCGCCAGCTCATTCAGCTGTGAGTCCAGCCCCTCCGCCTCGTAGCCATAGGCCGTCGTCTTGGTCGCCTGCGTCAAGTACACCAGCCCCAGCACCATAATCATCAGCGCCACCAGCACCGTATGTGCCACTGGCCCGAGCTTGGTCTGTGATCGAAAACGGGTGGCGTTCTGGTTACGGCGAAGCTGCGGCCCAGGACGACGCGGAGTAAATGTGGTGGATGAGCGTGTGTGCATAAATAATTTCTGTGTGTGTTTAATTTGTTACGGTTTAATGCTTTTGGTGGCGCATCATAACGACACGGGAAGTACAGCCGGTCGGCCCGCCCTTATCGCGAAAGAGCGAGCCACCGAGCTTGCATACTTTTTCCGGGAAAACTATCAAGCGAGCTTACTTAGTCGCGGCGTACCGCAACGGTCTCAGCTACTTCTGCGTCCTGGAATTGTACTTTGATGTGGATTGGCATGGTGTCGCCCTCCTTTTTTGTTTTATTTTTTCACGGCGTAGCGAAACTGAGCGCTTCGACTGCGCGGATTGTGAGCATCTTCTGTTCCAGACACCGGTTTTTTCTCTGGGATTATCAGCTCGGCCTCGTAGCCAGCAGACGCTTGCTCCCAGAAATATCGCTTGACCAATCGATCCTCCAAGCTATGAAAACTAATTATTCCGACTCGCCCGCCCCGGTTAAGGAGGCGTGGCAGTAGCGGCAATAATTCTTCAACCAGCCGAAGTTCGTGATTGACTTCAATGCGCAGTGCCTGAAAGGTGCGAGTCGCCGGATGATGTTTCATCCCGCCACGACCGACAGTGTGCTTGATCAGATCAGCCAGCTCGGTCGTTCCCCGAATCAGCCGTGCTTTGGCGATTGCTTGCGTAATCCGCCTAGCCCGCCCGGGACTTTCCTCGCCGTAACGAGTTATCAGCCGCGTCAACTTATCAACCGAATACGAATTGACAATATCCGCTGCTGTAGTTTCCGTCCGATTATCCATCCGCATATCCAGCGGCCCGTCAAACCGAAACGAAAAACCTCTCTCTGCTCTGTCAAGCTGCGGTGACGACACCCCCAAATCAGCCAAAATCACGTCAAATGTACGTCCCTGCTTGACCAAATCCTGCGCTGCGCTCACAAAATCCTTGTGAATTAGCGTGGCGCCTTTTTCAGCCAAATCGCCCAGCGTGTTAATCGCGTTATCATCGCGGTCAACCAGCACTGCGCCCAAGTAATTATCCGTCCTCTGTAAGAATTCCCTAGCGTGGCCGCCGTAGCCAGCCGTCAGGTCGAGATACCTCTCGCCTCTGGCTGGCCGCAACCTATCCAAGGTCACCTCCAGGAGCACGGGAACATGAATCGGTTCGCTCACTCGAAGCGTCTCCGACTGTGGTGGATGTTCTTTAATACTCATCATTGCTTTATTGTAGCAGTCAGGTGCAAGATTTTCGAGATTTATCTCCGTACAGCGATTGCAGCCCAAGCGACCTTGAGTCGCCTGGCGCGTAAAGAGGAGTAAATCTCGACAAATCGCCGCGGCTGACACCACAACGTATAGCAATGCTCGAGATCACCTAACTGGATATTTAATTCTGGCTGTTTTGTATTTGTGTTTTGTTTGTTTTTGTTGTCTAAGAGTGGAAATGTGATGATTGTCAGTGACAACCATAGTTTCCAAAAGAGACTTATGTGTGAGGTGGAGTTTTTTGGGAGGTGTTTTGAGGAAAGAACGTTGCCGTTTTTATCGTGGAGCAAATTGCCACCTGCCATCTTCAAATACCCAGATAGTTGATCTCGAGAGGTTTCCAAATTGTTAAAGTACTGACCCCGGCTAATCAATCCGCATTCTCAGCCGCCATCAGCCGAAAATACGCGCCCGCCCGCACCGCCACGACTTCCCGGTCAATACCAGCATAGTCGAGTAGATGCTGTTCAATCGTCACTCGCCCCTGTTTCTGGTCGAGCGCCGAGGCGGTTTTACCGCGGCGAAACTTGACGTTCAGGTCGGCCACGCGCTCATCCAGAATACTTCCGGTCAGCGCGCCCTCCACTTCCCGATCCCAGACTTGCTGTGGATACAAGTGAAGATAGTTGCCAAACCCGCGAGTCAACACGACGCCGGATGCAAACTCTGCCCTGAGCTCGGCCGGGATCGTCAAGCGCCGCTTGTCGTCCAACTTTCGCTCAAAGTAATCTGTCTGCACGTCGCCCTTCCTCCGTGGTAGATTAGTTGGTTTTTCGTAGTGGATGTTTGTTTTGGTTGGTGATTTCCATCAACTTTCGTTCCACTGACTCCACTATACTACCCACAACTACCCACATGCAAGCCTTTTTACCCACTTTCTACCCATTTCCCTACCAAATAAAAACTTTTCCACGATTCTGTGGAAAAGTCTAGTGGTGTGGTATAACGGCGGAGCGCTACTTTCTCTAGCATGTCGCTTTACATTCGAATCTAGGGTTATGCGAAGCTGGTCACTATTTTCGCAGCTTCTTGATCACCGCCGCAAACCAGCGTGCGCTTGGCCGCACGGTCCGGGCCATGGTCTGCCGATCGACTGCCACCAGACCAAACTTTGGCCAGTATCCCTTGTCCCATTCAAAATTATCAAGCAGGCTCCAGTGTAAATAACCGATCAGCTTAATATCGCGCTTTAGCGCCTCGTGCATCGCCTTGATCGTCTCGGTCAGCCACCACTGCCGCTGACTATCAGTGCCATCCGCCAGCCCATTCTCGGTAATCATAATCGGCAGTCGATAGCGTTCGGCCACGTCCTCCAGTAAATACTGCAATTTATCCGGCTGCATATCCCAGCCGAGATCGCTGACCTTCAGATACGGGTCATGTGCCCGATAGCCATAAATCCGCCGGGCAAAGTAATAATTGATCGCCAAGAAATCACTGTGCCGCCGCACTCGACGCAGCACCCATGTGTTCAGGAAATAATGTGCCACCCGCGCACTAGCACGACTGAGAATCGCGTCATCGCCAGGATAACAATAGATCAGATGATGCGCCATCGATACTTTCCACTTTTTGCGAGCACGCGTCAATTTGTACACTTTTTTATGCGCCGTAACGAGGTTGCATAACACGCGCAGTAAGTCACGCTTGCGAGTTTTATTCGGCGGCCAATGCCCTTCGAGATAACTCTCGCCAGCGTACACGGTCGGCTCGTTAATCGTCACGATCCACTCGATGTCGCGCCCCAGCTCGCTCAAGACTTTTTCAACATAATACACAAAATATTTGATATTGCGCCGCTTTTCAAAACCGCCCTTGGCCATAAACCATTCCGGCAGCGTAAAGTGAAACAGCGTCACCACCGGCGTAATACCCATTTTCTTCAACGTCCGCAGATACGTCCGATAGTGAGCAATCGCCGCTGCATCCCACGCGCCCTCTTGCGGCTCAATTCGTGCCCATTCAATACAGAATCGAAAGGCATTCATGTTGAGGCTCTTGAGAATCGCGAAATCTTCCTCATAGCGATGGTAATGATCGACGCCCCGCCCCGATACGTAGTTGTCAGGCCTGATCGCCTCTTTTTTGATGCGCGGCCAGCTGTCAATATCACCAAATTGATGCGGTGCCTGCACGGACAGCCGCTTGGCATGTTCAAGCTCCCACGTCGTCCACTGATTCACCAGACCACCCTCGACCTGATGTGCCGACGTCGCTGCACCCCATAAAAACTTCTTCGGAAACACGATGCGTTCAGATTGCTTCGTTGTCATCAAAATATATTATACCAAGTTATTGGCCAAACTGCCAGCCAAGCGTCACTGCACCACATCCTCCCCAAAATGTTTCTGCAGCCGCATCCTAATCGAGCCTTCGTGGCGGCCGAGCTTTTGGCTAAGCTGCTGGATGGTTGCACCTTGCAAGAACTCCTGCTTGAGGATGTCGTCGTCGGCTTTTTCCCACGGCATATAGGCTTTGGGATAGGTTTCGCGCATTTTGGTAATTTTTTGCTGCCAGCTGCCGGATTTGGCAGATTTTTTCGGCGCTGACTGCTTTCGCTTCATTTCCTCCAGCATTGGACGATAGTGCTTGGCTGCTTCACTACTTGCCTGCTGCAACACCTCGTCAATCGCCAGTGCATCAGGCGAGACCGCCAGCGCCTTGCGGTTAATGCCATAGAGATACAGATTATCAAGATCACGCACCCGACTCAGCGCCACGTAGCCCATACCTTCGACAAAGGCCTTTCTCAGGTCAATTTTTGCCGCGTCCAGTGTCATGCCCTGGCTTTTATGCACCGTGACAGCCCACGCCAGGCGCAGTGGCACCTGGGAAATACTCGCCCGCTTACGCTCACCGTCACGCAGCTCCCACACATCCGGTACCATGGTTACCTGCTGTCCACTACGAAACTCCACTATCGGATAGTCCGTCAGCGGCTCAAAATCCACCACCGTGCCGATGCTACCATTGGCGTACAATTTCTGCGGCGAATTTTTCACGGCCATCACCAACGCACCCAATTTCAACACGAGTTCGCTCGGCGCCAGCACTGACCGCTGCAGACTCTCGACATACACCTTTGAACCCATCGTTGTCTGCTGATACGCTCGCTCCTCGCCCGCCAGCTCCGCCAGCTTCTGGCTGTTGATGGCGTCAACATCAACATTGACGGTATGTAGCTCGGTGATATCACCGTCAGGCAGCTCGACCTCCGTCCGCGCCAGCAGCGTCTCGGCATGATGCCGCCTAATATCGTCATTTCTCAGCGCTGTCAAAATCTCCAGCAGCTGCTCGTCACTCTGCCGATACTGCCGCTCCAGATATAGCACCGCCGGCTGTAACTCCTGCCATGCTTCCGAATACACCACGAAGCCGCCGCCCTGCCCACCCGGACGATTAATCGGCGGTAATTGGAAAAAATCACCGCTCATCACTAGCTGCACGCCGCCAAACGGCTGGTCGTTTTCCCGGACACCACGCAGCACCCGATCGACCATATCCAGCCGAAAATCATGCAGCATGGAAATCTCGTCAATCACCAGTACATCGGTCTTGGTAATCACCTCACGCCGCGTTTTTGACAGCCGATCAAAAAAGTTGTTCGGGAGGTGATCGCTAACGCCAATACCACTCCAACTGTGAATCGTATTGCCGCCCAGATGCGTCGCCGCCAAGCCCGTCGTCGCTGTTACCGACACCTTTTTACCCTGGTCACGCGCCTGTGCAATAAAAGTATTCAGCAGGTGCGTTTTGCCCGTCCCAGCCGCACCCGTCAGCAGCGCCGACCGACCGCTCATTAAAATCGCCAGCGCTAATTCCTGATCCATGCTTAACCTCGCGGCGGTTCGCCCTCTGGCTCGCCCAGCAGTTTTTTTGACTTAATCTCGTAGCGCTTGCCAGTAATTTTACTCTCAATGTAATCCTCATTGATCAAGTTCACAAACATGTCGAGGTCATTGCCGTCCATAATGATAATCGCGCCGTTATCATCGCTCATTAGCTCCAGCTGCATCTCATCAGCATAGTCCAGCACCTGCTCTTGTTTGACCTCGCCGATCTCCAATTTTTGCAACTTATTGATGGTCTTTTTGCGCTCCTTGACCAGTGCATTCAGGTCCAGCCCTTCAGGAAAACTCAGCTTATATTGCTTTTCAATTTCCGCCACTTTCTTATCGGCAATCACCTGCTTCTTGTACTCATAGCCAAACATCCGCTCAAATTTCGAAGGATTGAAGGCAAAAATATCCTGACCGATGATCAGCACCTGGTTATCATCTGGCACCTTAAAACCGACTTCCGCCTTAAACGCACCAAACTTGCCGTCAGAAAACTCCCACGCCAGTGCACTTTTCAGCGTCTGTCCCTGCTGAATTAATTTAGCCGTGTAAAATATTTTTTCTGGATCATTCGGGTCAGTAAACCGCGCGATCAGCCCTTTCATTCGCTTAAACTCATGCTCGGTCTCTGAAAACTCCATGATGTCGCCACGCTCATGCTCAATCAAATGAATCAACGTTTCAGCTCGCCCAACCTTCTCTAGGTCGGTTCTCAATAGCACGTTGTCTTCCGCTTCGCTCAGCTCATAATCCCGCACACTGAGGCCAGTACCCGCCCCCAAATTAACGTGATTGATATAATCAAACAAAAATAGCGGCCGAAGCTGCTGCTCGACATCACCCTTCAAAGGCATAAAATGCGGCGTGTAATTTTTATTAAATAAGAACAGCTCTATCTGTAAATCGTTCTTTTTCGCATCAGTTTGATTCGCCCACAAAAAAATATCAGTCGTTTCCCTCACTTCTTCCATGGGGGTAATTATAGCAATTTTTGACCTAAGTAGCTAGATTGATGCTTATCCAAAAATTCGGTTACCAATTTTACGTCGCGCCTGCGCCAGTAACTTAGATCCAAACACTAATTCGTGTGGATTATTAAAACGCTCCAATTTTTCCGGACTCTCTGTCAATAGAATGCCGAGCGCTAACGCGGCCATTTCCAAGCACCGGTCTGTCTCTTGGCGCCCAAAAGTTGACTCTAATCGCTCAGTTCCATCAATCTGACCAACAACCAAGCCAAATCCGTCCCTTACTTCCGGTGCATTCCACCCCGATACTGTACCCGTCTCTGAATACATTTCAGGCGGCAATTGCATGAGCTTATTTTTAGTTGGACCAACTTTAGCTGCTAATGTGTCATGAAGGCCGCCATCGCTCACGCCCCCCTGACACACAAAATATCATCCTCACACTTCATTGCAGTTATCACACCAATTCTCGCCATTGAGGGCAGCTCGGGGAACTCAAAGAAAGTTGTTAAATCAAATTGAACATGCTGCGGCATTTTATCTTTGTAGAACATGTGTTGATACTACCATATTTTTATATTATTGTCAATTATAGCCGCTCGCCCAGCCGCGCCCGATTGGCCCACTCATCCGCCAGCTCATTCCCTTCGTCGCCCTCATGACCACGCACCCAGCGGAGCTCCGCCTGCGACTGCACATATAACTCGTATAATTCCTGTACGATATCCAGATTTTTAATCTCACCGCTCTTCTTTGTCCAGCCGCGCTGCTGCCAACCCGGCGCCCACTTGGTCACCACATTGATCCAAAATTCACTGTCAGTATAAATCACACATGGCGCGTCGTCCGCATCCTGAAGCGCCGCAATCAGCGCCTTGCCCTCCATACGGATGTTAGTCGTCTCGCCGTCCTCTGAACCCAAAATCCACGGCTGAAGATCACGAATCACCGCAAAGCCACCCGGGCCAGGATTGGGACTAGCCGAACCGTCAGTGTAGTAAATTGTCATACCCTGATTATACATAGTTTGCCGAACCTAGGCGAGTTCATGCTGCAGAAAGTGCCACAAATCCTCTAAAAATGCATCACGCGCTGGAGCTGAACGCTCGTTTACCATGAGATCATGGCTAGCGTAGTCGCGCCGCTGATGGATCTGCTTGAGCAGCTGAGACATCGTTTGAGCAATGGAATGCTTATCTTCATCAGAGACTGGGTGTTGCCGCTCTAACTGACGAATATATTTATAAATAATGTGCGCCACTTCCCCCGTTCGTGAGCGCTGCCGCTCGGCCTTGGTGACAAACTGCACTTCGACCGGTACGCCCTTGTCTAGCTCTGGATGATCCATCAGGAAGGTCACTTTAGAAACCTGATATTTCTGGCCACGCTGCTTTACACTTTCATCATCTTGAATGGCAAACTCGCAGCGTCCTATATCAAACCCGTGTTGCCACATTTCCCAGCGCACGGCATTAACATAATCAACCGTACCCTGCACATATATTGCACTGGATTTGCTATTGGCCTTTTTCAGCTGAAACGCTGGGTTCATATCAATTCGCTGCTGCAAAAACGCCACAAAATCACGTGCCTGATCCTTGACCGTATCTGATATAACGGTCAGGCCGAGCACGTCCATCGGCGTATACTCCGGTTTGTCGTTCTGGCGCGCTTCATGCACCTTGGCCGCCCACGACCCCACGGTTTTCAGGCGATATTTTCCCTCTACTTCCTTACCGTTTTGTGCTAAGAAATCTCCAATGTGAATCGACCGATTCGGGCATGATTCTTCGCTACGCGGACCGACCACTGCTTTGGTCTTAACTTTCTCAGTACCAAAAATTGTATTAACTAAATTGCGGACACCAACCTGGCGAATTGTCTCATACTGCTCGCGGATCTCCTCAATGAGCTTACGCTCACCCTGCCCCTTCAGCCGAATGATATGCGCCTGTGAACGCAGGCTTGCCGCCAGCCCGTCAAAGCCCATCACTTCACACAGCGGTGCATAGAATGACTCCGCCTCCAAGACATCCTGTAATTTAGCAGACTCACGTGATGATGACGGATGGCACATATTATCAAGTAGCTCACAGGCCTTGATGATCACCGCCTCGATATTGGTCTTATCCAAAAACTCAGCCACCTGCTCCACATCAACAAATGGCTCGATCTGCCGCCATGCTTCAGCCGGTACCGAACCTTCGTAACGATCCGTGATAATCTCTCTGATATTTTCAGGAATAGTATTAGCCACCTGTAGTCGGTGCCGGCCAGAAACCTCTTCTACTAGAATAAAGTCCGCTAGTAGCGACGCTACATATGAACCCTGCTCGCGCGTCATCCCAGTTTTAGGATTCGTAAATACATCGGCCAGAGCCAAGCCAGCAGCCTGTCGACGTTCCGGTGTACACTTCTGGCTATCTCTGTTATGAAAGCGGTCAACCACGTCATGCAGCAGCACGGCATGAATCGCCTCGGGCGGTAGTTTCAAACCGGCAAACTCCTCCACCAGCTTCATCGTTCGCTCAGCATGCGCCGCCAAATCCTCTCGTTCCTTCACGCCTTCACCCCTAAAATACTCCTCAAGTGCCGACTGAAAAGGAAACTCGAGGGATGGACGCTCAAGGTCGATCATTTCTTCAAATTTTTGCGGTGCGCTCAGCTCTCGTTGCTCATCGCATGAAGGATATAATTCACTCATAATCCAGTCCGTTGTCAAACTGGGCTATTATAACAGATGATGTATATTTAGTCAATAAAATAGGTGCCGGCGTCAGGATACGCATTGTACTGTTTCAGCGACATACTCTGGCAATACGCCCCCGCGTCAAAGATCACTAGCTTATCGCCAATTTCCGCCCGGGCTAGCTGCCGCGATGCGAGATTCTCTGGGTTGCTGGGCGCTGGTGTCAAGATATCGCCCGTCTCACAGCAGTGCCCCACCACGATGTATTCTCGCTGCTCCTCGCGACCCGCGAGTACCATCATCTCGTGCTGCGCGCCATACATCCCTGGCCGCGTGATGTCATTCATACCGGTATTAAGGCGCAAAAATGTGTGACCATCCGCACCAGTATCAACGATATCCACCACCTCCGCAACCAACACGCCAGCATGTGCTACCAGCCAGGTTCCGGGCTCAATTTCTAGATGCAGTCGCCGCCCAGTTTCCTCAGCAAACTGAGATAATTTCCGAGAAAACACCTCGCAAATGACCGCCAAATCCGCCTCTTGTTCATCACCAAACCGATGTACCTTAAAACCGCCACCAATATCCAGAGTGGTCACCTCCGGCAGCCGCCCAACAAGCGCCAGCGCCGCATCCATCGCCTCGCCCCACAACCGCGGATCAGCACCCGAACCAATGTGAATATGCAGCCGATCAATCGTTATGTCGTGACGCCTCGCTAGCTCCACTGCCTGCTCGGCATAGGCATGCCACAAGCCAAAGCTGGAATTAACCCCACCGGTCATCGTCCGATTATTATGCCCCGAACCTATGCCAGGATTGAGCCGCAGGCCGACCGTATTTGGGCAGTATGGACTCGCCGCAACCAGCTCTAATTGACGAAGCGACGTCGCCACGTAACGTACGCCAGCCTGGAGCAGTTCATTGAGGTTGTGCGCTGGCTGCTGGCTGGAGAGGCTGATCGTTGGGCCACTCACTCCCTGCTTGAGCAGCAGCGCTGCCTCGTAGCTTGAGCTGGCATCAAACTGCAACCCCAACTCATCAAACAGTCGTATAATCTCAGGATGTGAATTTGCCTTGGCCGCGTAACGCACCGTCAAGCCGAACGGCACCTGGCACGCTAGCGCCTGCTGAGCCCGTTCCTTCAACATCCGCCTTGAATATACAAAACTCGGCGTATCAAGCACCTCGGGCAGTTGATCAATTGGAAAGTTTATACCCATCCACTATCTCAGGAATTTGACTCAATGCTGTCGCTACTGGCCACGCTAGATGTTCTGACGCCGTAACGCCGTTATATTCCGCTGTTTGAATAAATCGCACGCCATCAGGCAGATCACCGCCAATTGGCTTATCATCAACCATCCATACCTCGCCAGTCGGACACTGCTCGCGGAAATACTCGCCTTTTGGCTGCAATGTAGTGATAATCTCTACCCCTTCAAGCGACGGACACAACGCCGCCTTGAACCGCTGGTAATTCGCCGGCCCATAGGTCAAGACATGCACCGTTCCACGCTGCCTGGCCCAGGCTACCACCTCAGCCACTCCGTCGTATTCCATTCGCCCATCAGCCAGTGCCGACTGAAGCAAGAACGAGAACGCCTCCTCATCATCAAGTCCCGCCGCCCGCACATGCGCCGCGAAATCATAATAGTATGCTTTCTCAGTGCGCACATGAAAGTCAGTCCGCCGCGCCAGCTCTGCCTCGCTGTCAATGCCAAACTGCCGCCCAAGCAGCCCCCACTCTGCCTTGTCCAACTCACTCGTCCGAAACAAGGTGCGATCAAGATCAAGAACTAACTTCAAACTCATGAAAAGTAGATCCTCATTAGTTCTCGCGCGATTTTATCGCTGTCGTGACGGATCAGACTACGCAGCGCCGCCAGCGGATCGGCCTTTTTATTATGCTGACGAATGCCATTAGCGATCAGGTGCTTGCCCGAGGCGTAGTAATGCTTTTTCTTGAGCTCCGCCTCGTCCCATTCCACCAAATACTCACCATTGTGCGCGTACTTATCAAGCAGTTCCTTTGGCGGACGATAATTGTTATACAGCACATAGTCCATGCTCACCCCGGCAAACCGCTCAATCTCATCGACAAAGTCCGCCACCGTAAAGCCGTCGGTCTGCGTCGGCTTGGTCACCAGATTACAGACATACACCTTCTTGGCCTTGGTCTCGGCCAAAGCCCGCGTCACACCGCGCACTAGTAGCGCTGGCGCCAAACTACCGTACAATAACCCTGGCGCTACCACCACGAGGTCAGCATCCAGAATCGCCCGCCGAGCCTGTGGATTGATCGTTGCTGGCGGGCTGAGTTCCAGCCACGGCCGCTCATCGCCTGGAATATTCGTCACCTCAATGGCATGCTCGCCCTCAACGACCATACCATCACGCAGCCTCAGCGATAACTTGGTATCGTCCAGCGTAATCGGAAATACCCGCCCATTAACGCCGAGCACCTCGCTGGCTGTCTCGACCGCTTGCGAAAAGCTCCCCGTCATCTTTTCCAGCGCCGCCATGAATAAATTACCAAATGCATGCCCCTTCATGCTACCCTCGTCAAACCGGTAATTGAACAGATCGCGCACCTTTGGCGAACTGCTCAGCGCCACCAGGCATTGCCGCACATCACCCGCCGGCAACACACCCAGCTCATCGCGCAGCATGCCCGTCGAGCCACCGTCATCAACCATATTGACCAGCGCCGTGATACTATGGGTATATTTTTTTAAACCCGACAGCAGCGTGAAACTACCAGTTCCGCCGCCGATTACTACAATTTTTACTCCAAAATATTCTCTATCCACTTCGTACGTCATGCCCGCATTATAGCACTTCAGCGAGCTTAGACCAACGTGCCCTTTGGTAGCGGCCACTCGAGGAACGTCTGATGCTGCATGTTAACGGCGGTCAGTATATGTTCAGCCACCTTGGCCGGGTCATTGAAAAAAGCATAATCATCCGGTCGGTTCCCCCGCCAAAACGGCGTTTTCATCGCCCCGGGCAAGAACAGCGCTACACGAATCGGTAAATGCTGCTCATCCGCCTGCAGGGCCAAGCTACGGGCCAGCCCTGCCTGGGCGTGCTTGGTCGCTACATACACCGCTTCGTCCCCGCGAGCTTTGATACTGCTGGTCGAGCCGATTACCGTTAGTGTAGAGCGTATCCGCTGCTGCGCCATCCTATACCAGGCCCACTGCACCAGCGGCAACGGACCAGCGAAATTAACCTCCGCCATGGAGCGCGCGTCAGGCTGATCCTCGAAATTACCGCGCCAGCCATAGCCCGCCGCCCAGACAAATTGCTCAATAGCATCGCCGCCCAAAATCTGCTCAATCCGCGCCGGCGCTGCCGCTACTTGCTCGGGATAATACACATCCAACGGGAAGCCCTCGCCGTGCTCTCGGGCATTATGCGTCTTCCCCAGCACCAACACGCGTTTATCGCTTTTTCTGAGCTGCCGCGCCATCTCCAGTCCAAGTCCACTCGTCCCACCAAGAATAATATGCATGTGGTTATTATAGCAGGAGAAATGATGGACTGTAAAATACCAAGCGCGGGCACCCCAAATATCGAAGCGGCGTCCAAGCCGACGAGTCCAGATATATTTATTGACACACCTGCGAATGACACTTCAGCCAATTAGCAATCGCATCAATATCAAGCTGATCTGTCGCGACACGGACAGCGAAATTTTCTAGTTCACCTCGCTGTGCTGTAAAATTATACCCTTTCACCTCCAGCAAAGTCAGTCCAGCGAGCATTGCCGTCCGCTTATTGCCATCAACAAATGGATGGTCACCAATAATCCCGCGCATCAATGCCGCTGCCTTGGTAAATACTGTTGCGTATAATTCCTCGCCAAATACCACCTGATGCTGCGCCGACACCACGGATTCTAGCCGACCAATATCACGCACACCATCTGAGCCGCCATCCCTAATAAGCACCAGCGCATGAAGCTGCAGAATCTGCTCGAGAGTCAAACTAACCATTAGCGCTTCGCCAAGTGAGAAAAGTCCTCTTTGTATCGCTCAAGGAGCGAATTTGCAACCTTTAATACTTTATCACCATCGGCTGCCACTGTCCGCTTGCGTATCGTAACCTCAATCTCGTCACCATCATGAACACCCAGTGCCCGTAGCTGCCTAGCCGGCAGCGTTACGCCGCGACTCGAACCAATCTTGATAACCTTCTGAATCGTAGTGATTACCATGCAAACATTATAACAAAATTATAATTTTATTGCAATATTAGCGAAACCAAATCAATATTTACCGCACGATTTCCTATACAGCTGCCGCCATTTCATATGCGCCCTATACGCTCGAGCTGGCGCGTCAACTTCGCTTTTCTGAAGCAATAATTCCTCAGGATCAACGAACATCACTTCATCACCCTCTTCGCCCGGTATAAAATCAAAATTCTCTGGCCAGACGCGGCAATAAAAACAGATTTGATTGGCATCAATCCGCTCAATATACATCTCGTCCGACGCGTCAAAAAGTTGATAACGCAAATCGCCCTTGTAGCCAACTTCTTCAAGTAGCTCGCGTTTCAGTGACGACTCAATCGTCTCGCCAAAATCCATGCCACCACCTGGCAAATCCCAATACGTCCGATCAATTTCCTTGACGACCAAAATCTGCCCAGCATCGTTATAAATCAAGGCTTTGAGCGAAATGCGATACAGACAATCCAGATGATCTATGCCGTCTAGATTTTGCGTAATGATATATCCTTTGGTAATTTTTGTCATGAAAGTCATTATACTACACCTGAACGCCAGATAGCTGATACCATTTCACCTACAGTATATTCTGTCTTTCCAATATCCATGATTAACTACTCATTGGGTGTTAACACGTTGGGATTATCTAATTGTGATACTCTTTTATTTTACTGGCATATTCAGTCAAAAGATTCTTTGAATAAATTTTTTCATTTTTTGAATTTCTAACTTCTTTCCAAAGAATAGAAGCTACTTTTAATTTGTTCGAATAGTTGCGGCTATTTTCATCTGCACAGAAATCCTTTAAAAATTGATTCCATTGACAAACCGAATTATCATACTTGGCATAATCCGACTCTCCATAATACACCTTCAGCATATCTTTGATTGTAAATTTGCCATCCTTTTCTCTTTTTACTTTCCTCCAAGCTGTTGCCATATTAGCAGTAAATTTAAAAGGTGTAATACCTGTTACGGCGGAGAAATATTCTCTAAATTTTACGTTAAAGGAAAACCCACATTCAAGTAATGGCGTATCTAAGGTAATATTTTCAACTTGCTTCTTTTCATTTTTTATTGATGACTTTTTAATCAAATTACCCTTAAAGTACTGCTCAATAATGTGATTGAGTTCCTGTTTTGTACCTTTGTACTCTAATCCTAATGACTTGCATATCTGTGAAATTTCTTCACGATACCAATAGTATTTATTAAACTCGTCAAACGATGTGATTTTATCAAACTCAGGTCTACTTTCTATCATTATTTTACCTCCTTAAACCCAATTTACTTTTTCATCTCTAGTATCTATAGCTCCTCAACCTTCACTCGCCTCTGCTCCGTCGTATCTCGCTCGCGCACGGTGACGGTGCCGTCCTCCAGCGTCTGGAAGTCGATGACCACGCAGTGCGGCGTGCCGATTTCGTCTTGGCGGCGGTAGCGTTTGCCGATGTTGCCGTTGTCGTCCCACATCACCCGGCCTGGGTTGGCTTTGGCGAGCTGGGCGTAGACTTCACGGGCTTTTTCCACCAATTCTGGCTTGTTTTTGAGTAGCGGTGAAACGGCAAATTTGACCGGCGCCAAATGCTCTGGCAAGGCCAAATACACCCGCTTTTCACCGTTTTGCTCGTCCTCACGGTACGCGCCCGACAGTACCGCCATCAGCGCCCGCTCCACACCAAAGCTCGGCTCGATGACGTGCGGAACAAATTTTGTGTTCGTTCCCTTGACGGTGTACTCCATACTCTTGCCACTGGCGCGCTGGATGTTCATCAGGTCAAAATCGGTCCGATACGCGATGCCCATCAGCTCCTCGCGGCCGATCGGATAGTCATATTCGATATCAATCGTCTTTTTGCTATAGTGTGCCCGATCCTCCGCCGGCACGTCCAGCTCGTGAATGTGCTCTGGTTTCAAGCCCAATTCTGCCAAAAACGCATGTGTCGCCGCCAGCAGCTCATCAAATGCTTCCTGCCAATGCTCAGGATCGACGAAATACTCAATCTCCATCTGCTCAAACTCCCGAGAGCGGAAGACGAAGTCGCGCGGCGCAATCTCATTACGAAAGGCCTTACCCTGCTGAGCGATGCCAAACGGCAAGTTCGGATAGAAACTATCGACGACGTTTTTGAAATTGGTGAAGATACCTTGGGCGGTTTCGGGGCGGAGATAGGAAATCGACTGTGGATCGTAGGTAATCGCTTTCATGCCATTAGGACTACGCTTACCATCGACGCCCCCCGTCAACTCATCAATTGCCAGCTCATTTTGCCCGCTAGCACCGACAAATGTCTTGAACATCATGTTAAACTGTCGCGGCTCACTAAAATTACCTCGCGTACCACAGTTAGGACATTTAATCACTCTGAGTACATGCGACCACTCTTTCAGCCCAAAATCACTGGCCTCCTCGAGGTCAATCTCACTTGGACCAAGCTCCATGTCCAGTATTTTCTTGAACAAATCGGGCTCTTTTTCTTTGATCTCGTCATAGAAATTCGGCGCCGTGGCATGCTCGCGATACCATTGGATCTTGTCGGTGAGAGCCTCGTACTCGTCCAGTTTTTCCTTCTGGTCTTTGAGCAAGTGATCTTCACGAAAGCGCGCCTTGCAGTGGTTACACTCTACTAATGGATCAGAAAACGTATCTACATGCCCACTGGCCTGCCAGACCTTCTGATTCATCAAAATCGCCGCATCAACGCCATACATGTCGTCGCGCTCGTCAACAAACCGGCGCCACCACAAATTCATGATATTACGCTTCAGTTGCACACCCAGCGGACCGTAATCCCACGTACCGCTCAGGCCGCCATATACATCCGACCCCTGATAAATAAAGCCGCGTCGCTTACACAGGCTGATAATATCTTCCATTTTTGCTTGACTCATCACACAACCTTTCCCCATGTTGGCAACATGGCGATTCATTAACTAAGGTTTATTATAGCATGCTTGACGGTCGCTATTTATTGTGCAACAATCGCACATAGGGAGTATCAATGGTGTTATGAGTCAGGAACAGTACAACACATCGTCTACAGATAAAATTTTTCCAGATTCCCCTGCAATACGTCACCCCCAGGAATACTCATTGGAGGAGGTCCGTAGATTACTAGAGATTTCTGATAAATACGAAGGAGCGGATGATAGAGCTAGAAGCATAGTCGCCGAAGGGATCCGCGTCACTGGTTTCGCTGCTTTTAGCTCCACAAGCCCGCTAACAGCTCAGGAGCAAGGTAAAATTAGAGAATACTTTGGGCAATGGATGCTACTCAGAGATCAACTCTCAGGACTCATCACCCCCTATGAACACAATACTTTTCTCTCGGCAAAGCGTAATTTTGACTCTGCCTGCACTAGTGAAGTGTCCGACCAAGTAAAGGAGGCCTTTCTAGATCAAGCACTAGAAGATGCTCACAGTGTTTACGCCAGTCAGACTGAAAGAACAGATACTTCTTTTAGTTCCGTCCTCAATAAAATACTCCTAGCGCGCACGTTACGCGATCTCGCCGCGATGGGTCGATTTGATGACGACGCTAAAAGAAGCGCGGTTGTCCTGCTCTGGGAATGTGCCGATGAGATTATCAAAATAAGTAAGCCAGATCTCGAGGTGGAATATTGCAAGGAGTCCTATTTACATGAGATTGAATATTTCCGTGGCCAATACTCGGAAGAGATAGAGATTAACCCCGAAGAGAACCCCGATATTTCAACACATAACATACTCACCAAGCTTAATCAGTCGGATATTGAGTCCGGGCAAAACCCTAATACTTTCATGGAATCTGCCTTCTCCCCCCTACGGAAAGCAATTGTGAAGCATGCTCTACAAGACACAGTTACACCGCGGCATGCTGCCTAGCTACCAGCCAGCAACTAGCGATGACCGGGCCGAGGCCGCCGATGTGGGTGAGATTTTCTAGCGGCTTGGCCTGGATGAGGCGCAGCAACTTGATATGATCGGCCGTCAGGTCACCCTGCTCGCTTGGCCTTAGGGCTTTTTCGCTTGGATCGTACATGTATGATTTATTGCTCGTCAGCATCCGCCCGGCCACGTCAGTGCGTAGATTCAGCTCGTCGCCCAGCAGCCCGGCGTACTGCATATAAAACCACGTCTCGACCAGCAGCCGATCAACCGCCGGCCGATCAAGCCACGCCAACACCTGGCTAAGCACCGCGAACCACTCCGGCCCATCAACGGTCTCGGTCGCCTGCGCCACCAGCTTGAGCGCTTGGTAAGCGAACTGCATCCGCTCATAATCCTCGAGGATATGCCGATAAAACGCGCTGAGCCTGGCGCTGGTCAGCAGTCCCAGCTCGCCGCGGCCCGAACGAATCACCACATCGCACAGCGCCAATAGTTCAATGCCACCGGCCAGCTTACTCCGCTCGCGACGCACCCCCTTGGCGATCACCGCCCGCCGCCCCTGGGGCGTTAGTAACTGCAACACCCGATCAGCCTCCGCATAATCCGTCCGCCGTAGCACGATCGCCTTGAGCCGCTCACCGTCTTTCATTCAGTCTCCTCGCCTAGCACGCTGAGCGCGGCTCGCACGTCGTCGGGCGTCATTCGCGCCTTATCGAGCACCGCCCGCACGCCAAATGGCCGCAGCTGATCAGGGTCAAGCACTACATTACTACACACCACCACTGGCAACCGTGACAGATCCTCGTGGCTTTGCAGTTCATTCAGCAGCGCCATCCCCGTCTCACCCGCCAGCAGCATATCGAGAATCAAGCCATCCGGCCGCCACTCATCAAGCATCGCTATCGCCTGTCCAGCCGCCACCACTGTCCGGGCCGTATACCCCGCCTCCAGCGCATACCGCTCCAGCACTGCCGCCCACTGCGGATCATCCTCGATGATCAGGAGTTTTTTCATAATAAGCTCATCTGCTCGCTGAGCGGCACATCAACATAAAACGTCAGCCCGTCTCGGTGGCGTATCAGCCCGATCTGCCCGCCCATCGCCCGCGCGAACGTTGCAGCGATATACACTCCGAGACCACTGCTATCCGGCCGAGTTCTGACTGATTTGTGCGTGGTCATCTCATCCACCAGCTGCCGATACTCAGCCAGGCTCATCATCGGCCCAAAATCCCGTACACCCAGCCGCACCATCGTCCCCGCTTGACGCATGGTCACGCGAATTGCTGCCCCAGCCTCGCTATAGCGCATCGCATTATCGAGAAAATTCATCATAATCCGCCCAAGCAGCAATGGATTAGCCACCACCAGTCGCTTTTTGCCCGCCCGTGGCCACGTCACCCGTCGGTCATACAGCCGCAGCATATCGCGCGACTGGTGCGCCAATTGGGCTAGCAGCGCCAGTGGATTAACCGGCTCCAGTGGAAACAGCGTTGGCTGCACATTCACGGTATGCGCCAAGTCCTGTACTAAAGCCAGCGAGCGCTCCGCCGTCAACGTCAACCGCCGCTGCATCAGCTGCGCCTCGGCTGGACTGAGCTGGCCATCCTCGATCAATAAACTCATCTGCCGAATCAACGCCAGCGGCGCCTTCAGCTCATGCGCTGCCACCGCTATGCTGGGCATCGCGGCAAACTCCTTATCACTCCACTGTGGCTGCGCCATATACCTCTAGTATAGCAAACCGAGGCGCCAAAAAGAACTGCTCCTGCTTGGCATTATTTCACGGATACTGGCCGCAGCCAAGAGAGATTACTGGACAAATTTCACCGTCTTAAGGATGGCCTCAAAATCTGGCTTAAACGTATCAGCATCGGTTGAAAAACGCAGCGTCTTGTCGCGCACCTTCATCAGCACCACCGAGCCGCGCAGATCCTTGCTAAACGCACCGTCAATGCGCGTGGCGGTGTTACCGTTGTATTCGACGCTACTCGAGGTCAAGTCGCCTTTTTTCAGCAAGCTGGCGTACTGATCTAGTGTCTTATTAAAGTCACTGTTAAGGATCTCGAGGCGCAGTGCAAACTTGTTTGGGTTATTGCTGTTTGTACTCGTTGGTGGCACGATGACTGGATGGAGATATGCCTTGTAATCGCCGCGATCGCTGCCGTCAGCCGCTACGTAAACACTCCAGGTTTTTGGATACATAAATGAGACGCGGCCGTACTGCTCGGGGCCGACGAATTCAATGCGCGGGTTTTTGGCTTCTTCATTAAATTTCTCGCGGTCAGCCTTTGATTGCTCTTCGCGCGCCTTGGCCGAAGCTACCGCCATCCGACTCTCGACCGCAGTTTTTTCCTGTGAATATGCCAGGTACGCCCAAATCGCTGCACTACCAGCCGCCACGAACAGCACAATCGCACTAATCGCCACAATCATCCAGCTATTAACATATCCCTGTTCCATCTCTGTTTTTCTACTCATATGCATCAGTATAGCTTATGCTTCGGGCGATGTAAAGCCTCCCGGCAGCCGATAGAGAAAATAGCCGTGGTATTCTTTTGTCGGCTGCGTGCCGGGGACAGAAAATCCGTAGCTCACGAAAGTCAGCGGCTCGGTCTGAGCGGCTGCTTGACGCTCGGCCAGCTGAAACATTTTTGCGATATCGCGGCCATCGCCAAAGGTGTACATCACCGTCACCTTGTCAAGCACCGGCCGCCGCCAGATATTCGCCCAGTGCACCTGCGCGCCCGGTAATTTTCGCAGCCGCCAGCGCGATATTAGCACCAGGAATGGATTAATCTCATAGCCAATCGCCCGCGCACCCTGCTGGGCTGCCGCCATCAGCACCACACCGTCGCCCGATCCGATGTCAAGCACTACGTCATCCTTCCCGATCGATAGCGCCTCGGCAAATAACCGCTGCACTTCGCGCGACCGTGACGGCACATACGGCGCACCGATCAATGCTGGCAGCGCAAAGATCATCAGAATCGCGCCACCAAGCCACAGCAGCCATATCACGCGCTAAAATCCTCGCTAAGCACTGTAATGTCGTGCTGCATATCGTCCAGCGCCGCCGCAATCTCCTTCGCCAGCTGCTGCGCTTCAGTAAACCGCTGCTTAGCCTCGTCCAGATTAAAGTCATCGCCCTGAAACCACGCAATTCTCTCGTTCAGCTCCGCCATCATCTGCTCAATCGTTTTCTCATTCGTTTTATCGTTTTTCACTACTCTCAATCCTCGCTTTCATAATCATATCTTTTGTTGTAATCTTCACAATACTACCAATTTGACGATCGCCGCTGATCATCGCATACCCGCGCCGCAGTACCATCTCCGGATCGTATTCAGCAATCATCCGTTGTTGCGACAATACCATATTTTTAGCAATGTCAACGCGGTGCGACCACTGTTCGAGCGCCACTTGTTGCAACATTGTTACGTGAAGGCGTTGCTCCGTAATCTGCCGCTGAATTACCTCCGCCACGCTGCCCAGCCGCAACGCTAACTGCCGCCCCACCTCGTGTTTATCCGGAAATAGCAGCTGCGCGGCATTGCTCGGCGTGGCCGCCCGTCGATCAGCCGCCAAATCGCACAAACTTTCGTCAACCTCGTGCCCGATACCAGTCAGCACCGGCACGCGGCTGCCAGCCACCGCTCGCACCAGACATTCGTCATTAAAGCTCGCCAGGTCCTCGGCGCTACCGCCGCCGCGAATCAGCACGATCACCTCCGGCGGCTCCGCCAGCTGGTTGCAGTGGGCAATCGCCCGCACCGCCTGATCAGCCGCGCCATCACCCTGAACCTTAACATTAGCCACGATAAACCGCACCCCGCCCCAGCGCTCACCAGCAATTTTCATAAAATCCGCATAGCCCGCCGCCTGGGTGCTGGAAATGACCGCCACGCGAGCAGGATATGGCGGCAAGGAGCGCTTCCGTTCCGTATCAAACAGCCCTTCGGCCGCCAGTTTCGCCTTGAGTAACTCGGCGCTGCGCTTGAGGTGCCCCGCACCCAGCGGCTTGACCTCCTGTACTGTCAGGCTAAACTTACCCTTGGCAGTTAGCTTGGCCGAGGCTCGCACCACCACGCACATCCCTTCCTCAATCGGTGTCCTGAGCTGCCACGCCATCATGAAACAATTGACCGCACTCTCATGGTCCCTAAGCGTAAAAAAGACAAATTTTTGCTGACGCACCGTGAACTCAGCAACCTCGCCCTCAATCTCAACAACCGGGACAGCGGTCTCCAGCACCTGATTGACGACCGCTACAAAGTCACTAACGCTAAACCGCGGCGCCATCGTCGTCATCTGGCCGCCCATATTTGATCAGCGCGTGCTGGTAGAACATATACCCAAAGACAATTGTCCCTGTTAGTAAAATCACCCGCGTCAGTACAATCCCAGCGATAGCGACGTCCGGCGCCACACCGGTCATGCTCAAGAAAACAATCATAATCGCTTCGTACACGCCCGCACCACCCGGTGTAAAGGCCACCAAGCTAGCCAGCCCCGCCACGCCGTAGCCGATGATCAGCACCGCTGGATTAACCGATACACCCAGCGCCCAAAAGGCTACGATGAACATCAGCACATCGAAAATGGCATAAATCGCGCCCCAGACCAGCGGCTTGATGAGCAAATACCGATGCTCTGACAGCTCCACGAAATCATCATGCATCTCAGCAAAAAACGCTTCGATTTTCGTCGAAACCAGCAGCCGCTTGATTTTGCCCAGTGTCGCCCACCGCACTACCGCGTTGATCAGCCGCGACACCCGCACCGCCGTGTTGTGCATGCGCTTTCGCGACGAGAACATAAAAATCAGCCCAAAGGTCAGTGCCAGCACCACCAGCACAAGGAAGAAACTTGACGTCACGATGTAGCGGTTGACCTGCCCGTCAATTGACAGGATCAATACCGCCGCGATCAATAGCACCATCAGCGACAAAAAGCCCGTCACGTAACGGATCACCTGAGCAAAGGTCGAGCGCGCCGAGCTGACGCCGAGCTTGTGCATCCGCCACGTCGTGTAGGAAATACCGCTGACGCCGCCTGACGGAAAAATGTGATTAACCAGATTCAGCTCCAGCGCAATCCGCGTCTGCTCAAACCGTGAGATATGCCCGATCAGTTTTTTGTCGCGAAGATAGGCAAAAATCATCTCGCCGCCCGCGAAATACACGATAATTTGAAACGGCAGCAGCAACATCAATAGCCAGATATTTGCCCGGCCGAGCAGCTCCCACGCCCGCATCAGTTCCGCACGCGACAGAAAAATGATCAGTACCAGCACCGCCAGCGTCACGATACTCATGATCGTCCGCGGTGACTTTAATGCCTCCAAAAGTTGCCGTATCCCTTTTGATACCATATCGTCAATTATATCACGCGGTTTTTGCTATAATCAAACCATGTATATCGCCCTGCTTGGCCGCCAGCCAGAGATCTCGCTCGCCGAACTTGCGGCGGTGTTTGGCGCAGACTACATCAATCGCATCAGCCAGCAGTTTGCCGAAGTTCAAACGTCTCAATTTGACATTACTACCTTAGGCGGCACCATCAAATGTGCTAAAGTGATCACCGAGCTGCCAGCCAGTCGCACTGACAAGGCCTCACTCCTCGCTGCCTCGCGCTTCATCACCCAGCATTATCAAGCCAAATGGGCGCATTCGCCGCATAAAATCACCCTCGGCCTCAGCGCTTATAATCTAAATGTCAGCGCCCGCGACGCCCAAAAAACCGGCCTCATCCTCAAATCATCCCTGAAAAAATCTGGCACCAGCCTCCGTCTCATCCCGAACGACCAGCCCGCCCTCTCCACCGCCACCGCGCACAATAACAAGCTTGGCGGATCACCCCATAAAGTCGAGCTACTCCTCGTCAAGACAACCGACCGCCGCCTGATCATTGCCGAGAGCCGCGGCGTCCAAAACATCACCGTCTACACCCGCCGCGACCGCCACCGTCCCAAGCGCGACGCCTTCGTCGGCATGCTGCCGCCTAAACTGGCGCAGATTATGCTGAATTTAGCACTGGGCGCTGGATCGCTGACTCGTCAAAGACCACACGACAATTCTGTGACAAGGTCGGCTTCCAGCCTCTCTGACAAGTCGATGGTTCTGCGGACGGCGTTGCCGGATGCATTCGACTTGGAGGAGACGACTGGAAGCCGAGCTGCTGTAACAATCCTCGACCCCTTCTGCGGCACCGGCACCGTCCTGCAAGAAGCGTTGCTCGCTGGTTACGACGTCGTCGGCACCGACCTCAGCCAGAAAATGGTTGACTACACCGCCGAGAATCTGTCGTGGCTACAATCGACCTTCACCACGCCCAGCCACCCTATTGGCCGCGTTATTGACATTCATCAAGCCGATGCCACCACACACCACTGGCCAGATAGCCAGCACCTCACTGCCGTCGTCTGCGAAACCTACCTCGGTCAGCCCTTTTCCGCACCGCCCGCACCCCAAAAATTAGCAGAGGTTGTCGGCAACTGTAATCACATTATCACTGGCTTCCTCACTAATATCCGTCCGCAGCTAGCTCCAAACACGCCGTTATGCATCGCCGTGCCAGCGTGGTACGACGCATCCGGCCGGGCCACTCATCTGCCGCTAATAAAAAACCTCCAAAAACTTGGCTATCACCAACTCAACCACATCCCGCTCATCTATCGCCGCCCCGACCAGGTCGTCGCCCGCGAGCTACTGATCTTGCTGACTAGCCGAGCACCGGACGTTTAAGCCGTAACGCCGGATCATAGTCTGCGAGCTGCCCCAAGCGACCCACCAATTCCTTTTCCAAAAGATCAAGCTGCGCTTGACGCGCCTCTGCTGCTTGCTTGGCCGCAGAAGGAGCGATCGCCTCCTGATGATACTGCTGACACATCGCCAGTAGATCCCTAGCGCCCAGACCAATCCGCCGCTGATTCAACGCCACAAGTAAAAATGCCAATGCCAGCCGCGCCTGCTCGGTCATTTCCGTCGTCATCTGTTGATCGGTATCGGCAAACACCTCCCGCCCGATCTGGCTCAATAGTCCGTCCACCATATTTGCCCCAATTGACGCATACGGCCCCTCGCCCGCAGCATAGTGCGCCAGCGGCTCGGAAAGCGCCACCTCAATCTTTACCATTGCACCACTCTCACGCTGCATCATCGCTGCGATCGTCTCTTCTGAGGTTGTCTGGCCATTGACGCCGCGCTCAGCAACCTCTGCCGCCGCCGTCTGTACCGCGTGCAATGCCTGCAGCGTCTCCATCACGAGGCGTTTCTCGAGATTCGTACACAGCACCACAGAATGCCACTGCGCCAACAGTACCCAAGCCACCCAGTAGTACCGTTCTTCTATTTACTCGCTCGCCAAACCAAGCCTCTCTTTTCGTCATATTCTGCTCGTTCATAGCCCCTAGTTATATAACACCCGCCTAATCAAGTAAAGCCCCTTGACTTTTTATCAGCCGTCACTTATACTGGTACGGATTAGGTTTAGAAAATTTAAGGAGTTTCAATGTCAAAAGTCAAAGCTGGTGGCTCAAGTAAAAACATCCACAACAACCCTGGCCAACGCCTCGGCGTCAAGCGTTTCGGCGGCCAAAAAGTTAACGCCGGCGAAGTACTCGTCCGCCAAACAGGCGCTACCAAGGTCGCCGGTAAGGGCGCATACATGAGCCGCAACTACACCATCCACGCTGCTAAGTCCGGCGTCGTTACCTTTAAGCGAGTCAAGAAAACCAAGTTCACCGGCAAAACCGAGCGACGAACCCAAGTTTGCGTTGGCTAGTCAGCACTATTCTATGACCTGCTATCCCGGCGTCCAGATTGCACCCATTTGATTACACCCGTTCATTTAGCTGCCTATCCCGCTACGCTAGTAGTATTTGAGCGGCTAGTTTCTCCAGGCAGCTACGACACGCCCAAATGATGCTTTACTCGCGCTACCACGTCGCCGATCACCACCTGTGACTTGACGAGATATTCATCTACGCCCAGCGCCTCTGCTCGCTCTCGGTCTTTTTGCTGGCTCAGCGCCGTCAGCATGATCACTCGCACATTGGTCGTTTCTGGCGTATTGCGCAGGATATCAAGTACGTCAAAGCCGCTAATTTTCGGCATCATAGCATCCAGCACGATCAGATCTGGCCGAAACGCCACCGTTGCCGACAGTGCGTCCTCGCCATTATGCACCTCACGAATCTCAAAGCCCTCCAGCTCCAACCGCGACCGATAGACTGCCGCCAGTGCCGTGTCATCTTCAACTAATAGTATTTTTTTCCTGTGTTGCATATCCTTGCCCTCCTTTTTTGAGTCTAGACACTCTTTGCTTTCTCTAACTGTGGGTCACGCCCATTATCCGCCGCCCCCGTCGTCATCTCGACCTTGACATCCGGCTCGATACCCGACTTATCAATATTCTTGCCATGCGGCGTATACCAGCGCGCCTCGGTCACTTTTAGAACCGAGCCGTCCGCCAGATCAATCGGCCGCTGCACACTGCCCTTACCATAGGTTTTTTCACCAACCAGCGTCGCCCTGCCGTAATCCTTGAGCGCCCCCGCCACGATCTCGCTGGCGCTGGCACTACCACCGTTAATCAACACAACCGTCTTGATATCACCGAGGAGTGGCTGGCCGGTCGATTTCTCCGTCGAGACAACCTGCTCGCCGCGCCGCTGCGTCATCACCACCTGATTATTCAGCCACAGCCCTGCTAACGCCTGCGCGGCCGCCACCGTACCACCAGGATTTCCCCTGAGGTCGAGGATGACTTTCCTAACACCTGCCGAGCGAAACTCCTCGGCGGCTTGGCGCGCCTGCTTGCCGGTGTCATCATTGAAACGGCTCACTGTCAAAATACCAATCTCACCATCAATCTTCCACTCAGCAGCCGGCGCAACGACTTTCTCGCGCGTCACCGTCACATCTTTACGCTCGCCGCCACGCGACAGCACCAACTTGACCGTCGTGCCAACATCGCCACGAATGCGCTGCACCACTTGATCAACCGGCATATCAGTCACCACCGTGTCATTGACCTTGACGATGACATCGCCAGCTTTGATGCCCGCCTTTTCGGCTGGGCTATTTTTGAGCGGCCGGATAATCGTCGGCACGTTATGCCGCTTGGCAATTTCCGCCCCGATACCGCCACCAATATTGCCCGACAAGCTCTTTTCAAACTCCTTGGCCTCATCCGGATCCATGTACGCCGTGTGCGGATCGCCCGTCGCTGCCACCATACCGCGCGCCGCCCCACGCGTAAGTGCTTGCTCATCCAACGTACCGTCATAATGAGCCTTTAGCTCACGGTACACGCGCTGCACCGTTGATACATCCAGCGACCCCGTCGCTGTCCTGAGGCCAAACAGCGACCCGACCTGCGCCATAATTAAATCCGACCGCGTTCCGGCCACAAAACTCACAATCGCAATCAGCAGCCCGCCCAAAAACAAGCGAGCCCGCCTTCCTACCCTCCGTTGCTCTGTCATATATCTATTGTACACAAAAACCCCCGCTGATGCGAGGGTTTTATTGACTCATCGTGCTATTAAAAATATACGTAGGTTAGGCCCGAGGCTGAACGCGTATACTTCCGATACAGACCGTCCCACGCCAAGTTATAGTCACTGACCGTAATTGTGCCGTCACCATTAACCGACTCGACGTACATCACGTGTCCATAATAGCCAACATTCATGACCGCTGCCGCGCCAGCCTTTGGTGCCGAACCGCTCTGGATGCCGTATCGCGCCGCTGTTGATGGCCACTGATTAGCGTTACCAGCCCCACCAAAGTGTGGCACAAACCGACCGGTACTGTGGATCTTCCAGGCCACATAGCTCACGCATTCGCGCGTATATAGGCCCCATGGATCGACGTAAGCATCCAGTGGTGCGTTTGCCCAGACGCCTGGATAGCCGCCACCACCCGGGATACCACCCGGAATTGACACCCCGCCAAGCGCTCGTCGGTTAGCCGCCGCTTGCTCTTCGCGTAGTTTCGCTGCTTGGTTATTCCGCTGCGTCGCCAGGGCCGCGTAGGCATTTTGGTCATTCTTGGTGTCATTAACCAGCTTGGCCTGCTCTGCCTGCTTGGACGCTAGTTGTGTCTGCTGAGCCCTCTGGTCTTTGAGCACATTCTCAACTGACTTTTTATTCTCTTCCAGTTTAGCCTGCAATGCCTTAATTTCCTTGATCTTATCGTTCAGCGATGATCGCAAACTACTACGCTGCTCCTGCTTATCAACATAATCGCCGATTGACTTGGAACTAGCCAGCATCTCGAGCGGCGAAATCTGATCATCAAGGTAAATATCCGACAAGATTTTACCCATGACCTTGCGGTTCTTTTCAATCGCTAGCTTGTTCTTAGCAATCTCCGCAACCAATGCGTCGTGCTTTTGCTGACTCTTGGCAATTTCCGCCCGAATCGAATCAATCTGCGCGTTAATGCGCCCCAGCTCCTCCTCCAACGTCGCCGCCATCGTCCCGAGACGATTGGCCTCGTTCTGCGCCTGTTGCGCCTGTTGGTTGAGAGCGTTAATTTCCGCTTCATAGTCACGCGCGAATACGTGTGGGCCGAGCTGGAACACGCCAGCGCCCAAAACAACAGCACTAACCGCCACGAGAGCTGCCCGTGTGGCTCGTGATGTCGAAACTGGTGTGGTGGACCGTATCTTCATTGCTTTTTATTTTAGCACAAGCGACATATGGACGTCAAGCGCCTTGGCTCAGTAAATATTCAGGGGTCAGCGACAAAATAGCTTATAATTTTAAGTATTTGCGCGTCGCGATCAATGACGAGACAATGCCAATCACCGCACCGATCATAATCATCGCCAGCACCACCAGTCCAGCATACGTGGTACTAATATTCATCAAGTTATCCATCGGCAGCCGCACCGCCAGCTTGTCGTGTGCCGAAAACAGCAATAGATACCCGATTCCTGAGGCCACCAGCGCCGCGATAAATCCATACATGATCGCCTCAACGATAAACGGCCCACGAATAAATCCGCGATCGGCACCGATCAGCTTCATCATCTGGATCTCATCTTTGCGGTTAAAAATTGCCATCCTGATGGTGTTAAACACCACCAGCGACGAAATCACCACAAACACCACCGTAGCAATCGAGCCAGCGATACTGGCAAACCGTACCCAATCACCGATGGCGTTGATCGCCTCACGTCGATCGCCGATGAACGACGGTTCTTTGGTCGGGTCTTTATGCTTCTTATACAGCTCGTCGTTTTTCGTAAACTCAATCAGTGGTCGCTGGTCGTTCAAATCCTTGAGCGAGGCCCGCAGCGACGCCGGCATTTCATTGCTTGATTCTTTGATCGCCTCAAGAAACGCCGGGTCATTCTTGTGCTGCTCAATCTGTTCTTGCCGCGCCTGCTCTGCTGAAATATACGTTACCTTTTCGACATTGTGGAGCTTACTCAGGCGCGATATCAACTCATCAATCACCTTTTGCTCGGTTGAGCCTTTGAGGAAAATTGACATATCCGCCTTGCGTGAAATTGTATCGACTGAGTCAACCAGCACTTGGCGGGCGGCTATAGTGAGGGCGATGATCAATAGCGTCACCGCCATCACCGCAGTCGCTGCAATCGTCAACCAGGTGTTACGGCTAAAATTATTGATACCATACCGGCACATTCGCCAGAACGTCAGCACTCGACGGCGACGCTGCCGCGTGCGCTTAAGGACTTTGGGATCGACGCGCGCCTTGGCGGCGGCTTTACGTGAAATATCGGTCATTGCTTGTAACTCCCCTTGGCTTGATCAGAGGTGATTTTACCGTGATCAATGGTGATCACCCGGCGTTTGAGCTTATTGACAATATCGACATTGTGCG
This sequence comes from Candidatus Saccharibacteria bacterium oral taxon 488, assembly GCA_013099015.1. Classification (NCBI taxonomy): domain Bacteria; phylum Candidatus Saccharimonadota; species Candidatus Saccharibacteria bacterium oral taxon 488. The sequence continues at coordinate 232,968 of CP039998.1, read as the reverse complement.
TGGTCAGCAGCACCGTGGTGCCGTATTTGTTAATCTTTTCCAGCAAGCGCACAATATCCCAGCTATGCTTGGGGTCGAGGTTACCGGTCGGCTCGTCCGCGATCAAAATCTTTGGCTGGCGTACCACCGCCCGGGCAATTGCCACCCGCTGGCGCTCACCGCCAGATAGCTGGTGCGGGAAATTCTTTTCCTTGCCTTTCAGCCCCACCAGCTCGATCACCTTTGGCACTGTTGATTTGATCTCGCGGTTAGTCATCCCGGCAATCTCCAGCGCGAAGGCTACATTCTCAAACACCGTCCGGTTTGGTAGCAACTTGAAATCCTGAAACACCACGCCAATCTTGCGGCGTAGCAGCGGGATATGCTTGTCCTTGAGCGTATCATAATCAATCCCACCGACGACAATCTTGCCACCAGTCGGCTTCTCCTCGCGAGTCAGCAGCTTGAGTAGCGTCGACTTCCCCGCGCCCGACGTTCCGACCAAAATCACAAACTCGCCCGGTTTGACATGAACACTCACCCGATTCAAGGCCGGCTTGTTGTCCTTGCCATATGTTTTGGTAACCCTATCTAACAAAATCATTTCCATTAGTATAGCAGATTTTTTACGATGGCGCGAATCAGCGCGACGAACCATGCTACACTAGACATATGAAACCTTCAGCTACATTACTCAATCGCCTCAGTATCATGTTTATCGCCCTCAGTATCATTGGAGTCGGGTTAATGATTATCAGTAATATCAGCGTGCCACTCCTGCCGGATACGTTTGACGCGGCGCGACCGCAAGACACCTGGTCGTGTTGCGAGGCTCCTGGACAAACTGCTAACGCTCTACGCTGGCCACTCTTCCTGGTCGGTGGACTATTCCTATTTATCAGCATCGTCTGGGGTATATATTACCTCGGACGTGGACTACGACAGCTCGTGGGGCAATCACCTGATGAGTCAGCGCAACCTGTACGGCGCACCTATAGGATACTGGAGATTGGCTTGCGACTATTGGCGCTACTTATGGTCATGTCGCTTGGCGCCACGCTTATATGCCTATTCCTCACGCCCCACGTCACGCTACTACAAGACATAGCACAACACAGCGGTATTTTCGTATATATCATGTACACTGCGACTGGGCTGCTCCTGGCTACCGGCTGTCTCGCCTTACCGCTTTATACGCTTATTGGCACCAACCGCTGGCAGAACAAGGCAATTACCGATAAAAATCGATGGCTCGCACGCCACACGTCGACACTGGTATGGTACGGCCTCGCCATGGTGTGCTTTCTGGTGGGTACATGTGCGTGGCTCTATTACATCATCGGCGATGACACTAACCGAAAATATCCGATCGACGTTCTCGTCAGGCAAGCTGCTTGGCCATTCGGCGTACATTTCCTGTCCGTCATGGTCATCAGCCTCATCGCCTTTGCCGTGATGATCACCATTGCTGTCTTCCGTCAGCCGCGCGACTCACGCAAATAAGCCGCCATAAATTCATCAATATCGCCATCCAGCACCCCTTGGGCATTACGATTCTCGTGCTTAGTGCGCGTATCCTTGACCAGTGTGTATGGGTGCAGGACATAATTTCTGATCTGGCTGCCCCAGTTGGCTGACTCGCCAGCCCTGAGGTCAGACAGCGTTTCGGCGTGCTGCTCCAGCTTCATCGCCAGCAACTTGGAGCGCAAGATTTTCAGCGCTGTCTCTTTATTCTGAATCTGCGAGCGCTCGTTCTGAATCGCCACCGTGATTCCCGTCGGCACGTGCGTCACCCGCACCGCCGAATCAGTGGTATTCACACCCTGGCCGCCCTTACCGCCCGAGCGATACACATCAATCCTCAGATCATTCGGGTCAATCGCAATTTCATCCGGCGTATCAATCTTTGGCAGCACCTCCACCAACGTAAAGCTAGTCTGGCGCAAATTATCAGCATTGAACGGACTGAGGCGCACCAGCCGATGCACGCCATTTTCTGAGCGCAATTTTCCATAGGCAAACGGCCCAGAAATTTCCAACACCGCCGTCTTTATCCCCGCATCATCATTGGTTGAGCGCTCCAGCGTTTCGGCTTTCATCCCTGACTTCTCCGCCCAGCGTAGATACATCCGCTCCAGCATGGCCGTAAAATCCTGCGCATCCAGCCCGCCTACGCCGGCCGAAATTCGCACTACCGCCTCGCGGTTGTCGTATGGGCCGCTGAACAGCAGATCAGTCTTGCGCCGGGTAAACTCCTGCTCCAGCGCCGCCACCTGCGCCTCAAACTCCGGCAGTAGATCATCGTCGCCCAGCTCCATCAACTCAGCGATATCCGCCAGTTGCACCCCCAGTGTCTGCCACGGCTCAACTGTCTGACGCAAGCTAGCCGCCTTTTTCGCTAAGGCCTGCGCCTCGTCCGGATTATGCCAAATCTCCGGCTGATTAAGCCGCTCGTCCAGCGCCGCCATCTCCTGCTCCAGCGCCGCAAAATCCAGCGCCGCCTTGGCCTGTTCTACTTCTGACTGCAGGGTTTGGATGCGTTTTTTGAGTGGTTGCATGGGTACTATTGTAACAATTTTGCTATACTTTTTGTATGAAGATTGGCATATTTGATACGGGAACTGGCGGCAAATTAGTAGCAAAGAGGCTGAAAAAATTACTGCCGCAGCATTCGTACATCACGGCGATCGACCGCGAGCACGCACCGTACGGCAATCGTTCACCGGAAGAGATTATCACGCTAACCGATGCTGCCATTCAGCCGCTGCTATCATGCGACATTATTGTTATAGCATGCAATACCGCCACGACCAACGCGATTGGCTCGCTGCGGCAACGTTACCCAGATGTATGCTTTATCGGCTTTGAACCGATGATCAAATCGGCCGTCATCCTGACCAAATCACATCATATTACCATGCTGGCGACAAACGCCACCAAACACAGCCAGCGTCTGCGTGCGCTTATCAGTGAATATGCTGCTGGTATTCATATTGACACACCAGATACTCGCACGTGGGCGCGCATGATCGATCAGGGTTTGACTGATGACATCGCACTTGGTGAAGTAGCAACCAGTGTCGCACATGGCAGTGATATTATCATCCTCGGCTGTACACATTATTTGGCACTTGAGAAACGATTGAGTCATCAGTTTCCTCACTGCCTCATTATTGAACCTACCGTAAACATCGCTAAACGTATTAGTGATTTCGCCAATTAACTGTTATACTACCCCTATGAATCAAGATATCGCTACCATCCTCGTAACTACTGAACAAATTAATGACGCGGTGGCGCGGCTGGGTCGGGAGCTGACTAACGAATACCAGGACAAGAATCCGCTCGTCATCGGCGTACTGCGCGGTGCGGCGCCGTTCATGATTGATCTGGTGCGCGCCATGGATTGCTATATGGAAATCGATTTCATTGACGTCTCTAGCTACGGCGACGCAACTGAATCATCCGGCGCGGTCACTATTCTCAAAGACATTGATAGCGACGTTACTGGGCGGCATATTTTGTTGGTCGAGGACATCGTCGATACCGGCCGAACGTTGGAAAAATTGCTAGAATTATTCGCTGGTCGCGGTGCGGCCTCGGTCAAAGTCTGCTCACTACTCGACAAACCCGAACGACGTATCGCCAACGTCGCCGCCGATTACGTCGGCCTGTCCGTCCCTAACGAATTCGTCGTCGGCTACGGCCTAGATTTCCGCCAACAATACCGAAACCTACCGTATATCGGAGTGTTGAAGCCTGAGGTGTATCAGGGATAAAGCTTCTCCACCGCCGCCACAAACTGCTCGCCGCGGTCGACGTAATTTTTGAACATACCAAAGCTGGCGGCCGCTGGACTGAGGATGACAACATCGCCCGGGCGAGATAATTGACTGGCTTGGGCAACGATATCCACCATCGTTGTCTGACCGAGCACCACTGTTGTCGCCGTCACCGACGCTTGATGCAGTGACTGCTCAATCTTCGCCGCATTCGCCCCGATAATGATCACCGCCCGCACTATTTGCTTGACAATCTCCGCGGCCATTTCATCATAATCCGCCCCCTTGTCGTACCCGCCGACGATCAGCACTTTCGGTGCCTCAAACGCCCGCAGCGCTGCAATGGCACTGCCTGGCGTGGTAGCGATACTGTCATCGTAATACTTCACACCGTTTTTCTCAGCAACAAATTTTAATCGATGCGGCAATCCTGTGAAACTCTCTAGTCCAGCCGCGTACTGCTCGTCAGTCACTGTGATCGGCAATTCCGTCACTGCGCTCATCGCCGCACACGCATTCTCGAGGTTGTGCGCACCCGGCAGCCGCAAATGATCGGTGCGACAAATCCGCCGATCTTGCACGCAGAAGTAGCCGTCCCGGATATACACCTGATCCTCGTCGGGGGTAGCATAGCGGTACGCGAAATTTAACTCATCATCTCCGCAGTATTCACTACATGTCTCACAGTCACACCCATACAACGGCCTATCAAGTAGTGTGGTGGCTACCTCCCGTGAGTATTTATTCGTTGGGTGATATAAACATATACCATCCTGTTGGTGACGATGAATATTCTTCTTGGCATCGAGGTACTCGGCAAAATCCGTATGTACCTCCAAATGATCCGGCTCGATCATCAATACCACGGCAATGGTCGGCGATTTCTCGAGATCCCACAGCTGAAAACTCGATAGTTCGTACACAACGAAGTCATCCTTTGTGATGCTTGGCAGCGCGTCCAGTGCCGGCACACCGATGTTCCCAACCAGATGCACCGTCTGACCGGCCGCCCGCAAGATTGCCGCGATCAGACTACAGGTCGTACCCTTGCCTTTCGTCCCCGTGACACCGATAATCGGTGCTGGGCATTTGTCAAAAAACTCATTGGTCGCCGACCATATTTTGCCCGACGTTTTGAGCAGCCGCGGCGGCACACCCGGTGCTCGCACCACCATGTCGGCATCCTGCAGCTGCTCGGCGAACACCGACTCGCCAGTCCGCACTGCCACGCCATCCGGCACATCTTCAACCGCCTTCTGGTCAGCAATCACAAACTCAGCATCAGGAAAAGCCTGCTGAAAATATCTCAAACTTGATATACCCTCAAGGCCATAGCCAGCGATAATGATCTTCATAGCTTCTATTATACCATCAAGAACTTCGAGATATTGGAACATCTAGCGCTGAATTGACTACATCTCTCTCCTGCAGCTTCTTACCCCACTCTTTACTAAGAGTATCAAAACTAACTCGGGCAACCACATACGATTCCGCTTTATGCCGACGTAGCTCTACGTTAACAGCAACTGGAGGGATTAATCCGGAATCTATATGGGGTTGAAGGCGATGCAAAAGATCGTCTCGGATATAGTCGACGATATAGTCACCAGTAACCTGCGGCACAAAATCATAGCGTAGCAAAGGCCTGCGTGGGAACCGGGATGAAACTGTTGGGTTTTTGTCATCGCTGTTTTGATTAACAAATATAGCCCGCTCTTGACTGGCAACACTAGGGTATATTCCATCCCCTTTCTGCCGATCCTCCAGGGCGCGCTGGCGTACAACTCGTGCAAACTCAGCAATTTTGGAGCACCAATGCAATATAGCGAGGTCATCTGGCTGTAAAATAACCTCATCGTTCTCTGGAGTTAACTTTTCAGAACCAGCGGTACTATGCTGCGAAGCATCACTCCGAATCGCGTGTTCGCCTATCTCTCGCAACACTGCATCACTAACGGCCTTCTCTTTAACTCCTTCATCAATTTGTCGTGGATATACGTTAGCCCTAAAAATTACCGAGCCATACGGAAGCGCCGGAAGCCGATCGTCATAGGACGACTTAACTGTACGCGCTTCAATGATAATACTCTCGGGAATAAGCCCAGAGTCGACATACGGCTGAAGTCGCTTTCTCATATGGATTTCGATAAGTTCCTCCTCATCCTTTGGACGCAACGAATTCCTATTAGTCTCAGTCGCCTTGCATACTTCATATAAACAAATCGCATCATCCCTATGCCTATTGTTGAGATTGTCGGTATAATCAAGGGGCATACTCGCCACAAGATGAACAGCGGAAGGATCGATAGGCCGCGAGCCATTTATAATACTCCTGCGCAGATCACGCACTTCACGATAGATCGTACTGACGAGTGCCAACACATTTCGACCCTCTAGTATGCGGCCCTTATCAATATCCCGCTCTAGTGTTTCAGCAGCCGCATCACTACGCTCCTGATCAGCAATCATCCGCCCGAGCAGCTCCGCTCGCTCCTGCTCCGATATTGCTGGACCAAGATCGGTCTCTACTAGATTATGTTCATGCATGTTCTACTCCTCTCGCATTGCGACTAAATAAACCGGCTATTCCAAAGACAGTCCACTCACCTCAGTCCAACTGAATAACCCCATAGTAATGGTAATACACAAGGGTTATCTTTCTCAAGCATAAGCGCAGGAAGATCCCGCCTAAAACAGCCCCTCGAGCTTCTTCTGCAGTCGCCCGAGCAGCTCTTTATCGCCGCTACTCACGCCAGCAAGCACCCAGGTATTTGCCGCAAAAAACTCTCGCGCCACCCGAACGATTTGATCGGCAGTCACTGCCAAAATCGCTGTCGGCACGCCCTCATAATTCTTGACGAAATCATCGGCAAAATAACGCCCGGTATAAAAATTACTGATTTGGGCCACCGTCTGTGCCCCCATCTGGTAACGGCCCAGCGCATACGATTTGGCATTCTCGATATCCTCTGAGGTGATCGTTCCGTTCAGCACTCGGCGCAGTTCGCGCACGATGATATCGAACAGCGCCTCTGCTGTCTCGAGGTTGACCTGGCCGCCAAAGTCCCACGCCGAATCATAAAACCCGACCGAAGTGTCGCTGAACACACCGTAAGCCAGCCCCTTCTTGCGCGCCGCCCCGAAAATCCGCGAGCTCATCGTCCCGGTCAAGATATGATTCAAGCAGCCCATAGCGTCAGAATCCTCATCGCTCAGCTCACGCGGCAGATTCATCGACCAGCCAAATGTCAGATTCGAGGCCTCCTTGCGGCGGACAAAAATCGGCGCGGCACTCGACAGGTTATCGTGCGGAATAGCAAATCGCTCGCCCGGCTCTAGCTGCCACTGCTCCAGCGATTCACGAATCGTCGCCATCCGCCCGGTCAACTTGCCGGCCACCACAAACCGCATATTATTGAGGGTATGTGTCCGCCGATGATGCTCCTTGATGTCTTTTAGGGTAATCGCGTCAATCGTTTTCAGCCGCTGATTATATGTCAAAATATCCTCGCCCAGTGCTTGCTGAACCCGCGGCCACATCACGCGGTTGTGGTTATTGAGATAGCCGGTCAGCTCGCTCCGAACGTTACCTTTCTCGGCCTCTAGTTCTTCGGCATTAAAGCGTGGTGTGGTGATCGCCAGCCGCTGTAATTCCAAAATCCGATCCCATTCAAAATCCGCGCAGGCCGCCTCGTACACCATTGAATAATCAGAGGTGAACGCATTATGATAGGCGCCATTCTTGGTAAACTCCTGCTCATACGCGTGCTCCGAACGAAACTTCTCATTCGCCCCAAACGCCATATGCTCCATGATGTGCGCCGTCTCGTAGATATCCTTGTCGCGAACGTAGCGGTTGCCCGCTCGAAACTGCACCTGAAAGCTCATCACTGTCGCGTCCGGCACATCAATAAACAAGCCTTTCGCGCCGTTTTTCAATTTTATTTCTTTGACCGTATGTTTCATCTGTCTGTCGCTCTCTGCCCACCGGTTTTAGATTTATTTGCGATTCTTTTTGCGGTTTTGGCGCTGCGCTTTTTTCTTCTTGCGTGCTTGGTTTTTGGCACGGTTCGACTCGGCGTTTGATTTGCCCTTTTTCACCGAAAAGTCACCGTCGCGATTTTCCTCGCCCGCACCAACTTCATTAACGCCACGCTCAACTGCGCTTTCCACTAGGCGCGTTAGCTCGGTATCATACTCATCATCCTGCGACTGGCGAATCACTGCGTCAGATTTATGAATATGAAAAATTGTGTTCAGAACTTCGTTACGCAGATTTTCCTGGAGGCTGGTGAACAATTTTTGTGACTCCGCCCGGTACTCTACCAACGGATCGCGCTGCCCAACGCTGCGCCAGTGAATGCCTTCGCGTAGGTGTTGCATATTCTCTAGGTGCTGCATCCACAGGGTGTCGAGCACCGCCATATACACCTCGCGCTCCACACCGCGCAACTCTTCAGTACCGATTTCTTCATCTTTTTCCCGGTAGGCCTGGTGTGCTAGTTTCAGGGCTTTTTGGAGGCGTGGACGGTCTTTTTTCTCGCGGCCAACCTTGCGCACGGCCGCCTCATCGACCGGAAAGGCCGAGGTAAATTCCTCGATAAACTTCGGGTTGTTTTTGGTCGGTAGCGTCACTAGCTCTTTGACTCTGTCTCGCAACAACCGCTCAATTTCCGGCTGGATATTATCGCCTTCAAGGATTTTTCGCCGCATCGTGTAGACCACACGGCGGTGACGATTAATCACGTTGTCGTACTGAACAACATTTTTGCGCGTATCAAAGTTGTAGCCCTCAACGCGCTTCTGGGCTGCCTCCAATGTCTTTGACACAGCGCGGTTTTGAATTGGCGTATCTTCGTCCACGCCCAGCCGATCCATCAACGCCGCGATGCGCTCGCCCTGGAAAATTCGCATCAAATCATCTTCGGTTGACACATAGAACTGCGTCTCGCCCGGGTCGCCCTGACGACCGCCGCGACCGCGCAGCTGATTGTCAATGCGGCGTGACTCGTGCCGCTCCGAGCCGATCACCACCAAACCACCCAATTCCTTGACGCCCTTGCCCAGCTTGATGTCGGTACCACGTCCGGCAATGTTTGTCGCTAGCGTAATCGCGCCCTTCTCACCAGCCTTCTCGATGATGGCAGCCTCACGCTCATTGTTCTTAGCGTTCAAAATCTCAAACTTAATGCCTTCTTTTTCCAGATATTTAGCAATCTGCTCGTTCTTAGCAATCGAACCAGAACCAACCAGCACTGGCCGGCCTTGCTTGTGATAATCTTTGATGGCTTCAGCCACCGCCTTCAGTTTGCCCTTTTCGGTCTTGAAGATCAGGTCTTCTTTATCGTCGCGAATAACTGGCTTGTTCGGCGGAATTTGGATGACGTCCAGTGAATAAATTTGTTGGAACTCCTCCGCCTCGGTGAACGCCGTACCGGTCATACCGGAAAGTTTATTGTACAAACGGAAATAGTTCTGGAACGAAATGGTCGCCAGCGTCATGCTCTCCTCTAGTACTGGCACGTTTTCTTTAGCCTCAATCGCCTGGTGCAAGCCTTCGTTGTAGCGGCGTCCTTGCATCAAACGACCGGTGTGTTCATCGACGATGATCACTTCGCCGTCATTGGTTACCACATAATCTTTGTCGCGCTTGAACAATGTTTGTGCTCGCAGCGCTTGGTCCATGTGGTAAACGCTGCGCACGTGGTCTGGCGTGTATAAATTTTTTATTCCCAGCAGTTTTTGGACTTTCTCCACGCCCTCGTCGGTCAGCGCCACGCTGCGGCGCTTTTCATCCAAAACATAGTCCTCTGGCACTAATTTACTGGCAACTTTAGCGAAAGTATAATAATTGTCAGGGTTCTCCGCTGCTGGCGCCGAGATGATCAGCGGAGTACGCGCTTCGTCGATCAAAATTGAGTCCACCTCGTCAACGATGGCGAAGTTCAGCTCGCGTTGCCTGAGCAAATCAACGTCGTTAACCATGTTGTCGCGCAGATAGTCAAAGCCAAACTCGTTGTTAGTGCCGTACGTAATGTCGGCCGCGTAGGCTTCTTTACGAGTGACCGGACGGAGCTTGCGCATGCGCGGATCGTCGTGATGCTCATTATCATACTCTTTGTCGTACACAAACGACGCTTCGTTGATGATCACGCCAGTGGTCAGGCCTAAAAAGTCATACACCTGGCCCATCCAGCCAGCGTCGCGCTGCGCCAGATAATCATTGACGGTCACCACATGAACGCCTTTTTCCTCCAGCGCATTCAGATAGGTCGGCAGCGTCGCCACCAAGGTTTTACCTTCACCGGTCTTCATCTCGGCCACATTGCCCTCATGAAGCACCATGCCGCCGATTAGCTGAACATCGTACGGACGCTCGCCGATGACGCGCTTGGCTGCCTCGCGCACCACCGCAAAGGCATCCGGCAAAATCGTATCCAGTGTTACGTTTTTCTTCGTCAGACGCTTTTTCAGCGCCTCCGTCTGTGCCCGCAACTCCTTGTCCGACAGTTTTTCATATTTTTCGGACAGACCGTTAATTACGTCAACTTGCTTACGCAGCCGCTTCAAAATCTTCTTCTGCGGATCGCCAAAAATCTTACTCAGCGCCTTTTGTTGTGTCATTGCCATAAACTCAAAACTCCCTCACTTTCAGGCATTTTCAAAACTGTATACAATTATACCGTGCAGGGCTGGAAAATTAAAGGGTGTTTGGGCACGGAGTTAGCCAGACCGCGCTGGCGCAATATCGCCCATCAGAGAACGCAAGCCTACAATCTCAGTCCCTTTCGATGCATTACAGTAATCGACTACCAGCATATAATCCCTAGGTCCAATCTCCCAGCCAACACACGGAGCATAGGTATCGTTGCCGACGACGAACCTACCTGCCGCCCAAGAGCGAGTATCGGTATCCACTGGCAATATACCCTGGCGAATACGGTGCACTTGATAGGCAGCATAACAGACTACTGGCACAGCCGACCCATATTGTGTTATCTGATCGTAGGATAGACCACACTCCTCTGGTTCTTCATTATTAAATAACATGAAAGCCGTCCATTTATTATCACCTACAGCCGTCAGTCGCCAATTGTCTACCGTGTCTTTCATTATACCATTCCAATTAGAAACCACTCCCCCTTCCATGCTCCAGTCACAACCAATTCTCTCAAACGTGTCCTGTGGCAACGTTAGTGGCGCCACTACCAAGTCATACCCTGGCCACATCCTTTTTAGTTCTGCTAGCCAACCAAAATCAATACCACCCTGCGCCAATTCATCTGGTGTCGGTACATCAATACCTGCCTCAGCAAAAATTGCTTTATAATCCTCAAAATCTCGCTTAAATAGTTCTTTAATCTCTGGGTTCGCTATAACTTCCAGCGCGCCAAAGCCAATCTCACTTTCCTCCCTAGCCTTCCTAACAGCGCCATCAAGCGCGCCAAATATTACCGCAGAACCAATATTTTTACCAGTATGAACTTGCCCCTCCTGAGCTCGCCCCCATGCGTCCTCGGCAGCGGTGAGAATTTCCGGTGGAAGAATTTCAGGCATACTCATATACTCTGCCCTAAAAGCCAATCAGCTTTCATCTGTCTCCTCGTTATCTCCTGCTTCTTCCGATGTATTTCTCAGCATTTCCTCCGGCAGCAAATCATGATACTCAAGGATATGATGCATTACTTTGCGGTCATTCGGGTTCTTGATGCCATCCAGGAATGTTTGACAAGCCCGCTTCAGCGACACCACTCCATAACTGCCGGCAACTTTTCGTAAAATATCCACCATGGTACGCGGTGCCAACACTGTTTCCTCCAAACCAGGACGATTATCGACCATTCTCTCTGTATCAATGAACTGATCGTAGCCTTCGCCATTGGTGCCGCTAAATATCTGTTGGCTCAACCGAGCTGCCCTCACGAAATTCTCAAAATCCCCCTCATCAATATCTGGCGGCAACTCGCCTCGTTTCGTCGCCACCGCCGCCATGGCCAGCTGAGCATTCTCACGCGGATATTCGTCATAGCCCTTGTCGTGGTCAGGGTAACGCACGCGATTGATATTTGCCCCAAACCGGTTTTGGAACTCAACGCTCAAATCATCCACGCCCTTGTAACGTTTTGACTTTTCATTCGCCGTGGCGATGATACAAAAGCCCGGTTGAACCTTAACAACCCGCCCAGAATCTTCCTGTACCGTAAATCTATCGCCTGGGCGCAACTGCATAATTTTGTTCAAGCGTTTCAACAGTTCTGGTGGCATGGCGTTAATTTCATCAAGGATAAGCGGCTTACCCTGCTCCATGGCACGGATAATCGGCCCCGGCACAAACTCGCTAACACTCGCACCGTTTTTCTCGCGCAGCTCTTGCTTACCCATCAACTGGTAACTATTGACGTCACCATATGCGCTGACGAACTCAGGTTCAACCCCAAAATACGTCTGCACCATATACTCCGCCATGGCAGTTTTGGCACCGCCCGTCTCACCGACGAACAACGTTGGCTCACCCCGCATCATAGCCGGCAGCGTCTCGTCAATGATTGTTTGCATCTGTTCAGTCATCAACAAACCACTGTTCAGTTGTCGTTTCCACTCACGGACTTGTAGACGAGTCACTTCCTCCAAAAACTGCTCCCTGCTACTATTTGGCGGAATATCGATATTCTCATCAACCTCGGACAACTGCTTTTGCCATGCAGCTATTTTTCGCCTCTCGCCTGCCGTCAAAGAACGGCCTGTTTTCGCCGCCCTACTACGCAAGTTTGCCATCTGCTCGCTAATATGCTGTTTTCTGTTCTGGGCATGCAAAAACCCAGCTGCCGCACGGGTTGCCGCCATTTGTTCACCACGATATTCCTCGTCAAACCGCTCCATCAACCCGGTATCTTTGCGTAGCTCATGTAATTTCGCATGATACATGTACCATTCTTCCAGATTGTCGGCTACATCAGGGTGCTCATCCTTAAAGCTTTCCCAGCGCTGCAGCTCCTCGTCACTTGTGTCGCGCGGCATCTGCTCTTCCCAATTCGGCTCCGCCAAGCCCAACAAAAAGTTCTCACTAATTTCACTGACGTCTATATCCGGCTCCTCCAAATCTGTCCGGCGCCTCGACTCATTGATACGCGCAATATGTGGCGCCGCCAGTCGCTCCAAGAGCTGCCGATCTCCTATGGCCACTGCCCGCCAGTCAGCCCTAACTGCCTGCATACTTTCCTGCAGACCAGTCATCAACTCCACAACACCATCCACCGTTCGATCATCCATGTCTGGAGAATAATAACTTTCTGAAACGCGAGGCTCGAGCCGTAATTCGGTTTCAGTCATGACAGGTTTTGATTCAACTGTTTTCATAGAGTATGTTGGTATTTTAATTATATAGCCCGTATTATATACTATAATCATAAGGTTTGTAAAGAAAAATGACTGAAACACTACAGATACCAGCAAGTGATATAGAGCCACCGGAATTGACACCCGAGCAAGAAGCATTGGTCGAGGAATTCCGAGTTGCCCTTGATGATGCTGAAAAGTTTTTACTAGATCAAAAACCAGCAATCTGCCGGTTGACTGGTCTAGAAGTACGGGCTGTGATTGGCAAAGGCTGGGCTACGTATCCTGAAACTGGCTTGGTTACCATCGATCCGTTATTCTTTATCGAAAAAGGCTATTCAGCCAATCACTGTGTTTTTGCCATCCTGCATGAACTAATGTCACATGTACGCGATATCAAGCGTGATCCCGTATTCGCGGCGCGGCAACATGCATTCATCATGAGTGGCAAAGACCCCCAGGAGCAGCAAGCACGGAGCATTTTCAATAATATCCTGACCGATATCCACGGTAACAAACAGATCATGAACATGCTACCTGCCATGCGAGAGGTCGGTGCGGATCTTTATGATAATCGCCTATTTCCGACAGAGCGAGATGGCGAGATAATTGATTACACCAACATACCAATGCACCTACAATTCCTCTATAAAATCATCCGCCAGGAGATGATACCAGGTAGCGAAACGCCTGTTCGCCAAGAAGTCGATGAAGCCATAGACCAGCTGCGCAACTTTCAGAGTGGACAGGTTGACCTCATCTCGTTCCTGACTGATCCTGGCGCAAGGGGTTCTAATGGCAAGAAACTCTCCGGCAGTGACCGTTTTGATTATTGGCTCACGCAGATTTGGCCAAAATACGAAGCTCTCATGAAATTAGACAAACAAGAGGCAAAAGACGCCCAACAGCAAAACAACAACCAGCAAACTAACAGCAACACCACCGAGCAGCAAGATACTGACCCATCACAAAACGATAATACTAAACAAGACAGCAATCCATTTGCGGACGCCTATGCCGATTATTTCGACAACAAGCATCCCGAGCCATTCAGCCCCGAAGAACACGAAAAAATCCATAACGCTATCGACAAAGCTGCTCAAGAAAAACGCCACGAAACCATGACACCCGAACAGCGAGAACGCGCCCGTCAGATAGCGGCCGACCGCCGCTACCAAGAGCAGACTGGACATTCACTACACAAAAAGCAGCATTACGATAACGAAGTCAAGCGACTACATGGGCAGATTGATCAGATGCGCCAAGTCTTTCGATCAGTCTTGAATGAAGTCGTTACCACCCGCCGCGGTCTCGGTCACCGCGCTCACCAAGATGGCGATATCCTCGACCCTAACCGCCTGGTGCAAACCATCACCGATATCAAGAGTGGCATCGCACCAGAAGCGTTCCAGCGCTATGAAACCGTGCGTGGGCGGGCGGAACTAAACTGCAAGACCGACTATTTCTTTGTGTTTGACTGCTCTGGTTCCATGGGCGGTGCGCCTGCAAAAGCCGCCGCCAGTTGTGCCGTCATCATGCTAGAGGGACTCGCTGGTATGGAACGTGACATCCGACAACTGGAAGAACAACAAAGTATTGATTTGTCCGATCTATCAATCCGCACATCATTATATACATTTGGCAGCAACGCAACATGCCACAAGCCGCTTGGTAGCAGTCTCAGTGATAAACAGCGGCTTGATACATACGCGGCTGTCACCGCAGCCGATGCGGGCGGTACAGCGGATTATTTAGCTCTCCAGGAAATTACTCATCTGCCCCATGACCATGATCGCCAGCGAATCATTGTCGTCGTAACTGATGGCGCAAGTAATAACCCCGACGCCACCCAAGCAGCCATCAGCCAGCTTCGCCGTGACCAGAACACCGTAGTATACGGCGTATCTATTGGCTCAGACGCCGCTGAGCAGCTGTACGCCCCGAACGCCAAACTTATCAACGACCCTAAAGACCTGCCAAATGTGTTACAATCATTTATAGAAACAACGATTCAAACATAAAAAGAATAACATATGGCTAATCTCAATCTACTATCACCAGACATTCAAGCCGCGGCGAATAATGCTTGGCAGAGGGCTCAGGAAAGACAAGAGGCTCAGTCTCTCGATACCACCAGTCAGGGTTTTGGTTCTGCAGCACTCCTAGATACCCTCAATACTAATGTAAAAGAAGCTAGGGGGAAAGGTAAAGCCGGATTTAGCAAGCTGGAAATTATAACCGATCTAGAAACAAAGCAGGCTTTTGAAACAGCTTTTGCCCTATCCGAGCGTTTGGTTGGCCACATCGGTCTTTCAGCGCCAACACCAGAACAAATGGTGTCTGTCGGTGTTAACCTTCAATACCTAGCCGAACAATTTGAACTCACGGAGGAAGAAGAAGGTGTCGCCCCACACGTTGTTCTGGCGCCCCACGGTCTTGGCAAGCAAAACTGGCTGGCCATCGCTCGAAAAATGACTAGTGATACGAATATACCAAACAACCCCCTACAAATTAGAGAGCATGACCATGGATTACATATTGATCGGAGTGTTAAAGATAGTGCTTGGCATAGCTCAGACCAAGTACCGACCTCAACAACAACCCCAGCATTAAACAGGTTGCCGACTCACCAAGATAAAAGTCACCCAAATATAAAGTGGACTCTTCGCCTCCTTTCTGGCAGAGAACAACCAAATCGCACCTTCATTTCCTACCAACAGAGCCAGGAGCAGACTCCCCCCATAGAACACCAGACCCTGGCCGAAGGTTTAACTGATAAACTTACCGCTATACTAGCTGGCGATAAGCCAACCGATGAGAACTACTATTCGCTGTGTCAGCAGCCCGACCCAGATGCTACTCAAATCCTATCTATTCACTCAAACGTACACTACGGTCTAATATATATTAGCTGGGTAAAAACCTATCACAGAGACAGAGAGGTTGGTATTCGCTCCCCGATTGGCTAGTCAGCACCCCTACTGCTCGCGCTGGAAACCGCGCTTGAACCGTGCCAGTACGCCGCGGCTGCTGCCAACGTGCGCCAACACATCATCCTTATACTTACGTAGCTGCCCATTCAGCTTCGCCTCAACGATATCCACTGCTGCTAGCACGTTCATCGTCGAATCTTTAGCGGTGATCTTCTTGTCCGGTACATTGATAATCACTTCAACCTCATACTTGTTGCCGCCAGGATTATCGATCTGCTTGATCTTTACATCAGCGGTCGCGCTCTTGCGGGCATGTCGCGGTAAGTACTTGCCCAGCGCACCGATTTTGCGCTCGACGTATTTCTTTGTGGTGTCCGTCAACTCGTATTTGACACCGGTAATGGTAATATCTTTGATCATAATTCCTCCTTTTACTTATACCCTAGCGCGGCAAAACAACACCCGCGTCCTTCGCCATTTTTAGTAATTCTTCGTTAATCACGAGCAGCTTTTCTTTCGACGACATTTTGGCAAAGCTGGCGCTCATAAATGATTTGTTCGGCTTGCCGTAAATAACATCGTATATCTCTTTAATGTCGTTCGTCAGTGCCTGTAGTCTGCCTTCAACCACGCCATCAGCGATCGCGCCCTTGATCCATTGCTTGTCATCGTTCGTCAGTGCCATATACCCTCCTAGGCTCCATTATATCATCTCGCGGCCGTTCATATATGGACGAAGTGCTTCTGGCACCACGACATCACCCTCGGCGGTCTGGTAATTCTCGATTATCGCCACCATACAGCGCCCCAGCGCAAAGGCCGTCGCGTCATTCGTGTGGATCAATTCAACCCCGTTATCCGTACGCACCCGCGTCATCAAGCGACGCGCCTGATAATCCGTCATGTAATCAGCGGTATGCGTCTCGCGGTACTTGCCCTGACCTGGTAGCCAGACTTCCATATCGACACCGCGCGCATTTGGCTTGCCAATATCAGCGGTGCATTTCATCAGGACATGGTACGGTAGCTTGAGATGAGCCAAAAGCCATTCTTGAATCGCGATAAATAGCAGGTGCTCGTTATAACTATCCTTCGCCTCGGTGAAGCTCTCCATCTCCAGCTTATCAAACTGATGCATCCGAATCAGACCCTCCATGTCCTTGCCGTACGTCCCCGCTTCTTTTCGGAAACTGGTGGCAAAACCCAAGTATCGTAGCGGTAATTGCTTGGCGTCAAAAATCTCACCCGCGTGCATGCTGCCGAGCACATGCTCAGCGCTCCCCTGTAGCCACAGCTCCTCGCCCTCGATCTTGTAGCGATCGTCACTCGGCTGGAGGCGATCCATCTGATCATACGGTTCGGTGCGGATCATCAGTGGCGGCAGCACTGGGGTGAATGGTTTTGTATTGACATCAAGGCCAGCCTTTTCGGCGATCTCTTTGATCACCGCTGGGTTCGTGAGAGATGTGATCACAAACTGGATAATCGCCTGTTGCAACAACACCAAATCCCCCATGATATAAGCAAAACGAGCACCAGCAACCTTGGCGGCCCGCTCTTTGTCGAGCCAGCCTTTTGCCTCGGCAATTTCGTAGTGATTTTTCGGCGCAAAATCAAAGGCTGGAATATCACCGACTACCTTTACTTCAACGTTTTCGTCTTCACTGAGACCAACTGGCACGTCGGCGTGCGGCATATTAGGAACCTGCTTTAGTAGCGTTATGTAGCGTTCCTCGACCTCGCTCAGCTGAGCCTCGAGCCCGCTCAGCTTGGCCTTGATCGCCTTGCCCTGCTCAATCAAACTTGGCTCAGGCTTGCCGCCCTTCATTTTAGCAGCAATCTCATTACGCTGCTGACGCAGCTCGTCAACCTGGCGCTGCATCTCGCGACGCTCGTCATCTAATTGCAACAATGTCGCAATAGACACGTCGCACCCCTTGTGTTTCGCCGCAGCCTGCACTGCCTCGGCGTTATCTCGAATAAAGCGAATATCTAACATGGTATCATTGTAGCAGATATACGATAATTTATCTCGCTAACTTGACCGCTAACTTCACTAGTTTGAAAGCTTGGTAATTGTCAGGCTTGCATCGCTGAGTTGCACGCCCTGGAGGTCTGATACGACAATCAACTTTAGCTTGGTACCAGCTGTGGCCCGCATCATCCGTGAATATGGCAGCGTCGAACGACGGACACCAGCTTGGTTAGATGACCACGTGCCCTCTGGACGATCACCGTTCACATCATTAACAATTTGGTAAATGTTACGCATCGGCGAGTTGTCAACGGTACGAATACTGGAACGGATGAAATACACACCGTCGCTTGGAATGGTATACGTGTGATTCACTGGATCCCAGGTGCCACCGCCGGTATTCGTGGTGATCGTTGTCATCGGAATAGCTGTATAAGTGTCAGCATTAACATTCACCGCCGTGATGTTACCATTACCGACACCGATCGAGCCAGCAAACATCGTTTCTTGCGGCAAACTTCTCCACGCAACATCACAATCTGCCGCTGATTTTTTCATCAGTACCTGACCAATTGACCCACCAGCCGGAATATTTGATCCGGTAAACGTCAGTCCAATATTTGGTGTACCATTACCCGTAACGTTGAGCTTGGTCGAACATGGCTGAGTACTATTTGTCACATTGACTGTTGCATTTGCACCAGCTTCACCCTTTTGTCCTTGAGGACCAGCGTCGCCCTTCGGGCCTTTAGCTCCAGGTGCACCGGCATCTCCCTTAGCTCCTTGCGGGCCGGCAGGGCCAGTTTCACCCTTAGCCCCTGGCTCGCCTTTGTCACCCTTAGCACCCTGAAGACCCTGTGGCCCCGCTGGACCAGTGTCACCTTTATCCCCCTTAACACCTGGTATACCCTGGGGACCGGGCAGGCCCTGAGGACCTACTGGGCCGGTGTCGCCCTTGTCGCCTTTTTGACCTTGAGTACCTGTCGCTCCAGTATCACCTTTAGCGCCTTTGAGTCCTTGCGGGCCGGCGGGACCGACTGGACCGGTATTACCTTTGGCTCCCTGAGGACCTGCAGGACCTTGTGGGCCATCATTACCTTTTTCGCCTTTCTCACCTTTTTGGCCTTGGGGACCAGCTGGGCCTTGCGGGCCGGCAGGGCCAGTTTCACCCTTTTGGCCTTGGGCACCGGCAGGCCCCTGAGCACCTTGTGCGCCCTGGGCACCCGTTGCACCAGTGTCACCTTTTTCACCTTTCTCACCCTTGTCACCTTTATCGCCTTTAGCACCAGCGTCCCCCTTTTCGCCTTTAGCGCCGGCATCGCCTTTGTCACCTTTTTGTCCTTGCTGGCCGGTGTCGCCTTTGGGACCCTGTGGGCCAGCCGGACCGACGACACCATTGGCATCGCCCTTCTCGCCCTTGTCACCCTTTTGGCCCCGTGGACCAGCTGGACCCTGAGCACCGATGTCACCTTTTGGCCCGGTCGCACCGTTTTTACCATTCGCCCCATCACGGCCGTTAGCTCCACGCTGTCCTGTACTTACGCCGTTTTTACCGTCTTTACCAGCGGCTCCGGCCTCACCAGTGTCACCTTTGTCACCCTTGTCGCCTTTCTCGCCCTTATCACCTCGCAACTCAGAAAGAGAGACAATATCCTGCCAGTCGCCGTCCATAAACTGCCACTGCACCTTGCCATTGCTTTGGCGCAGGCTAATCTGATCTGGACGAACCCCCTTGTAAAAGCGATTACCGCCGCCCCACGGCCACCACCACAGCAGTAGAATGATCAGTATCGTGACGATAAATAAACATATTACCAGTTTACGACTCGCATATGTTTTATCTGAGCGCTCGTTCATATTGTATTATATCCCCTATTTGATCTTGCTATACGCCTATCTACCGTGATTATAGCATGAGCATATTCTAAAAGCCATAATTTTTATCAAAAATCGCGGGTAATTACGACAGGTCAGCCACAATTAAGTAGTATGGGCTAGTCATTCCCTCGCCATCAACCAACACTTCGCCTTGCTCAGGCTTATCCCCAGTCCCGAGATGGTGTGCATCAGCGTCGACTTGCCCGAACCAGATTTGCCTAAAATCGCTACACTCGCCCCAGTGACCATACACTTTTAACGGCGCGAGCTAGACCGCGCTGATCGCGCCGCTCATCAGCAAAACAATGATCAGACCGCCTAGCCCGACTCGATACCAAATAAATAACGAGAAGTCATTCCGCGCCACAAACTTGAGTAGCCATGATATCGCAATGTAGCCGACCACAAACGACACGATGGTCGCAAGTCCCGTCGCTACCCAGCCAACGCCGCCAGCAATGTGCTTTGAGGCAGTCAGCATCTCCAGCAGCCCCGCCGCCACCAGCGCCGGAATACCGAGGAAAAAGCTCAACTTCGTCACCGTTACTCGGTCAAATCCCCGCAGCAGCCCCACCGAGATCGTTGCTCCCGACCGACTGATACCCGGTATCAAGGCCAGGCACTGCCCCACACCAATCGCCAGCGTATCTCGCCACGTCGTTTGCTGCTCGCTGCGGTGACTGGCCTTTTCTGAACGCTTATCAGCCCACCACATTACCAGACTCCAGCCAATCAACGCTACCGCCACAAACCACAAGCTACGCAGCACCGTCTCGACCTGATCCTTAAACAGTAGTCCAATCACTGCGATCGGCACCGAACCAATGATAATCGCCCAGCCATACACATAATCAAACTGTCGCCGTGCCCGCTTCCACCACAGCCCGCGCCACCACGCGCTTAGCACCCGCCAAATATCGCTCCAAAAATAGATGATAGCTGCCAAGATCGCGCCGATCTGAATTACTGCCGTGAACGCCGTCAGACTCGGATCGTCAATTCTCATCCCCATCAATTTCTCGACGATCGTCAAATGTCCCGTCGAAGAAACCGGCAGAAATTCCGTCACGCCTTCAATGATGCCGAGGATGATCGCCTGCCACCACGCCACTACTTAATAGCTCCTTCTCATCCCTTCAGTGTAGCAGCTCAGTAAGCATTCGCCAACCTCCGCGTTCACTATGCGTTGCTTGATTGTGGTGCGGGCGATGGCGACAGCGGCCCAGACACGTGCAATCGCACAAACCCGAAGCAGTTGACATCAAGCTCTGGCGAAAAGCCAAACCACGTTGTACGACAGCGACTACGCTGGTTTTCAACTCTGAGCACGAGCTTATCACCGTCACGCACCGCCGACACTTTTGGCTGCTGGCGCTTGCCCTTGAGGTCTATATAGCGCAGTTCAACCTTGATATCACCTCGGGTCGTATCCCCAAAATGTAACGACACATCCTCGCCCTCGACGTGGACATACTTCACGCCCTTCATATCACTTGGCAATTCAACCGGCACGACTTTTGTCAAGCGCTCCTCGTCACGTGCTAGCTCATTCGCCATACCTACACCAAACAGCGTCATTCCCGAAACCGATAGTGCTCCCACAACTAGCGCCACCACCGTCATAACCACCGATAGCCGCTTTAATGTCCACGTGAAAGCGCTGTGGCTCAATATCGCGCCCAGCCATACCGCCGCCACGCCACCAACGAGTAAGGATGCCCACAGACCCCACGCCCACGGCTGTGCATAGAATCCATCAAGCAGACCAATCACCGCGATGCCACTGACCGCCCCCACGATGAGTGCAATAAATAATCCCAGCGTTACCATGAGAATACCAACACCAAGAATAAATCGAAATACTTTTGCTGCCGTATGACCCGTGTTACTATTCCGCCCTACGGATGGCTCATTCCGACTGGCCTGACGCTTCAGCGAATCAAACGTTACCGCCTTGCCGCGCATCTGGAGCTTATCAGAGGCAGTCCGCGCCTCTGGAACTGACAGCCACATCACAATATAAATCAGTACCGCTGCACCAAAGGTAATAAATGGCGAAAAAATGAACAATAATCGTACCCACAAAGGATTGGTTCCCCAATAGGCAGCAATGCCTGCACATACGCCACCAATCAGCGCATGCTCCGTATCACGCATCAGCCGTCGCTCCGAACGCTCTGAACGCTCGGGCTCGTCATCGGTCTCCACCACCTCGTCATCATCCGAAAAATCACGCGGTTCGCCCATTTGTTTCTGCACCGCCAAAACATCATCGTGACTAATGACACCGTCCTTCGACACACCGCGCTCCGCCAAAAGCTCCACCATTCGCGCTTCAATTTCTTGCATGGCTTCCGGCTCGGCATGCATGTTTTTCTGAATTAAATTAAGATATTTCTCCAATGATTTTTTGGCATCAACTTCCACGCTAAACGGCGTCTTTGCCAAATGAATTCTGGTTATTTCTTTCATCGCTTTGCTCCTTTCTCGAGATCTTTTAGCGAAGTGTTCAACATTTTTATACGATTTTTCAATTCATCCACCAGCTGCGCGCCCACGTCAGTGAGCGAATAATATTTGCGCGGCGGACCTTGCTCGCTTTCCTGCCATTCGTGCTGCAAATAGCCGTATTTTTGCAAGCGGCTGAGCAGCGGATAAATCGTACCCTCCACTACCATTAAGTCCGAATCACTCAATTGCTTGACGATGTCGCCGGTATATTGCGGCTGCTTAGCACACACCAGCAGTACACAATACACCAGAAAGCCTTTGCGCAGCTGAATCGCCAAGCTCTCCGCGTAAGCACTAACGTCCATACTTCCCTCCTTTCGGTACGGTCGAATGTTCAATCCGCCCGTCTTTAATTATAATCTGATGATCGCATTTTTTCGCCAAATCAGCGTCGTGTGTCACCACAATCAACGTCACACCCTTTTGCTTGTTATAATCAAACAATAATTCTTCTACTTTCGCGCCCGTTTCACTGTCTAAGTTACCAGTCGGCTCGTCAGCAAAAAGGATTTGTGGATCACCGACAATTGCCCGAGCAATCGCCAAGCGCTGCTTTTGCCCGCCCGACAAGTCTTTGGCGCGATTCTTGCGCTTATCGTACAAATCCACCGCCTTAAGCGCCGCGTTGATTTTATGCACTCGCTTTTTCCGTGGCAGCCGCGCAATTTCCAGCGGCAAACTGACATTGTCAATCACGCTTTCATTGCCCTGGACGAAGAAACTCTGGAAAATAAAGCCAATTTTTTTAGCACGGAATTCATCGACACGCTTTGGCTTCAGTTGCAAAATATCTTGTCCATCGATAATCACTTGACCTTTCTGCGGCTTATCCAACCCTGAAATGGCATGCATCAATGTCGATTTTCCTGAGCCGGATTTTCCTAAAATTGCCACGCTGGCTCCTGTTGGAATGGTTAAGCTGACATTTTTCAGGGCTATGAATTGGTTTTTCTTTTTACCGTAAATCTTCGTCACATTTTTCAGTTCAATCATGATACTTCTCCTATTCAGTCCTTAATGCCTCAATTGGGTCTAGCTTTGTTGCTTTGCAGCTCGGCAGCCAGCCAGAAATTACTGCCATCACCACTAGTCCAAATACCAATAGCCCGATTTGCAGCGGATTGATAACCAGTAGGTTTGTCCCTGCCCCCAATCCCAAAGCATTAGTAATCATAGGGTTTAACAACGTCACCAAACTTGCCAGCCCAACACCAATCAAGCCACCTAACAAACCGACCCATGCCGCCTCATAGCGGAACAACTTACCAATATCACGACCACGCATCCCGAGCGCTTTCATCAAACCAATTTGACTGGTTCGCTCCAGTACCGAAATATACATAGTGTTCACAATTCCAAACACACTAGCGAGCAGCGCCAATCCGCCAAATGCCGCCAGCGCCACCTGCGCTACATTAACCATCGTTAGTAGCGCCTTCCGAATATCCTGAATTGAGTATGCATTATAATCTTTGCCGATCACGTCTTTAGCAGTATCAACATTGCTCTCGTTATCCACCATAGCAATCGCCGTTGAGTACTGGTTTGGCTGGCTCTTGTCATGACTGAATTCATAGATAGCCTTAGCATCAGCCGTCGAGATTCTCAGCATTGGCTCATAAAACAAAATGGTGTCTGATTTTTTGTCGACTGCCGCAATCTTGAACGACACCTCTTTGGCGACATTACCACCCTGCGCTGCACTACGCACACCCAAGGTTATTGTTTGGCCAATCGCCGACTGCGCATCTTTGAAACCCAACTGTTTCACATAATCATTCGGGATGATAATCTCACCTGGCTTTGGCATAAAATCTTCCAAAGTTCCCGCCGCCAATTCTGCCCGAGTCCTGTCCATTTTGACAGCCACTGTCAATGCAAATTTTTTATCACTGGCTGAGCTTTTAGCATACGCCACGCCATCAGTTGAATATGCTGGCGTTACCGTTTTTACGTGCGGTGTTTGTCTGATCTTCTCCAGGTCCTTGTCGTTGAGCGAATATTTGCTGCGTGCAGCCAATGCTTTATTCTTGTCAGCCTCTTCTGCCGAACTACCATATTCTGGTAATTCCTCTTTCTTTTCCGACTCCACCTTTTTACCAACCATGATTACTTTTTTATCACCAGCCGCATCAACGATACTGTTAGTATACAGCCGACCACCCTCACCAGCCATCAGGGCCAAACCAATCGTGAACGCCCCGACGGAAATCGCCAATGCCGTCAAAATCGTCCGACCCTTTGACTGGCGAAGGTTTCGCCTCGCCCGATTGATGATATCGATTCTTCTCATGCTATACTCCTTATAGTTTTGTTATGTATAGTACTATGTTATACAAGGTACTATAAAAAGTCAAGTACTTTTGACTGATTTGCTACCTAAATAGCTGTCTACCTCTTAGATTTCTTTGGTTTTTTATTTTGCTCTTACAGCATAAGGCATAATCTCTCGTCTCATTCCTCGTCGTATTCGTCCTCAATTTCCTGGTCCAAAATCTCTTCAATCACGTCCTCCAATGTGATGATGCCCAGCTCCTTCTCATCATCCATCACCACAAACAAATGATTGCGGGTTTGGATAAATCGGCTGAGCACCGTGTCCAGCCGCGACCGCGCATCAATGTCATGGATCTTATCGCGGTACAATTGACTGATTGGCAGTGGCAGCTCGCGCCCCACTACATCTTTGACATACAAAATTCCTACCAGCCGCTCATCATCACACACCGGGATCCGCGAATGCCCAGCATGCTTGATCTGTGCCAGCAGTGTCGCATCCAACTCATCATCCAACTCCACCGTAAACACCTCATCCATCGGCGTTACCAAATCGACAGCTGTCTTTTTACTGAATTGCAGCGCGCCCGAAGCAATCCGGCTTTCATCGTAATCAACCGGACTGTCCGACCGCTCAGCATGCTCGTGAATGATCTGTTCCAACTCCTGATGCGAATACAGCTGCGGCGTTTCCTTGCCTAGCCAGCGATTGAGCAGCTTGGACATCGGCTTCGCCAACGGCCAAAATAACACATAAATCACATCCAGCAGCCAAAAGAAATGCCGCACAAAACGGTAGCCGCGTTGAGTAAAAATCGCCTGCGGCAAAATCTCGCCAAACATCGTGATCAGTAATGTGGCAATCAACCCGCCAACCACGCCGTTCGTCATATTACCCAGCAAAATCGACATCGCCGTATTGACGCCAACGTTACCCAGCAAAATACAAAAGATCAGATAATATCCATCTTTGCGGTAGCGGTAGACTCGTGCAGCAATTGCGTCGCCCTGCCGGGCCTTGCGCCGCAAATCATCGGGCCGCGCCATCATCAGCCCAATATTAAGACCCGAAAACGACCCCGACAGCACCAGCAGCACCGCCGCCATCGCCAATAATAAAACATCAGACACGGTTACCAGCCGCCGCCTCCGCCGCCTCCGCCTCCGCCGCCAACGAAGCCGCCGCCAGTTGAGCCGCCAGAGGTCGAAGAGTAATCACTGGCGCTACTAGCCACGCTCGACAAGCTGTTCATTCCAGCCGCAAACGCCGCCGCATTGAACGCGCCTTGGCCACTATACCAATCCGGCTGTTCGCCGACCTGCTCATAGTACTTACCCAGCTGCGCACTCCATTCTTTTTCCTGCCCAAACAACACCGCATATGGCAATACCCGCTCGTACAATTTCACCAATTGTTTCTCGTCAGCCGCATCAACTTTTACTTTTTCTGCACCCTCAGGACTCTGCAGCATCTGCAAACGCTCGACCTCAGCCACGCCAATGTACCTCTTCAGGCCCGCCAGATGCCGCCTGAGCGCCAGACCCTTGTCAGTCAGCACCTTACCAAACGACAGATAAAACACCATCCCCGCCAACACCAAGAGCACCGGCGACAACAATAGCACCGCAAAAATACTGATAATTATCGCGTACCGTCGAAATCGTCGGGTATGCTGCGGCTCGCGCGCTTGCAAACCATAGTCGTCAATGAGCCGCCCCTTCATTTGCTTTGCGCTATAGCGTACTCGCGCCGCGTATCGCGCATTGTTACGCAGCGTTTTTAGATTTAACCGCTTACCAACTTTCGGCGAGGAGCCAAATATATTCCTCAGCATTTCTTGCTCCTCGGCCAGGAGTTTGCCCGGAGCTTGTATCACTTTCACTTCGTACTCGGCTGTTCGCCATGTCGTACGCGGCTTCACCTCGATAACCTGAATGTAGTGGCGCACCGCCAGGTCTATCATTTGTGCCGCCATCACCGACCCCTTGACCATATGAAACGGCTGCACCAGCTTGGCCGACGTCGTCACGCTCGTACCTCGCGGTGGCAAATACTCCGGCGGAATTGGCTCCAGTTCTTTACGGCGACCAATCGACCGATAATAAGCCACGATGATCACCCCCACCAATATCAGCGCCACCGCCAGCAACACCAATTGTAATTTCGCCCACCAATCAATCAGCTGTTCCATGAATGACATCTGATACGCCGCAAACGTCCCCGGCGCAAACCCGACCGCGATCGTCACGCCCGCCTTCTTTGGCAGTGCACGGGCTGTCGCCGTCAACGTATCGCCCTGTTCACGCACCTCGCAGCGCTGGCTACTGCCGAATATTCCCTGATAACACTGGAGGCCCGTTTGCTTAGCATCCACCAGCTCGGGACTCAGCTTGAGCGTCACCGATGCTGACTGAATTGGCACCTGCCAAGCAGTGCCGATCGCATCCCAATAAAACTCCTGTTTACCCGTATCGTGATATAATTTCGTCACGTCCCGCTGCGTATAGGTAATGACATAGGTCTTTTTGCCCTTGACGTAGGTGTCTTTGTTGCCAATTCTCAGCTCATCATTATGCCACCTATACTCCAGCGGCGCACCCCGCTCATCCGTCACTGACTCCAGCGTAAAGTGAGTCGGATGTCCGTTATACTTCTTGACAAACACTGGTGCAATGCCATGGTTCTGCCGCGGCGGAAAATCCGCAGTAATGGTCAATTTGGTACGCAGTGTCGAACGCTGTTCACTATCACGCCCCAGTTCCATGTCGACAGTATAATTACTAATCGTAAAGTTATTTGCCGCCTGTGCCGTTGACCCGAACCCAACCAACAGCACAATCACCGCGACCATCCCAAAGAAAAACCGCTTCATATGTTAATTATATCACTTATTACTGATGCGCTTTTAATAATATTATCGCCAATGGCCTTGCAAAGATGAAGTATTTATTGGATAATGGAGAACGATGTTCAAGGATACGCTGCTAACAAGAGATGAAACCCCGACGCCCCCAGAGACCTCGACGTCCTCATGGGAAGTGGACTCGCCCGATGGCTGTGACGACCCAGGTCAAGCAAAGAAGCTCTACCATAATGCTCATTCGTGGATAGAAGAACTAAGGAGCAGGACGGAACCCCCGGCCTACCCACTCCGTGCCCTAATGGATGTGGTCAATGTGGCTGATTTACTCCGTGAAAAATATCCAGAGGAAGCATACGCTCTCGAGGACGCGCTCAAGGAATTGGAGCGTAAACCTGGTGGGCTTTCTAAAGAAATGCAAAAGCGTCTCGGCCGAGTAACTCTAGCAATATATAACTTTTATCATCCAAAAACTGACGCTACACCAGCAAAAACGATCATGGAGCAGTTTAACCAGCAGAACTTACCAGTGCAAGATGATATCATACTCCAAGGGTTATCTGAAAGTGGGTCTCAGCGACTGATGCTGAAAAAAGTACGGAAACAAGCACGTCAAGCTGTACAGAAGAAATTAGAAAAAACGACGAGGCAGCGCATATTTAGAAAGCAACATACACTGTCACGCATACTATATTGCATCTTTCGTAACATATTTTAAGTAACAAACTGTCGCAAATATCGCCCCAAGACTCTACCGCAGCGCCACAACTGTATACGCTAACTCACCCTTTGGCGTGCTGATCGTTACCGTATCACCAACTGTTTTTCCCATCAACGCCTGGCCAATCGGCGACTCATTCGAGACCTTCCCTTCTAGCGGATCCGCCTCGACCGGCCCAACGACGGTATAAACCACTGTCTTACCGTTCGCCTCCAGCTCCACTGTACTACCCAGCACCACCGTCGAACTACTGCCAGCCTGAATGATGCTCGCATTCTGCAAAATTGTTTCAATCTCGGTGATGCGCGTTTCTAGCAGCCCTTGAGCCTCGCGCGCTGCGTCATACTCTGCATTTTCGCTCAAATCGCCAAAATCCCGCGCTGCCGCGATTTTATCAGCGATCTCACCGCGCCGACTTTTCAGCTCGTCTAGCTCTCGTTCTAGCTCACGTTGGCCACTCTCAGTAATCTGATATACCTTATTCATGTTACTCTCCTCACTCCATATATAGCGTCTACAAAAACAAAAAGTGCTATATATAGCGCTTATCCATATGGTTATTTAAGTCTCTACGAGTATAGCAATCACCCAAAACCATGTCAATACATGGCGGAGCCCCTGGTGCAATCCGGCCTCCGTCGCACATATCAGACAATGTGATCACCCGCGCTCCAAACAAAAGGCGACGAGTTGCTGATAATCCAGCTTCTTCGTCTCGCCAGTCGCCCGCTCGGTCAGCTCAAATAGTCCGTCACCATCAATTGCCCGATCGCCAATCGTAATCCGCCATGGCAGACCCATCAACTCCGCATCGGCGAACTTGACGCCTGGCCGCTCGGCCCGATCGTCCAGCAACACTGCCACGTTCTTTTCCGCCAGCTCGGTATATAATGTACTCGCTAGCTCCTGACCCTTATCACCAATCGCCACCACATGAACCTTGAACGGTGCGATATTCTCCGGCCAGACCAACCCCTTATCATCCGACATTTTTTCGGCAACCACACCCATCACCCGCGTGATGCCAATACCGTAGCTTGCAAGGTAAATCGGATGCTGCTTGCCATCTTCACCGGTGTACATGATACCCATCTGCTCAGCTTTTTCGGTACCAAATTTAAATATATTGCCCACCTCCGCACTGACAACTGGCAGTAGATCATCTCTACTGATACCCAATTCCTTGGTAGCATCATCCAACACCTCTTCGTTGACAGCCACCGTCTGGTCAGCATTGACGTACAGCGTATCCTCACCCGCTTCACATATCGTCTGAAACTCGTGACTAAACTTAGTAAACGCCCCACCGCCAGCAAATGTCACAAATGTACTATCACCAATGCCAAACCGCGCATAGCAGCGCTTATACGCCTCGATAACCCGCTCATAATACTGATCCATGTCCTGCTGTGTGGCGTGCAGGCTGTACATATCCTTCATGACAAATTCACGGCCACGCATAATACCGCTCTTTGATCGCAGCTCATTGCGCAACTTGGTCTGAAACTGATACACACTAACCGGTAGATCCTTATAGCTTTTAACATATTGTTGCATCATTTCCATAATCGCTTCTTCGTGGCTCCAGGCTAACCCCAGCTCAGTGTCGTCTTGCAAGCGAGTTTTGAACCACACATCGACCACTTCATCACTCCAGCGACCAGTCGCCTCCCAGGTCTCGCGGCGCTGCAAATTTGTCATGATCAACTCTTGGCCACCAATCGCATTCATCTCCTCACGGACAATTTGTTTGATGTTTTCCAGCACACGCAGCCCCAGTGGTGTATACGCATATACGCCCGCCATCACCTTATACACAAATCCCGCCCGGATGAGGAGCTGCGCATTTTTCGACACTTCGTCCGCCGGTGCGGTCTTGGCCGTTTTGGTAAATAGTTGACTCGTTCGCATCTTATATTCCTCCAATGAGCGGCAGCAGCGCCGACTTTAGTTGCTCTAAAAGATTTGGATTAACGTATAACGCATAAAAGGCGATGCTGTTTTTCGCGATATGCATCAAAACTGGCACCCAGATCGCGCCGGTATACTCCCGCGCTAGGCTCATCACGATACTCAGCACAAAGGTGTCTACCGCGACCGCCCACTGCAGCGACCCGCTGCCTCCCCACAAATGCGCTGCCCCAAACGTCAGGCTGGTGATCAAAACCGCCATCCAAACTGGTGCCGTCCGCCGCAATTTACCATACAAATAACCGCGAAAGAGTAGTTCTTCCGCCACTGGCGCCAATACTGCTATCGTCATAAATGCCGCGATATATTGCCACTGGGTACCGAGCATTGACTGCGAGAATGGCAGTGCTTGTGGCTGGTGAATATCAATTGCTATCAGTTTAGTCACCACTGTTAAAAACACCGCTGAACAAATCGTGTATACAATAAAGGCTGCCGGTGTAATCACCACGTCCCACCACGACGGCCAATCGGTCACTCCCATTTCTTTCAGCGTCGTCCGGCGGCGACGGACATAAAACGGCAGGCCTACCACCAAGGTCACCGCCAGTACATACACAACGACCGAGCCCGTCGCGTTCAGCAGCACCTCATTCACCGAACCAAGCGGCACGCCGACCCGATGCAATACCCACACTAGGCCAAGTACAATTAACTGCGCCATCCAAAACGCCGCATACGTCCACACTGGCAGCGCGATGAGCAGCCACCAATTATTTTTATTCAGCCGCCCCTTTGTCGACTGGGTTTTTTCACTTCTCGCCCGCTTTCTCATATTTTATCCCCTTAATACCTTCGTGATGTCACTCCACGTCACTAAAACCGTCAGCGCCATCAGTACCAAAAAACCAATGCCCTGAATCGTTTCCTCACGCTCTTTGGTCAATTTTTTCTTGAATAATTTAAAGCCCGCCATTGTGAACCACCGCCCGCCGTCCAGCGCCGGAATTGGCAGCACATTCATCACCGCTAGCGTCAGCGAAATGATTGCCGCCAGCAATAAAATCTGCGTCACACCAGAACTCAGCACTGACGGAAACAGCACACCCAAGATACCAACCGGCCCGGCCACGCTTTCACCAACTGCCGCTAGATCAGCCTTGGCCGCCTGGCGAGATTCTGGCGAGCCAACTAATTGCCCGACCGTCCCGTTAATCGTTTTTATGAGAATTGAACCAACGCCCGCCACCGTCTCATACGTCAATTGCCCCGTGGTCACCACTGCTGCGATCGGCGCCGACCAAGTACTGTGAATCGTTTCTGTCTGTTGCGGGCCGACACCGAGATAGCCGCCATTTTTTGCTTGGTCGGCAGTTTGCAATTTAACCTGCTTGGTGAGTGTCTGACCGCTGCGCACCAGCTCAATCGTCACCTCGCGACCAGCCTGTGCTTTCGTCGCTGCTGACAGTTCGGCTGGTGTTGCCACATTATGATCGCCGATCTTTCGCACCTCATCGCCACGCTGAAGGCCAACCTTTTCTGCCGGCGAGCCTGGTGTCACTCGCGCCACCGTCAGTGTTGAACGCTCCACCCGTGAATCAAATGGCAGCACTGCCTGCTGTGGTAAAATTTTTGGCATCCCCACGAGCGCCAATATTATGAACAGCACGACGGCCGTCAGCCAATTCATCATCACGCCGGCTAATAAAATCTTGGTCTTTACCCAAAAAGTAGCGCCGCCATACGTCCCCGCGCCTTCGGCCGAATCGTATTCACCCTTCAGCTTGACGAACCCGCCGAGCGGCAGCCAGTTTAGACTAAACACCACATTCTTGCCGAGAAAGCTCTTTTTAGGCCGCCATTTTTTCGCAGCCGGTGGGAAGCCGATACCGAATTCCTCAACCACCACACCATTGCGCCGCGCCACGATCGCGTGCCCCAATTCATGCACCACTACCAATAAAACTAATATGATCAGCCCAACCAAAATTCCAATGAACACCATTATTACCCTCCAAAGCGCCGATTACGTTTTTTGTACTCCTCCAGAATGAACTCCACATCTTTTGTTGTCATGTCTGGCCAGTTTTTCTCGATGAACATTAGCTCGCTATATGCCGCCCGCCACAGCATGAAATTACTCAATCGCTGTTCGCCGCTTGTTCGCACGATAAGGTCACACGGTGGCACTTCCGGTGCATACAAGTTCTGAGCGATCAGTTCTGGCGTCACCTCTTCGGCTACCACACCCGACTGAACAATTTTTTTAACCGCATCGGCAATTTCCAAATGCCCGCCGTAATTAAGGCACAAAAGCAGCTCGCCGCCCGTCAAATTCCGCGTTCGCTCCTCGGCTCGCTCAATCGCTTTTCGCAAGGTCTCTGACAACCCCTCGCGTGAACCAATCACCCGCATCCGCACATTGTGCTCCAAAAATATTGGCACGTCTGACTCCAGCACCTTGAGCAGCAAACCCATCAAATGCCCGACCTCCTCCTCGGAGCGCTTCCAATTTTCTGTACTAAACACATACGCGCTGGCATACTTCACGCCGCGACGCAACGTCTCCAGTAGCACATCCTTCAGGCTGTTGTATCCCGCAAAATGCCCCTCATAAGCCGGCAGCCCGTGTTTCTTCGCCCAGCGGCGATTACCGTCAACGATAAAGCCAACGTGCCTCGGCAATTCTGTTTTTTCACTCATGTTTCGCCCTCCACTCATCAATCAACCTCACATCCTGTATATCTTTTTCGCGCCCGCGCCAGTTTTTCCAGCGCCGCAGAAAATCTAGATTGACAAACTTCACACCGTCATATTCCACCGCGTAGTCTAGTAACTCGTCGTACTCAACGACTCGCCCATCAATCTCCCAGCCATCCCAGATCTCGGCCGATCCATCACGCTTCACCAAATACTGGCGTTGATTTTTATCAAGCTTTTCGGCCCAGCCACCACTACGAGCAATTTCTTCTAATACCGCTTGACCTGCCGCCACATCAATATCAGCAGACTGACGGATTCCTAGTTGATCCAAAATACCGCTGCCAATGATAATCATCTGATCCAGCGGCAGCCCTAACTCTTTTACGCGCTCGGCAAATGTCTGACTCATCAAACCGTCAACACGTCCTTTTCTTTTGCCTTAAACGCTTCGTCAATTTGTGCCTGCACCTTACTCATCAGCGCGTCAATTTCTTTCTCAACCCGCTTGAGATCGTCCTCGCCGAGTTCCTTGGCATCCTTCATCCGCTTGGCCTCTTTCAATGCGTCCTGCCGAATCGTCCGCATAGCGATCCGCGCTTCTTCGACCTTTTCACTGACTTGCTTGACTAGTTGCTTGCGGCGCTCCTCAGTCAGCGCTGGCACTGGCACGCGCACCACCCGTCCATCATCGGACGGATTAAAACCCAAACTCTGGTTGTCGCGAATCGCTGCCGAAATTGCCGTAATATTATTCGGATCAAACGGCGTCACCAGTAACATCTGCGCCTCCGGTGCTGTCACATTTGCCACTTGATTGAGCGGCATCCGCGCCCCGTACGCCTCCACCATCACGCCATCCAGCATCCCAGCATGCGCCCGGCCAGTCCGTACTTTTTTCAGCTCGTCCTGAAAATGACCAAACGCCTGCGCCATTTTATCCTCATATGGTTGTGTGTCAAACATATTTCCTCCCGTTATCTGTCATCCATTATAACAGACTAGTGGCAAGGTTGTCTGCTTGACTTATCCAAACATTCATGCTAAAATTAAAACGTTAACGTATAACTAAACAAAAACTTAGAAGATGGCCTACGATATTGAGCGACTAACGCAAACTGGAGAGACGGAAGCGTCACCGCTTAGTCCTGAGGAAGTTGCAGCACGCAACGGTAACTATAATGCAAAACTTTACGGTAATCTCCCGGATGGTATCAACGAGCCTACTGGCGACGTGAAAACACCAGGCGACCAAGATGAAAGTCGTCAGTTCTTCGGTGAGGCTACCGCGATCGCCGCTGAAAAAGACAACACTCTTGATGCCGATAAGGAACACCCCGACGGCTTCAAGACCGTAAAAGTTAGATACGAGGGACAAGAATTCACCATCCGCCGTGCAGAAGACTGGTATATGGAGGAGCACCCCGAAACACCACGAGTAACCATTGAATTTCCGCCAATGCCTATTGATTACTTGGGCGTCACTGGCACTCACCATGTCAAGCTCATCGAGAGCGCGCCCGACACGTGGGAATGTGTCATCAAAAACGATATTACTAGTGGCAGCGAGCAAGACCTACCGCCCGAATATAGAAATATGCAACGTCCCCTTTCGCTGCATGAAACCCACATTAAACATAGCATTCTCTCTCATCCAGAGCTCATCGATCCAGAAGACCAAAAAAATCTCCAACGGGTAGCCGATCCATATGCGGAACTAACCTCGCCAGAAGCCGCGTGATATAATTATCGTTAGTGATAACACACATTAAACTATATCATTTTCGCTCCTACAGCCTCTATGAGACAACGCTCGCACCGGGCGGTACCGTCATCATTGGACCAAACGGTACCGGCAAGACAAACTTGCTCGAAGCGATATACGTCGCCCTCCGCGGCAGTAGCTTTCGCGGCAGCCTCACTGATTGCATGCAGCACGACCAAGCGCAAACCATCATCCACCTCGAAACCGATAACACCTCTCGGCGCCTCCAACTTCTCCGCACGGCTGACGGCACGATAAATAAAGAATTTACGATTAACGATAGCCGCAGCAAACTCCTTCCCCGTAAACATCGCCTGCCGGTCGTTCTGTTTGAGCCGAGCGAGCTACGACTCATCTCTTCCTCGCCATCGCGGCGGCGGGATTTTCTGGATGGTATGCTGTCGCGACTGGATGCTCAATACGAAGCCACGCTCCGTGCCTTTCATCGAACCTTGCTCCAGCGCAATGAACTACTAAAACATCCCCACGAGACGACCCAAAACTGGCGTGATCATCTCTTTGCCTGGGACATTAAGTTCGTCCAGCTAGCGACCCACATCGCCCAAGCCCGCGCTGAGTTCCTGGCTAAACATGAGATGACGCTGAGTAATGTATATGCAGCGCTGGCAGGACGCAAGACAGCTTTTATGGCCGCCTATCAAGCCAGTGTGTCGCTTGATCAATATGAACAAGCACTTCTCGACCACCTGCAGCGCGCCCGCGACTATGAAATCACCACAGGCCACACCTCGGCCGGCCCGCACCGCGAAGATTTTGCGATTTTCCTCCATAATCAACCAGCCATCAAAGTCGCCTCGCGCGGCGAAATGCGCACCATTATGCTGGCTTTCAAACTGCTCGAGCTGGAACTGCAAACAAAAGCTAGCCGATCACGGCCGCTCATCCTGCTAGACGATGTCTTTTCCGAACTAGACGCAACCCGTGAAAAACTTCTCCAAGAAACCATCCAACATCATCAATTCGTGGTCACCACCACCGACGCCCGCCACCAGAGAGATGATTGCCGGATAATCTCAACACGCTAAAATCCCGCCATTTTGGCGGGATTTATCATGCTGAGCCAAAGCGTAACGATGTTACTCGCTCACGCCCAGCTCAATTCGCCTGAACTGACGCACCACGATGTTCTCGCCGAGTTTAGCGATCGCTTCCTTAATATGCTGCTCAACTGTCTTAGAATCGTCCAAGATGTATGCCTGGCTCATCAATACCTGTTCGACAAAGTGCTTTTTCAATTGACCTTCAACGATTTTTTCACGCATTTCTTCAGGCTTGCTTGCCAATGCCTCGCTGGCCATTAGCTCTGTCCTAACCCGCTCCATTTCCTCAGCCGGAATATCCGCCTCAGAAACATACTTCGGACTCATGGCCGCAATCTGCATAGCGATTTCGTGCGCCAACGTCTTAAAATCATCCAGTCGCGCCACGAAGTCGGTCTCACAGTTCACTTCAACCACCACGCCAATTCGGCCCGAGTGCACATAACCCTCAATCAAGCCTTCGCGCGCCTCGCGGTCGCCTTTTTTCTCAGCCTTGGTCAAGCCTTTTTTACGCATCGCCTCCAGCGCCTTGTCAAAATCGCCATCAGTCTCGACCAGCGCCTTCTTTGCATCAGTCAAGCCCACGCCAGTTAATTCGCGCAGTTTTTTAATGTCATCGACAGAAACTCCCATCCTATTTCTCCTCTTTTTTCACTGGTTTTTCTTCAGCCTTCACGCTACCCGCGCCCTCAGCTACGGCCGCCGTGAAGTAGTCCAGCAGCTGCTGGATACTCTTGATCGCATCGTCATTGCCCGGAATGACGTAGTCGATGCCCGTTGGATTAACATTGGTATCAACCACGGCAAATACTGGGATGCCCAGGGCTTCCGCCTCGCGCACCGCATTCGCGTCAGTCAACGCGTCAACCACGACCACGGCGCCTGGCTTACCCATCAAGTTCTTGATGCCACCATATTTGAAGTTCAAGTTATCAATTTCTTCTTGAAAACGCTGCACCTCTAGCTTGTTGTAGCGCTTCTCGAGATCACCCGAGGCCATACGCTTCTCGAGGCTCTTCAGCTTCTTGATCTGCTGAGCAATTGTTGCACCATTGGTCAGCATACCGCCAATCCAGCGCTCAACCACGTACGGCTGGTTGATGCTCTCGGCCGCTTGACGTACCACGTCCTTGGCTTGTTTTTTCGTACCGACAAATAGTACCTTCTTACCGCTAGCGGCGATTTTCGTCAACTCCGGCAGCGCCTTCTCTAGTGCCTCAGCCGTCTTTGCCAAATCAATAATATGACTATCCTGGCGTTTTGAATGAATATACGGCGCCATCTTCGGGTGCCAGCGGCTGGTTTTGTGTCCAAAATGAACACCAGCTTCAAATAAAGCTTTTATGTCTACTGTTACAGACATTAGGTTACTCCTTTTCCTCGCCCGCCGCTTTTGGAGCTGCGACGGGCTGTGTCGTTATATTTAGTTACCCCGTCATTTTAACACGAGTCGACACCAAAAGCAACCGATTACTGAGCAGGGCGAGACGCCATGAACTTGTCTAACTCTTGCTCAAGCTGGAGTGCCTCATCGCTTGAAGAAGAGAGCTTTTGAACAATAAGTCGATCCTTCCCCGGTTTCACAACCTGCATCTCGACAGATTGACCATTCTCCTCTGTCGGATCGTTACGACGTAATTCTGACTGAACGACATCACCACTCGTTTGAGCAATCTCAAAATAGTTAATTGCGTCGCCATCCACAAAAGCACCAAACACACAGTTTTCACCCCACGCTAAGTCCTTTGCAGTTATATCTGGCGCTGACTCCTCAATAAGGTTTCCCACTACTTTAAACAATAAGATCGAGCCAACCTTTGGCCCATCTCTCCCAACGGAACCAGGTCCATAGGCATCAAGCGCCACAACTGAAGTATTTACTTCCATTGGCACAACAAAAGAATCGTCGGCAACACGTTCGTGGGGGCTAAACAGTTTTACATTAACAGTATCGCAAACGCTAGGAGATAGCTCCACTTCAAAGGCCTTTTCAAGCGCCCTACTAAGACGCGATAATGGGTTATCGCTAAGAATGTTTATGTTGCTCTTCTCGCAGCCATCCGGGTGATCTAGTATTTCACCAACAACTTGCGCCTTTTCTTTTTCCTTATTGCGCCGAAACGCCTCTTCTGTTAATCGGTTAAAGTTGTGTTTACCCCAAATCGTTGGCTGCTTTCCCTTATCCATGTCGTATAACTCCTTGGTTTCTTAGATATCGGAGTCAACTATACTCTCTCTCTCTTGATTTGTCAAGTACATAACAATATTTTTTAATAATTTACAAGCATAATTGTTGAACAGCCCTTACCAAACAGCGGGGGGCAGCTCCATCATGCGACTACGCTGACGGCAGTATTTGCAATACCCGTGCTTTTTTGCTAAAATACCAAGGTTATGAAAAGCAGTATTCACCCACAGAACTATCGCCCGGTCGTATTTAGCGACGATCAAGCGGGCTTCGCGTTCTTGACACAGTCAACAGCGCAAACTACGGATACCATCGTTTGGGAAGATGGCAAAACTTATCCACTCGTCAAGGTGCACATCTCTAGCGCCTCGCACCCATTCTTCACCGGCGAAGAAAAGATCATCGATACCGAAGGTCGTGTTGACCGGTTCAAGGCGCGCCAAGCAGCCGCCGAGGCTCGCAAGACAGCCCTAGCAAACAAAGCCAAGAAGGCTGCCGCCAAAAAAGCCGCCAAGGTAGCAGATGATGACGCAACAGACGACACGAAGAAGAAAGCAACGACGTCTAAAGTAAAAACTAAGAAGGTTAAGAAATAGCCCTAACTCATTAATACTTTTGATATCGCGTAATAAGCTCCGCCAAAGCGGAGCTTATTACATTAGATTGAATTTAAGTTATGCTGTACTAACTCTTTCTAGATTTTTCTAGTTTACGGTCAAAGTGCTCCATCATGTGCTCAAGTCTCAATAAATGAGCAAACTCCCCTACATCCTCTCGATATAGAGTACCCG
The DNA here is from genome assembly GCA_013099015.1 of Candidatus Saccharibacteria bacterium oral taxon 488. NCBI lineage: Bacteria > Candidatus Saccharimonadota > Candidatus Saccharibacteria bacterium oral taxon 488. The sequence goes on along the minus strand of CP039998.1, from coordinate 194,299 downwards.
GTTTCCGCACTCCATTTTCATCAGTAGCAACATGTTCAGCAGTACCATCTGGAGAAAACCACCATATTTCACCATCAGTTTTTGTAACCACATGGTCACCAGTATACTCGCGGCCGCTCTTCTCCCTTTGTAAGTGATTCGTAAGGCGCACTTCCTTGATCACACCCGTTCTAGGATCATAAGAGGTTGACACACGAACACGCCTAGGGTCGGAATCAGTACCTCCAACATCACGTGTCTCAACCATGCCAATAATTTGCCCGCCATCCTCTTGCTTCGTCGCAATAAAATCACCGTAGCACGAAACTTGCTCTACCTTCACATTTTGATCTAGAGACGGAAGGTCGTACATAGCTGGTAGCCATTGCTCTGTCGACTTGTCGCCTTTGTCCCTTCCCGACATATACTCACTGGCATTTGTAAACATCTTAGCGACAAATTCAGGGGACCCCACCTTTGTCTCTGGGAGGCCTGAGCCATCTTTCAGTTCTGCTATACGCGGCCCCTGAAGGGCCACCCTCGCCAACTTCCTTTCTTCTTGCTGGCGTGTATGTTCTGCATTTTCTTTTAGTGCCTCTCCCCAGGCTGTATCTACATCATGAACCCGCCCAAAGTTTGTCCCGAAGGTTTCATTGACCATACGTCGTGTTGCTCGTAATAATTTGCCCATACTTTTTATTTTCCTTATCTTTGCTACTGCAATACGTGATGTACCAATGGTCTACATATTACTCTATTTTTCTTTATTTGTCAAGTATTTTATCATACTATCGGTATTTTACTAGTAAGCCCGCCACCCCCCACCAATATGCTATAATAATCCATATGACAAAAATCTCTCTCGACCTCGAGGCGTTGAAGGCGGAGCGGGCAGCGCTGGGTGATTTTTTGGCGCGTCCCGACGCGTATGGCTCGCCGGATTTCACAAGTAAAAATAAGCGGTTCTCAGAACTGGAGACGCTTATTGCCAAGGGCGAAGAGCGAGCAACGTTAGAGCAAAATCTACGTGACGCCAAAGAATTAGCGAATGATGGTGGCGAATTGGCAGAATTAGCGAAAGCTGAAATCACTGAGACTGAAGCGCGTCTGGCAGAGCTGGAAGAAGAATTATTCATCCTGCTGACACCAAAAGACCCAAACGATGAGAAAAACATCATCATCGAGATTCGCGCTGGCGCTGGCGGCGACGAAGCCTCATTATTTGCGGCGGAGCTGTACCGCATGTATCTACGCTGGTGCGAAACCAATGGCTATAAAACCGAGCTTATCAGCGAGTCCGCTAACGATTCCAGCGGGTACAAAGAAGTCATTTTCATGGTCAAGGGCGACGCGCCATATGCCAAATTGAAATTTGAAGGCGGCGTCCACCGCGTCCAACGCGTCCCAGTCACTGAAAGTCAAGGCCGTATTCATACCAGCACCGCCACTGTCGCCGTCTTACCCGAAGCCGAAGAAACTGATGTTGAAATCAACCCGAACGACCTGCGCGTAGATATTTACCGCTCCAGCGGCCATGGCGGCCAGAGCGTCAACACCACCGACTCGGCGGTACGCATTACTCACCTGCCAACTGGCATCATAGTTACCAACCAAGACGAGAAGTCGCAGATCAAGAACCGCGAAAAAGCCATGAGTGTGCTGCGTTCGCGGCTGCTGCAGATGAAAATTGACGAAGAAAACGCCAAATTAAGCGCTGAACGGCGTTCGCTAGTCGGCACTGGCGACCGCTCTGAAAAAATCCGCACCTATAACTTCCCGCAAGACCGCATCACCGACCACCGCATTCACTACAGCCGCAGCAATATCCCCGCGGCAATGAACGGGGATATTGACGATTTGATTGAGCAATTGCAGCGGTATGAGCGGGAGTTGAAGGCGAAGAATGCGGAAGTTTAATAAGAAACCCTATTCTGCAAAACCGCGCTTGATGTCATCATATCGTTTATGAAACTCTCCCAGCCCAATACTACGTATGGAGTCGGGTACCACGGCGACAACTGCACCACCACCTTGAAGAGCTACGTCCACATCTTTCATCAGGATATCGGTGATTCTTCTAGTTGTCAACCTCTTTGACCCTTCTTTTCTGCGAATTAACCCGATTTTTTGCAAATGTCGATCTTGAAAATACTCCCTCTTAGCTTGTTTATTAATAAGTAGTTTAATCTCATCTGGGTCTATCGTCTCATAACATGACAGCCCCAGCTGATTAGCTGCTTGCTTCATCGCATCTACTCTATTATTATCTTTCACTATTTGCACCGAGGTCCAGGGGTGAGATAAAAATAATGATACTGACGACTCACTCGTAGACGTAGCGTCTATACGCCTATTAAATACATGATGCGACCACCCATCCTCTTCTGCCACCCCACGGACACACTCTTCTTCTGGATCATGGCGATACCCCTTTAGATAGGCCCCTAAGGACGCTGCAGCCAAAGTATCAGCTGTAGCCAAAGTATAAATTACACCTTCTTTTACTTCTTCAATATTAAAGTGCATACCACATGCATACGCAAGAGCACCCAAAGCATGAGCTATAATAGCCTGCTTACAGAATCTTTCTCTGGAAACTAAACCCCCCAGCCCGTACAATGAATTTTTCTTGTGTAGGTCAAGTCTTCCGTCTATTCTATCCTTAACGTAACACAATTCATTCTGTAACGTAGTATCAGAATTGCAGCAATAGTCGATCCCTACGACCATATTGAATTTCTTACCACCATCATCGTTTTCCACATGTCCTAGCTCCTTGCTCTTCAAGTATAAGGAATTTTTCGCACCAGTGACAGTCAGCGATAAATCGCCCCAGTGATCTTCCGGTATTTCAGCATACCTGAGATATTTTTTTAGGCTTTCTTCAGAAACGTCAACAACTTCACCAGGTATCAGCCCGGCAACCAACTTGTGATCAAACTGGATCGTTGGAAAATCGTGGTCAATACTCACCAAGCCTTCACAAGAAGGAAAATCTACTCCCAATTTGTTCACACGCTTACTCATATATCTCAATCCTTTCCGTACTCTCTAATAACCACGCTAGCTATGAAATTCCTCTTCAATGGTGTACAATTTAGCATATAATGCAAGGAAAGTCAACAATATCATCCTGGCTAAAGAATGCCGCCAGACAGTTAAAAGCTATCGGCATCACATCGGCGCGGTTGGACGCCGAGCTGATATTAGCTAACACTTTACGGAAAAACCGGACGCACCTTCACGCACACCTGGATGAGGAGATTGATCCGCGACGGGTTGACATCGCCGAGGCTAGGCTGAGCCTGCGCCTTGACCGAGTGCCGCTGGCATATATTTTGGGCTGTAAGGAATTTTACGGACGGAAATTTACCGTTTCGCCGGCCGTCTTGGTGCCGCGGCCGGAGTCGGAGGAGATGATTACCCTGTTCTTGGCGCTGACAGCCGGTGAAATCGCGCCAAAGACGCTGATTGATGTTGGTACTGGTTCGGGCTGCCTCGGCATTACAGCGGCGTTAGAGCGACCGTCCCTGCGGGTTATTCTATCTGACATTAGTCCACGAGCCATAAAAGTTGCCGAGAAAAACGCGAGCAATTTGCATGCACGAGTGACACTGCAGCAACAGTCACTCCTTTCTGGGCAGATTGAACCGGTGGATTATATCTTTGCTAATTTACCGTATGTTGACCAGTCCTGGGAGACTTCGCCAGAGCTGCGCCATGAACCCGCCGAGGCGTTATTCGCAGCGAATAATGGGCTGAGGTTGATCGAGACACTGATTGAGCAAGCGCCGCGCCACATAACAGCGGGCGGTCTGCTCTTTCTAGAGGCCGACCCGCGACAGCACCAGGCAATTCTCCATCAAGCAAGGCACCACGGCTTTCACGAGGTAGAGACGCGCGGCTTTATCATCGTCCTACGCTTTGTAAGCACCAAGCGTTAGCTTGACCTTCTGTTCCTTGCCGTCGCGCAGGATAGTCAGCTCTACTGTCTCGCTCGGCAAGAACTCAGAAATAAGACTGCCGAGGCCGCCCTGCTCGCCGATTAGCTTGTCGTTTACCTTGGTAATGACGTCGCCGTCCTTGATGCCTGCTTTATCTGCCGGCCCGCCAGCGACGACCGCCGATTTGTCGCGTGAACCACCGACATAGGCGCCGCTTTTGGCGGATAGTTTATACTCGGCACGCACTTCAGGCGTAATAGCGATATATCGCACGCCGATATACGATTTCTGAATCTTACCAGATGCCAACACGCTGCGGACTAGCCCCTTGGCAGCACCGATCGGAATCGCAAAACCTACGCTTTGTGCATCTGAAACGATCGCTGTGTTGATACCGATAACCTGGCCCGACATATTGAGAAGTGGCCCGCCAGAATTACCCGGATTGATCGCAGCATCGGTCTGGAGCAAATCAGTCAAGCTCTCGGCTTCGCCGCTCCGCTCGCTAGTAGACGCCTGAACTGGCCGACCCTTGCCCGAGATAATACCCATCGTCACGGTATTTTGGTAACGACCCAATGAGTTGCCGATTGCAATCACTTTCTGACCGACACGAACGGTACCTGAGTCACCCAGGGTGGCCGCTGGCAGATCATTAACGCCGTTAATCTTGAGAAATGCCACGTCGTTGAGTGGGTCAGCTCCAACAAACTTGACATCAGTATATTGTGTGCCGTCACTGCTCACAATTTCAACACGATCAGCGTCCTTGACAACATGTTTATTTGTCAAAATATAGCCGTCCTTACTAATGATAATGCCTGTACCAGCGCCCTGCTGCACGTCACTATACGAAAAGGATCGACCGTTTTTGGTTGTAACAATTGAGACTACGCTTTTAGAAACACGCTGCACCACCTCGCTAACATCGGCTTCGTCTCGTGATATAACCCGATTGCCATCAGCCACCGGCTGTGGAGATTGCTTCGTCAACTGAAGCGTTAACCACGACCCAAATGCCGCTGAACCAAACGCCAGCCATATGCCCGCAATGATACATATACTTATCAGCGCAATCTTCTTGCGGCGGTTCGGTTTTGGCTGGTTGGTTAGATTCGCTTCTTGCTCCATAGGTTTACTCCAATTTTATAATTTATAGTGTCACCGAGTTAAAGAATAGTAAGATAGTCAGGATGAGTGCCGACGCCAAGATAGCTGGGCCAGCAACTTCAGCAACAACGATCGTTTTATGCTTATGCCAAGAAGTATAAACACGCTCAGCTACGAATGACAGCAGTATAAAGATAATCGTCGCCTGTGGTAGTTGCAGCGCGTTTACCCCAAGCAGCGCATAGCCAAACGTCCAGTAATGCGCCAGCCAGCCAATCTCCGCAAACACCAGCCCCCAGGCTAGACTAAGTACCGTGATCTGCTCCTCACGAAACGTCGATAGAAAATGCCGAGCCGTACCATAGCCAATAATTAGCGCACCCAACACGACCACCGCGGCCGGCCATTCATGTGACACTGCAAACAGCGCTGCTGTACCGATAAACACCGCGAGGCCCGCCTGCAATGTCATCTGCCAGCGCTTTGACAGCGGCTTGATGGCGACAAGCCACGCTGCATAAAATACCGCCAGTGCGATTCGTAGCTCCAACGTCGCCTGCGGCGCGTACATCAGCGCCACCACACCGAGACCAACCACTACGTCAACCAGACTTCCTTGAATATTCGTTAGCCAGAACTTAGGGCGCACCGACAATGTCCGCCACTTACTTAGTAGCACCAACACAATCGCCGCCAACGGATAATGAATTTCCTGCGACATCCAGAACAAGACTGCCACCATCCCTAGATTGAGCGCGTAATAAGCGATATTACTGAGAAGCGACCGTCGCCTGGCTGTTTTTTTCAGAAACTCCATTGCCACCCTATTATACCAAATTACGGCCCGATTATCACCACGAAGTCAGCTTCGGCTGGCAGGTTGAATGGCGGTTTGCCTTCGGTTAATGTTACACCATGCAGTTCTTTAATCTTGTTGGCAGAAGCCTGCTTAGACTTGCCTGACTCCAGCTGATAAACCTTATACTTTTCGGTAATTTTCTGTGGTGAATTGCCGACGCTCACCACGTTGAGCGATGCCGCCTTTAGGCGATCAGCTTCGGATTTGGCGGCTCCGACCACGCCACTGCCATTGAGCACCAGGACGCGCGCCTTTTCCTTAGCGAGTGCATCACCGTATATTTCCACCTTGATAAACGATCGAATTTGCGAATAATCAAACTGGCCAGCCGTTGGCACGACCACACTGGCGCCACCAACACTACTCGTACCGAGCAAGACATTATTTTTTTCAATAAAGCTGAGGCGGTGGATATCAGAATCTTTTATCTTGGAGGCAACATCCATCACCGTACGAACTTCCTTGGCGTCAACGTTAGTGCGTAAGTTCTTGCCCATGGCGTCCATCAGCGCCGTCACCTTGCCAAGATCAGTTAGCGTGCCCGTCGAGGCCGCCTTGTTCTTGAGCGCCATCAGCACCAACTGTTGGTTTTTCTCGCGGTCAAAGTTCGACTTATCCAGCCCATACGAACCGCCCAGCGCACCACGTGCTCGCGAGAAATACAACGCCTTGTCACCGTCCATCTCATTTGGCCCATTCTTGAAATGAATGTAGTGCCCCGTCGGACAGCGTCGTTTCCGCTGCTCTGCCGACAGACCCTTCTCCCGACACATCCAGTCAACACTTGGGTCAAACACACCGCGCGGATCATCACTCTGTACGTTTACCGTCACGCCGCCAACTGCGTTAACAGCGTCCTTGATCACTTGAGCATTCACATGCGCCACATACTGGAGGTCCATACCAAAGATCTTGCCAACAAACTCGCGACTGGCCTCCATCCGCTTTCTCTCGGCTTGCTCATCATTACCCTTGGCAATACAGTCAAAATACTCATTGATCTTGCCTGCGCTACCAGAATTACAAACCCGCCCAAATTGCACATATAGGTCGCGCGGAATACTGAACATATAGGCGTCGTGTTTCTTCTGATCAATACTGAGCACCATCATCGAGTCAGTCAATGTCGCACCCGGATGATCCGGATCATCATCTGTCGTACCGAGGATCAGCATATTGCTCCGCCCGTGTGCATCCATTTTCAGCGGTTGATTCTGAAACAAGTCAATCAGATTACCGCTACCAAACACTCGCCCCGCATTGACCCACGCCTTGTACAGCAAAAATCCGCCCACCAGAATTATCAGCGCTACGATCACTAGGATAATAATCTTTAGCTTGCGACGTTTTTTATGCGATTTCTTGCGCTTTTCGCGAGGTGTTTCGGGCTTTTGGAGGTCAAGATCTTTGAGCGAATCGCTGATATCTTCGTCAATATCAGCAGTTGACGAAGTCGCGAGGCGCACCCGATCAGCTTGTGACAGTGACTGGCGCGGCAATTGGACCGGCTGCTGTCCAAGTACCTGCGGGGTAGACTGCTCCGCCCGACGAGGATGAGCGGCTACCTGCTCCGGCGACACACCACCCAAACGAGACCGCTGAACCCTCCGCGGTACAAATCCATCGACCGAATTCCTATTTGAAATTTTCACTACTCCTTATTATAGCACACTTCTCTATCGATCAAGCTTTTGGTTTTCGCCGCCAAACCATGTATAATAAGGCGGATGGATGCTCACTTTCTCGATCGACACCCGCGCCTGAGGGACAGTCTGGGGCTGATTATTTTTGTGGTCGGAGTGATCATCGGAACGATTTTGATCAATACCTTTGTTTTTCGTAGCTTTGGCGTGCAGGGGCCGAGTATGGAAAACACCATGCACACTAACGACCGCCTGATCGTCGACCGACTATCAGTCACGATCAAACAGTTGCAAAATAAACAGTACATCCCCCAGCGCGGTCAAATTATTGTCTTTAAGAATCCTAATTACAATCCGACCCTAGGTCACGATGAATATATCGTCAAACGGGTAATTGCTTTCGCGGGTGAACGTGTCACCATCAAAAACGGCGTCGTCACCGTTTATAACAGCGAACATCCGAACGGCTTTAATCCCGATACAACCGTCAACAAAAACGAACCAAAGTCACCCACCTCCGGCGATGTCGACACCAAGGTGTCCGAGGGGACGGTTTTCGTGATGGGTGATAATCGTGAGGGTAATTTTTCGTGTGACTCGCGTAACTGCATGGGCAACATTCCGCTATACGACATTGTTGGGCCGGTCATCGCCCGCATTTTCCCCTTCACACAGATCAGAGGGTTTTAAATAATCAGCCAATCAAGTCACGGATCCGCTCAAAATCCGCTCGGTCTCTGAACGGGATGATAATCTGACCGGCACCGCGTTTACTAGTGCGAACCGTAATGTCAGCGTGAAGTTTTTTCGACAGGCGCGCTACTGACGAGGCATGCAGTGGCTCGACCGGCTTTGGAGCTGGCGCGTGGCCCGACGGCCGCTGTGCTCGCTTCCAGGCGGCAATCATCTGCTCAAGCTTGCGTACACTCCAACCCTGATCAATCGTCTGCTGCAATAAATCCTCTGCCACGTCATCTGGTAGCCCCACTAATGTTCGCGCCTGCCCTTCAGAAATCTTATTTTCAAACAGCGCCGTCCGCACCACGCTCGGTAATTTCAAGAGGCGCAGCGTATTACTAATGGCACTGACCGATTTACCGCCGACTTGTTGACCGATTTGCTCCAAGGTCATATTAAACTGGTCGCGCAGTTTCATATACGCCGTCGCCGTCTCTAGCGGATTGAGGTCACGTCGCTGCAAGTTCTCAATCAGCGACACTTCTAATCGATGCTGATCGCTTAAACTGCGAATGATGCTCGGCATCTCTACTAATCCAGCCAATTGCGCTGCTCGCCAGCGCCGCTCGCCAGCCACGATCATAAACTGCGCCCCACGTGGCGTCACGACGATCGGCTGCACTACACCGTGCCGACCAATTGAATTGGCCAACTCACGCAGTGCCTCCTCATCAAAGAACCGCCGCGGCTGGTCTGGATCTGGGATAATGTCTGTGGTAGGCAGCTGGCGTAATTGCGACATTGTCGCATCTTGACCAGCCGTTGGGTCAAAGGCCTCGTCAAACAAATTTGTCGGTATCAGCGAATCAAATCCCCGCCCAAGTCCCTTTTTCATCCTTCAATCCTCTCGATAATTTCTTTGGTCAGCGCGTGGTAAGCCCGTGAACCCTTCGAGAAACGATCGTACACGCCAACCGGCACGCCATGACTTGGCGCCTCAGCGAGGCGAATGTTACGCGGAATCGTCGTCTTAAAAATCGTATCAGCAAAATGCTTTTTTATTTCATCATATACCTGACTCGACAGGGTCGTTCGCGAATCAACCATAGTGGTCACCACGCCGAGCAAGCGTAGATGCGGATTGAGCCCCTTGCGAACCAACTTCATCGTCTCCATCAACTGCCCCAGCCCCTCGAGTGCATAAAACTCTGCCTGTACTGGCAGCAAGACATACTGTGCTGCGATCAGCCCATTCACGGTCAGTAGACTCAAACTCGGCGGGCTATCGATGATCACATAATCATACCCAGCGAGACTCGCCAGCGCCTGGCGCAGCCGCACAAACCGCCCCTCGGCTTGGGCCAGTTCAACCTCGGTATTTGCTAGGTGCGGCGTGGCCGGTGCGATCGATAGGTTCTTGATGTCGGTCTGAATAATTATATTATTCAAGGCTGCCTGACCAGTCACCACCTCGGTCATCGTTATGCCCAACTCTTGCTTATCAATGCCAAGGCCACTAGTGGCATTTCCCTGCGGATCAAAGTCAACGATCAGCGTCCGCTTACCGGCTTTTGCTAAAAAATACGCCACATTGATTGAAGTCGTCGTCTTGCCGACGCCACCCTTTTGATTTGTCACCGCAATAATCTTCGTCATCGATACCCCTTCTGCTTACCTCATTGTACCATAGTTTCGGCCATAAAAATACCGCCCTCATCGCGGGGCGGCATGCTAATTCATCAGTTATTTGATCGAGGTAATTTCAATCCTAGTGTACTTCTGGCGATGACCAGTTTCTTTGTGGACACGTTTCTTGCTCTTGTAGCGAATGACGCGGATTTTATCGCCTTTGACTTCTGCTTCAACGACCTTTGCCTTCACCACCACACCTTTGACGGTTGGTGTGCCAACTTTTGTTTTATCACCATCAATCACTAAAAGTGCGTCGAGAGTGAGTTCTTTTGTGCCTTCAGGGAGGAGATCCACCAAGAGGGACTCTTTTTCGCTGACAATGTATTGTTTGCCAGAGATTTTTACGACTGCTTTCATTTCGTTCCTTAAAAATTAGTTTTCAATCTGTTTCATTGTACCAGAGATGCTGCGATAAATCAAACCCGCCAGATCACCGGTCCGAACCAATTCTCTCCAGGAAACACCGTTCGATCACAGCAAACCATTTGTCGTTTGTACATATCCTCGCCCGCTATAGCCTGCGTCACCACGACCGTTCTGTCATCCCCCTTGCGAGCAATGTCCATAAGCCCCTGCGCCACCCCGCTAACCGTTTGCGGAGAAAACCTAGATTCCGGTATGCGCTTTTCCAGTTCAAAGCGCGTCACCCGGTCAGTCCCAAAATCACCGGTAATTCCGTCTGTACAGCAAACTATCATGTCTCCCCGCCCAACCTCAACGGAGCCATACTGATGCTTTCTATCAATCAGATCATAACCGAGAGCCTTATCCAAAACGTTACCCTCACCATCATCTCTCGTTAGCTGATACCACTTTCCATCACGTCGCAGATAGATACGGGAATCACCGATATTGACCCATACAGCAAACGTTTTTCCATCGTGCTTCACCATTTGTGCGACGCTTGCAGTGGTTTCGCCTAAAGATGGATCTTTCCGTATGATATCAGAAATTACATTCAAACTGGCAGTAAGCTCTATACTCGCATACTCAGGAGCTTGGCTACGAATTTCCTGAGGATTGAACTTACGATACATCTCCTCTAGTAGTTTGGCTACCTTACGGGCTGCCGCTCCGCCGCCCCTTATACTACCAATACCATCAAATACCGCCGTTATTCCATATTCAGGTAACACCAAATGTGCGTCCTCACCATGGACGGCCCGCTCCGACACATCACTTTCAAAACCGCCAACTGACCGTAACCGCCCATTTGTTAATGGAACGTTCCGTATTTCCTCTGGGTGAGGAAGCTCCTGTATGGTGCCATTACGAGAGCCGGCATCTTTCACATGGATGACATCACCTTTTTTACAAAACACCACATGACCATCTTTACACAATCGCGAGACTGTATTTAGAGGGTAGCCATCCGCCCCTTCGGGCATTCCTAAGTCCTCCCTTCCGATCCTGACCGTCTGGCTTGGCGGTAGCGGGATAGAATCTAACCGGTAAGGGGACACCAGACTGATAGCAGAATGAGGGTTATTTCCTTTCTGTACAACTCCAACAGCAACCTCTCCGAGATATAAACGAGCAATTAATTGACCATTGATAGTTTTTTCACCCATACGCTTATCCAGATCACTAACACTACCTAGATACCCGGCATTCAAACCTGTCGGTATCTCACTACCATGGCCGTCGCGAGGCACTACTCCTCTTACGGTATCAGTCTTGATAGAAAAACCATACAACTCACGCATGGATGATATAATACCACTAAATTACTTCTTTATCAATATCTTCATCCAGACCCTCTGCGCTGGTATTGGATGACAGGATTGTAATGCACCCAGTCCAGCCTAAACCCTATCTATCGGCAATATTAACAACGTCAGCACGATCCCACCGTGGTCGCCGCATACGCCGTACAACCCTTGCCAGTATCAACAATTGTCCACGAGAATATGCGCGAAAAGGCATTGCTAATACGAATCTGATATTCACCAGCTGCTACATGTGAACATTACCAAACTGCCTGTCTGGCTAGTTGGCGTTATGCTCAATCAGACCTCACACGAACACGACCCCGACCGACCGCACACCACATTATTTGCGTGCAACCAGCCCTCGACATTACCGCCGTCCAAATGCATACCTACCGCTGGTACAACCTTGACGACACCGCCGGCCCGAGCATAATTACTGATCGCATCGGTCAACTCATACTCACCACGCGGCGATATTTCAACATTGGCGCAGGACTGGATAACTTTCTTGGTCAGGACGTATTTACCGATGTTCGCAAAGTGGCTTGGCGCCTCTTCTGGCTTTGGCTTTTCCACGATCTCGACAAAATTACCAGCCTCGTCTATCACAATCGCCCCGTACCGACTAATGTCATCGCCCGGCACTTCCTGAGCCAGCAGGCTACATTGACCGTCTGGCGTCGCCGCCAATAGCCGCGCCACTTCGCTTGAGCCGTCAGCATTATACATAAAGTCATCACCCATCAGCACCACCGCCGACTCACCATCCTCGAGATAATCAGCCGCCAGGGCTACCGGTACTGCTGAGCCATACTTGCCATAGCTCGGCTGCGTCACAAAGTGAAGCTTCGCATCGATCGGCGCCACCAGAGCCAACTTATCGTCCTTGCCCTTGCTCCGCAAATAATCGTTGAGCAAAATATTGCTCCGATAATAGCTCTCTAACTGTGAACTCTGCTCGCCAACCACAAAAATCAGCTCACGCACGCCGGCCGCCAAGCAGTCCTGCACCACATAATCAATCAGCGGTCGATTGCCAATCGGCAGCATACATTTTTCAATTGATTTAGTAATTGGTAGCATCCGCGTACCCCAACCAGCGACCGGAATAATAGCTTTGGTAATCATATCTCCTCCTTACATCTTGAGTTCTTTATGTGATTTCTGCAAAATATCCATCATCTCCCCGTAGCGCATCTCGCCAGTGGAAATTTTGGCATAGAGATAAACAATATTATCTACCACCTCAATATTAACCTTAATATCCTGATCATACAACCACGCCATGAAACTTGGGTTGAGCAGTTCAAAGCTCGTCACCTGATTTTCATCGGTGGCGTATACTTGGTAGCGCTTGTTAAAGTCACCCCATTCCAGTTCTACTTTTTTATAACCCGACGGCGCCCTGAACCGCTTCAGGAAGCGCGAATCCCGACGCTCCACCAAAATCCCGCCATACGACTTTGGTAAATTAACCTGTCCAATAATGTATGTAGTCGCTGAATCAGTATTTGAGGCGTCAGCCACATAGGTGTATAGCTGCACCAATAAATTGCCCGTCCAGAATCCAATGATATGGTTATTGATGTCAGTACCCTTAAAGCCGCCCTTAAACAATTCACCGCGGGTCGGTAGCAGTAACCGCCCCCAGTCCGGACTGAAGTACATGTCGTATTGCGCTGCAAACTGCTGCATAGAGGCAACAAGCTGGGCAGTATCTTCCGTTTCCTGATCAATACTATCTAGTAGCCAGCCATCACCCGAGCGCACAAAGTTCCACTGCTCACCAAACTCGCCCGTGTCACGATGCAGCACCGCACCGCTCGCCGCGTCAACCAGCTCATCATTTGCCGAGGCAACAAAACTCACACTCACGCAGTCATTCTGATCATTCGCATCATCATACGCCCGGGTGATAATCGCTTCACTGATCGCCACATTCTTCATGCGATTGACTCGCCCCATCTGTTGTAGGGCATACAACATTAGTCCAATGTGCCGCGCATAATTCGGCGTGACGTACTGCTGAATTGATGGCAGATCCATCCACTCCCAATCATACTGAAACCGATTAAACACCGTTGTTGCATAATTGACAATACCCTGTTCGTTCCAGGCGCTGTCCTGAGCCGCCGCTTGCCGGACGGCTTGCTGCGCGGCCTCACTGCCCTTGCGAAAACGGCTGATCTTGTCTGTGAACGCCCCGATGATCGCACCGACCAATGCCGAGATAGCCACCAGAGTAAATATAACAACACCGCCGAGTAGGTAGAACAAGCTAGCGAGTAGACCGGCCAAAAACCCGACCGCTATGGCGGCCATCTTTGACTGAGTGGCTCTTTTCACAAAACCACTTACCGAAATTGCAATTACCATCGGTATCCCGAAAAGGACAACGCCACCACCGCCGCCAGAACTTGACCCGCCGCCACCGGCTCGCGCAAAAAAGAGTAACTGACTGAGAACTGCTAAATTACACATAGACCCATTGTACCGCGTTGTATGGCGATCGCCAAGGTCATGAATGTCCGATCGGCGCGCAGCCGAGCAAACGCTTGTCACGCATTAGTTTTGAGGTAGTAACTTTTATCCTGATGACTATTTTACAACAACAAGAGCAATCTCGAGCTCAGCCCCTTCAACCGTCACTGTCGACTGGTTGTCATGCACCTCGCCAAACACCGCCAGCGTCTCAGTAGCAATCGCCTCAGCATGCTCATCAGTCGCTTGGCGGAGCTGCTCGTCACTCGTCGTCAGCTGCAGCATAATTCGATCGTCCACTTGCAATCCCGCCTTCTTGCGCGCGCTTTGGACGTGGCGAATGACTTCACGCATCAGACCTTCGCGTTTGAGTTCGGGCGTTAAGTGCTTGCTAATTTCGATCCAACTCTCTGGCTTGATCGCGCCCTCGGTCACATCATAGTCCGCCAAGTGCTCGTCTAAATTCTCAATCCAGCGAATTTCCTTAACATTTAGCTCCTCGGCCATAATCTGCTCGTAATACTCAGCCAATTTCGCACCCGCATATGCCGCAAACTGCAGCGGTTGGCGAACCTTAATTGATGCTTGATGCTCATCTTGCTTCATACGCAAACTAAGACCATTGTTGATCAATTCACGCGTACGGGACATGTCGGCCAACACCTGCTCATTCACCTCACCCGCCGGCAACCAATCCTTCAAATGAATCGACTCATCATCACCCGTCAGATTATGATACAACTCCTCAGCCAAAAACGGTGTAAACGGCGCCAATAGGTAGCTCAGGCGCACCAGAACATAATGCAGCGTGCGGTAGGCATCGTTCTTATCGCCATCATCTTCAGACTTCCAGAAGCGGCGGCGGCTGCGACGAACGTACCAGTTGGAAGCATCGTCGAGTAATGGCAAAATAGGGCTGAGTGCATCGGGGATATTGTAGGTATCCATGTGACGCTCAACTTCTGCCACTAGCTGATGCAGCCGACTGACGATCCAGATATCCAGCGGATTCGTCAACTCGCTCAGCGGATCTTTCATCTCACCATCAAACTCCCAGCCATCAACTTCCGCGTACATGGTGAAGAAATCATACATATTCCAAATCATGCTGAGCTTGCGCGCCACGTCGCCCACGTCCTTATCATGCAAAGCAAAGTCTTCACCGTTGAGCAGCGGACTGCTCAGCAGCAGGAAGCGCAAGGAATCAGCACTGAACTTATCCATCAGCTCGTTCGGATCAGTAAAGTTACCCAGGGATTTACTCATCTTGCGGCCGTCATTGCCCGCCACTACACCGGTGGTGATGACGTTGCTGTAGGCGTTTTTATGCTGCTCACCCGCCTCGCAAAAGGCACCAATTTCCGCCAAAGCAACGTTGACGGCATGCACATAGTAGAACCACGCCCGCACCTGGCCAATGTACTCAACGATGAAGTCCGCCGGGTAATTCTGCTCAAACTTGGCCTGGTTTTCAAACGGATAATGCAGTTGTGCAAACGGCATACTACCGCTCTCGAACCAGCAATCGAGCACTTTATCAATGCGGGTAAATGTCTCGCCTTCAATCGTAAAGGTGATATCGTCTACCCACGGGCGGTGGTAATCCTCGAGCTCCACGCCGCTGAGCTCTTTGAGCTCTGCGTAGCTGCCAACCACCTTCACCGTGCCTTGATCGCCCTTCCACACCGGCATGGCGGTGGCCCAAAAGCGATCGCGACTGAGGTTCCAGTCTGGTGCTTGCTCAATGTTCTTGGCAAAACGACCGTGCTTGAGGTGGTGCGGGAACCAATTGATATTCTCGTTCTGCTCCAGCATCAGCGGCTTTTGCCCCTGGATGTCGAAGAACCACGACGGAATCGCCCGGTACATGATGCGCTGTTTGCTACGCGGGTTGAACGGGTATTCGTGACGAATGTACTCAATCTTCCACACCACACCCTTTTCTTTCAGGTCTTTGGCGATGAACTTGTTATTGTCCCACACCTCGAGGCCTTTGTAATTGGTATCGGTGTAGTAGCCGTTATCATCGATGACGTGGAAGGCGCTAATGCCGTGGCGCTTGGCCAGCTCAAAGTCGTCCTCACCATAAGCCGGCGCGATGTGCACGATGCCCGTACCCGACTCGTGCGACACGAAATCCGCCGCGTAGATGGTGTGAATCTTGTCATTCTCTGGCCAAGTAGAGCCGGTATCGAGCGGTTGGTATTTTTTACCCACTAATTCACTGCCTGGGAAAGTACGCAGCACGTCGTAATCAAGTGACTGATGCTTTTCATCCTGCAGGGTGCGCTCGAGGGCTTCTTCGGCAAGGATGAACTTTTCACTTAGCGGCAGTGTAATCTCTGGCGCCAAACTCTTCTCCGTCGCAAAGAAGTGCCCCTTACCGGGTTCATGTTGCATCACTGCGTCAAGCTCTGTGCCAAGCTGCGCAAAACCCTGGTTAAGCACCTCAGCATCGTCCGAATAGACAATAGTTGGCCGCCGATCAATCTTCCGTCGCACCTGAGCAAGATCAACCGCAAGGCCAACATAGCCCGATTCTTGCTTCCATTGCTCATCACTACTATTCGACACACCATACGCTGGCGCGATCATCGTCAGCGATGCAACCGTCACATTAGCATCCTGCAGATACTTCAAGAACGTCGCTGCACCGAGCGAATGCGTCACCACATGCGCATTGGCAAAGTCATATTGTGCCAACCGCTCTACATTTTCTGCTAAGTCTGGACTATCGGGGTTGACATGATCAATAATCGTCACCGCATACCCCTGTTGCTCAAGCTGCTGCTTCAGCTGCGGGTAGTACTCACGTGACGCGTAGGCATGCTTACCCGAGAGCAAGAACACATTTTTTGTACCCTTTGGTACCTTTACTTCGCAGTACGTCATCTCCGGGTTGACCGCCAGCATCAGGTTGGCTGGCAGCGTCCATGGGGTGGTCGTCCAAGCCAAAACAGCAGCGTCTTCATCATCCAGCTTAAACTTCACATACACACTCGGGTCAGTCACCGTTTGGTAGGCATCGTTGTCCATAGTCACCTCAGCCTTGCTGACAGGGGTAGCGAACTTGGTGTCGTACATCAAAACCTTTTCACCTTCGTAAATTTTGCCGGCTTCATACAGCTGTTTGAAGGCCCACCAGACGCTCTCCATAAAGTTCTTGTCCATGGTGCGGTAGGCACCCGCAAAGTCCACCCAGCGACCGATGCGGTCGATCACGCCCTGCCACGTCTCGCTGTTGGCCACCATGCTTTCGCGCGCCTTGGTGATGTATTTTTCTAGGCTAATGGTCGGCAGTGGGTTACCGTCTTTATCAAGTGGCGCTAGTTGATTATATACAGCGTCCGGATAACTACTCACTTCGAGACTATATAGCAACCAGTTAACCCCTGTTTCGGTAGAAATATGCTCACCAACTCTTTGAAATCCATTGCGCTCATACAAATTCACCAATTTAGGTTGATGCTCGCCAACCTCTATACGAATCTCTTTGACCCCCTCCTGCTTACTTAAGCGAACAGCTTCTTTTAACATTGCATTCGCATAACCTTGCTTTTGGAATTCCGGCAGTACCGCCATTTTGTAGAGATAACCAACCGATGTGCCTTTATCCTTTTTGCCTGCAAAAAAATTATAACTATCCTTGTCACTTATGACGACGCTCCCTACTAACTTATCGTCATCGTAAGCTACATAAAAATTATCTCTCCCAAATTCTTCTGCTAATTTATCTGGCGTTAGATTGTTGACATCCCAGCTACTGCTACCATAGCCTCGCTGCCCCATCCATCCAGCAACTTTAGTAATAACCTTCGTTGCGTTATCGAAATCATTTACCAGTTTGACTCGCTTGACACTACTCGTCACAATCTGCCGCCGATCCACAATATTCATCTGTTTTTCGACGAAATTCTCCGCCGGCAGGCCATGACAGTCCCAGCCCCAGCGGCGCTCCACGCGCTTGCCCTTCATGGTGTGGTAGCGCGGCACCGCGTCCTTAACGATTGAGCTCAGCAGCGTACCGTGATGCGGCACCCCAGTGATAAACGGCGGTCCATCATAAAAGACATAGGCGTTATCCGCCGGCCGCTGCGTTACCGACTTTTCAAACGTCTGGTCATCCTTCCAGCGCTGCACCCAATCCTTTTCATATTCTGCCGCTCGGCGGCGTGTTCCGTGTTTGAATTTCATACTTTTCCTCCTTATCTACCTTACGTTCACTGCTTTGCTTAAATTGTCTATTCAAGTTTCCCTATTCCCTGCTCATCATTCTTTTAGTTTCCTCATCGCCTCCACTATCTCCTCATGAACGATTCCATTGCTTAATACCGCCCCGCAAATATCCTGATCATACCGCTGCTCCCGGCCGAAAAGGTCAGTCACCTTGCCGCCAGCTTCCCCGACGATAACTTTTGCTGCCGCAATGTCAACATTTTTACCCTTCGTACCAGCGAAGACTGACGCCGCAAACTCACCGCGCGCCACTAAGGCTGCTGCGTGCGTCGCGCTTCCTGGCGCTGTAACATATGCGCCCTTCTCGTACGTTAACTCGTGAATCACCCGCATAACATCCCACTCTGCACTCGGCCACCAATCCACGTTCATCTTAGTCATTCTGCCAAAACCCCTCTTATTTACGTAAACCTGTTTACCATTCATAAACGCACCCTGGCCACGCACCGCCCAATACAAATGATGACTAAACGGCGCATAAATCACACCGACTTCCGGTTGGCCATCAATTACCAGTGCTAACGAGAACACCGATACTGGTAACTCCATCGCAAAAGGCACCGTGCCATCAATCGGATCACACACCCACACATAGTCCGAGCCACGGCGAGCACTCGCTTCTTCACCGTCAATATCATGGGATGGGTATCGCTCAGCTACTCGCTTGATCACAAGCTGGTTGATTTCCTCATCGGCAATAGTCACAATTGTGTTGTCCGCCTTGAGATGAGCGTCCGGTTTTTTACCAAAATATTTTTGCATAATGTTGCCCGCTTCGTGCGCTACACTTTTTGCAAAATCAAGCCATTCTTGTTGTTGGTTGGTCACGATTTACTCCTTAACAATATATTCCTTAGTGTCATCATCACTGCATCATCCAGCACCCGCACTCGATCCCTATGCCGATCACTATACCCAAGCGCACCCTTCTGATTTGTATAGAGCGTTATGTGCGGAATGATAAACTCTGCCCGCGGGATCAGCTCACGAATTGCATCACGCCAAGTTTCTAGTTCATCCCATCGAGCGAGCCCGATAATCGTTTCACGGCCAGTCACGTCATCCTTTAGCTTAAGAAAATCACCGGTCAATTCTGGCTCTGTAGTCATTGCTGCACCAGCTTGACACGACACCTGTTCCAGCCACCCATGACCAGCCTCATCGAGCCCGTACTCCTCACGCACCGCAAATAACGACAAATGGAATTCATCATCTTTGAGCAACAACCCCGCCACTTGACGCGGAAAGTCTATCGCACGCACCAAATCAGTCGTATCATACATGATATAATCATGCGTCCGATCAATGACAAAACTCGTAATGCGATTATCCTGCGGTATAATGCTCATCCTCTCTCCTCCATAGCCTTGCGCAACCTACCGTGTGCATTTCGCAATGGCGCGACTGTGTTGAGCTCAATTATCCGTGCCATAGTATACTCTCGTCCGCTCGTCTTCGTCCGATACCATACGACGCGGTAGAGGTCGTCTTCTGATGTCTGCTCGATCAGTTGGTCAATCGCTGCCACCGTTTCATCAAGCTTTGTCAGTACGGCACTATACGCTATATCAGCATATTGCATATAGAACTTTTGCGCTACCGCACCATAGCCAGTGGTAATAATCGTCGGCACCATATGAGTCTGATGATATGCACTGCCCCACTCTAGCACCGTGGTAGCCCACCCTAGTAGGTAGCTGGCTAGCTGGTGAGGATTCATCATCGTGCCTTTTATCTGCCCCGGAAGCACCAGCTCATCCGCCCAGGGAGCGGCTGCCTCGAGCAGTGGCCACAGCGCCGCACACTCGTGGCGAATGGCGTGCTGCAAGGCTGACTTGTGGGCTGGTATCGGCATACTACTCCTTATATAAAATAAAATCACCTCTTTTGACTTCGAGAATCCGCTGGAGGTGTTTCAAGCGGACGGTACCATCTCGATTCCAAAAGAAGTGATTCTTCCGTGGGTTTTGCCGAGTTAACTGGCATCCACGCACTCTTTTAGCGCTCAATTTTCACTTTGTCGCAGCGAGTCGCGGCGGGGTCTAATCTCAGTTGATTCAAAATCATACCGATTTCTTCCCGCAGGCTTCGCAGTTGATAGCCGCTCATTTCGCGCCGGTATCGCCAAGATGATCATTCACCTGACACACGCGAAAACGCCCTACGACAATTGTAGCGCGTTTTCGACGGAATTACTAGATACTACCATCTCAGGCCATCTATGATCTGGTTGAATTGCTCATTAATCTTTGCGTCATCCTTTGCCCGACGTAGCTTATCCAGGCATTCCTGTACGATAGAGGAATATGTTCTCTCAGTTTCACCATCACCCAACCAACAGTTTTGACAATCCTCGTCGGGAAACTCACGCAGATAATCTAATGTTTTTATCAGACCGACCTCAAAACTATTAGCATATCGTTGGGCATAAGCCAATGCCTCAGGTGAATGATTCGCCTGAATTACTTGCACAGCCTTATTAGTTATCCGCACAATTACATTTTCTATGCCAGCATCTACATATGGCCAAGGCTCTAATAGCCTCTCATCATCAGCGTCGCCCAAAAATACAAACTCCGGCAAAACATTTTGTGTATAATACGTAACGGCATCCTTGAGGTCTTTATAGACTCCCATTGCCTCTTTGGCCTCAATAAATTCCCCATAGGTATTACAAAATTTATGATATCCTTCATCCTCAAGTTTTTGGTATCTTTTAGATAAAGCTTCGGGTATATTGATCTGCGCCGCCTCATCAATCTGTATAAACTTTTCTATTTCTTCCCCTACCCGGCTCTGGAGCTTATTTCTATCAGCATCAGCAACGCCTTCACGATACTGACCCGTACAGCCCTTCGCAATTGCGCTTCGGGTCGTCTTCAAAACATCTACTACTAGTCGAAGGTCATCACCTGGTTGTAGGTTCTCCACATACTGTACAAATTTACCAACATCCTCCAGTGAATCACCCGGAACGACCGGATAAATTTTACCGTCACCGACCATGGTCTCGCTAGAACTACCGATCATCGCCATTGAGCCGCCCCCGTCCGCCAGCCGAACACTCGCATCACCAAGAATTTCTGCATGCTGTAGACATTGGATATCAGCCTTGATACGATTCTTGCTAGTCTGATCCGATAAAGCCTCTTCGAGACTACCACTGTCTACCTCGGCTGCTTTGGCTTTGTTTGTTGCTATTATAGCAAGTACTAGGTCTCTAAATGGACTTAACTCCCTTGTTGTGCTCAATGATTCCATCATAGGCCTCTTTCACCAATGATACCGGTGGTATCGAATGCTCCTGTCGTGGCGATAGATGATCATGCATTATTTTTACCTAATTCCTTTTTTCTTGCTTTACTGAACTATCCAAATAATACTCTATATATCTATATTTGTCAAGTTTATAATGCTTCTGCCGCACACTGTCCTTAAAACATAAAAGCCAGTAGAATTCCCCACTGGCTTTTTGTATGGTAAAAAGCTTATTTAACTTCCAAGCCGCCCAAAATACACTCACCCCTCAGATAGATCGTCTTTTTAGCAGAAGACTTCGGCGCAGTTTTATTCTCACTGCCACCCAAAACACCACGCACCTCATTTTTAACAATCACGTCGTCAGGCAAACTAATGCTGGCGCCGCCACAAAAGGTAAAGACGTCGATGACTGCACCATCCTTGATCTTCGCCTGGCGCAAATCCAAATCTACGCCGCCAAATACCGCTGTCACCGAGCCGCCAGTATAATCGCCTTTCACCCGCGATTCTTCACCGTAAAAAATTGCAACTTTTTCACTATCACCATCATCAGCCACCCGCTTTTTAGGCTGCCGACGGCCTGAACCAATACCAAATACGACCGACAAACCAATAGCAATCAGTATTACCGGCCAGAATGATTTCCACGTACCAATATTAATTACACCATAAGCACCCAGCCCGATCAACACGCCAACAGCTATCAATAACAGCCCCCACACCCAGTCTATCGGTCTGCGATAACTGAATAATAGTATCAATAAGCCAGCAAAGGCCCAAAAAGCGCCCCAAAACAGAGGCCAGCTATTAAAGGTAATAACTCCGAGATTCCGCAGCAGCAGAATCCCGCCGAGCGCCACGATGGTAATGCCCAAAAACGCTCTGACGAGAAAATTTTTCTTCATATGCCCAGTATACGGATACCAGCACCATTATTCAATACACCTACTCTTAATTTATACAAATAGCTCACGCCCGAATGTTGCCAAAATAACAACAACGATCACAACGGTCACTAGCGCCAACAGGAACGTGTCAAATCCCCGGTCGACAAATTTTCTCATACGCCTACCGCCAACCATCCTAGTCACCACATTATATCTCGTCAGTCCGTAACAGACCAGCAGCATACCCGCATCCAGCGTCAAACACCACGGACACAACGCACCAATCTCAACATAACTCATATAAAACATCCAACCAGCAAACAGAAGGCCCGCCACCGCGCCAAGCTGCGCGCCCCACATAAACCACTTCGGAAACTTCGTGCCCGCTAGCAGCGCCACCGCAATTGTCACCATCACCGGCAGCGTCATCATACCGATAAAACTATTAGGAAAGCCGAGTAGTGTCGCCGACCAATGGTTTGCCACCGCCGAACAGCTTATCACCGAATTCAAGTCGCAGTTCAATGCAGCATGCGAATTTTTAGCAAGCGTCAGCGCCTCGATCGACAGTACAAACGAGGCCAACAAGCCCAAACCGCTGCCGAGCAGCAGCGCTAATACCGCGAGCTGCCGGCGTTTTGAATCTTTGTTCGAGAGCCACTTACGCAGCATGTCAAACATAAAAACTCACCTCACTAATCGTCGGTAACGGTAATCCGCGCCACATGTTCTGCATCTGGCTATCAGCGCTTAGCGCGATAACAGTCGGGTATTCAACGATGTCGTATGTCCGGCAAAAATCGCTGCCCTCAGCCGAATCTGGGTCAAGCTCTTCAATCGTGTGCCCCGTCTGCCGACTAAAGTCATGGAGAAAACTGATAACCTGGCGCGCGTAATCACTTTCTGCCCGATATACGACAACGACTCGCATTATTCTTGTCCTTTCTGGCGACGCTGTTCCAATATCTTGACGAAATCATCCAGCGTCTCAAACTTCTGAAACACGCTGGCAAAACGTACGTACGCCACCTCGTTACGCTTGGCTAATTCATCCAGCACAAACTCGCCGATCTGCCGCGACGGTACCTCTGAGGCGCCCAGAGCATACAATTTATCTTCAACCGCCGTAATAATCGACTCGACTTCCTCGTCGGACTTGAGAAATTTGCCAACCGACTGGCGCACCGCATGCGCGAGCTTAACTCGGTCAAACAGCTCACGACTACCGTTTTTCTTGATCACAATGAGGTTTGGCTTTTCTACTCGTTCATACGTAGTGAAACGCCGTCCATCCGGCGTCTCGCGGCGGCGGCGAATCGCCACGCCATCAGAAACCTCTCGCGACTCGATCACGCGGCTATCACCAATGTTAAATCCGCTCATTTATTCCTCCTTGTTCTTTTTGCGGCGGCGAAGGAAGGCTGGCGTATCATCTTCGTCCGCCTCATCCTCAGCTGGCTGATCCCAGATGTTATTTTCCTGCTCAGCCGTAAAGTCCGTCGCTCCGCTCTGCTCACTGAGCTCCAGATCAATCCCTTCAACCACCTCATCATCAACTTCAGTCTCTGATTCATGCGACGCTTCACTCGTCAAACTCACCTCGTGATCATGATAGGTCTCACTATCAAACCCGGTGGCGATAACCGTGATGATCACCTCGTCTTCGAGTTCTGGCTTGAGCGTCGCTCCAAAGATAATATTGGCATCAGGACTGACCGCACTGGTAATTACCTCAGCCGCCTCCTGAATCTCCGCCATGCTCATGTCATAACCGCCGGTCACGTTAAACAGCACACCCTTCGCGCCGTCAATCGACACCTCGATCAGCGGACTCTCGATTGCTTGTTGAGCGGCCTGCACCGCACGGTTCTCGCCATCGGCCCGACCGATCCCCATCAGCGCCGAACCAGCCCGACTCATCACCGCCTTGACGTCAGCAAAGTCGAGATTAATCAAACCATGCTCGGTAATCAGCTCGGAAATACCCTGCACACCCTGGCGCAGCACGTCGTCAGCAATCTTGAACGTCTCGAGCAGCGGCGTCCGCCGATCAATCGTCTGCAGCAATCGGTCATTCGGAATAGTAATCAAAGTATCAACCTGTCGGCCCAAGTGAGTAATTGCCCAGTCTGCATTCACCCGACGCTTCTCGCCTTCAAAACTAAACGGCCGCGTCGCCACGCCAACCACCAGGATGTCCATCTCGCGCGCAATCTCTGCCACGATATGCCCAGCACCCGATCCGGTGCCACCACCAGCACCAATCGTCACAAACACCATGTCCGCACCCTCGAGCGCCTGGCGGATCTCCTCGCGCGACTCATTGGCTGCCGCCTCACCAACCATCGGATCAGCACCGGCACCCAACCCATTGGTGGTAGTGTGCCCGAGATGAATCTTGACATCTGCCTTGGAATTGTGCAGCGCCTGAGCATCAGTGTTCATGGCGATAAACTGCACGCCAGCGAGCCCCGCATCTTTCATCCGATTGATGGCCGAACCACCAGCTCCACCGACACCGACAACTTTGATACTGGCAAACGTTTGAACTTCACTTGGTGTAATCTGCGGCATTTTCCTCTCCCTATCTTTCTCTTATCAAGTATACCATCTTTGTCTACTAGCTCCTACTTAAACCTCGCTAGCAATCGACTAATCATCCCGCCGGCTTTCTTTGTCACCGAACCCACTTTGCTCTGCGCGTGCTCAGCCCGCTCGGCCCCTGCCCCGTCAATGAGCATCAGACCAATTGCCGCTGCAAACTCCGGCCCATTCGCCTCGTCGCTGACGCCTGCATATCCTGCCGGCACGCCTAGTTTAGCCGCCACGCCGAGGCTATTTTTCGCAAATTCGACCAGATCCTTAACCTTGGCGCCACCACCAACCAGCACCACACCACTTGGCAGCCGTCCGATACCGCCGGCCCGCTTCAACTCTTTGGCAACCAGCTCGAAAATCTCCTCGTAGCGCGCCTCGACAATCTCATCAATCTCACTTTGTTCAAATGTATACACCTGTTTGTCGTATTTGGTATCAACGCGACCAGCTTTACCGCCGCCCAGCCGGGCGTGCGCCAATTTGACCGCCTCAGCGATCTCCGGGTCAGTCTTTAGCCCAATCGCCACATCATTTGTCACATTCTGCGCCCCCATGGGGATCACCGCCACATGCTGCAAGTCGCCCTCTTCAAATACTGCCACACCGGTCGTGCTACCGCCAATGTCGATAACCGCCACGCCGTTCTCAATCTGCGACTCACTGAGCACCGCTCGCGCCGCTGCCAACACGCTCGGTGTCAGGCTCGAGGCAGTGACATTCGCCATCTCGGCCGACCGGCGTAAATTCGCCACATACGGCGTCAAGCCCGAGACCACATTTGCTCGTAGTTCCAGACGCGTGCCGCTCATCCCCACCGGATCCTTAATGTTGTCCTGCCCATCCAACCGATAGGCATGCGGCACAATCTCCAAAATCTCTCGATTCGCCGGCACCTTCCCAGTGGTTGCTACCTCTTCAATCCGCAGCACATCCTCGTCTGTCACTTCACCGCCGCTCATCCCCACCGCGATCATACCATCGGCCTTGGTGCTCAGAATGTGCGACCCATTGACGCTCAGCGCCGCTGCATTAATATGATGACCACTCATGCGTTCGGCCGCCTCGAGCGCCTTGTCAATCGCTGCCGCTGGCCCCGTCAAGTTCGATACCGCACCTTTACGCATACCGCTATTCTCGCTGACGCCAACGCCAACAATGTTCGGCAACCCCGACTCCCCGATATGTCCGACCACGCAGCGCACGATCTTCGTACCAACATCAATTCCTACCACATATCGAGATTGTTCTTGCATATGCTTAGTATACCAGATGGCCTAGAGTGTCGTCAAAATCTCCGCACCCGTCTCAGTAATCAACACAGTATGTTCAAAATGCGCACCCAGGCTGCCATCCTTCATGCTAATCGTCCAACCGTCGTCCTCAGTCACAATTTTCTCACTGCCGAGGCTGGCCATTGGCTCAATAGCAATCGTGTCACCTGCGTGCAGCACCGGCCCGGTACCGCGCCGGCCATAATTTGGGATCTCCGGGCTCATGTGCATTTCCAGCCCCACACCGTGGCCAACCAGCTCGCGAATGATACCCAATTTGGCTCTCTTCAACACTGCTTCTACGCCCGCCGAAATATCGCCAACGCGCGTTCCCTCGCCAGAAATCGCATCAATTCCCGCATACAAACTCTGTTCTGTCGCGTGCAGCAAATGCTTCTTAGCGCCGCGCGGCTCTTCGTCAATCACCATAGTAAACGCACTGTCCGTTTTCATGCCACGGTAGCCAATCACCAGATCAAAACTCACCACATCGCCCTTTTCAAACACATAGTCTGTCGGGAACGAGTGCACCAATTGCTCATTGGTCGACACGCAAATCACCCCTGGGAATTTCACCTCATCCGTCAAATACGTTGCTTCCGCGCCGAAATCCTTAATTCGCCCAGCCACAAACTCATTAACATCCAGCTCGCTCATGCCAGCCGTTACCTTCCGGCGCAACTCGTCATAAATCGTCGCCAACATCCGCCCACATTCGCGCATATCCTGCATCTGCTGCGGCGTTTTCTCACCCGTAATTAAAGTTGACATGCGTGCGCTACCTCTTCATAAATCCGGTCATGCACTTCGCCAGCCGTCCCGACACCGTCCAGATGGACAATCCGTACCCCCGCCTCAGCAAAAATCCCCAACACCGGATACATTTTTTGCCGATAAATCGTCATTCGCCGGGCAATCGCCTCTGGCGTATCCTCCAACCGACCGCGCTTTTCTAGCCGCCGCATAATCTCCGCCTCCGGCACTTCCAGTGAAATCACTGTATCAATCTTCTCATTCATCCGCGCCATGTACTCATCCAGCCACGCCGCCTGCTCCTTCGTCCGCGGAAAACCATCAACGATAATATTCGAATATTTCTTATCGCGCGCATCCTGCACCGCCTGTTCAAACACTTGGTAAATCAATTCATCGCCCACCAACTCGCCCGAGCGTAAAATATCGATCACCACCGGATCATTACTGCGGCGCAGCATCTCGCCAGTCGACAGCCACTTCCAGCCCTGACGCGCCGCCAACATCTGCCCCTGCATACTTTTACCAGCTCCCGGCGGCCCAAATAATAAGATCATTCTTTACTCCTTTTTCTGTGTTGTTATTATTTTGCTAGCGTTTCTTTGGTAATTTTCGCAATCAAGGCGCCGTCAGCCGCATTGCCGGCTTTAGTCTTCACCGCGCCAATCACCTGACCCATCTGCTGCATCGTCGCACCCAAATCAGCAACCGCTGCCTCGACCATTACCCGAATCTCGTCCTCGCTCAGCTGTTTAGGTAAAAATTCCTGTAAAATTGCCGCCTCTTTCTCCTCTGACTCGGCTAGTTCCGCCCGGCCATTTGCTCGGTATAACGTGGCACTTTCTTTACGTTTTTTGACTTCGCGGGCAATAACTTTCTCGACTTCTGTATCACTCAAACCCTCGTCGCGCTTACCGAGCGACACCTCCTCATTAAGAATTGCCGCCTTCAAACTACGCAGGACATCACCCCGAAAGCGATGCCGCCCTAGAAGAGCGGCTTTCATCTCATCAGCAATACGCGCTTTCAGCGCCGACATTAACGCGTTGCCCCCATGCGCATCCTGGCTGTTTTCTCGGCCCGGCGCTCACGGCGAATAATCGCTTTCTTGCGGCGCTCAACCTTGGAAATCGGCTTGGCAAATCGCATCACCGACTTTGCCCGCGCAAGGACACCGCTCTGCAGCACCCTGCGATTAAAGCGACGAATCACATTCTCGTTCGCTTCCTTCTGATCTTTACGTGTAACTTGAACCATACTTTTTGCATTATAACAGATGAGAAAATATTTGACAAATTAGCATCTAAGATCGGTTAGACTGAGCACGAAAAGACGCCACCCGATATTTATCCGTGCGGCGTCCGGCAACTAATTTTAGCCCAGCCAACTAAAGCTGCTCTCCTTCCGCGGTTTGGCTATCTTTTTTGTATGTTGCCTCAAACGCACCTCTTTCAATAATATATCTTTCTTTTTCACCATTACTGTTCTCAATTTGACTTTCTACAATTATGCAATTAGCCCCACCTGTCTGTTGACCACCCCACGGCGCATCAATGACAATCTCTTTACCCTCTGGGTTCTCCATACACTTCACAACATTTTTAGGCAAATACTTACCATTAGCAGCTACACCATTCTCTTCCGTAAGTGGCTCATAGAGGTTATGAAAATCTTTGGCATTTATAATATAACGCTCGCCTTTCTCGCCCGTAACGATTGCATCACCAAGATTCGCTATATTAACCGTCTCAACTCGCTCTGTTCCGTCTTCTTCTGTGATAACTGTTTCTACCTTCTGAGTGGTTTCTGAAATCTCAACCTCAATAGCCTTATTGGGATCTTTGATCTTACTATAAGTATCTTTTACTTTAGAAAAATCTAATGTAGATAAGTCCAGATGAACTGGTCCATTCTCCCTACCGACCTCGGCCCAATTAGCAGCGTTTGGATTTGGACTTCCATTGCCATCGGTATGTTCATAATTTTGTGTCATGTTTATTTCCTTCTTGCGTTTAGCAAACTTTATATTATGGGCTCATATTACTCTTTCTCTCGTGATTTGTCAAGTTGCTGACATTACTCGAGAGAAGTGCGTATTTTCGATACATAACACCGTTGCTAATTTCACAACGAAAAACCTACTGCACTCAAGCGACTAGTTGTCACCTCCAGATAAAAGTTGTAATTATCACATCAATCTAATAAAGTTACGTGCAACAGCCGCCCCTCAACCGTCCGCGCTCCCTGCCATTCGTTAATAGTCGGCTGGAACCACGTCACCACCTCGTCGCCTGGCTCGCGGAAGAATTCCTCTGATGCGTTGAACGCCAGCATCTGCAACACTTTACCATTTTTATCACGCAGCGCTAATTTAACGTGCTGCCCGTCCGCGCCCATCCGTCGCGCGTTCAAAACTGATGCCCTGGTAATTTTTAGCACTGGTTCGGGATTACCATTGCCAAATGGCTCCATTTTCGCCAAATTTTCTATCAATTCTTCAGTGATTTCCGAAAAATCACCGATTTCCACATCAGCTCGCGGCAGCAAATATCGCTCTTGGTTTGTAAGCTGCAGCGAATCATAAAACTCATTCACGCGACGACGAAAATCACCAATCTTTTCAGTCTCCAGCGTCACGCCAGCCGCCGCTCCGTGCCCGCCACCTTTGATAATAATGTCATCCGCTGCCCGCACGGCATCTGCCGCTGAAAAATCACCAAAACTGCGCGCCGAACCCGTTGCTTCCTCGCCGCGCTCGCCAATGATAAATACCGGCTTTTTATATTTCTCCACCAGCTTCGACGCCACAATGCCGATAACGCCGTGATTCCAGCCATCACTACTGACCACCAGCACCCGATCACCAGCCAACTGCTCGGCTTGTACACACGCTTCCTCAAAAATCGCATCCTGAATACCGCGCCGCTTACCGTTCAATTCCTCCAGTTTTTCGCTCGCCTCCAATGCCGCCAATCCATCGCGCGCCACCAACATATCCAGTGCATGCTGCGCCGTTTCCAGCCGACCCGCCGCATTCATTCGCGGACCCAAACCAAACCCCAAATGCCTAGCATTGACCTGCTCTGGTTCAATACCCGCCACTACCATCAACGCTTTCAGTCCTGGGCGTTGTTGTTTCTTCAACACCTCCAAACCCCAATACACATTTGCCCTATTTTCATCAGCCAACGTCACAATGTCGCACACCGTCCCCAACGCCACCAAATCGAGCAGCCATTTTTCATAGCCGTCAGGCAACCCATCCAGTTCAGTCTGCAGTGCCTGCACCAACTTAAACGCCACGCCCGCACCACACAAATCACGAAATGGATAAGTATGTCCTGGAAATTTCGGATTCACCGCTGCCACGCTTGGTGGCGGCGTTTCGGCCACGTTGTGATGATCCGTCACCACCGTATCAATCCCCAAGCTAGCGGCATATGCGATCTCCGCATGGCACAAACTACCAGTATCCACCGTCACGATCAAATCCGCGCCCATGTCGCACACCTTGTCCACCGCACCCATGGTCATGCCGTAACCCTCAACAAACCGGTTCGGGATGAAAGCGTCAACATCCTCAAAACCAAACTTACCAAACGCGTCCAGCAGCAGCGCCGTAGCGCTCAACCCATCAATATCATAATCACCGTAAATGACGATTTTTTCGCCCTGCTGCCGCGCCCGTTTCAACCGCGCCACCGCCTTCTCCATGTCCGGCAGCAAAAACGGATCATGTTTCACCGCCATATAATCCGGCCGCAAAAAAGCCTCGCGCGCCGCCCGCGTCGTCAGGCCGCGCGCTGTCAAAATCCGCTCAAATAAGGTCATCAATCTCTATCAACCGAGCCGCGCTTCGGCCGGGCCGCATGTTGCTGCGACTTAATCACCATGCTCTGTAATTCCTTGAAAATTGGGAACTGCTTGTTCGTAAAGTATGCCCGCGAATTGCCTTGCTTCTCACTCCTCAGGAAACCAACCTTCTCTAGCCGCTTGAGCTCGCGCTGAATATTACCCGGATCTTCCTTAATCAGCTTCGCTAGGCCACGTACGTGCGTATGAAAATCAGGATACTTGGCATACACAACTACGATTTTGCGTCTCACTCGTGATGTAATAAAAATGTCAAGCATTCTCTCCCCATATTCCCTTTCGCTATCACTCAGTGTATCACAATTTTACAACACCCGACAAGCTTTTTTCGACAATTATACGCCCTACCCTTCAGCATACGTGCTTACACCCTAAAACGCTCATGATTATATTCAACCAGCCAGCGCGGTATAATAAAGCAAGACATGCACTACTATTTGGTATCACCGATCAAGATCATTCGTGCCGATGCGCACTCGTTTACCTATGCACACCCTGAGCAGCTGCCAGTCGGTGCGCTGGTCGTTATAGAAGTTGGCTCGGCTCATTGCGTTGGTGTCATCATGTCAGCAGTCGTTAAGCCTGAGTTTACGGTTAAAGAAATTGTCCAGATTTTAGATGACGCTCCCGTGCCGCTACCGCTCATCCAAACGGCTCTGTGGATGAGTAGCTATTATTATACGCATCTCGCGACCGTCTGGCAAACCATTCTGCCACGCGGTTTGACGAAAAAGCGCCGCCACATACCCGCACGCGCCACCAGTCCGCAGGCCTCACGACCACCGATGACAGCCCTCACGCCCGACCAGAGAGCCGCCATCACCACCATTGACGACATGCTTCCTGGCAGCGCCCTGCTACATGGCGTGACTGGATCTGGCAAAACACGTGTCTATATTGAGCTCGCCCGGCGGCTGATGGACGAGGGCTTGTCGTCAATTATCCTGGTACCAGAAATTGCCCTCACCTCACAACTCGTTACCGAATTTGCGAGGTATTTCGACAATATTATCCTCACCCACTCGCGCCAGACCGAAGCCGAGCGGCACGTGACTTGGCAACATGTTATTAATTCACGCGACCCGCTCATCGTCATCGGCCCTCGATCGGCCCTGTTCATGCCCGTCCAGCAGCTGGGCCTCGTCGTCATTGATGAATGTCACGAACCCAGCTTCAAACAAGAACAATCGCCCCGCTACTCAGCGCTGCGCACTGCGGCCATTCTCGCTCGCCAGCATGAAGCCAAGCTCGTTCTCGGCAGTGCCACCCCTACGATCAGCGATTATTTTCTGGCAAAAACCGCTGGCCGGCCTATCATCGCTATGCCCACGCCCGCCCGTTCAGACGCCGTCAAGCCACGCATCTCGCTGGTTGATATGACCAAGCGCACAAACTTTACTCAGCATTTCTTTCTCTCTGATCAACTACTCTCGGCTATCACCGGCTCGCTGAATGACGGTAATCAAGCCCTCATTTTTCACAATCGCCGCGGCACTGCCGCTATCACCCTATGTGAACAATGCGGCTGGAATGCTGGCTGTCCGCGCTGCTTCGTGCCGCTCACCTTACACGCCGACCAGCACCAGCTCCTCTGTCATATCTGCGGTTTCACTGCAACCGTCCCTACCAGCTGCCCCGAGTGTCGTCATGCCGATATCATTCATAAAGGCCTCGGCACCAAGCGCATCGAGGCAGAATTACGCAAGCTCTTTCCCGCAAGCACCATCGCCCGCTTCGATGCCGATACAAGTACCCACGACGCGGCCGATAAGCGCTACAATGAGCTCAAAAACGGTTCAATTGGCATCATCATTGGCACCCAAGTGATCGCCAAGGGCCTCGATCTACCGCACCTACGCACTGTTGGTGTCGTCCAAGCTGACGCCGGGTTGACACTGCCTGACTTTTCCTCAAGCGAGCGCACCTTTCAGCTGCTGGCCCAAGTCGTTGGCCGCGTTGGCCGCTCCCATCACGCCACCGACGTCATCGTCCAGACCTTTCAGCCGGATCATCCCGCCATCCGCGACGGACTCGCTCAAAATTATGCTGATTTTTACACCCGCGCTATCGCGCGGCGACGCGCTACTGGATTTCCGCCATTTGTCTATCTGCTCAAATTAACCTGCGTCTACAAAACCGAAGCCACCGCTATCCGCAACGCCAAAAAGCTTGCCCAGACACTGCAAGCGGCTGCCCCGGCCGACGTACACATCCTCGGCCCAACACCGGCATTTTATGAGCGAGTCCGCGACACGTACCGCTGGCAGCTCATTCTCAAAAGCCCCCGCCGCAGCGACCTCGTCAGTCTCCTTGACCTCGTGCCACCGACTCATTGGCAGGCTGAGCTCGACCCGACCAGCCTCCTCTAGCCACATATGCTATAATGATCACAATGACTAAAGACGATATCATTGCTCTACCAAATCCGCATCTCCGCCAAAAATCAGCTAAAATTCACGTCATCACCGACGAGGTGCGTCAGTTATCAGCCGATATGATCGCGGCCGCTCTTGACTGGGAAGATTCTCGCCCTCATGAAATCAGCGCTGCCCTAGCTGCCATCCAGGTTGATCATCTCGAGCGCGTCATCATCGTCCGCAGCGACTTTGACGACAAAGCCACTCGCGAATTCACCACCCTGATCAACCCCGAAATTGTCAAATACGAGGGAGAAATTGTTGCCGATTTCGAAGGCTGCCTCAGCGTCAAGCACGTCTACGGCAAAGTCCCCCGCCATTCTAAAATCCGTGTCAAGGCTCTTGACCTTGATGGCAACGAGATTCGCCTCAAGGCCGAAGGTTTCCTCGCCCGTGTCATCCAGCACGAGATCGATCACACCAACGGCGTCGTCTTTATCGACCATATCCGCGACCAGCACGACGCTTTTTACACGCTCGATGATTCTGGTGAATTACAGCCGCTTGATTATGAAGCCGACATCAAAGATAATGCTCAGCTGTGGGACTAACGTGTCGCCAATCATCTTTTTCGGCACCGAAGCGTACAGCCTAATTGCCCTTAAGGCAATCTACGAGGCAGGATTTCCCATTCGCGCCGTCATCACCAAACCCGATATGCGTAGCGGCCGCGGCCATAAGCTTACCGAACCACCAGTCAAGACCTTTGCCCGCCAACATGGCATCCTCGTCTGGCAGCCCAACAAACTCCGCGACATTATCCCCGATATCACCGCCCTCCAGCCTGTCGCTGGCGTCCTCGTCGCCTACGGCAAAATTATCCCCCAGTCAATCATTGACCTCTTCACTCCTGGTATTATTAATCTCCATCCCTCGCTACTACCAAAATGGCGTGGCCCTTCGCCCATTGAGGCCGCCATTGCACACCAAGATACAGAAACCGGTGTTTCCATTATGCAACTTGACGCCCAGATGGATGCTGGCCCAATTTACGCCCAACACCGTCACCCGCTCACCGGCACTGAAACCAAACCGCAGCTATATGATGAACTGTTTGCCGCCGGCAGCGACCTGCTCGTGCGCACGCTGCCAAGCATCCTCGCCGGTACGCTCCAACCGACCCCACAAAACGACGCCGATGCCACGTATTGCCAGCTGCTTTCCAAGGATATGTCGCTCATTGATCCTGCCACCATGACCGCCGCAGCCGCCGATGCCCATGTGCGGGCGTATCTCGGCTTTCCACGTAGTCGTCTGCGCATTCATGACCGTGAACTCATTATTACCAAAACTCGTGCCTCAGACGCCCCAGAATCGCCGCTGAGCGTTAAGTGCTGTGATGGACGATATCTTGCCGTCCTCGAGCTGATTGCCCCGAGCGGCAAACAAATGACCGCAGAGGCGTTTCTCCGCGGCCATCAAGGCTAAGCTAATGATCTAAGGCAGCTAAAGCTCGCTCTAAGCTTGCCCCGGCGCCGAGGATGCACTCATACCGCCTAAAATAGCCTCGCGGTTAGTTATAATCTCCTTCTTCAGCTCGTCCATTGTTGCCGCCACCACGTCGCGATAATCAGGCCGGTTTACCTCCAGCCACTTCGTCGCCGCAAACTCATCTTTTAGACCCGGATTATTCGGATCAGCCTTGGTCGCCTGCACCAGCCGCTGGAACATTGGCTCCTGCTGGTAATTTGGTGCGTGTTTGGCGAGAAACTCATCTACCGCGCCCGGCGCCTTGTCGATAATGTTCGCAAACTCATCCAGCTGCGCGTCACTCATCCCCTGACTCAGCCGCTCGCCGACCCGTAGCTCCAACTCACTGTAAATATGCTGCAAAAACGGCTTCTTCTGCTCATCTGGCAGTTGGTCTAGTCCTAATTCTTTCAAAAAATTATCATCTAGTTGGAACATATCGTCTCCTCGTTTATGGTTCCCGTTCTCTCTATACTAGTATAGCAGCATCCTGATCAGAATGCTACTATACCTCATGGAGCTATTCGACGACCTATGCGTCCAACCGACTTTTTAGACGAGCAATTTCATCCTCCAGTATTGCCTGGTATAGCTGTCCAGCCTCTGGTATATGAGTTTTTAGCCACTCACCGACAACGCTAGGATCACCATCATGTGCGTCAACGAGCTTATTTAATTCCTCATCTTGTTCTTCCGTTAATAGCTCATCGCTAACGCTAGCAAATTGGACCTCAACCGCACCAACGAGGTTGTGGAGAGTGCTCTGCTTAATCTCATCACTCGCACCAGTAATGCCTAACTGCTCAAATATTTGTTCGTGTGTCATTGTTTGTGTTCTCCTATTGTTTTAATTTCTAAACCTTAGTAACATCTTTCATAGCCTCAATGGCTCGCACCGCTTCATCACTAAAGCGCACACTCGTGTTAACATTCCAAGCCCCAAACTGCTGGTCGCCAGCTTTTCCCGTAAACATATCTACTGGGTTATTGTTACCGTCGACAAAAACATTATCCTGACCAACCTTTTTTGCAAGCTCATTCAGAATATCCGTCGGATCACCCTTTTCAAGCTTGTAGCCAAGATGTTGCAACTGATCGCCAACCACGCTCTCTGGCGCACCGTTCGTGTTAACCTCGGTAAGGTGAGGCTGAGCGGGCGGGGTCTCTGATGAAACTGTTGGTGGAACATTTCCAGCACTATCACCGCCTCCAGTTTCTGACTTTGGATTTTCAACGTTGCCACTCCCGCCGGCACTTCCTGATCCCATCAAATCCGTAGAAAATTTAATGGCCGCAGCTAGCGCCACCGCACCCAACACTGGCCTGGTAAGACGCTCGGTACTCTTGCCAGCCTCAATTGATGTCTCATATAGATGCGTACCGACGATATCACGAGCACCCGGCTCCCAATCAGAACCCTCTTTTTGCGCCTCCTCAGTCCGAGCCTGCATAGACTCTAAGAATCGTTGATGATATACGTCCGCCACAGCCTCGGCTTTATATTCTTTATTCAGCGGATTTTTATCTTCTGGACTAACTTTCATGTTGGCATTTCGCTTGTTGGCCAAGCCGCGAAATACACCAGCGCCAGCCCCAGCAACGGCAATACCAAGCGGTATATTAAACATCGCCGTTACGCCACCAACTGCACCAGCAGTCAGATAGCCCAGACGTCGCAACCACTTGCTCATTGGACGACGACGGTTGCCGTCCTCATCTTTGCCGCGATCCATCTGCAGACGCGCAATTTCTTGGACATTACCGTAATGCTCTGCTGTAAAGAACTGGCTACGCAAACCGCGTACTTCCTCTTTTGTTAGATTGCCATGATCAATCTCCTGACCGAGGAAGTTGTGCCGGTCAACGTCAACCTGCGTCAAGGCTGCTTCGTAGGCTGCCGCTGCCTCCTGCTCTTCTTTAGACGGGCGCGTTAAACGATCGGCGAGCTTAGCACCCCATCGACCGGAACCTATCAATAATTGTGCAACCTTACCGTTTGGATTGATGCGTAGTCCATGGCTCTTCTGTTTACGAGCCATAACTTCTTGGAAATGCTCACGTGCAGCTTCATAGCGCCTAATATGCTCAGGATATGTGTATCGTTTCTCACCAGTAGCAGGGTCTACCTCATACGTATTCTCAAAGAAATCGCTCATGCGAGTCATAGCATCGCTGATTCTCTCCTCGGCTGGGCGTGGATTATCCTCACCACTACCATCAATCTTCTCTATGATTGCCTGAATAGCTTTGCGTGCCTTTGCCTTATCCTCAGCAGAGGCGTCTGGATCACTGAGAACTCGCGAAGCCTCGCCCATTAGCTTAACGGCTTCATTTATGAGATCTTTACCACCCTCACCACTACTACCTTGGCCTTCTGGCCCCTTGTTGCCTGCTGAGCCCCCTTCCGGACTTTTCTTGGCTGGCGGCAAAGCAAGAGGAGACTTATTATTCTTGCTACTCGGACCTGGCTCTAGAGCCGGTAATGTATTCAGAGGAGATGGGCTGGATTCACCTTGTGACTGGCTCGTCTGATCTCCCTTTTGTTTATCAGCCTTATAATCCTCATAATTCTTAGCAAAAGCGTCCTGTGCCTGACGTAGTGCCCGCTCGGTAATCACGGCTTCTGCCGACCAAGTGCCACGGGCCCTACCACCGGTGCGGTCTTGCAGTTCTTGTTTAAGGCTATCAATCTTATCACCACCAAGCTCACCATACAACTCAGTAAGCGCACGGTGCTCATTCTGTAAACCAGCAATTTGCTGATTATATCCGACAATCTTGTCACGGTAGATGTCATGACCACCATACTTCTCGACGAGCTGAGGAGAAAGTTGCTTGTTGGCTTTATATTCTTTCGTGGTCGCCCGCTTTGAGGCAACGACCTCATTCATTTGCTCAGAGATAGAAGAAAACTTGCTAGCAAACTCCTGCATTGCTGCATTAGGGGCTGGAATCTGTTCTGGCGAGTTGGCGACCCGTTCCGCAGATCGCATAGTATTGCCGCGGCGAGGCATATTTCTTTCTGACATGTGGTGGTTTCCTTTCAGAGATAAGCGACTAATTTAAATTTAAATAGTTTGACTATCTCATAAAATATATGTTTATAGCTTAGACTTTAGCAGATTTATAGAAAAAAGTCAATAGAAAATCGTCCAATATACTAAAATTACCCACAGTGACAAGTTGTTACAACGTCTTCTTTACCAGTTCCCGCGTAAAGAACTCCAGTGTATCACCTTCTTCGACAACGACTTTTCGCGTAGTTTTGAGGCTGAGTCCACACATTTCACCCTCAAACACCTCTTTGGCTTCCTGATGTTGACGCTGGACGGACGATACTTCAACCTCGGCAATGTGCTCATCGCCACGCTTCAGGCGCGCCAACAGGCCCTTATAAACCTTACCCGTCATCATTTCGCCACCAGCGATCACTTCTTCGCGCACCGTTCGGAACACGCCCTTAACCCTCAGCTGGCCGACCTCGGTCTCGACGACCTCTGGGGCCAGTAATGCCTCCATGGATTGCTTGGCATTATCAAGCAGTTCATAAATTACCCGGTATAGTCGCACCTCAACGTGCTCACGCGCTGCCAGGCGTTTCACCGCTGGCGGCAGATCGACATTAAAACCATAAATGACCGTGTTCTCGCCAACCGCCAGATGAATGTCATTTTCTGAAATATTACCAACCCCACTACCGATGACATGTAGATCCACCAAGCCGCCTGTATCAATCAATTTCAGGCTATCAATCACCGATGTGAGCGACCCCTGAACATCAGCCTTGACGAGAACATTGAACGACTCAGCGTCATGCTGCTGACTCATCATTTTCAAAATATCCGAGCTGGTGACATTGGTACTGGCGGCCATTTTTTCCTGCTCTAGGCGCACCGCCTGCGCCAGATGCCGTGCTTCTTTCTCGTTTTTGGCCAACCGAAAGCTATCACCAAACTGCGGTAGCTCCTTAAATCCAGTTACGTTAACCGGTGTGCTCGGGCCGGCCATTTTCATTGTCTGACCACGAAAGTCCGACATTGTCCGTACTCGACCGTACGCCGTGCCGGCCACCAGATAATGCGCTGGTTTCAGCTGACCGTGCTCGACGAGTAGCCCAACCACTGCGCCGCGCCCGGTTTCCATATGCGCCTCAATCACCAAGCCTTCTGCCGGCACATCCTCATCCGCCCGCAGATCTTCCATGTCTGCCACCAGTAGCACCATATCCAGCAGCTTATCCAAATTCTGGCCAGTTTTAGCGCTGACTTCCACCATCACCGTGTCGCCGCCCCACTCCTCAGGATTAAGGCCATGCTCAGATGCCAGTTGCGTTTTTACCAGCTGTGGGTTGGCGGTATCTTTGTCAATTTTATTGATCGCCACCACGATTTTCGCATTAGCCGAACGGGCAAACCGAATCGCCTCGACCGTCTGCGGCTTGACGCCATCGTCCGCCGCCACCACAATGATCACCACGTCAGTCAGCACCGCACCGTGTTGCCGCAATGCTGCAAACGCCTCGTGCCCTGGTGTGTCGAGCAGTGTAATCATCCGCCCGTTGCGCTTCGTTTGGTAGGCGCTGATGTGCTGCGTAATGCCACCGGCTTCGCCTGCAGCAGTCTTGTTACCCAAAATCGCATCTAGCAGGCTCGTCTTGCCGTGATCAACATGCCCCATCACCGCCACAATCGGTGGGCGCGGTACTGCCCTTTCCGACAGTGTATGCTCCACACGCGCATGACCAACGGCCGCCTCCTTTTTCTTGAGCGTCACCTCAAGACCCAGTTCTTCAACAATAATTGATGCTGTTTCAAAGTCCAGCCGCTGATTAATCGTCGCCGCGATACCATTCTTAAACAGTTCGCCAATGAGCGTTGTGACTGGTAGATTCAAGGTAGTAGCGAGCTCTCCGACGGTTACTGAATCTGCAATTGCGACAATCTTTTCTGTCATCTGCTCGTGCTCCTTTCATCGCCGGCGTGACACCTCGGCGAACTGTTTACGTTACTCTTTTTCTATAGGCTATTTTTTCTTGCTGCCAGCCAGCGACAGCGAAATCTTGCGATTATCTTTATCAATTTCTAGCACGGTAAAGGTCTTGCGCTCATTCAGTGTAAAGACTTTCTCCGGGTCAGTCCCATCGCCACCCAGCTCCGAAACGTGAACGAGAGCCTCGACAGCTGGACTTAGCTGCACAAATGCACCAAACGGTGTAATCCGTGTGACTGTACCTTCGACGTCCTCACCCGACTTAAACTGCTCCACTTCATCCAGCCATGGGTCCTTCGTCAGTTGCTTCATACTCAAGCTGAGACGCTCCTTGTCGATGGCGATAATCTTTGCCTCCACAGTCTGGCCAACCTTGACGTAATCACTCGGATTGTTGACCCGCTCCCAGCTAATTTCTGAGATGTGAATCAGTCCCTCAATTCCCTCAACGTTCACAAATACGCCAAAGTCTACCACGCCAGTCACGATACCCTTGACGGTATCGCCGACTGACAACTTCTCGAACCGCTCCGCCAGGCCCTCTTTGATGGCTTCTTTTTCAGAAAAGATGAGCTTGTTCGCCTTGCGATCAGCATCCAAAATCCGAACGCGAATCTCTTTGTTGACCAGTACGTTAAGCCGCTGCAAGATCTCGTCCTTGTCATTTGAACCAACTCGCGGATAATGCTCAGCCGATAGCTGCGATACCGGCAAGAAACCGCGCACCCCTTCATATTCAGCCAACAGACCACCACGATTGGCGTCGTACGGTGTCACCGTTACAATTTCACCGCTCTCCAATTTGGCGGCGACCTCGTCCCAGCCACGATCGCGCGCCGCTTTACGCATGCTCAAAAGTGAATAACCGTTGTCCAGCTCAACCTCGACAACACTCGCAGTTACCTCGTCACCTTCTGCGTAATTGTTCGACATACTCACCTCACGGCGCGGCACCAAGCCAACGCCCAAAGGCCCCAGATCAATCAGAACTTCATGTTTCTTTATTGATAAAATAGTTCCGTGCACAACCTCGCCCGTGGTCAGTTGTTTCACGGAGTCGCTCGCCTGAGCAAGCAGATCGTCCATGGTCAATGGATTCGCCATACGTCCAAATAGACTCCCGTATTACGTTAATATTCTTATCCAAGCGGCCTGCCAAAACAGCCACCTCTTGGAGGTCTCGCTTTATTATATCGTAGATAACGCCTTGAGTAAAGAGAAGGAAGCTAAACTACCAACATTGACCGGCGATAAGCAAAGCCCGCAGCCACAATCAGCCCCAACACGAAGCCAACTGCCAACGAGTCAGCCGGCCCAGTTGCTGGTAAGCGGGATGACTCTCGGCTATTGCTTTGAGCTGGCGGCGTTGGTTGATTCTGCGAGGGTTGTTGAGACTGCTGCTGCGCGGACTTATTTGACTCAGCTGAAGAAGTGTCTTTTTTCTCATCGCTATTCTCGCTCTTCTTTTTGTCGGCCGGTTTATTGTCAGTTTTCGTGTTGTTCGTCTCTTTTTGCCGCTCACTCGTCGCAGCATTTTCCGTCGATGAGGCGGCCTGGTTCTGTGCTGATAATTGTCGCAATCCGTATAACGTTGCCAAAGCGATCGCCGCCAAAATAACCCCTACAATCACGTAGATTACAACATATCCTCGCTGGCGGTTCTGCTTCATACTATTATCTCCCTGATGTTACTAATACTTACTGTACCATATTGTCACCGCTCTCGTAAAGGGGTATACTAGCTTCATGATTATTGCGATTGATACTGGAGGCACAAAAACATTAGTCGGACGATTTACCGACAACGGCACACTAGAGACGACAACTCGGTTTGCCACCCCAACAGACATTACGGCGTATATCAAACAAGTCGTTGACACCATCACCGTGATCGCCGAGGGCGCACCTGTTACAAACATCTCGATCGGTCTACCCGGCACCGTTACTGACGGTGTCGCTACATATTGCATTAACCTCGGCTGGTGCGAGGTGCCCATCCGCGACCTCCTGGCCGAGCACTTTCCCGACGCCCAAATCATCCTCGAAAATGACGCCAACCTCGCCGGCCTCGCCAGCATACGTCGCCTTGAACCACAACCAGCCTGCGGCCTCTACGTCACTATCGGCACAGGCATCGGCACCAGTATTATCCTCAACGGCACCCTCCACCCCAGCCTACGTAGCAGTGAAGCTGGTCATATGCAAGTTGCGTATCAGTCAACCATCGATTCGTGGGAAAACCTCGCTTCCGGACGAGCGCTCAGTCAACAGTTTGGTGAATTATCGGACGCAACACCGCCCGAAGCTTGGTTTGAGGCTGCCAAGAGACTCAGCTTAGGACTGCAGGCGTTGATCGCTGCTATTCAGCCAAACGTTATCGTTATCGGCGGCGGTGTCGGCCGCTACACCGATAAATTCTCTGCATCATTAGCTGGACTTATCACCGAGAAGCTGCCATCATTTATCACCTGCCCGCACATCGTTGGTGCAGCACATCCCGAGGAGTCTGTACTCTATGGTTGCTACGATAACGCTATCGCCCATCGTTAAGCAGCTGACCAGCGATTACCCAGAGTATCAGTTCCAGGCTGGCGATGTTTTTTCGTGGTCACACCATTCACGGACTATCACTTATATTAACGAGGCGTCA
This sequence comes from Candidatus Saccharibacteria bacterium oral taxon 488, assembly GCA_013099015.1. Taxonomy (NCBI): domain Bacteria; phylum Candidatus Saccharimonadota; species Candidatus Saccharibacteria bacterium oral taxon 488. The sequence continues at coordinate 151,796 of CP039998.1, read as the reverse complement.
CCAGCCGCTACTGCCCAGCTACTCCACGAAACTGCCCACGCCATCCTAGACCATCATCACTATACTCGTGACATCGACCTCATCGCCATGGAACGCCAAGCCTGGGAGCTAGCTGTCCATCACTTAGCCCCGCACTATAACATTACTCTAGCCATGAATGACGACGTCGTTCAGGATGCGCTCGATAGCTACCGCAAGTGGCTACATGCCCGCAGCACGTGCCCAACATGTAGCGCTGTCGGCATAGAAATCGCCAAGCACCACTATCGCTGTCTCCACTGTGCTAGCAACTGGCGCGTCAACGAGGCTCGATCCTGCGAACTCCGCCGCTACCGCAAATAGCCCTCTACGAAAAGAGGGCTATCGCGCATTTTAAGCAACTTGGCTACGCGGCCAGTGTCACGTCGTCTTGGGTCGTTGCCTGTACTGTTGATACCGTCGTTGCTGGATTAACGGTTGTCGTGGCCGTCGTCGTTACCTTACGCCGACGAGAAATGCGACCACCTTTAGCACCAGCGATCCGCGCCAGAGCTGGGTTTGCCGCAAAGCCACCGGTCCGTCCGTTCCGACCGCCCTTCGCGCCGATCTTGGCATAAAAGTCTGGGTCACGCGCTAAGTTTTTCGCTGCCGCTTTCATACCACCAATTTTTGTACCTGCCATGTGAGTTTTCCTCCCTAATTAAAAAGATTTCCACATCATCTACTATGGAAACCCTCGCCTTTATATATCACACATGATATGTGTTATATATACATCTTATCATACTGCTCATACTTTGTCAACATTTACATAAGCTATTTTTATTGTGAATAAAATATTGCAATCAGCGGTTTACTTCGCTATAATAAGACCTGTCACACCGTGTGACGGCACCTGTTGGAGCTTAGAAATGATGAGTTCCACCACTCAAAAACCACCCTTTCTGCGAGATGGGTGGTTTTTGATTGTGAAAGGAATTTCACTAATAGCTAAAATTGCCTACATCGAAAATTACCCCGACGACGAGAAAAATACGTATACTCATCTTCAACTTTCCGACTACAAAGCCCGCGTCCATAGAGCTAGCTCAATAACAAAGACGCGGGGCCCCTGACTATACCGTCCTCACTTCAGTACCGATTAATGCACCGCCAACAGCTGCGCCGCCGGTCCAGCACCAGCTGTCATCGCCACAAACTGCGCTCTCGTCCAATAGAGTCGTCCTGCGATCGGGTCATTAACATAGAACCCGAGCGGATCGTGCGGCTCACCGCGAACCCCAACAATGAGGCGTACATGCATCGGTATTGGCCCGCTGACCGTCCGACCTGACGGCGTCCTCCAACTATCAATTTTTGCACCAATCCGCCATACACCCCACGCAATGACTGGATTACCATTGTGAATTTGCTGTGCTACGAAATTCGCATTGGCGCCATATGCCACTGACGTCCTGCGACCATACTGACCAGCCGCCCGCGCCACCGGACCAGCGTATACACCCCAGCCCGTTCCCGCACCTTGGTTACCGTTTACGTCGCCCACAAACTGCGCATTCGGATCGTCCCACTCATTTGTCGCCTTATCTCGCGGTCGTGGACGGTACCCGAAACGCTGCAAAATGTTCCAATCATTATCATGTACACCACGATATGCCAAGGCCATACGCAGCGAGGCCGCTTCGCAGCTTTGGGCGTACGCCTGACGATAGAATGGTACGTTATTGAGTTTGACGACCCGTGAATTAGTTGTGAACGATGTCGCAATTCGCTCTACGCTCGGCAGTCCAAACACTGGCTGCACGCCTGGCTCTACCCAAACCTGAACTTGCCGCTGAAAGCCCATATTGACCACCCGAGCAACCATCGTATTACCACGCCAGGAAATACTCTGAACTGTACCAGATGAAGTCCTGAGACGATCCTGGGCGCTCTTGTGGTCAACCACCTGGTCAAAGGTTATCCGTACATCCTGCACCGCTTGATCAACCGTGGTTCGCCACGGGGACGCCCCCACACCACGCACGTGCCCATTAGTGGTAAATGTCTTTTTTACTTCCTCGACGAGAACACCTCCACGAGCTGTCCGTAGGCCTTTCGGGATGGTATATGTGTACGTTTTACCTGGCTCCAATTTATCCGCCTTGAATACGTACTCGGTATCGCTCCGCCACGAACCATTACCAGCCGTGTCAACCGCTATATTTGGCCGATCCTTTGCATCAATTGCTTCCTGAAATGTCAACTTCAATTCGTCTGATGGCGTCACTGAATGCTCTTTAATCGGTGAACCAATCGCTGGTAGCGGCGCACTTTTCACCGTAAAACGTTTTAACTCTTCCTTCTGGGCCTTATCGTATAACTTGAAGATGTACTGCGTGTCAGGCGCTAATAGGCCAGCGTATTTCCACGAAAATGTTTGATCATCAGACGACTCACGCTTCAGTACAAGCGCTGGCTCAGTCGTTAATTCTAGATCGCGTAATTTACCCGCCCGTGACCCTAAACGCACCGTCAACGCTTGATCCATCGCGATCACTTCTTTGCCATCCAGTGATGTCGTATCCACTCGTGGTGCTTTTTGCGTCTTGAACGATACATCATGGATTGTTGCATTACCAAACAGCGAACGTCTCGCCCCCGGGAACGCCACGGTGTAATTTGTATCAGCTGCCAGTGGCTGGTCGGGCGTAAACTCCATCTCAAAAACGCCGAACAATTGTCGCTTTTCGTGCCACACGCCACGCACTTCTGGTGTAATCTTCGGTTTTACTTCGCCCAGTTGCTGACTAAACTTTAGGCGAACTGGACGGTCGACTTCCTGCAGGGCTTCATCGGACACACGCTCGACGCTGACATTGCCACGTGTTGTAATAACAAATAACGTCCCAACTACTATCACTGCCAAGGCAACGATACCGCCACTAATAATAACCCACGATTTTGGCCGCCTTAACCAAGACGCACACATCGCCACAAATCCCCTACGCTCCGACCTCAGGGACTCTGGCTGTTCTGTTTGTTTTTTATCCATTTCCTCATCATTATATCATACTTATGCTACTCGCAAGCACCTCTGGCAAAAACGAAAAAAGACTCCCTATTCGGAAGTCTTTTTTATAATTCGGCACCGTGCTAGTTTCCCACTTTCGCAGTATAATCGCCGCTGGGGAGCTTAACTTCTGTGTTCGGAATGAGAACAGGTGTTTCCTCCTCGCCATGGGCACCGAAGGAGGGGGTTACGACGCTTGGTTCCGCATATACTCCGCGGTGGGCCAAACCCCTTTCTTCGATGTCCAGTTTACTGCACGGAATTGAATTGTTAATTGACTGGCACTTACTGAAAAGCACCAATTACTAGTTAAGTCTACCTTATCCGCGAGCGTTATGCAAGCATAAACGCTAGCAGACAAGGACATAAAAAGGCAATGGGACTATTAGTACGCTTTAGCTCCATGCATTGCTGCACTTCCACCTTGCGCCTATCAAACAGATAGTCTTTCTGTGTCCTCATAGGGAAACCTTATCTTGAGGTTAGTTTCGCGCTTAATATGCTTTCAGCGCTTATCTAGTCCGCACATAGCTACTCGACAATGCAGCAGGTGGCCACAATCGATACACCAGAGGTGCGTCCGCCCCGGTCCTCTCGTACTAGGGGTAGATCCTCTCAAGTTTCCTATCGTCCATACCGGATATAAACCGAACTGTCTCACGACGTTCTGAACCCAGCTCGCGTACCACTTTAATCGGCGAACAGCCGAACCCTTGGAAGGTGCTCCCCCTCCAGGATGTGATGAGCCGACATCGAGGTGCCAAACAGCGCCGTCTATGTGAACTATTGGGCGCTATAAGCCTGTTATCCCCAGGGTAACTTTTATCCGTTTGCGCTGTCGATCCCACATTCATGTACAAATGTACGTACAGCGGATCACTTGCTCCGACTTTCGTCTCTGATTGGAATGTACTCCTCACAGTCAAGCTGGCTTATGCGCATACACTATCACTTCGATTTCCATCCGAAGTTAGCCAACCTTTGAACGCCTCCGCTACTCTTTAGGAGGCAACCGCCCCAGTTAAACTACCCACCATACACGGTCCGCTAACCGGATAACGGTCAGCGTGAGAACACAATCACAACAAGGGTGGTATTTCACTTGGTGACTCCACAAATACTGGCGTATCTGCTTCAACGTCTCCCACCTATGCTACACATGTTGAAACCGTATTCAATGTAAAGCTGTAGTAAAGCTCCATGGGGTCTTTTCGTCCTGGTACGGACAGACGGCATCTTTACCGCCAATGCACTTTCACCGAGTCCTTCGCTGAGACAGTGCCCACATGATTACTCCATTCGTGCGGGTCAGAACTTACCTGACAAGGAATTTCGCTACCTTAGGACGGTTATAGTTACCGCCGCCATTGACTAGGGCTTCAGTTCGCACCGTGAAGCGCTCCCCTTAACCTTCCAGCATTGGGCAGGAGTCAGCCCCTATACATCCACTTTCGTGTTAGCAGAGACCTGTGTTTTTGATAAACAGTTCCGTGGGCTCTTTTGCTGCGGCCCCCACATCGTTAGATGTCAGAGATTCGCGTTCAAAAGAACAATTCATTGCTCTATCTCAGAAAATTCGTTTTGTGATTAAAAATGTACTCTTTAACCTATTATTCACTGAGTGAACGCGGCTGATATCCACCGAAGTGGGGGCAGACCTTATCCCGAAGTTACGGTCGCTGTATTGCCGAGTTCCTTAGCGAAGGTTCGCTCGTAAGCCTGAGTCTACTCGACTCGAGCACCTGTGTTGGTTTGCGGTACGGGCGGCTAAGTCCACGCGTACACCTGCTTTTCTAGCCAGGGCTTTCACCAAAATCGCGACTCCGAAGAATCACTTTCACTCCCTTTGCGTTCCCGCTCGGTTGGACGGATAAACCATGAATCCGCTTCGATTACTTCCCCGTGAACAGTGTACAAAACTTAACCGGTTCAGGAATATTAACCTGATGTCCATCGCCTACGCTCTGCGCCTCGGCTTAGGCCCGACTAACCCTGAGATGATTACCATGGCTCAGGAAACCTTGCTCTTACGGCCGAGAGGATTCTCACCTCTCTTATGGTTACTCATTCCAGCATTCTCACTTCCTACCGCTCCACCGAACCTTCCGATTCGACTTCACTGCTGATAGGAACGCTCCTCTACCACATTCAGTATCTATCTCAAAACCACACGTTAGTGTAGCCATCCCTTTAAGAAGTTCTTATTTTTTTAAGTCACTTATTAAAGGGCAAGAAAGATACTGAATATCCATATCTTCGGTATAACGTTTTAGCCCCGTTACATTTTCCACGCAAGATCTCTTGACTAGTGAGCTGTTACGCACTCTTTAAATGAATGGCTGCTTCTAAGCCAACATCCTAGCTGTTTAAGAAATCTCACCTTGTTTCCCACTGAACGTTAATTTAGGGACCTTAGATGATGGTCTGGGCTGTTTCCCTTTCGAGCACCGATCTTAGCACCGATGTTCTAACTGCCGTGGTTACACACATGGTATTCGTAGTTTGTTAAGGGTGGGTACAGTTGCCCGCCCCAGTCCTTTACAGAGCTCTACCCCCATGTGCTACTAACACGACGCTAGCCCTAAAGCTATTTCGAGGAGAACCAGCTATCTCCGAGTTCGATTGGCATTTCACCGCTAACCACAAGTCATCCAAACACTTTGCTGCGTATCCTGGTTCGGTCCTCCACCACCTGTTACAGTGGCTTCAACCTGCTCATGGTTAGGTCACCCGGTTTCGGGTCTAATCCTTACAACTAAACGCCCTATTCAGGCTCGCTTTCACTGTGGCTCCGTCAATTGACTTAACCTCGCTGTAAAAATTAACTCGCTGGATCGTTCTACAAAAAGCACGCCGTCACCGGACAAGCCGGCTCCGACTCCTTGTAGGCACTAAATTTCAGGATCTATTTCACTCCCCTCCCGGGGTTCTTTTCACCTTTCCATCGCTGTACTAGTTCACTATCGATCGTATATTATATTTAGCCTTGGCTGGTGGTCCAGCCAGATTCAAACAGGGTTTCTCGTGCCCCGTCCTACTCGATAAAACATACATAAGGTCAGCGTCGTTTTCGCGTACACGGCTTTCACGCTCTTTGGCTAGTCATTCAAACTATTCTGCTAACCACGCCATTTTCTTACCTTACTACCAGTTGATAGCCTGGTATCGCAAATCAGATTATTTGAACGAATTCAAATGCTCTGACTTGGTCATATGTAATATCACAACCCCTTATTAAGTATTCGTCTATCAACTTATTTGCCTAAATAAATAGGCAAAAACTTAAAAGGTTTGGGCTGTTGCGATTTCGCTCGCCACTACTTTCGCAATCGTTATTTACTTTCTCTTCCTCATCCTACTAAGATGTTTCAGTTCAGATGGTTCCCGCTCGCTTGCCTATGTGTTCAGCAAGTGGCAACATGACATGACTCATGCTGGGTTTCCCCATTCGGAAATCCCCGGATCAAAGCTTGTTGACAGCTTCCCGAGGCTTATCGCAGTCTTCCACGTCCTTCATCGGTAATATACGTCTAGGCATCCATTTAGTGCCCTTGAGTACCTTTTTATGCATTGACTTAACTAGTAGTTGCTACCTTGCAATTACCTGTTACCGTCAATTAAAAACTCAATTTCTTTTACTCTCAAATTGTTAATGATCATGCCTCACGCTTGAGTGCACATCTCGACCCGTCAAAATAACGTAATCTAATCTACACTCAACGATATTATCACCACTGCCCTCGCACGTTTTTGCAGTGTGTTGCCAGAGGTTCTCCTGAACATTCGCGTAACTAGTAATCAACTATACAGCAGCTGTAGTTGTTTTGCAAGAGTTTTTTCAAAGTTTTTTCGACTTTTTTGGCTTTTTTCTAAAATCAGCGCCAACCGCTTCGGAAACACTAGAAAAACCATCATTTTTTAGCAATTTTACCAACTCACGATTTAGCCGGCCAACCAGCTGTGGCCCCTCAAAAAATAGCCCGGTAATCAACCCAACCAAGCTAGCGCCAGCCTTAATTTTGACGTACGCATCCTCAGCCGAAAACACTCCGCCTACGCCAACAATTATTAACCTGTCGCCATAGTTCCTATAGGCATGACGAATAAGCTCCAGGCTATGCTCGCGCGTCGGCTCGCCGCTCAGCCCGCCGCGAATTTCATCAGTCAGCGGATCTTTGATGTCAATTTTACTACGGTCTTTTACCAAATTAGCCACCGTCACACCCTGGACGTTATGCTGAACGATAACTTTTAGTAGTGAATCGAATTGTTCTACATCGTACAAATGCGGCATTTTCACCCAAAACGGCACGTCACGCGGCACACTATCAAGTGTTGTCAACAAGACATCAAGCGACTCTGTCTCAATAAATGGCTCTTTCCCGGCGTTGGGACAGGATATGTTAATTTCTACAACACTCGCCAATTTGTTGTCATTAATATATTCTGTTGCTTTTTTCACATCGTTAATAATCGCTTCCTTCGTTAGTCGAGTACCCATACGCTCACGTGTTGTTTTATTCGCTACAACTGCCACTGACACAACTGTTGGCATGTTATCCAACCGCCGTCGATTACGACGAATATATCGACTAATCTTTCTGAGACCATAGTTTGGCATACCAGCATACACTACCACCGACTTTGTCTTCGGCAAACGATGAAACCATGGCCGCCGATTCCCCTTTCTCGGCTCTAGCGTCACCGATCCGCCCGAAGCAAACCCAAAGCCAACATCCTCCATCAGCGGCGACAGCTGGGCATTTTTATCAAATCCTGCCGACAAGCCAATCGGATTACAAAAAGCAATGCCGCCCACCTCCTGTCGGAGCGACTTATCCTGAAAACTCCATGACTTACGAATGGCCCACCGAACAGGCGGCAACGCCTGTACCACACGACCACAGAAAACGATCAGCTTATGCGTAAAGTCTGGCGTTAGCAAAAATAATAACGGTTTGATAACATGCTTATACATCTACTTACAGTATAGGGTAATTATCTATTAAAAGCGATATTATCCGGGTTTATATTCCATGAGGCAGCATTCATCCGAAACTTCCTGGCATCGTAATCAGCCTCCTTGATGACTCGCTGCCTATGATCTGTTAATGACTCTTCGCCATCCAACCCTACTGGATTTTCCCCAACCGCAAAACCAGGAGCGATGGCTAATGGGATAGCTCCCGTTTCCCTACCTTCAAAAGCACTCTCATACTGAGAATAAACTTCTTCAACTATCCTCAGTAATTTGTCTTTAGACTCCTCAAAGCCATAAAATACTATCGGATCTCGTCTTGTTTCCAGTCGCCCAGCGGCTAGTCTAGCACAATAATCAACTGCCTTGTCTACAAGGTGCTTGGTGTAACCACTTGGCGCCATAATCTTTGCCTGAAAGCGAAGCCCCTCTCTTGTAGCTTTCGCAAAAATCTTTTTATAGATATCAAGGCTATCTCGTAACTGAGGATTAAGATATATTCTTACCGTTGGGTATTTGTTAGGGTTTTTACCATCTTCCTGCAGAAACTTCAAAGAGTTATGCTGCATCCAAAGCAGACTGCATTCATCTGCCAACATTCTTTCCTTTATTCGATTACCCCCACCGTACCGCTGTCGATATTTGTCAGAAAAAGCATAGAGCTCTTCGATATGCCGGCGCACTCCTGTCCTATAAAACTCGACATCATCGGGGTCGTTCACTGACGTCTCGGTATCAAGCCGCCCCAGCACCTCTTCTATAGAATTACCCGGCATCTTTCTTGCCTCATCAAACGATCGAGGGAGTCCAGCGTATCGCTCCGCAGAAAACGCATTGAGCGCGGTGCCCCCCATCGCCTGTTTTTCATGGGCGATCTCATGTGCTAACTTATAAAAATCTGCATCGTTAAGGTTCTGATCAAACGCAAGGTGCGCAATAGTACTCTTGTTAGTGTCGTCAAGATCACCGTAGGCAGAAAACTGCTGCACAAAACCTAAGCGTTCACCATATGGGTTACTTTTTAAATTATGTTTATTCTTTACCATATACGTTTGGTATAGTAGCATAGTTTACCGCATATGTCAATCTCGACACCTCTAAATAAAAACACCCCCAAACGGGATGATTGTCTATCTGGTGGGCGACAAGGGACTCGAACCCCTGACCCTCTCGGTGTAAACGAGATGCTCTAGCCAACTGAGCTAGTCGCCCTTATCAAAAACGTGATGGGTAATAGGATTACCCTCCAAAAGGTCATTATATCTCACTCTACTCAATACAATGACGTTATGGTGGGCGATGAGGGACTTGAACCTCCGACCTCGTCATTATCAGTGACGCGCTCTAACCAGCTGAGCTAATCGCCCTCATTGCAGTCTTGGTGGAGTGTCGTAGACGTAAGCCTACTTCACCCCATATGGTGGAGGCACAGGGACTCGAACCCTGGACCCCCTGCTTGCAAAGCAGGTGCTCTAGCCAACTGAGCTATGCCCCCATCTCGCCAAGACTTTATTCATTGTACCGTATCTTTTTTATTCTGGCAAGTGTATAATGGAGATATGTATTATAAATTTACCTTTGGATCTTTTTTTGTCGGCCTCATCGTTTTGATTATCGGCGCCGTCATGACTGTCTACCACCAAAAGTTAGCGGACAATCTCGCGAGCGGCATCAGTAGCTACGAGCGCTTCAAGTTCTGGGGTCTGGTCGTCTGTGGAGTTGGCTTTGGGATTATGCTGTGTCTCCACACTATCCCGCTAGGCTGGCTGGCAGAATCGCTATTCGGTCGCCGATAGTTCCGCAGCCATCGCCTCGCCATATTACGTTCTATCTATACTCAAGTAGACAGCCACGTGAAAGGCCCCGTCATTAGTCATAGACGACAAAACACCCTCCAAACAGGAGGGCGTTTTTATATTAACAACTTGATTGTGCAATTCATCAATCGGTTTATCGTAGAGAAGGTTTTGAACTTTGTCTCGTCCCTAGAAGGACTACTGTAAATATGTAAGCTCAGCATATTTACGAGACCGACCTAGCTCAACTTGTGATTACTCGACAAATTGGCATCTATTCTCCCTAGAAAGGAGGTAATCCATCCGCACCTTCCGGTACGGATACCTTGTTACGACTTAACCCCAATCATGCCCCCCACCTTAGGCCGACGAATCGGACTTCGGGTGTTGGTCACTTTCATGGTTTGACGGGCGGTGTGTACAAGACCCGGGAACGTATTCACCGCAACTTGCTGATTTGCGATTACTAGCGATTCCGACTTCATGGAGGCGAGTTTCAGCCTCCAATCCGAACTGGGACTAGCTTTGATGCGATTTGCTTCACCTCGCGGCTTCGCTGCGCATTGTACTAGCCATTGTATTACGTTTCTAGCCCAGGACGTAAGGGAAATACTGACCTGACATCATCCCCTCCTTCCTCCCCGTTACCGGGGCAGTCCAAGTAGAAAAATACAACTACTTGCAAGGGTTGCGCTCGTTGAAGGACTTAACCTAACATCTCACGACACGAGCTGACGACGGCCATGCATCACCTGTCACAGGGTTCCAAAAGGCACAGTCTACTTTCGCAGACCTTCCCTGGATGTCAAGCCCTGGTAAGGTTCTTCGGTTATCATCGAATTAAAGAACATAATCCACCGCTTGTGCGGGTCCCCGTCAATTCCTTTATGTTTTAGCCTTGCGGCCGTACTCCACAGGCGGGATACTTAACGCGTTAGCTTCGCTACTGAAGGGGTCGATACCTCCAACAGCTAGTATCCATCGTTTACGGCGTGGACTACCCGGGTATCTAATCCGGTTCGCTCCCCACGCTTTCGTGCCTTAGCGTCAGAAATGGCCCAGTAACCTGCCTACGCCATCGGTGTTCCTTCTTATATCTACGGATTTCACTCCTACACAAGAAATTCCAGTTACCTCTACCATTCTCGAGTTTAACAGTTTGAATAATAGTCTGTATGGTTGAGCCACCAGGTTTCACTATTCACTTATTAAACCGCCTACGCAACTCTTTACGCCCAGTCACTCCGGATAATGCTTGCACCCTACGTATGACCGCGGCTGCTGGCACGTAGTTAGCCGGTGCTTATTCATGAGTTACCGTCATATTCTTCACTCATAAAAGAAGTTTACAACCCGAAGGCCTTCATCCTTCACGCGGCGTTGCTCCATCAGGCTTTCGCCCATTGTGGAAGATTCCTCACTGCTGCCTCCCGTAGGAGTCTGGACCGTGTCTCAGTTCCAGTCTGGCTGATCATCCTCTCAGACCAGCTATGGATCGTCGGCTTGGTAGGCCATTACCCTACCAACAACCTAATCCAACGCAGGCTTCTCCCAAAGCGGATAAATCCTTTAATCCGAAGACCATATGCGGCATTAGCTACCCTTTCGGGCAGTTATTCCTCACTTTGGGGCAAATTCCTACGCGTTACTCAGCCGTTCGCCGCTCGCCGGCATTCTGCACTATCAGTTCGAAGTCACCCCAGACACTCATCTCTTTCAAAATGATGCGGCTGATTTCCTTTGGAAATCCCCGCGTCCAGGCTTCAAGTTGATAGTGCAGAACCCGCTGCCGCTCGACTTGCATGTGTTAGGCACGCCGCCAGCATTCATCCTGAGCCAGGATCAAACTCTCCGTTAAAAATCTACTTTGTATCAAAGTATTAAGGCTCTACAAAAATATAAACTGACGATGATATTGCACAATCAAATTGTTAAAGACCATAGTCGGGTTTGTGTACCGCTTTCGCTTCACCTAACAAATTAGCGTGATTGTCGCTTGGCTCGCACTCCAGCAACCAGACTGATATTCATCTTACCTGATATTAGTGGTCAGGTCAAGGGTTATTAGCAATTATCTTGTAGCGAAAATTACAACAAAGGTTACAACCGTGCCCACGGCCGCCCCGACAAGCATTTCTGGTAGCGTATGACCATGTGCCACCCTAATCGTTGACAGCTTTGGATAATCTTTTCGCACCACTCTATTGAGCAAGTCACCTTGCTGTCCAGAGGAAAATCGCACCATCACCGCATCATACAATACGATTGCCGCGAACCATGCAGCCAGGCCGAACAGCGGACTTCCCCACCCCTGGTAGTGACCGATGGTCAGCGCAAGCGACACCACCGTTGCACTGTGAGCACTCGGCATACCACCTGAAAACAATACCGGCGAACGAGGGTTCGACTGCGTAACTCGACGATTGCGGCCAAACAGCCGGGCCAGATGCTTTGATGACTGCGCTACAAACCACGCGATGCCCGGTATCAGGATGTATTGCATCGGCACCTGGCTAATCCTCCTCGTCTGGACGTTTCTCCATTAGGCCAATCGACGACACCGCATCGCCATCACTCAACCGCATAATCGTCACACCCTGCGTTGTTCGACCGAGCAACTTGATGTCACTTAAGCCCAGACGAATTGTTTGACCATTTTGCGATACCAACAGTGCTTCGTTCATCGTCGGATCAATCGTCTGTACTGAAATGATTGGGCCAGTCTTTGCCGTCACAATTGCCGCCTTTATCCCTACACCACCGCGCTTATGACTTGGGAAGTTAGTCACTTTCGTACGCTTACCAAAGCCCTTTTCGCTAATGACCAGCAGCGTCTGTTCATCGCTGGTAACGATATCCATACCAACAACGCAATCGTTCGGACGTAGACGCACCCCGCGTACGCCACGAGCCGCTCGACCCATCGGCCGAGCATCCTGCTCGTTAAAACGAATCGCTTGACCAGCTGATGTTGAAATAATTACATCACTTTTGCCATCTGTTTTCTTGATCCAGCGCAGCTCGTCACCATCGTCTAACTTAATAGCAATGAGCCCGTTCGTCCGGATATTGGCATAGTCGCCAAGCGGAGTCTTCTTCACCGTACCATGCTTAGTTGCCATAAATAGGTAGCCCTGGTCACCAGCGTTCTTCTCGTGTTTAATGATAGCGGTGATCTTCTCTTCTGGCTGTAGCTGGAGCAGGTTCACCGCCGCCACACCTTTGGCACTGAGACTGGCAGCTGGTACTTCATACGCCTTCAGGCGAAAAATTCGACCTCGATTCGTAAAGAACAACAAATAGTCATGGGTGTTTGCTGGCACCACCTGGTCAATAATATCCTCCTCTTTGGTGGTCATGCCGCGCTTACCCTTGCCACCACGGTTTTGCTTGCGATAATCACTGAGCAGGGTCCGCTTGATGTAATTCTCGCCGGTTAGTAAAATGACCGCTTCCTCATCTGGAATTAGCTCCTCATCAGAGAACTTACCCAGTTCATGGTTGATAATTTTACTACGCCGCTCGTCGCCGTACTTTTCCTTCATCTCTAGAAGCTCAGCCTTGATAATATTCAAAATCTCTTGCTCGTCGGCCAAGATAGCCTCTAACCTTGCGATCAGCTTCAGAAGTTCGCGAAGTTCATTCTCGACCGCTTCACGCTCAAGTCCAGTCAGGCGTCGCAGCTGCATTGCCAAAATAGCCTTGGCCTGGATCTCGCTGAGTCCAAACTTAGCGCGCAGATTCTTTTCCGCTTCATCCTGGGTTTTTGAGGCACGAATCGTCTTGATCACCTCGTCGATATGATCCAGTGCAATCTTGTAGCCCTCCAGAATATGCGCTCTTGCCTTGGCTTTTTTCAGCTCAAACTCAGTACGGCGGCGCACCACAGATTGTCGGTGCTTAATAAATTCGCTCAAAATATCGTGCAAGCCTAAGATCCGTGGCTGCATGGTATTGACCAGTGCCAGCATGTTGTAATTAAAACTTGTTTGTAAAGCTGTTAATTTATACAGCTGGTTCAGCACCTTCTTTGGATACGCATCTTTCTTCAGCTCGATGACAATGCGGACTTTGCCCCGAGAACTTTCATCGCGCAGGTCAGCCAGTTGTACTCGCTTTTCTTTATGCAATTCACCAATCTTTTCAATTAGTGTTGCTTTATTTACACCATACGGGATCTCTGTGACGACGATCTGATGTCGCCCCTTCTTGGTCTCCTGAATCTCCGCCACCGCCCGCATCATTACACTACCGCGACCAGTCGCATATGCCTGACGCATCGGCGCACCTCCATAGACAATCGCCCCCGTCGGAAAATCCGGACCCTTAACGTGCTTCAGTAAATCATCAACCGTCGCTTCAGGATTATTGATCAGCTCAACCGTCGCATCCACCAACTCGCCCAGGTTATGCGTCGGGATACTCGTCGCCATACCAACAGCGATACCAATCTGACCGTTCAGTAGTAGGTTTGGTAATTTTGCTGGCAGCACGATTGGCTCACGCTCTGAACCATCAAAGTTATCCTTGAAATCAACCGTTTCTTTCTCGATGTCAGTTAGTAGTTCTTCAGCTGGCTTGTCGAGTCGCGCCTCAGTATAACGGTGAGCGGCTGGTGGATCTCCGTCCATTGAGCCAAAATTTCCCTGGCCCTGCACCAAGGTATAGCGCATCGCCCAATCTTGCGCCAGACGCACCATCGAATCATAAATCGCTGAGTCACCATGCGGGTGATATTTACCCATTACATCACCGATGATGCGCGCTGATTTGACGAATTTCGCAGTACTACGATTACCGTTTTGGTTCATTGAATACAAGATACGGCGATGCACAGGCTTTAGACCATCGCGTACATCTGGTAATGCCCGGTCAACGATGACACTCATCGAATAGCGGAAGAAATTATCTTGCATCACATGTTCGAGTCGACGTCGCTCTAAGCCTGTTGGCATCTCGGTTACCATGTCCGGCGTCGCCTCAATTGACTCGTGGTCACTGGTTGATTGTATCTGTTTGTCCTGATCACTCATGATTAAATATCCAAATCCTCCAAGTTAGCATTTTTTGCCCAGCTTTGAATAAAGTTTTTGCGCAAACTCACGTCATCGCCCATCAACCGCGTAAAGATCGCATCCGCCTCTTCGGCGTCTTCCACACTGACTTGAATCAATACACGATTTTCTGGATTCATCGTTGTCTCCCACAGCTGGTCGGCATCCATCTCACCAAGACCCTTAAATCGTGAAATTGTCACGCCAGCCTGCTTGGTGACATCTTGTTCATCATCGATTGCTGTACCACGACTTTTCTTATCGGCAATTAGGCTCGCCAATACTTTGTCTTTTTCATCCTCATCATACGCATAAATCTTCTTCTGCCCACGGTTGATTGAGTATAGCGGTGGTTTGGCAAGATACACATAGCCACCCTCAACCACCTCCTTCATATAGCGGAACAGGAAGGTCAGAAGCAACGTCGCGATGTGACTACCGTCAACATCGGCATCAGTCATGATGATAATTTTGTGGTAACGCAAGCCATTAATATCAAACTGATCACCGATACCGACACCAAATGCCTGGATCATTGCCACAATCTCTTTGTTAGCAAACATTTTATCAAGTCGCGCCCGCTCAGTATTCAACACCTTACCGCGGAGTGGCAAAATCGCCTGTGTTTTGCTGTCGCGACCCTCTTTGGCCGACCCAGCCGCTGAATTACCCTCGACGATGTAAATTTCACTATCGCTCGGGCTCTTGCTCGAGCAATCCCACAACTTACCCGGCAGCCCCATACCATCAAGTGCGCCCTTACGGATCACATTGTCACGAGCTGCTCGCGCCGCCTTACGCGCCCGAGCCGCCAAGGTCGCCTTGCCGACAATTTTCTTAGCAATACTCGGGTTTTCCTCAAGATAATACGCAAAATACTCGTTCATCACCTGCTCGACATAGCGGCGCATTTCTGGATTACCAAGTTTGTTCTTGGTCTGACCTTCAAACTGTGGATCAGGCAACTTGACTAAGATAATTGCCGTCAGACCCTCACGAATGTCGTCACCGGTCAGGTTATCTTCCTTTTCTTTCAGCAGGCCATTCTTACGCGCGTAGTCGTTGATAACCCTCGTTAAGGCTGAGCGAAAACCGATCAAGTGCGTACCACCATCTGGTGTTAACACGTTGTTGGCGAACGGCTTTACTGTCTCAATGTAAGTATCATTATACTGTACGGCAATCTCTACCATGCAATCTTCAACCTGTCTCTCAACATAAAAGACATCGTTTGATAAAATATCTTTACCAATGTTGAGGTGCTTCACGTAGCTCTGAATACCGCCCTCAAAGTAAAATGACTGTCGCTCACCTGTTCGATTGTCGATAACCGAGGTGTGCACGCCTTTGGTGAGGTATGCCTGGTGGCGCAGATAACTAACCACCCACTTATAGTCAAACTCCACCGTCTCCTTAAAAATCGTTGGATCTGGGTAGAATATTATGCGCGTTCCGGTTGACCGATCAGTTTTACCAACCTTCTTCAGTGGTTCAGCGATACCACCAGTTGCAAACACCACGCGGTACAGCTGACCATCACGCACTACTTCAGCGATCATTTTGGTTGAAAGCGCGTTTACCACGCTTGAGCCTACGCCGTGGAGTCCAGATGACACTTTGTAGCCGCCGCCGCCAAACTTACCACCAGCATGCAGCACTGTCAGCACGGTTTCTAGAGTAGACAAACCAGTTTTTGGATGTTTATCAACCGGAATACCGCGCCCATCATCAGTCACCTGCACACCACCGTCTTCTAACAGCACCACCTCTACTCTCGTCGCATGGCCCGCGATTGCCTCGTCAATTGAGTTATCAGCGATCTCCTTAATCAAATGGTGAATACCATCATACCCCGTGCTACCAATGTACATTCCCGGCCGCTTACGCACCGGTTCGAGACCCTCCAAAACCTGGATTTGCGAGCCATCGTAGGCTTGCTTATCTGTTTGTTTAGCCATGCTTCCCTCACTATTTCTGATTTGTCAGCTATTTACAACTCCCCCATTATACCGCAAAAAAAGTGTTCACTCAAGCTATTTGCGTAAAAGCGATCACTGTGCTATAGTGGAGACGGAATTTTTACGAAAACATAAAACTAATGGAAAATAAGGAACGGCATGTTTAAGAAAATCGTCTCCCACCTCGCGTTTAGCCCAAGCCTCATCCAAGAGCTCGGCTTTTACGCGAAACGCCTCCACAAAGAGGAAATCACTCGCAAAACCGGTCTCATTCTGACCGCCCTAGCGCTCATCGTGCAGTCATTTGCCGTTTTTCAACCACCTGAATCTGCCAATGCCGCCAATGCTTCAGACCTTGTTTATGGCGGTATTCATACGAAATCACAGCTGCTCGCCGCGTGGGACAATAACTCGCAAAATTATCGTGACATGCTGCAGCACGCTGGCATCACACGCGAGAACTTGGCGAGTGCTCGCGACTCTGAGATCAGTACTCGCAGCAGCGGCCGCGATAATGGCTGGCAGTCCTGGAGCCGAGTTTCACGCTTCGGCCTTCAGCGCGGAGAAGTCCAGTTTCAGGTTGGTAGCCTGACGCTATATTCGCGACCAATGGCTGAATTTGACACCGGGCGCAACCGCAGCGGCTCAGGCTCATGGTATAAATCATTTGTCGGTACGACTAGCGAGGGCAAACCGTTTGCTATCATGAAGGCCTGTGCTAACATTATGCTCAAAGAATTGCCAAAACAAAAACCGAAACCAACCGCCGCCTGTAAATTACTCGAGCGGCCCGTCGTCACCGACCGTACCAAGGTCTCGATGACAGCGTATGGCGATGTCCAAAATGGTGCGACTATCGCTGGCTATACCTTTATCATTAAAAACTCAGCCGGCACCGAGGTGCTCCGCAAACGTGTCAATACCACCGCTACGAGCACGTCATTACAGCACACACTCGACAAGGACGGCACGTATACCGTGTCCGTTATTGTCCACACCAGCCTCGGTGACCAGACGAATAGTGCCTGTGCTTCGACCGTTACGATCAGTCCAAAACCACGCTGTCCACTTAACCCAAGCCTACCGATAGACCATCCCGACTGCCAGCCGTGCCCAGGCGACGCCACAATTTGGGTCAAAGACACAACCTGTAAAGCCCAGGTTACCCGCACCAAGGCGGCACATAACCTGACCTCTGGCGGCGATGCCACCAAGAAAAAAGCCAACGCCAGCGACCGCATTGAGTATAAGCTAACCGCTAAAAACGAAGGCAAAGCTCCAGCAACAGTTGATCTGAAGGACGAGTTATCCGATGTACTAGAATATGCCGATATCTATGATAATGGTGGTGGCACCTTTGATAAGGAAAAGCGCACCCTTTCTTGGCCACGAGTCACCCTTAAACCAGGCGAGCAAAAGGTTATAACCTACGTCGTCCAGCTCAAGGGTCAACTTTCGGCTAAGCCACGCGGCACCAGCGACCCGTCATCGTATGACTGCCGTATGACAAACGTCTTTGGTACCAGTGTCGAAATCGTTGTCAACTGCCCAACGCCAAAGGTCGTCGAGCAGACCGTCGCTACCCTGCCGCGAACCGGCCCTGGAGAAAACATGTTATTTGCCGGTATCATTGCGGCTGTTGTAACCTTCTTCTATTGCCGCTCACGACAACTGAGTAAAGAGGTCCGCATCATTCGCCGTGATATTACAGCGGGAACGTTATAACATAGGGAGGGTAAATATGTCAGAAAAAATTCATGGGGCTAATCCAGAGTTAACAGAGAACGCTCGCGAACTTGAGCGGTCAGCCGGCGAAGTAGAACGCTCAGCGGCTGAAAAATTAGAGGAGCGGGCTGAACGAGCCGTCGAACAGCAACACGAAGGTATCGACAAAGCTCACCGTGAGGCATTAGAACAAGCCGAGACAAGCCAAACCGCTGAAACGGAGAAGCCAGCAGCCTCAGAAACACCTCGCCAGATCACCAAAGCCGACCGTACTGACAGCTACCGGAAAACCATGGAAAAGATGCAAAGCGAACTACCGCCAGCGTCACGCACCTTTAGTAAAGTCATTCACAACCCAGCTGTTGAAAAAGCCAGCGAAGCTATCGGTAGCACCGTCGCACGCCCGAACCTCATTATTGCCGGCGCACTCGGTGCGATTGCCTCAGTTATTGTCTACTTCGTTGCCCGGCATTACGGCTACGTTCTCTCTGGATCAGAAACGATCATTCTCTTTGGTTGTGGTTGGGTTATCGGCGCCATTATTGAGTACGCCCGCGTTGGTTTCCTCAATAAAAGATAGCTTGGCCCACGCCTAGCGTAGCTTAATTGATACCTCGCCATTATCGTTATTATCACCACGCAGGTCGAGGCGGTTTTGCGGCTCTGCCTGCTGCAGTTCTGCCGCCATTCTATCAGCAATTGATAGCGGCGCGGCCTGCGCAGCCACATCCGAACCAGTCACTGTTGGCGCAGACGCCGGATGTCGATCCAGCGATCGTGAATTATCATGATGGGGGATATCTATCGGCTGCCCCGATAGCCCGTTCAACGAAGTACCAACTCCCTGCGGCGTCTGGCCAGCTGGCGGGGCTGGCATAGCAATACCTTGTGGCGCAGCGCCTTGTCCAATCTGTGGCGGCCGTATAGAAGCCGACTGCGATTGTGTGCCCGCCAAGCCTGAGGTCGGCGACGCTAGTCGCGACGGAGCTGGACGGCCTGGCTGTGGAGCTAGCGGCGATGGCACGCCCAACCGAGACTGCCCCGCACCCGGAGCAGCAGCACCCACAGCCCCTGGTTTACCACCACCAAGTTGTTGACGTTTTGACAACCACTCGTCCAGGAAAGACGAACCGCTCTTTGTAGCCGGCCGATTGAGTGATGGGCCAGTCGGCGAAGCCGCTGGCTTTTTATTGCGACCAAGCCGCTCAAAGATCTCTTTCTCAACCACCGCGCGTGGTTTGCCGTACTTTGCTGCCGATAGTCGCACCAACGCATCACGAAGCTGATTGTTAACCTGACCCATCGGTGGCACCCAGTTCATGCTAAACGGCGCCGACGGCACATTATTGATCATCACCGAAGCGATCGACTGGAAATTTGGTAGCTTTGATAAATCATCAATATCAAACACTGGCTGAAACTTCTTAACCATCAATTCCGCGTCGGTGATACCAATACGCCCCGAGATAACCGTACCAATGTTACCAATAATGGCCTCACGAATCTTCTCCGTTAGCTGTGTCATAAACTGGTTACCCATTATCAGGCTCAGCTTATATTTTCGCGCCTCGGACAAAATTGATTCAAAACTATCAGTTGCAAAGTTCTGCACCTCGTCAACATATAGCGAAAAGTCTTCACGCTGCTCCTCGGGTATATCAGCCCGGGACATAGCTGCCGCCTGGAACTTCATGATAAAGATAATTCCTAGCAGCTTGGCATTGAGCTCACCAAGCTTACCTTTCGACAGATTAACTAGCAGAATCTTTTTATTATCCATAATCTCACGGATGTTAAACCCTGACTTCGTCTGGCCGATGATATTACGCATTGAATCGTTAGAGATAAATGGGCCAAACTTCGAGACCACCCACGATATCACTTCACCGGCCTCATTTGATCGTTGCGAGGCCGGGAACTCCTTTGTCCAGAAATCAATCACCTGCGGATCGGTGACGTACTTCAGCTTACTCTTCACGAATTCTGGGTCAATGAGACACTTTGGCACATCAATAAATGTTCCACCCGCCGGATCCGCCATTAACAGCAGCGCACAGTTACGAAAAATATGCTCAAGCCGTGGCCCCACAATACCGGTATGCCCCGGATCGTACAGCCCATACAGCATGTTAATCGCCTCCTGCACCAGAAAGTCCTTTTGATCCGGACTGTCGAATTCAAACATATTGAGACCAATCGGGTTTTCCATATCGGCGGGGTTGAAATAGATAATATCTTCCACTCGCTCTTTCGGCACCTTCCCCATGAGCGACTCGACCAAATCACCGTGCGGATCAATCAGCGCAAACCCTCGGCCATCCATCATGTCTTGATACGCCATATTTTCCTGCAATACCGACTTACCAACACCAGTCTGACCAATGATGTAAACGTGGCGGCGGCGATCCTTCGTACCGATACGAATTGGCTTTTTCGTACCACGAAATTCATTGTAACCAATCAATAATCCCTCATCCAAAACGTCAGTTGGCCCATCAACCTGCTTGGACATCTGCCGCTTAACCTGTGAAGTTGGGATGGCAGTTGCGCTCGGCAAGTGAAACAGAGTCGCCATCTCGACACTATTAAGGATATTACTGCGAATATGCTGCGGGAAAAACCGCATAATATACGCCGTAGTCATTTCCTCAATATTATTTGTCAGCGAAAAACGAAAACCGTTATTGCGTGGCGAGTCAAACATCGCAAACGCAGCGATAATATTTTTAAGCAGCACCTGTGAACGAGCGGCAGTATTTGATGAAATTACCACTCGCACCAATACCTCATACGCCGGATAACGCGTCTTCTCGCTAACGGCATCAACCTCTGCCTGCTCGAGTGACGATAGCTGTTTATCCTCAGGCTTGATCTCACCTTCTTTTTCTTTTGCCGACTGTGGTGGTTTCCACAACGCCTCAAAAATGTCCCCGACCATTGAGATATCAACGCCCGCCACCTTCGTTGATTTCTTGCCCTTGTTCTTCTTCATTTTCTCAACATGCTCTTCTGAGGCACGCGACCAACCCTCCCGCGCCGGCCGAACCAAGAACTGTAAGCCAATACCATCGTCTTTTGTCGCCGCCGACATGGCATTCAGTAGCGCCCGCGACGCGTCTCGCTTTGACTCTTGGTAGGTTGCGATAGGATAGACGAACGACTTACGGAGCGAGAATTCGCCGCCAATTGTCCCGCTCATCTTGCCAATTTTACTAAACACATTCGTATCAGCCACTTCTTCCAACCGCGCCGCCGGATAAGCTGCCGCAATCGCTTGGCGAATCACATCGACCAGCACCGTCGGTACCACGGCATAATAATGCACCAAACCACCACGCGCAATAATCTCAAACGACAAATGGCGCTGCCCGTAGAGTCGACTCTTAAATCCTTTCGTTGCGGTACTTGATATAATGTTATACATCACTTGCGCTTGGCTGAGAATTTCTTCCGTTAGATCACGCTGGTCACGACTTGCCCCATCAATATCTTCACTTGATGGCGGCAAATGAATTAGCAGCGGCACCATTTTCAGCCCGCGCTCATAATTTTTTGCTTCGCGCAGCATCTTGCGATACTGCAGCGTGACAATCGTCACACCGATTGCCAATACTACGACGACAATAAAACCAGTAATTAACGGTCCGCTATCCATATTCCTATCCGTTCGATTGGCCCATCTCCCTGTTGTACCTCTTTTTGAGGTAGTCGGCCTGTAGTTGCGCAATTACCCGCGCTCGCTCGTACGGATCATCCCTTGTCAAAGTAATAATCCGTTTCAATTTGTCAACCCACTCCTTTTCAATCAAATCATCATCACCAGCTATCAGCGGCGTATCGTCAGTTGACGTCGTCGACGACGCGGGAGCCTGCACCACTGGAGGCGCTGGCACCGGAACAGTCGGCAGTACTGTTGCTGGCATCTGTGAGTTCGCCACATTCACCGCTGGACGTTCGGCGGAACGTCTCTCAGCCTCTACCTGATTTGTATCACCATCCAGCCGAAGCTCACCGCTTGAAGCAGGCGGTAAACTCTCAATCGGTGGACGCACCTGAGGCAACTCTGGATTCATACCTATATTGTACCACGTTACCGATAGAGTTCCTACGCTCTAAAATCGTTTGTGTATGTAAAAACAACCAAGGCCCAAAAAAAGCACCAGGAGCAAGATATCCCATGCCGTGACACCGCCAATTGATTGCATGCCAAGTAAGATAACCGGTATAAGCCCGATGATACTCGCATAATAATATAATTTCAACGGCGTTACCGAGGCCAAGCCACGATACATATTATGTCGAACAACACGCATTGCCACACGCCTCGCCGCGACCATCACTAAATAACAGCACGACGCAGTTGCTACATACAGACACACAAAAAACGCCAGGACGCCCAACGGACCAACGCTCATTGGCGTCACCGTGTGCACCAATACGACATCTGCTGTCACAGCCAGCGCCGCGACTATAGCAACATACCGACACTTCATACTCACACTATATCATAGACTAAGGGAGCCCAGGCGACGAACCATTATATGATCAAGTGAACCATCCGCCGCACTCAATAACTATTAGGGCGCGGTCACCTGTTCAAAGTCCGCCGCTCAGGGCAACTGACCGCTCCGAATTTCGGAGCATGTCCTTGCGCAACGTTCCTCATCCTGCACATCCAGTAGTCTCATTGCTAATCCTATAACAAGGATTAACTGGATGCGCAGTGGTACTAGTTATGCGCGCGCTCAACGCGTCACGGTATAGCCACTAACTGAACGTTAGGCTATAAAGTTCGGCGGAGCATCGGCAACACTATGGCCGAATAATTTTTTATTATTCCGGCTTCATACTGCTGCCGACTATACGCCAAACGACATGCACTACTGCGGACTGAGCCATATAAGCTTGTTAATGTTGTTATTGTTATATTCAGTTTTTTGCTTTTTATTTTCTCAAAAGCTTGTACCAATACTATCATGTATATGCTTATCGGTCAATACTTTGCATAAAAAATATGTTGTATTTATAACATTTTTATAATAATCTTTATATATTTTCATCTGTTATATTCTATAAAATGTTTTATACACAACATTGTAATATAAACATATGCTTGCTGTACCGCCCGCTAATTCATAGTTCTTGTATAGTCACCCCATACGACATCATGAATCCAACAAATAATCTAGTAATTGATCCAGCTCGCTGAACGTTTATACAAATAAAATACCAAAACAACCAAGCCCTCAGCATATCCCGTTTCGCCATCTCGCGGGTAGGACACCGGCCGTGTGCGGCACCAACTAGGAACTACTAGGGTTCAACCGTCTCGTCCGGCAACAACCTATATTTTTCATCAAACTGCTTCACTAACCCTCTAAATTATGTGGTATTTTTTACCTAGATTTTTTCTCAAAAATTATTGACATAACCATTTTTATCATTTACTATAGGGGTAGCTTCTGAATAAAAAAGTTATACACAACTTGTCGGGAGCCAAAAATAAACAGCACACGTAAAACTCCACTTTTTGAAAACAACCACTACTCGCAGGTGGTTGTTTTCGTCTCCTGGCAACACGCTCGAGCTGCATTCTCACTGATTACGATAAAAAATAATCGACCACCCTGGGTCGATATATCACTATATGGTGGAGCTGCCGGGTACCGCCCCCGGGTCCAACTGGTATCATGACATTCGTCTACGAGCATAGGTTCTTTTAATTTATTTTATAACGTTGCTCGGCTTAAAAATAAACCGAAAAAACCAAGCTTCGTTACGCGGAGAAAGTCCCGCATGTCCGCCGCTTCCGAACATGCAGCCAGCAACATATATATGACGCCCTAGGCTTTGCCTGTTGCCGCAAAGCAAGGACGGTCGCTTAAATTAAGCAGCGACTGGTGCAGCAGCCATCGGAGTGAAAACGCTCTTTAAGCTAGCAAATACACCTGCAAGTTTAGACTTTGCAACTAAAACATACGTTACGCGTATCGTCGGCCCGCAGAATACCTTGATAAAGTCCAATTGTCGAAAGCTATATCAGCCCCATCAATCCGCCTTAATTATAACAACCTTCCCTTTTCAAGTCTAGCCATCTATGCTTTACTAGGTATATGGTTAGCAAGGTAGTTTCAGCGACGCCATATGGCTTTCACGGTCAGCTTATTGAAATTGAAGGCGACATATCACGAGGACTACCTGGACTACAAATCGTCGGACTTGGCAACAAAGCAATTGATGAATCGCGTGATCGCGTTCGCAGTGCCATCAAAAACTCGCTGCTCGATTTCCCAAAAGGTAAAATTACCATCAATCTCGCCCCGGCGGAACTGCCAAAAGACGGTACGCAATTTGACCTACCAATAGCCCTCGCAATTCTCTGTCTCGGCAAACAACTTCCTCAAACCGCCCTAGAGGGAGCGCTATTTGCTGGTGAATTGGCACTCAATGGTAGTCTTCGCCCCATTCGCTCGGCCATCACCATCGCCGAAACCGCCAAACAACACGGTATCTCAACCATATACCTACCGGCCTCCAACAGCAAACAAGCCCTGCTCATCCCCGACATTACTATTATCCCCATCAATAATCTAACGGAATTATTCCTCCACCTCAAACAAGAAAAACTCATCCAACCCGCAGTAAAAACAAAGCAGCAATATCGCCAAAAGAAACGCGGCATCATCATTGATGACATCCGCGGACAAGAGCAGGCCAAGCGAGCCGTCGCCATTGCCGTCGCGGGTAGGCACAATATTTTGCTGTCCGGACCACCGGGATCCGGCAAAACCATGTTAGCACGCGCACTCAATTCGCTCCTACCGCCGCTATCTGACACTGAGATTATCGAGGTGACAAAACTCCACAATCTTGACGGCAATCAAGTTAGTCATGATATCGTTATCGACCGACCATTTCGCACACCACACCACACCGCAAGCCGCATATCAATGATTGGTGGTGGTGCAAAGGCCACGCCCGGCGAAATTAGTCTCGCGCACCACGGCACACTTTTCTTAGACGAATTATTAGAATATCCACGAACTACATTGGAGTCGCTTCGTCAGCCGCTTGAGGATAAGCAGATCATAATTTCCCGCGCCCAAGGTAAATACTACTACCCCGCCAATTTTATGTTAGTTGCCACGATGAACCCTTGTCCATGTGGTTATCTGGGCGATCCAGAAAAAAGTTGCCGTTGCTCATCGACACAAATCTTGAACTATCAGAAACGATTATCTGGCCCGCTCCTTGATCGTATTGATCTAACAATCAATGTTTCCCGCGTCGCACATGAAGATTTGTTGTCCCGTAAGTCATCGTCGGATTCACAACAAAAACAGTTTGAAAATATGATTAAGGTAGCCCGTACACTACAAACTAACAGATACAGTAATAGTAATAAATACAACGCTGATATAGATAGTAGTAGCGTTGATAAAATAGCTGCACTAACGGCTGAGGCCAAGCAATTTCTCCTTGCAGCCGCCAAAAAGCTTGACCTAAGCGCTCGTGGCTATTTCAAAGTTATCAAGGTCGCTCGCACTATCGCTGATCTTGAGTCATCACTAGAAATAACCATTCCTCATGTCGCCGAAAGCCTACAATACCGGCAGATTATCCCGACCTAGCGCTTGAAATCCACCCTTATACCTGATACAATGACTGATGAAATTAATCTAAAATTGCTTCAAAAGGAGAGCTAGGAGATTAATAAATCAATTCGTATCAACGGAGCGATCCGTGCTCGGGAACTGCGCGTTGTTGGTTCTGATGGTGAACAGTTGGGGATAATGCCCCTGCGCGACGCCCTTCAAGCGGCGGAGGATGCGGGACTTGATCTCGTTGAAATATCACCAAATGCCAATCCACCAGTCGCCAAAATTCTTGACTGGGGCAAGTTCCAATATCAGAAGATCAAAGACCAGCAGCGCAACAAGCGCGCGGCAAAAGTCGGCGATCTCAAGCAAATGCGCTTTGGCCTGAAGATTGGCGCTGGCGACCTCGAAGTCAAGCTGCGCAAAATACGAGACTTTCTCGCCAATGGGCACAAGGTCCGTATCCAAGTCGTCTATAAAGGTCGCGAGATGGCGCATAAAGAAATCGGTTACGAATTGATCCAAAAAATCACTGATCAGCTTGAGGAAGAGGCAATTCTAGAACAAAAACCTCAGATGGCTGGTCGCAATCTGAGTGTGGTAATAAGGAGTAAATAATGCCAAAACTAAAGACCCACAAAGGTACCGCAAAGCGCATTAAGTTAACGAGCTCTGGCAAGTTAACTCGTCAACGTGCATTTGGCGGTCACTTCTTAGCCAAGAAGTCAAAAAGCCGTAAGCGGGCAATTAATACAACAGCAAAAGTAACAGGCTCAATGGCAAAAAATGCCCGACGAGCGATGGGAGTTTAATCTATGAGGGTAAAACGAGGCGTCCCTGGACACGCAAAGCACAAGAAAATTCTAAAAGCCGCTAAAGGCATGCAGCACAATCGAACTCGTAGCTTTCGCTTAGCAAAGCAGGGGGTAATTAGAGCTCTGCAATATGCCTATCGTGATCGACGCAACAGAAAACGAGACCTCCGCAGCCTGTGGATTACCCGGATTAACGCAGCCGCTCGCCAAGAGGGCACAACGTACGGCAGGCTCATGGCTGCTCTCAAGGCAAAGAATATTGAGCTTGATCGAAAAGTGTTGGCAGAGTTAGCCGTTAACGAACCTACGGCCTTTACCGCAATTGTTAAAGCAGCACTATAAGAAAGTGCTTTCAGTAAACTAAAACCTTCTCCGCTGAGAGAAGGTTTTAGTTTACAGCCTACCGATAAGCCGGGTTCTGTCGCGAGCGATCATCTATCTAGTTTACCTGTTGCCAGGTAAATCAAGCGGTTATCGGCCTACGAGCGGACAACTCATTTGTAGGCCTCCTTGCAGTCGACAGGGTTTACCTCTCCTCTATGTCACCACCGAGGACTGTAAGCTCTTACCTTACTCGTTTCACCTTTTCCTTTGTGTCTATTGCCACAAAGGTAGTTTTGTTTCTGTGGCACTTTCCCTAGGGTTACCCCCGGTCGCCGTTAGCGACTGTCGGTGTCCTTTACTGCCCGGACTTTCCTCTTGGCTTCACTGCCAAGCGATCGCTTAGTAGGCTGCCCTATTATTATACATCATAAAAGCCCCAAGCAGTGCAAGCGCGTGATATTCCCCCGCATAAATGCAAGGTGGGTATCCGCAACCAGTCACCACGATGACTGACCATTAGGACTCCCTATCATATGATGTTAGGAAAATCATATGCGCCCGCTTACCTGAGGCTATCTCTATTATACACCAAAAATCACGCAAAAGAATTGGATAATACCGTTCGTAGCGAACGTCATAATTCGCCCAATTGCCGCCTGTCCAATCATAACAATGATAAACACCACCATTACCCCGTAGCGCTCAATCCACTCCATGCCACGGCGCACACCCTCTGGAGCAAGCGCGTACAGCACCCGCGACCCATCAAGTGGTGGCAGCGGCAACATATTAAACACGAAAAAACCTAAATTAACCAACACGACGAGGCTAATGATTTGCCCCACTAATGTATTTTGAATCAGCCCGCCGCTAGTAATAACCCCGCTGATGACACCCACGCCAAACGCTAAAAACGCTAAAAACAAATTAGTCAGTGGCCCAGCAAACGCTACAAACGCTGCGCCCCATTCACCGTGTCGCACGCGCTGAGGATTAAATGGCACCGGCCGAGCACCACCAAAAATTGGCAGTCCCAACACAGCCAGCAATAGTGGCAATAAAAGCGTCATGAACGGATCAATATGCTTCAGCGGGTTTAATGTCAGCCGCCCCTCTGCCTTGGCTGTGTCATCTCCAAGGAAATAGCCCATAAACGCATGCATCGCCTCGTGTAGCGTCATTGAGACGAGAATAACCACCAAGACCATACCTAAATATGCCAAATCCATGATTACCATTATAACACCTTGACTAATTATAGAAATACCGCTACAATACGATAGATTGTTTAGTTAATATAAAGCGAGGTTGGAAATGGCATCACGATGCGAACTAACCGGCAAGGGCAAGCAATACGGTCACAACGTTAGCTTTTCCCTTCGCCGTACCAAGCGCACTTTTAAGCCAAACCTACAGAAGAAAACTCTTGTAGTAGATGGTCAAAAAGTCACGTTGGTTCTGAGTACTCAAGCAATTCGTACTCTTAAAAAGAAAGGGCTGTTACGCCCAATACAGACAAAAACCGCCTAAGCTCGAACCCCCTCCAAATAAGGAGGGGGTTTATTAGTGCAACGTATCGACCAGCCTAGCTCCGCGCGACAGTAATGATTGAGAGTTGTTCGGGTAAAGATGTCACTCCCTTCACCTTCCACTTTGGCCCAGCGTCAACAGTCTCCACGCCCATTTCGCTAACAAACACCGACAGGTCGTCTTGCGGCACTTCGTAGTGTAGCGCGCCATCAGCATAATGCACTGGGATAACTACTTTCGGCTCCAGCTGGCGTACCATATGAGCCGCAGATGTCGCGTCAAGCGTGTAACCACCACCGCCAACCGGTATCACAACAACATCAACGACACCAATCTCCTCTAGCTGAGACTCTGACAATTTTGGGGCAACGTTACCTATAATCACAACACGCACACCACCAATTGCTAAACGGTAAATCGTTGATTTTTTAACATCAGTTTCCGTATCAATGTATCGCCAGGCTGCCACCCCTCTCAGAGATACGTCGCCGACCTCATATTCACCCGGACCGCTGAAGAGTAACCGTGGTGTTACATTACTTGCGGCAAATCTATCCTCTGACAATATCTCAACATCCTGCCCCCCGAGATTATCCTTAAGACCAACCAGCGATAACGCTGGATCAAACGCAATTTTTACCATTTTCGTTGTAAAAATAACGTTATTTGCACCTTTGTATTCTACTTCAAACATATACGTCTCCTTATCCTAGTATGCTCTCTACATCTACCACAACCGAGTGCTTACTATTCATTATTTCCATCACAAACTTATCTCTAACGCTCAGACGATAGTAAAAATCATCATAGCTCATTACAGCATAATTCAGCTCTCTCCCCTCGGCTTTTTCAATTTTCTTAATGGCGACACCCACTCTCGACTCCGATAGCCGACCAACTAACAATATATCAACCCGACTCGTCGATCCATGCACTAACGCGCCGGCAACTATAGCGATCTTCAGTCCGGACAGCCGAGCAATATCGCCCACCCACGGTATACTGTTCTTTTTGTTATGGTCGGTTTGCTCACTCGGTCGCTCATCAGCAAAAATCATCTTTAGTGGCGTGAAGTATGCATACTGCTGATTCGCAGCGTAATACAATTTATTGTCATAATTATTCGAAACAATGACTCCGACTCTGAGCATATTTGATAGTTCACGCCGCACCGAGTTAATTTGCTCGCCGATCAATCGCGTAATCTCTCTAACATAAAACGATTTTTCAGGGTTCGCTAAAAACAGGTGTAGTAACTTCACCCTCGTTTTTGAGCCGAACAGCGCATCAATCATGTATTAAAAATTGTACCATAAATTTTACGCCTGAGCCAAAAGTTGTGACAAATAGTGTTCAGCAGAGTCAAGCGTCGCCCACATGATAAACGGGTTACGCCGCAGCCACGTCATCTGTCGCTTCGCCAACTGCCAATCAGCTACAACAAATTGCCGCTTTAATTCACTTTCGGTAATATTTTTATTCAAAAACTCTCGAACCAACGGATAGACATTACCTGTCATGGCCTCATTATCCCAGCCATATTTTCGGGCTAACAACATTGCTTCATTCACAACATTATTTAAAAATAATTGTTCAGATCTGAGCACAATTCTTGTTCGTAATATTTCCTTATTTGTTGCTATACCTACAACGATACTATTATCTCTAGTCATAAAGTTATATCTGTTATTTTTACTTTTTTGTTCAATAGCACGTATAAGATAGCGTTTATTCTTGTTATTCTCTGGTAATTTTATGTTGTATTTATAACAATAATATTGTAGTTCGGCTACTGTCCTTTTTTCTAGCTCACGCCGTAAAGCAGAATCAGGAGGATCTCCAAATTGAAAATTAAAAATTACCGCATCAATATAGAGACCCGTGCCGCCGACAAGAAATGGTAAACACCCCCGAGAGCGAATTTCACTTATTTTTTGCAGAGCATACTCCTTAAACTGTGCGGCGCTAAATGTCTCGCCCGGACTAACTAAATCAAGGCCCCAATGAGGCACTACTTCTCGCTCAGCCATAGTTGGCTTTGCCGTACCAATATCCATGTCTCGATATATTGTTCTGCTATCGGCACAAATTATTTCGCCATTATATTGTTTTGCTAGACGAATCGCTAGCGAGGTCTTACCACTAGCAGTCGGCCCCGCGATAACAACTAGGGGTAATTTTGCTTTTATAGTTTCGGCCGCCATCGTCGTTCCTCAAAATCAATTATCCGCCACCTCTCATCGCAATAAATACCATCTTGTTCAAGTAGCTGCCTTTGCACACCTTGCCCACCCGGAAAACCTACCGCCAAGCCACCTTTCGCGTTCACTAGGCGATGCCACGGCAAATTCTCTGGGCCACCATGCGCTATCCCGCCCACAGTTCGCGCTGCGTGCGGGTGTCCAGACAGTGCTGCCAGGTCACCGTACGTCGTCACCTTGTCGTCAGGTAGCTGCGCCATGAGAATATAGATCCGGTCTCGCAAGCTAGCTATTGGCAATTCGCTCAATTTCCACCTCCACTTCTGACCACGAACGGCATCGCACCACTCTATCCGGCAAACTATCTGCTCTATTCCAAGTATAATCACCAAATAAGATGGCATTACGACCAGTCTCGGAAACAGCTAAACAATGTTTCAACTGGTCATCAATTAAAACATCGGCATTAATTTGCGTGATTAACTCGGTTTTTGTCAGTTTATGAGAGCCCTCGTGCACTGTATCCCATAGGCCAGAGAAGTAGACCGCAGAACTGGCGAAAATCCCTGGAAAATGCTCCTCGATCCAAAGCAGCGTATCGCTTTGCACCTGCAAGCGACGCGAAGTAGCCACCATGAGATGATGCACCTGCGACATGTTTCTAAGCACCTCCTCCGCCCCCCCTATATGAGCATATCCCTTTATCGCACCAGAGTCGTGAAAGACATGAGCACGCCGTTCTGCCTCCTCGCTATCAACATGCCACATCTCTGACCAATGTTCGCTATAGTCATCAACCCTCAATCGTGTGCCCCACCGTTCATTGCTAAACGCCACAAACCCGATTGCATTTTCTGCTAGAACATCGTCGATATCAATTGCAATTCTTAGCCTACGCACAAGATTACAGTCCCCGTACATACTCAGCTAGCTGTTCAAGCGGAATTTGCTCTTCACCCGCATGCGTCCTGATGCTTACGACACGTGCTATCTGATCCTTTGGCCCAACAATAATCTGTATTGGTATTTTTACAACAGTCGCCTCACGAATCTTTTTCCCGAGGGATTCATTACGACTATCTATTGTAAATCTTACATCGTTGTATTTTATTGGTTTCATTAAGGTCACCTCTGATAAAATCGATGTAATTTTATCAACATAGTCTGAGACGGTGTCATTAATCGTTAGAATGCGTACTTGTTCTGGCGCCGCCCAAAACGGGAACCAGCCACCCGTGTGTTCAATGAAGACACTCAAGAATCGTTCAATCGACCCGAGCAGCGCACAGTGAATCATCACAGGTGTTGTAAAATTACCATCAATCTCGGTATACTCTAAGCCGAACCGTTGCGGCTGCACGAAGTCCAGTTGCACCGTCGCAACTTGGTGCTCACGTCCGATCGCATCGGTTGCCATAAAGTCGATCTTTGGTCCGTAAAAAGCAGCCTCACCTTCCTGCTCAAAATAATCCAAACCAACTTTTTCAACGGCTGATTTCAACTGATTTTGTGCGGAAACCCACAGTTCACGTTCGCCCAAGTACGCATCAGAATCGTCGCGATAACTTAGTCGAACCCGCAGTTTCATATCAATAGTACCGTATAATTCCTGGGCAGCGGACAGCAAATTATTGATTTCTTGTTCAATTTGGTCTGGACGACAAAAGACATGACTGTCATCCTGAGTCAGCGAGCGCACACGATTCAGACCGCCAAGCTCACCGGTTTTCTCGTCACGATAATCAGTGGTCGTCTCCAAGTAGCGCACCGGCATATCGCGGTAGCTACGAGGTTGTGAAGCAAAAATCTGCGTATGGTGCGGGCAGTTCATCGGCTTTAACGCCATTTCATCACTGGTTTCCTGACTTTTAACCAAAAACAGCTCTTCGCCAAATTTGGCCCAGTGGCCTGACGTTTCATACAGGTCCTTTTTGGTAATATGCGGCGTCCAGACTTTTTCAAAACCAAACCTCTGACGCAGCTGATTTGAGTATTGGGCCACGATATCGCGCAAGATAGTTCCACGAGGTGTAAATAACGGCAGGCCTACACCCACTAACGGTGAGGTTGTATATAGATCAAGTTCCCTGCCTAGCTTTCGGTGATCACGTTGTTTGGCTAGCTCTAATTTCTCCAAATATTCATCCAGCTCTTCCTGCGTGGCAAAAGCCACACCGTATAATCGCTGCATTTGAGGATTCTTTTCATTACCACGCCAATAGGCGCCTGCAACTCGCATCAGCTTAAACGCACCGACCTGACTGGTGTTTGCAATATGGGGTCCACGGCACAAGTCCTTAAACGATCCGTTTGTGTAGAATGAGACTTCATCAAGCGCACTATTACCTTCAGCAATTGTACCCATTTCTGCAGCGTCCAGATCTTTTGCTACCGTTGTCCCGGCACGTTTTAGGTCATTAAGGAGTTCTTCTTTATACGGCTGATGGCTGTCTTTGGCCCATTGAATTGCTTCATCAATCGGGTATTTTGTGCACACAAAATCTTGCTTTTCGGCAATGATCCGTCGCATTACCTTTTCAATTTTATTGAACTGCTGCTCACTGATCTTCGTTTCACCAAGATCAATATCGTAATAAAACCCATGCTCAACGACCGGACCGACTCCGAATTTGGCATCTGGCCATAATCGCTGCACGGCCGCCGCCATAATATGCGCCAGGCTGTGTCGCATTGCATAGAGTTTATCTTCACTCATAAAACCTCCTTTAAAGTAATTATAAAAGCACGCCCAACGCATATAGCGTGCGTGCCTCGGTCCTGGGGACAAGCCAGGAGGTTCCACCTTGGCGATGACTCTTGCTCCGGCTGGTTTCGTGCGCCGCAACCGCTTTCACGTTGCTCGAGAGGTGGTTAGTCTCCGTCCTCGCTACTCTCACCGTAGCATAGTTAAAAGCTCTGGGCAACCTTTATCGTATTTACTAGGTAGCGGATCCGTAATGCTACGCCAAGAAACGACGTGACGGCCGACCCCTACACTCTCCGCAAGAGGTAATTGCATTCACCACTAATTCCTGCTATTATTGGGAATAGACGGGCGATTAGCTCATTTGGCTAGAGCGCTTCATTGACGTTGAAGAGGTGAGAGGTTCGAATCCTCTATTGCCCACCATTATTGCATACAACCCTCGCAGTGCGGGGGTTTTAGTTTTTTCTATTTTACACATTTTCATATACTTTTCCACTAGTATTTTTTATAGCGATATGTCAATATATTGATATGATTTGTATAAATTGTTTTCACGATAAAACTACTACCAAAAACTCCCGCAAGCACACGAAACACCCCAGCGTCTGGCGGCGACGGGCCTGTCCAGAATGTGGTGCAGTCTTTACGACATACGAACGGGCTACGCTAGACGGGCGCATGGTGCTAACACACGACGGGTCAACCACCCCTTTCAATCTAGGAAAGCTCATCATAAGCATTAGCCGTAGCTTTCAACATAATAAGCATGCTGCAGCACATGACAGCTACTTCCTTGCACAAACTGTGCAGGAACAGATTATCAAGCAAGGTAAGCCGCTATCTACACAAATCATCGCTCAAATAACACACATGATTCTCCAACGTTACGACCCGGTAGCGGCACTCCAGTACGCCGCCCAGCACCGACTCATCACTTCTCGGCGACGCGGGAGGCCTTCGACCGTTTACGTGCAGTCGCCTTCTGGCGAGCATTAATCGCCGCTGTGGCTTTTTCGGTGACGTCAAACTTATCAAGATACCGCCCAACTAACAGACGGGTCTGTGCAGTGAATGCTGCGGCGGAGCTATAGACAATGGCCGTCACCGGCATCAGCACCCACTGCAAGAGCATCCAGATATTCCGGCGGCGCGTGTAGCGAATTGGACGTGACGGTAAAAGCTTGAAGGCACTAAAAATCGCTATCGCCATACCAATTAGCGCAATTTGCTGCAGCGTGCTCACCGTATCAGGCAATTGATGCGCGGCGACACTACGGGCGGCCTCGGCATTAATGATAAGTGGTACCCAGCCACCAAAAGCGATCAGAATTGAAACACAGGCTAACGTCACGTGTCCATCAAGCAACCTGACAAATCGCGAAAAGCCAGCCCAAAATGGTACATTACGCTGCTTGGTAAAGACCCGTTCGCCAACATACGCGACATCAGATGCTCCATACGCCCAGCGACGAAGCTGAATAAACTGCGCTTTGAGCGTTTTCATATACGTGGCTGACAATACCGCGTCTTGATAAATCGGTACATGGAGTGGTACGACCCCGTAGTTACCACCAAAATAGAAATAACTGCGCCAATATTGGTGGCCATCTTCGACGATCGTTCGAACACTCCAGAAGTCCATCTCAACGAGCGCATCCATCGGTTGAGCATGTGAAGCAAAATTACGTAGCGAATGAGGGCGCATTGAGCTAATAATATTCCAAAATGAGTTACCCGTCGCGACCACACGCATCGGCGCCGGCACGTCCCAAATGTTACTAGTGAATAGGCAAACTGGTTGATATGAGTAGTGCTTACGGTCCTCGCGGACGATATATTCGTATGTCAGGTAATCAAAGTAGGTTTCATGTGGCTTGTTGTCACAATCCATCGTCGTAACAATAACGTTACTATACGGAATATGCTGCTCCTTGAGCCACCCCTTCAGCCAGCGCCCGGCATGCGTAATATTGCCACCCTTGCCGATCACCTCATTTGGAATGTCTTTTGGATGCTTGACAATGTGAAAGGCGTGAAAATACTTGCCATAGCGTTTTTGTAGTGTCTTGGCAGTTGTGTCAATATCCTTACCGCCCCGCTCCTCATACGCAAACACCATAATCATGTGTTTTTTGTCGTACGTAGTGGCAATCACTGATTGAATGGCTGGCTCAATCACCTCAATACTCTCATTGTAGGCGGGCATGATAACTGCGTTATAAATTTCCGACGGCTTCGGGAAAAACCCTGGCTGCGCGGAAGCGATGAGGCGTAAGTTTTCTTTATGCTGCGTAAAACCAACCTCCTTATGTCGTTGGTCGCGAATACGTGCATATACCGCCTGTGCGTCTTCAAGATCTTCAAGACGCGCATGCCAATCAATCAGACTCGCTTTATCCATTTTGGCGCGGCCAGCAACCATATGATACGTGATACCGACAACGCGTACCATCATCGACAGAATAATAATGAGCAGATAGAGCGACGCAATCAGCGGACTAAACATCGACAACACGATAAGAAGAATAACCGCGCCATAGCTTAACAGACCCGGCAGGACTTCCAAGAATCGATAGAATGGCTTTCGTTTACCAAGTGGTATCTCTATATCCATAACCCTACACCACCGACGCAATTACGATTATTGAGTAAGCAAACAGTGCTAGCATAACTGATATAGCAATTGTGAACCAAAGGAACGCCAACGCTAAATCACGACGCTGGACCGCAGCAAGCTTGGCACTCAACATAATGTGCCCAACCGTAATCATAAGCTGCAGCACGCCGTACGCCCAGAGTGAGTACCAGTGACCGCGATACAGCCCCGTCACACTAAACGCACTGTGCTGAACAATGACCTGAGTTTCCTTGGGTTTAATAGTAATAGCAAAGGAGATAATGATTACTAACGCCAACAAGACATTAGCAACGACGAGACCAAACAGCCAGCGATCTTTCATCATCTGTCGTAATGTGCTTGTGATATGCTTCTTCATATTACTCTGGAGCCGCTGACCGGATTCGAACCGGTGACCTACGCTTTACGAAAGCGCCGCTCTACCAACTGAGCTACAGCGGCATGCCTCCCCAAGGATTATAGCAGATGGACGAGGCTTTCGCAAAGATGACGACGGATAACGGAAGGCTATTTTTGCTCACTTGATTTTTGTTCGGCCGGCTGATCAAGGTGGACATAATAAGTGACTTTTTTACCATTGATCAACTTATCAAAATTAGTTTTGAACGTCGTCAGTGGAATCTTGAGATATGAATAAGTGACCGAACTATCGTCTCGCGAGCGTGGCTGAACAAAGTAGTAGCCATCGCCACCGAGCGGTTTAATAACCCCAGAGATCGTACCATCTGCAGTTTTAATCGCCGCCTCGGTCAAGCCACCGTCTTTGTTGGTCTTCGGAATAACAGTCTCTGGCATTACTTGTACTCGTTCGCCTAACGCCGCCGCGACATCCGTCAACGATTTACCGGCCTTGAGCTGCGCTTCAACTTCCTTAACAAGGTTGGCCGCCGCTTCATCAACAGCAAACGACACTTCCCAGCGCAGCAGCGATGCCCTAATACCATCACGCGCCTCATCAAGCGACCAGCCTATCATATCTTTTACCGCCGAACGGTAGGCTTCTTTTGACAGGCCGGCATCCTTTTGCTGGCGGTCCATCTCTTCATCAACTCTTCGATCATCAACCGATATACCCTTTTCTCTCGCTAACTTGCGCACATATGCATCCTGCACCGCTTGGTTCATGGCTCGCTGCCGCTGAAAAGCAACTTTATCACCAGCCTGATCTTGACCCTGAGTCTTAAGCACCGCCATATTACCGCGATTATACAGTAAATAATCGCTATAACGCACAAATTCCCCTTCAACTGAACCGGCCGGTAGCGGCAAAATTTTGGTAATGCGATATGCTAAATCGCTCGTGTCCTTCCAGACATAGAGCTGAAGATATAATAGAACAATCACCGTCACCAGCCCAGCTATACTAATAAAAATCGTGTTCCAGACTAGTTTATGCTTGGAATACTGTATCGGATATTTGTGTTTACGCCCACCAGCCAGCACCTTTTCGCGATGCTCCGCGACCGTGTCATTGGTAATCCGTGACGGCAGTGAACGCTTGTCCTTTTTTTTACCCTTCGTTGTTTTCTTTAGCACGATCACTCCTTTCAGCGGCGAGGTCCACCGCATCTTGCAGCTTATTATAAATCTTATCTGGGTGTTCAACATTTTTGATAACAAGATCACCAACAAATGTCTGAATAACTATTGTACCAAATTTGAACATTTCGCCCGTAAAACCAGGCACAACGTAGCTGATATTCTGGACTTTTGCTAGTTTAAGTTCAATTACATCCTTACCAAAAAAACCATGCTGCGTTATCTGGCGAAGTCGCTGATTTGTCACAATATAATACGTATAAAACCACATCAAAAAATGATAACCAAACAGAACGAGTCCAAAAATAAAGCTACCGAGAAACACCCATAAAAGATTAAGATTATCCTGCCAGATAAGATACGGCAGTGCGCCAATCGTCATCGGAACGAGCAGCAAGTAAAAACCCTTGCGCATGGCAATAATATGTCGACGAAACACAAACAACAGCTCCTCGCCATCGCGCTGACCATCAAATGCTTTGGTTGATTTGACTTTCTTTGTCATAACTCTTTGGTACCCCGGGCAGGAGTCGAACCTGCAACCTTATCCTTAGGACGGATCTGCTCTATCCAGTTGAGCTACCGAGGCATACATAAAAACTACCCGTGTCAATTATAGCACGGGTAGTTTTGAGTGACGAGAATGCTATCGAGTAAACTTTTCGTTTAATGTGACATAGTCCATCAATTCTTCGGGCTTAAACCAGTGAGCGACTTCCTGCTCTGCCTCGTCAGGATCACCCGACGCATGGATCAGGTTTGGCACGCCCTTCCGACATTCGTTAGCATAGCCAAAGCTAACATGTGAATAGTCACCACGAATCGTACCCATGTCGGCAGATTTCGGTTCAGTTGGGCCGACAATTTTACGCACCACGGCGACCGCCTCAACCCCCTCAAGGACCATAGCGATAACTGGCCCGTCCATCATCATATCAAGCGTCATCCCAAAGATTTCTTCACCACGGCGCGTTACCATCTTGCCAATCGTTTCGTAGTGCGCAAAGTAGTGCTCACGACCTGGGGCCACCATCTTGACACCGATAATCTTGAGGCCAACGCGCTCAAATCGCTGCAAGATTTCACCGACGATTCCCCGCTGTACTGCATCAGGCTTGAACACAATCAGTGTTCGCTCAATGCCACACATATTCTTCTTTTTTGACTCAGCCATACGCCTCCTTCGTGTATTATTTTCTTCATCATAGCAAAAAGTATTCATTTGATAAACGGTATAGATGTTGTTAAAATTAAACTATGTATTTCTCCGAAGCATTAGCAGATTTCCTGGAGCACCTAGAAGTTGAGGGTGGCCGTAGTCCTCGCACCATTGAGAACTACAAATTATACCTTGAACGCTTCATTGATTTTGCTGGTGATATTGATGTTGCAAAAATAACATCAGAGACAATTCGTAAGTATCGCCTCTGGTTAAACCGTTATAAAAATAGCAACACCGGTGAAGAATTGTTGTTAATTACACAAAACTATCACTTGATCGCCCTACGTGGATTGTTGACGTATTTATCACAACGGGATATCTCTTCGCTAGCTGCCGACAAGATTACCCTACCAAAAACCGTTCGCAAACAAGTCACATTTCTTCACTACGACGAGGTGGTACGACTAATTGAGCAGATCCCCCTGGACAATGAACCGGGCCTTCGCGACCGAGCAATCATTGAGCTTTTGTTTTCGAGCGGACTGCGCGTGTCGGAACTTGTTAACTTGAACCGTGACCACATCAATCTCGCTCGACGCGAGTTTATGGTGCGCGGCAAGGGCCAGAAAGACCGGCCCGTATTTGTCTCAATGTCCGCTGCCGAGCACGTCAAAAATTACCTTGACGCGCGGCATGACAACCTGCCGGCTCTATTCATCAGCTATAGCAGGCGCCTAGCAAAGCCATCAGTTTCTGGCGATTATCGTCGGCTGAGTGCTCGCTCGATCCAGCGGATGGTATCGCACTATGCCCGACTTGCTGGCATCACCAAGCACGTTAGCCCGCACACTATGCGTCATAGCTTTGCCACCGACCTTCTGATGAATGGAGCGGACCTACGGGCGGTACAATCGATGCTTGGTCATAGCAATATCGCCACGACCCAGATTTACACACACGTCACCGACCAGCACCTCAAAGACGTCCACGAACGCTTTCACAGTGATACGAGATAGACCCCTAAGACACTACGGCCGACAGTTACCCGACGTTACGCTGCCTTCGGTCACCGAAAAGTCTTTACAGAGGCTGTTCTCAAGGTCAATAGCATTTTCAGGATACGGGAAATCGTCACCTATCTGGAGACGCGCCTCAACCCGTCGAAACACATTACTGGCACGACCAGTCGCATCGACCGCCGGCTGAACACCATCAAACTTGACCGGTTCTGCACCATTATATAGGGCAATTCGCACGTGTGACATGCGATATAGCGGTGTCAGACGCAAGAATGAATTAACG
Organism: Candidatus Saccharibacteria bacterium oral taxon 488; assembly: GCA_013099015.1. Classification (NCBI taxonomy): domain Bacteria; phylum Candidatus Saccharimonadota; species Candidatus Saccharibacteria bacterium oral taxon 488. Next base: position 111,438 of record CP039998.1, on the reverse strand, counting down.
CTGGCGGCGGCCGTAACAGGTGATATATCAATTGTGGCTCGGCACGAATAGCCACTATTCGCAAAATCTGGAGAACAGCTCACCGGTGTCGGAGCATTGTTAAACTGCCCACCGCCGCCCGCTCGTGGTAGATTAATTGCCGATACACCTCCGTTCGTCGGCCCGGGGACACTCAGCGTCCGTGGATAGAGGAACATCGTCGCAACGCGAGAGCTATCAAGACTAGCAAGGTCGAATGTATCGCCTGGAAAAATCATCTGAGTGCGTAGTAGCGCGGGTGCGGGACGAGACGGCGACTCATCCCAGTCACTGTACGCTGGCAGCGAGGTTGACGCCGAGGCAGCATTTTTTACTCGTCCAGCAGCCACGTTACCGTTCGCATCCTCTTTAGTGAACCACTCGAGGACAATTTTATTAAATTCAGCTTTGGCTTTCAGTGGTACGAGACGAGATGATCCTTCGGGTATGCTAACCAGGAAATCTTCCGTATCCATCGTAATATTGACACAGGTATAGGCTTGGTTGAACTCTTTACCGTCCCCTGAGCGACGCGACTGAATCAGCGTCTCGTTAGCGGCCACATTGCCAGCGACACCTGCGCGTGCGACTACTTTACAGTCATTGGGTAGTCGTAGCTGCTCGCAGGCCCTGCCTCCATTATCTCGTTTTTGACAAGCACGTACGACTCGCTTAGCGTCTTCAACACCAGACAGGGCCGCATCGTACGCACTTTGTGACAGTTCGTTGTTCAGAGCCTGTCGCTGATCAACCATTATGAGCCGCATGAAGCCGAGCATCAAAACCGTTAGTAACAGTGTCGCAAAAATCACTGCAAATAACGACACCGCACCTGATTGATTATTTCTCGCTATTTTATCCATTTGTCCTCACAATCATCTCAAAGCTATTTATCGCGCAAAAGTCGAGATTCTCACTGTTATCCGCCGGTGGCTTACAGGTGCCATTGGCTGTATTAACCGCCTCAAGCTGGCTGGTTCCAAGGACAAATTCCAAACGATACAGACTGTCTGCCCCGCTATCACCCGCCACTCGCGCTGCTTTCATTTGATGAATTGCCAGAACCACATCATTTGACCCGGCTGGCTTGAGAAGATGTGTCACTTTATCCGTCGCGACCGTTGACATATACGCCCCCGTTGTTTGATTTTTTTGGCACAGCATACCATCTGGGTCAATCACTCGAGCAAAATTAATCGGACGACCAGAATGCGGCCCACCAACCTCGGTAATAATACCCGCACCGGCCTTCACTTCTCCAGAGACAACCTTTGGTACATTCCAGACATATGAATAGTCACCCAGACAGAGTCGGCCGCTCCGATCGGCACCACCCGCCTGCACCATGACAACGGCCGAATTAGCATTACCACTTATCTTGCCGGCATTTGCCTGCAAAAAGTCGCGCCGCAAGCTATCGCTAATTTCGCGGCCGGACTGATTGATACTTTTGAGCGTGAGACCTCGATTATACAGCTTGCCAGCCTGGATCGCTATCGTAGCAATCGCCAGCAGCAACACCGACACAAATGCCATCGCCAGCATCAGTTCAATCAAGGTAAACCCGTATCGTCTATACCGCTGTGTCATACATCCTCACAATCGTCCCCGTGGTCATTGGCCGGTCAGTCCCCACACTCATCCAGCAGGCCTGAATATACGCATCATAGGCGCGGCCGCCTTCAACACGCACCAGCTGAATTGAAATACCTAAAGAAATTGGATTTCGGGCAGTTGAAATCTTGGCATATGTCGGCGATAATTCATACTTATTAGTAATCAACTGAAAGGTGTTTTTGCTGGGCGCTAGGGCAAATCCCCCACTCGGCATTACCTCTGGACATCGATTAACATTCAATAGCGAATTAGCGTGGTCAATAGTCCGACCTTTCATCGCGTCCCAGAGGGTAGCAAATGAGCTGCCGGCTTGAGATGACTTGTCGTGAATGTAGCGCAGCATTTCTGCTTGACTATCAATCTGTTGCCGCACAAGCGTCAACTCTAATGATCGCTGCGCCATAGCAATACCACTGTTCATAAGTGCCATGATGCCGATCGCCAGCATGCTAAACATCGCTACCGCCATCACCACTTCAATGATCGTGTCACCCCGCGCGCTATGCCGTCGCTTCATTATCGCACCCCTTTGTTGCATGACCAACCGTCACGGCCTCGCTCGAGCCAGCCTTTGCCCCCAGAAAGACTGACAGCCTCTGGCCAACTGACCAGCCAGTATCATAGATACAAAACTCTCGCTGCCGCAGCTGTAAATCGGCCGTATACATACCGCCATTCGGCTGCATATTGCGAATAAAATTATTAATATTAGCTGGTGAATATGGCGCATCATTCGTGCGTACGATAACCTGCCCGCTATCTGGATCGCGGTATATTAATAGAGCCAGTTCTCTACCAATGGTATTAGTTGCCGTGAGCGAGCGTACCTGCGCACCCCAGCCAACCGTATAGGTATTTGCCTCACTCTCACTATAGCTATACGTCCACACTCCCGAGCGTTTCAGAGCATACAGCGGATAGGCGGTAAATGAACGTGCCTCGGAATTCGTCGACTTGACATAGCGACCAACGACAACGCAATTCGACTGGCCCCGAGCTCCGTCGTTTGTTGCACCCTTAACAGGACATGTGTCGCGATCGCCCCGATCATTCTCGATGCTAATCACTCGGCTATACTGATCACGAATAAAGCCGGCAAACGATTGAACAGCGTCATGATATTGTTGTTGGCGCAATGCAGCACTCACGCCAGCTAACAAGCCAACGGTCAACAGGCCAGTGATCGCCAAGAACAACACCACTTCAACGATTGTAAACCCGGATTGCCACCGTTTCATATGCTCATTATTATAGCATAAGCACTATCAAATCACGATAAGCCAATCCACAATCCTGGCACCAAAAAACCACGAGATAAGAAAGCCAACGATTAGTAGCGGCCCGAATGGGATTCGCGCTCCACGCTGCACTGTGCCTCGAAGCATCCCCGGCAGTACCAGTAGCGTACCGAGTAAATTTGCTAAAAAGAGCGCAAGAAATGCTAGCCGCCAATCCATCAAAAAGAGGGCGAGACCGAGCGTCAGCTTGACATCACCAAATCCTATCCAGCGACCACTCGACACAACGTAGAGCAATGCGTACACGCCACTGAGAATGACGACCGCTGCCATCAGTCCAAGCACTCCGCCCGGTAGCTGACCAGTCGCCACGTGAATCCCAGCAAATAGTACTCCCAACATCACGAACGGCCAATTCGCCACGTCCGGGAGCAAAAACCACCGCTTGTCATACACGAACAGGAACGCTAGATATGATAGCCCCATCAGTATAATTGCGACCTTCGTTATCACTAGTGGTGCCGTAAACGTCATCATGCCATGCCACGTCACTGCCACAAACAACCCGACCATCGCCACTTCGAGCCCCAGCTCCATCCAGCCAATCGGCGCCTGGCAGTACCGACAGCGACCTCTAGCGGCCAGCCAGCTCACCACTGGCAACAAATCATACCAGCGTAGCTCGTGCCCACAGGAAAGACACCGCGATCGATCGTCCTTGAGAGGCTTAAGTAGCGGCTTCAGGCGGCGGAGCTCCCGCGTATCAACCGGTCCGCCGGCCTGCTTGTCTTCAACGAGCTGCCGAGCACGGACTCGCCACACCTGAGCACCGATAAAACTTCCCATCACTGCGCCAAGCATTGCCACACCCACCAGTATTGTCACTACCATCATACTGTTAATGGTAACAAGAAATCATAAAAAAAGCAGCCCCCTGATGGTAGGAGGCTGCTAATAATTCGTTGTCTTTGGCTAGTTTTAGTTTTGGTTGTCTTTACAAAACGCACCGCTTCCTTCCAGCTGCACTTTGACGGCGAACGAGCGCGGCGAACCACTTTTGGCAACAATATTTTCGCCATCACATTGAGCGCTCGTGGCATAGACCATCTTCTCGGTCGTTGCCGAACCCTGCTGAGCGACACCAGTTACCACGCTGTAATTATTGCCTGTCTGCGGATCCTTGAATTCACCGTTGCCACGCTTCATATACGAATCAAGGAAGCTATTAATCGATCCTGTATCGGTTTTCGGAATACTTCCTTTGTTATTCGTCGCGTAACTATTCACCTGCGAGACAAACCGAGTCACGTCACTGCGTCGTTGTGTGTCGCGCTGGCTGCGCTGCAAGGCCGGCCATGCCAAGAATACCATCAAGAATATCAGCCCAGCGATTGCCAGCACCAACACGACCTCGATGATTGTGAATCCTTTATTTGCTTTTTGCTGAGCCATGAAGTTGCCCACCTTTCTGTGACTTAACTTTCTCTTGCTATTATACTGTACTGCTTATGGATTGTCTAGAGGCTAATGTCTCCGACCAGATTATAAATTGGAAAGATTATCGCACCCACCATCACGCCGGCCACGACCGCCAAGACCACCATCAGCACCGGTTCAATCGTCGTCGTGATCGCCTTGATCTCCTCATCCAGCTCATCTTCGTAAATCTGCGCACACTTGCCCATCATCTCGTCGATTTTACCCGACTGTTCGCCAATCTTGATCATCTGCGGCACCATTGGCAAGATATAATCCTCATTTTTTAGGGACACCGACAGCGCCTTGCCGCCCTTCACCTTTTCACTGGCACGCTCAATGCCTTGACGGATAATCGAATTATTGACCGCCCGAGCGGTGATGCGCAGCATGTCCAGCATCGCCACCCCGCTATTAAGAAGCGTTTGACCGGTACGAGTAAAGCGAGCCATGTACAGCTTGCGGAACATAGCGTCAAACACTGGTATGTTCAGCTTGAACGTATCTTTAGCGCGAATACCAGCCTCGGTTTTGAGATACTGCTGAAAGAAATACAAACCGATACCAAGTAAAATCACCAGCGCCCACCAAAACTGCGCCAAAAAACCAGCAACGCTGACCATGGCCTTCGTTGTAAACGGTAGCTCTTTATGTAAGCTACCATACAGTCCTTCGACCTGCGGCACTACCATCACGAGCATGAATACCACCACCGCGATGATCACCAGCAGCACAATCGCCGGATAGACCATGGCACCACGCACTTTGCTAAGCATCGCTGTATCCTTTTCTTGCTGTGATGCTATACGCTTCAGTGCTTCGTCCAATGTTCCTGATACCTCACCAGCCGCCACCAGCGCCACATACACGTTGTCAAATACTTCTGGGTGCTTCTCAAATGCACTTGATAGCTGCCGGCCGCCCTCAATATCAGAAATTATCTCCTGAATGATACTCTGCATCTGTTTATTCTGAGTTTGCTCCAGCACCGTATGCATGCTCTGCGCCAGCGGCAACCCCGCACCAATCAACGTCGCTAACTGCCGCGTAAAGACGATCTTGTCCTTGGACGATATTTTATTTGACAATCGCTGAAAGAAGCCCTCACGCTCATCTTGAAGCTCAATTTTCAGCGGCACGAAGCCCTGAGCGCTCAGCAATTTCGCCGCGGCAACCTCGCTCTCAGCCTGCACAACCGACTTGGTAATCTTTTGCGTGGCTGAATCCCTGGCCTCATAATGATATTTTTTCATGCACTATCCTCGAATAAGCCGCTCAAACTCCGCTAGATCAACCGCAAACTCACGGGCACTATCATACGTAATCGTACCGTTTTGTACCAGATTTACCAGCGTCCGATCCATGGTCTGCATGCCCTGATCAGCACCCGTCTGAATGACGGCATCCAGCTGATGGCTCTTGCCTTCGCGAATAATGTTACGCACCGCTGGATTAGCAATCATGATCTCGGCCGCCACCACCCGACCGCCACCGATAGACGGCACCAGCCGCTGCGAACAAATTGCCATCAGGATGTTTGATAGCTGCGCCCGAATTTGCGGCTGTTGGTGCGGCGGAAAGACGTCGATCATACGGTCAATCGACTGTGCCGCCGAGTTGGTGTGTAGCGTCGCAAACACCAAGTGCCCGGTCTCGGCAATGGTAATCGCCGCCGAGATTGTCTCGAGGTCGCGCATCTCGCCAATCAGCACCACGTCTGGGTCTTGGCGCAGGCTAGAGCGCAGCGCCGCTGAGAACGAATAGGTGTCATAATGAACCTCGCGCTGCACTACCACTGACTTCTTTGACTTGTGCGTAAATTCGATCGGGTCTTCAATGGTAATGATGTGCTGCGACTTTTCAGCGTTAATTTTGTCGACCAGCGCCGCCAGCGTCGTCGATTTACCAGAGCCAGTCGGCCCCGTCACCAACACCAGACCGCGTGGAAAGTCGGCAAATGTATTGACAATTGGCGGCATGCCCAGCTCCTGCGCAGTCTTGATCTCGTTTGGAATTAAGCGCAGCGCCGCCGCCAGGTTGCCCCTCTCATGAAAGGCATTCACCCGGAATCGCCCCAGTGTACCGAATGCAAACGAAAAGTCAAACTCCTTGTCCTTGAGCAAAATTTGCCGCTGATCCTCATCAAGAATCTGAAATACCAGCCGCTCCACGGTCGCCTCATCAAGCGGCTGCGTGCCCGTTGCTGCGACCAATGTTCCGTCAATACGCAGCATCGGTGGCAGGCCCACTTGAATGTGAAGGTCTGAGGCTCGCTTTTTGACCACCTCTTCTAGTAAAATCTCGATGCGTAATTCTTGATTGTTCATAATCGTCCCCCTTTTCTTTTATGCTGTATCGGCTGCTACCCGATTTACTTCCTCTAATGTTGTCACGCCACTGAGCGCCTTGAGATAACCATCTTGACGCATCGTTATCATGCCTTGCTGAATGGCAAGCCGCTGAATCTCGGCGCTCGTTGCCCGCTTGACAATCAGGTTTTGAACTTCCTCAGTGACGTCCATCACCTCGTACAAACCACATCGTCCTGAGTAACCTTGCGGCGTCTGCGGCATATCGCGGCCCCTGACTAAAGTATAAGCGGCTTGACCAGATAATGGCAAGGCCTTGTAGCCCAAATCCTGTGACACGGTCGGTATATCAGCCTGGGTTTTTGGCAGGAGGTGGCCAACCGTTGACTGAATAGTTTCCGTTTCAAGTGGTGACGATTGATATGAATCATATTTTGGCGCCACTCGCCTGACCAGCCGCTGCCCGATAATGGTGTTCACGGTACTAGCAATCAAGAACGGTTCAATCCCCATATCCAACAGCCGCGGCAGCACACCCGCTGCCGAATTGGTGTGCAGCGTCGAGAAGACTAAGTGTCCAGTCAATGCCGCTTGCACCGCCAAGTTCGCTGTCTCGGTATCGCGGATCTCACCAACCATCACCACGTCGGGATCCTGCCGGAGAATTGACCGTAAGCCCGATGCAAACGTCAGTCCAACATCAGCGTGCACCTGAATCTGATTAACGCCGTCAATCTTGTACTCCACCGGATCCTCCAGCGTCACAATATTGATCGAGTCGTCCTTGATTTCCTTGATCAGCGCATATAGACTAGTCGACTTACCTGAACCGGTCGGCCCAGACGTCAAAATCATTCCGCTCGGCCGCTTGATGCCTTTTTGGATGGCCCTCAGTGCGCGCCCAGCATACCCCATATCAGTCAAATCAAACGAGTTACCTGTCTTATCAAGCAGACGAATCACCACCTGCTCTCCCCACACCACCGGCGAAATCGCAATACGCAGGTCAACGTCCTTGCCGGCCACATTGACCGCGAACTGACCATCCTGCGGAATTCGATGCTCATCAATCTTGAGATTTGATAGAATTTTAATGCGGCTAACCAGCGCTGGTTCAATACTTTTTGGTAGCTGCATAATTTCCCGCAACACGCCATCAACACGACAGCGAATTTTCAACGCCTTTTCTAATGGCTCAATGTGTACATCCGAGGCATGGCTCTTTACTGCATACTCCAGGATCGTGCTAAGCGCCCGCGAGATCGGCGAATCTTGAACGATCGTCACGATGTTCTGCGATGACTCATCCAGTGCTTCGCGCTGCGAGTCTTCCGCTGCCTCATTGACCGATGATAAGTCTGTTCTGTACTGACCAAGGACGTGACGGATACTTTCTTCGGAGGCCATAAATACCTTGAGCGGTCGCTGGATACGATTTGCTAGGTAGTCAACCGCCTGAACATTATTAGCATCAATCATCGCCACCGCCAAGCGCCCCTGCACCTCGGCCAGTGGTACCGCCATAAATCGCTCGGCAACATCCTCCGGCAGCAGGTTCAAGATGTGCTGCTCAATCACGCTGCTTGCGAGATTAACATACGGTACACCGGATAATTGCGCCACCGCATGCACCAATAATTCATTCTCCAAAAGGTGCTCCTCAGTTAGCAGTGACAGTAGCGGCTTACCCGATTCGCTGGCGCGTTTTTGCGCCTCCTTAACAACTGATCGCTCAATCAAGCCCTCGCTCGTCAGCAAGCCAATCAATTTTCCCTGCATATCATCCGTCAGTAGCGCCATATCACCTCCGCGCTAACTACCAGTCGCTTTGCCAACAATTGCTTCCACCGTTGGGTTAATAGCTTCACGATTAAATACTGTCTTATCTGGCTGCTCAATATCTGGACTAATTTTTGATATCGTCTGCACTTCCACACCCGATGATGGTACGCGCAAGAACGGAATACTACTGGCAACAAAATATGCCACCACAACGCCAAGGCTAGCTATCAACACGATCATCGCTATATCGCTCTTCTTCATGGCTTGATCACCTTCTTTCCTAATCCAACTTTTTGCGCCGGCTCAAAATAGGCCTTGCCAGAGATATCCATAGTCATCTTGCCATCCTCGCTGGCCTGCATCTCAATCTCGGTAATATTGATAACCCGAATTGATTTTTCAAAGCGCGTTAACAGCTCCTTGAGGCTTGATGACGTACCGCTCACTGTCATGGTGAAACTCACCGCCGAGCGACCATCACCAGCGTCCTCTTGCTCCGCACCCGACTCATTCGCCGTATAGTGGACCGAGATGCTTTCTAGTGACAGACCGGCGATGCCATTGACGAACTTCTTCTGGATGGATGCACCAAGCGCATCGGCATTCGCACTAGCCGGCAGCGCATCAAGAATCGTTTGCAATGGACTACTACTATCCGTTAACTTCACTGAGTTAAGTGCTTCATTCGCCTCTAGTGAGCGCACATTATCTTTGAGCGACTCGGCCGCCTTTTTATTATTCTCCAGTGTATTGATGGTGTCTTGCTTCGCGAGTACCACTGCGCCATGAAACAAAATCTGCCGCACGAGGAAGAACGACACCACAATCGCCACCCCGCTAACAAATGCCGCCCCCGCCACGAACAGAAACATGGTTTTCTTTGATGAATCAATCTGCTGGCGCTTACGGATGGCAACGTCTTTGTTTTCAGGCATTAGTTTTTCTCCTTATTTGAAGCATCTTTTGGCTTCTTGGCAAATAGGCTCTCTGGCACCCCCAGCCGCGAATCAGTCACATCAACTTTACCGTTTGGCGTCGCAATCACCACTGAGCCGCTCGTTTTTGAGAACAATTCTGCCGGATAGGTAAACGTGAACGAGAAGCGCAACACCTTCTTACCGTTGGCATCTTCACCAAAGCTGGCCTCGCCCGCCTGCAGATTCTCAGCCAGCGGCTGTTTAACCTCTTGCCCGTTTTGTGTTGTCTGTACAGTCGTATTGGTAATTGTCTTTTTAAATATCTCCAGCGCGATATAGCCATTCTCGGCTGATCCCTCAATGGTAATTGTCCGTGACTCTGGTTTGAGCTTTAGCGTCGCGATTTTAATACTATTTGGCGCCACCGGATTGACCGCCGTCATCACGTCAAATAGTCGCGAGTCAGCCTGACGCTCACTTGATAATTTGTTGATTGTTGCCAGCTGATGCTGAATAGTTACTAACTTATCGAGATCTTCAATCGACGTCAGCTCGCGCGCTTTGTTCTTGATTGTTCCATCATGCAGCGCCTCCAAGGCTATCTGACCACCAAAGATTAAGCCAAGCGCAACCGCCACCCCGACCGCGATCATGCCGACGGTTATCGACATCGCGGTGACAGCGTTACGCATCATTTTTGCCCGAAGTAACTCGCGCTTGACATCAGGAATCAAGTTAATCTCAATCACGATCCATTCCTCCGCTGCGCTAAACCAACGACCGTCGCAAACTCCGAGGCAATTGGTGCTAATTTTTGCTGATCGGCCTGCCCAAGACTGACATGCTGCCACGGATCAGCCGTAGTCGCTGGTATACCAGTCTTGTTAGCAATGTAATTATCCATCATCGGTATCGCTGCGCCAAAGCCCGACAGCAGAATTCCTGACACGGAAATACTCGGGTAGCGCGTCTGGAAGAACTTGATTGATTTGGTCAGCTCAGCCGCAAAATTATCCAGCACGCCGTCAATCGCCCTGAGAACTTGCCCCTCAAGCCGGTCAGGTGCCAAGCCAAACTTGATAATAAACTGGCGAGCCTGATCATCCTGCACGTTGAGATTTTGCACTGCCGCCCGCACCAACGCTTGCAGTCCGCTCGGCACCGTGCGCACTAGCCGCGGCATATCGCCATAAATGACTGCCAAGTCAGTCGAATGTTCGCCCATATCCAAAACTAGCTTTGCGGTTGCTCCATCAGTCGGCGCTAATGCCCGAAGCATCGCGATCGGATCCGGTTCCTCAGCGACCACATTAAAGCCAAGACCTTCAATAAACTCAAGCCGTTCCTCGACATAACTAATCGCTGCACTCGTCAATAGTACCTCATACTGGCCCTGCTCGCGCAAGCTGTCGCCGAGTAGCGCCCAGTCAACCTTGGCATCCTCAATCGCCATAGGAATGTACTGATCGACCTGGTATTTCATGGTCGCCTTTAGCTCTTGGTCTGACACTTTTGGTACATCAATAATCGCCGTAAAGGTCTTGCTCGACGGTAAGCCAATCGCTACATTTTGCGTCTTGATACCGCTCTGTCCGACAGCAGTCATGATCACTTCACCAAGCTTACGCTGCGCCTCTGGTGAATCACTACCTGTAACCTTCGGGTCGACAGGCGCATAACCATAGTGCAGCAGATTCCATCCGTTGCTCGTTCGCGCCAGCTGAACGACACGCACCGCATTCGTCCCGATGTCTAATCCGAAAAAGTCGCCCAGCCCTTTTGCTATTTTCATACTATTCTATTATACATAAGCATTTTAAAATGTAAAACCCTTAAAAACGCGGCGGCAATTCCTTTAGATGCATCGTTTTGATAGCCCCTGATTCTTTCGACCGCTCATTTCCCCACAAATATGCATCGGCACGCAAATTCAATATTTCCGCCGGCTCGCCTGGATTATTGCCAGAGGTATCGCCACCCTTCGTGAATGTACGACGCAAAAAGAGGTGCTTCGCGATAATCGGACCGTTAATCCGCAACTGTTTTTCACATGTCTTCGCATCCAGCCCCGACAGCCACTGACGACTATCACGAACTATGGTATCACAGGTGTTAATTGTACCATTCTTGGCCACCAGCCAAGCATCAAGCTGCGTCACATTCGGCTCAATGATAATATGCCGAGCGCTGATAATCAACTGCGGTAGATCCCGAGCCGCCGAATAGTTACCGCCCTCCTGCTTTACGTCACCCTTGATAGTCACCACGCCGTTCGATTTGATAACAATTTGCCGGCCACGCTTAATTTCTCCACCGGTAATCGTCAGGTTGCCAGCCTGATACACGCCACTAGTCACGTCGCTCATAGACACCGCCCCAGACAAATTTCCTGTGTTCGTAAAATAGGCATCAGGTGTGCGTACGGTCGGCATCTTGTCGCGAAAATTACCAAACGGGGTGTTAGTGTTTTGAAATGTCAGATCATTATATTGCCGTGCCTCAATCGCCCCCGTTCGCCCTGTCGGCGTAGATGATAGTCCTGCTCCCGAAGAAGAAATAATTTGTCCAGGCGCACTAATGGCATATTCCGCCCACGACCCGTATAGTCGCGGCTCCCCCGGCACCGGCTGCCACCCCTTTGGCGCATACACACCGAGCAGCCACCGAGCAGCCGCATTAGCATTGGCGAGGCTAGTTGGAGCAATCGCATCTTGCACCTCTAGAGCAATTACATTATCACCAGCTCGTAAATAATCCGCGATGATTCTCCTCATCTCGACACCAGACGACGCTTTCGGATTGGCAAAGACTGGCTTGCCATTAATATACACCGCCGCATAATCATCAACCGCCAAACGCAAGTACAGTCCCGATCGTCCGTCGTTCAACAAATCCAGCTGACGAATCTCTTCAAGCTGCTGGCTCGTCAGCCGGAATTTCTGCCGAAATAGCGTTACGCCAGACGACTTCACGTAATTTTCACCATTGGTATCAGTTTGCGGCGCATTGTGACGCCGGGTCAGTGTCTCTTTCAACTTTGTCTCGTCCTTACAACGCGCACCCCAGAGCGGCTTCGACTGGCCGCCTTGATCATATAACGGCTGCCGAAACGCTCCATCGGTTGCCCACGTAGATGTTCCTGACTCTTTGATGACACCACCGCATTCGGCAAACTCAGCCGCCCCAGCCGCGCCCGATCGTTGGGCAGGTACACCAAATGGTACTTTCGTCGTGGCATTAGCATCCGTCGCCCAGCCACCATACGCTCGTGGATTAACATATGCTCCGCCCGCTAGACCACCGCTATTGGCCGCTACCACGTCGTCAAACCAACTCGGTGCTGGCGTTGCCGAAGATGTGCTATTTTCACCGTCCGGTGCCGTCCATGTTGACACCGATCCGCTACACTTATCCTGACCGACTGTCCGATTGCCGGACATCGGTGATGGCATCATCATAAACCCACCATAATTAAATGTCCCGCCAATACCATCGACCACTGTCGTAGCATTTGCGTTCACACGACAGTCAGATCCACCATCCCCGGCCGTTGGCCAACTACTAATCCGCTCTGATGTCCCGCCGATCTGCTCTCTCTCGCCAACCGGATATTTCTCCCATGGCATGTGATACGACGTGGCTGGGTCATAACTACTGCCGCCCGGTGGCGTTGTCGTACTTGCTGCTAGCACCACCCTCTCGACGTGAGTTACGTCAGGCGCTACTTGCGCCGTCACGCTGATATAATGACGCCAGATATACACTCCAAGGCTTCCGAATACCACTAACCCAACGGCACCAACCCCGATCCACCACCTTTGGGTTTTTAACTGCAGCGCCATCTATCGCCTCACCCTCGTCAGTGATGTCCTGACTTCCGCATTATTATTACCCGCACTGCCGTCTATCCCGACACCAACTCGCACATCCGCCCCCCAGAACTGAACTTTTGGCCGTCCGGCAACCTTTGCACAATCTACCGCATAGCGAAACGTACTGGTATTCACATGTTGGTTGTATGTACTCACAATAGTCATATAGCACAACTGGTCGCCAGTCGTCATCGTCACTCCGCTCAAGTTATCCTTGCCAAGCGGAATTTCCAGCCCACCTCGCTGGATAATTGTTCCCGCGCCATTACGTGCCAAATTATTTGATGTACAATCTGCCACCTGCAAACCCGGTCGACTATTTTTAATCGTGTTCTTGGCGATATAACAATCCCAATCACCCACTAAATTACCCGGCGAACGTCTATCATACGGTACGACAACCCCCTCACCGCCTGGCACGGTATAATTTCCACCGCCCCTTAACACAAACCGCACCACAGCATAATTCGCCCGATTTGACCGTGTCGATCCTGTATGATTAATTCGCGCGGTCACGCCACTCACCTCAATCGTTCCTTCATTAATATAATCCGGCGCCTGCACCTCCGGTCGCAACTCATAATCATACGGCACCGACGCACAGGCATTCGATGAGACCCCCCAGCCGTCAGTATTCCACGCACCCGGCAGCCATAAAATCTTTTGACATACTGTTTTACCGACATCATCCTGCGTCACAATCCCCTCAGCTCCAAAGACACTGTTATATGGTTTAACGTCGTTCGGTGCATAAAAGGTGTTCCATGGGCTAGCACTACGCGTATACGGCGACGCCCACGCATGATGCGTTGTCGTACCATTAACATCCTGATTAATTCCTATGCGCTTTAGGGTATAGGGAGGAATCGTGTACGAAGAATTATTCCGTAGATAATGAAAAAAACGTACGCGCTGTCCTGGCGCAGCGGTCGCGTTTTGCACTAAACTGCCACCATTGATTGACACTCGCGATTGCCCTTCAACAGTCCATTGGTTTGGCGCCTGCTCACGCTTAATCCACACCTCGACATCTTGTGTCGCACAAGCACCGCTACCGCCTGGACTACTATAGAAACAGCGCCGCACCTGCAAAATGATACGGCCGGAACTTCCTGGCGCAACTACACCAGATATGTCAATTCCATTTACTCGAATACTACTACCGCCATCAACCCAGTGGTACGCGCCCGATGGATGCGTCCCACGATCAAGCGTACCGCCAGATAGTAATGTCCGACCATTCTGACTAACCGTTACATTTGTCGCCCACACCCGTGCTCGCGACTGACCGTTGCCATTCACTGACCCCCTCAAGTCAAGTGATAATGACGTCGCATTCCAGCTAACGGTGTTAATAACATCATTCGTATACGACGTCCCAGGCGACGACATCCACATCGCACCGCACCGCGTTCCGCCGCCCTTACAGATATATTGCACCGCAAACCGTTCACCATCATTGCGCGCATTAATACACATCAAATGTCGTCGACCGCTCAAACCGCTACAGTCCACCGCCTCTGCTCTATCCACACCAATAATCGCCAACGTCGATGTGACAACCACAAGTGCCAGCATATAGCCAATAACAAGCCGTAGTCCGACCCTAACCCTGACCCGGTGTACCATCCTTATTCCCCGCACCCGCATCAGCCTTACCGATCTCGACCAGTGCTTTTACCGTATCCTGATTAATGCCCAGTCGATAAAACGGCTCGACCGCCTGACGCATCTTCATCGAGTTGACCAACCCTTGATGAATCTGATCAATCCGCTGGCGATCATTCCGTAGCGATGCATCGTGAAGCACAATATAGTGACACACCGCATCGTCACCCGGACCACCACGCTCTGAGATCTTCTTCACCAGCCCCTCAAGCGCTGTCGGACCATACCCATTTGGCGCAGCGATAATTGACCGATATTCTTTTATCATATCCTCGCCACATATCATCTTAGCGGTTGGCGCGATGTCTTGACTCGGCTCTTTTAGCCCAACATGCAATCGTCCCATCACCATCATGATAACGGCGACTATCGCCCCGACACTTAACACGATACCCGCTATCATAAATATTCGCGAGACAATAATCTTATTCATACTGCTTATTCTAATACATATTATATACTGAGGCAAGTTTGTGTAATTTGTTATAATACACGATATGAGTCTATCAATCGGAATCGTCGGCCTGCCAAATGTCGGTAAGTCGACCATATTTAATGCACTTACTAACAATAATATTCTAGCGGCTAATTACCCGTTTGCCACCATTGAACCGAATACTGGCATCGTACCGGTTCCCGATGAGCGGCTCGATGTGCTCGCAAAACTGTATGATACGCAAAAAATTATCCCCGCGACCGTAACGTTCGTCGACATCGCTGGATTGGTAGCTGGCGCCTCAAAAGGAGAAGGGCTTGGCAATAAATTCCTGCACAATATTCGCGAATGCGACGCCATTATCCACATCGTTCGCGCCTTTGAAAACTCAGATATATTACGACACGACAATACTCCGATTGACCCTCAGGCCGACATTGACATCATCAATACCGAACTTATCCTTGCCGACATCCAAACCATAGAACATCGTCTACCTCGTCTCCAGAAAGAAGCCAAAGCCAAGCCGGAGGCACGACAGGTGGCTACATACCTTGAAACGCTCCTGACGTCACTTAATTCAGGTATGCCGATAGCATCCATAGAAAATATCAAATATGAGATAATTAATGATCTTCATTTACTCACTGCCAAGCCAATTATTTATACATTTAATGTTGACGAGGCGGGGCTCGGCGACCATGCCCTGCAGGAAAAACTTGCCAAACTCGTCGCGCCAGCCCGAGTATTATTTATTTGTGCCAAGCTTGAAGAAGAGCTCAGAGAATTGTCAAATAATGACGCCTTGGAGCTACTTGATAGCTACGGGGCTTCCGAAACCGGATTGTCGCAGCTTATCCATGCCGCGTACGACACACTTGGTCTACAAAGCTATCTCACGGCAGGTCAGAAGGAAGTTAGAGCATGGACAATACATAAAGGCTGGACGGCGCCACGGGCTGCTGGCGTCATCCACTCAGACTTTGAGCGCGGATTCATCGCTGCACAAGTCATTAGCTACCACGACCTTGTTGCCGCAGGTTCAGAAGCTAAGGCCCGTGAAGCGGGTAAAATACGTACTGAGGGTAAAAATTACATCATGCAGCCTAACGATGTCGTCGAATTTCGGTTCAATGTCTAACATTATTGTATATTATACTACGTTTATTTAAGTACAACGATGCCCTTTTTACTACAGCTATTACCTCTGTTATTTTTTAGTTGTAACTTATAAAAGCGCTCAACGTTACCCTTACCGCCAGCGATGGTGCTATCCTTTTTATCAAGAACTACGAAGTACTGTCTTGCCCATTGTTCAAAATCGGTCAGGATCTTTCGTCGTATAGCAGCATTTTTTACAACACCCTTTTGTACCAAATGACGCCCTGCCTCGAACTGCGGTTTTACCATCGCTACAAGCACCGTCGCACTGCCCATCAGCCGTTTTGCAACGTGTGGTAGAATGTCGCGCAGACTAATAAATGACACGTCTCCCACGATAATGTCTGGTGGACAATCAAGCTCAAAGTCACGAATGTCTGTCTTTTCGTGTAATATTATGCGCCGATCGTCACGCAGTCGATGGTGCAACTGATTCGTGCCCACATCAACAGCATACACACGTCGGGCGCCATGACGCAGCGCAAAATCAGTAAATCCACCAGTACTCGACCCTATGTCCAGCACTGTTTTCCCCTGAAAGTCCAACCGAAAACTATCCGCCACGCCCGCTAGCTTGAGGCCTGCACGCGAAACGTACCGCTCACGAGTCAGCAATGTAATGTCTGCTGTCTCATTAACGAAACATCCGGGACGCGTCGCCACCCTACCATTGACCATGACTTGCCCTAAGCCTATCCAATTCTCTGCTTCTGAACGCGATTCAACCAACCCGCGTTCTAGTATCATTTTATCTAATCGCTGCTTCATGTCACTTCTCATTGTAGCCTGAATACATATTTTTCTCAATAACTAACGATCTACTGCGATAGCGAAACTGCTGTTATAAATACATCAATAGTTATTCTCTTTTTTACCTATGGGCCGATCTTTACTATCGTTAATTCTACGTTAACTAAAATACAACGTTGTATACTACGCATCAGTGTAATTTATACATCAATAGTTATATTTACCCCTGTAGTGGCCAAGAAAACTCTCACCATTATCGCAAATAGACCCATATTTTCATGAAAACAACTGTCGTATGTATCACCAAAAACACCCTACCAGCTATACATACATTACGTTGTATTTTTAGCATCAATACCTAAAATCTCGTTCCATTCTTTGTCGTTATTTGATGTATTCATGACAACAAAAAGCGTCGCCCGAACACCCTGGGCGACGCTTCCGGCAAGAAGGCCCTTTTGTTATTTTTTGCGCTCTCGATATTCACCCGTCGCTGTGTCAACACTGACAATATCGCCCTGTTTAATGAATGCTGGTACCTTAATAACAAGGCCCGTCTCAAGCGTTGCATCCTTAAGTACGCTTGAGGTTGTATCGCCCTTCACGACATCTTCGGTATATGTAACTTCGAGATAAAGATTTTTTGGTAATTCAACATTAATCACTCGCCCGTCAAACACCTGGAGATTCAGCTCACAACCTTCTTTCAAATAATTTTTTGCCTCATCTACCACATCATTAGACAGTTCAAATTGTTCAAAACTTTCTGGATCCATGAAGCAGAACATATCTCCGTCATGATATAAATATTGAACAGTCTTGCTAGTCACCTCAGCTGGCTCTATTTTGTCTTGACCCTTAAAGGTCTTCGGGATGACACTTCCATCCAGTAAGTTTTTCAATTTAACGTTCACAATAGAACCTCCACGCCCCATAACCTTCTGTCCATATTCAATGACGCGATATGGCTTACCGTCAATCTGACAAACCGTACCTTTTTTAAGATCTGTCGGCTGATACATGTTATTTTTCCTTTCCTATAACTATTAAGCTACCGTTCTTAATTCTAACATTCTTTCGGACGGTAGAGTATTTCTCGCTGACTGAACATATTTTTTACTCAAATATCCCACAGTGGGCTTAGTAGCATCATAATACTATCTCGTATCAAAAATAAAACACGCTGTACAGCAGCCCACAAACAACAGTGGCCCGCGCCTTACCCTGCACAGACCACTCGACTTTCTCTCTTATCTATAAATACGTTCGGGGTTAGAGAGTTCCCTCAACACGTATACTTTTATTGCCCTTGCGATACAAACGGCAGCAATGCTAAGTGCCGAGCACGCTTGATCGCCACTGCCAAGCTACGCTGCTGCTTGACACTGAGACCCGTCTTCGCTATCGGCTCAATTTGACCATACGCATTAACATAGCGCATTAATGTTTTGACATCCTTATAGTCAAAAACCGTTGGGGTATCTTTCTTTAATCGTTTTGCCATTTTGTTCTCCTTTAGAACGGTATCTCGCTAAGATCGATCGGTTTATCATCAATATCCGCTACGGTCTCAGCCTGCTTGGTATTAGTATTACGTGATGCGGTTGTATTCGCGCTATCACCGCTCGGGGCGTCAAGGAATGTTACGTCGGTCGCCGTCACTTCAATACGCGAGCGGCGCTTGCCGGTTTCTTTATCATCCCAGCTGTCCTGTCGCAACCGACCCTGCACCAACACGCGGCGGCCTTTTGATAGGTACTGCATCACCAGTTCGCCCAATTTTTCCCACGCGGTAACGTCGAAAAAATCAGCTTGATCATCCTGTCCGGCACGATCAACCGCGATACTAAAGCTAACAACTGTCCGACCAGATGGCGTTGTTCGCTGCTCTGGATCGCGCGTTAACCGTCCCAGTAAAATAACTTGGTTGATACTTCGTGCCATGATGACCCTCCTTTTTTATTATGTATCGCGTCGAATATTAGGCTTCTTTATCAGCCGCCTCGGTAGCGGCCTTAGCTTCGCGCTCTTTCTGCTCAGCAAGCGCCCGACGTGTCTTCTCGTCGGTCTTAACCAACAAATAACGAAGTACCTCGTCGGTGATATTCAGAACATTTGATATCTTGAGCGGTGCACTGCTTGGCAACTTCACCTCAAAGTAAACATACACCGCAAAGTCTTCACGGCGAATTGTATAGGCTAGTTTTTTCTTGCCCCAATTGTCTTCTTTGGTAATTTCGCCACCATTGGTAGTGACGAGCGACCGGACCTTGTCTAGGGCCGCATCCAGATTTGCTTCCAAATCTGGATGGACTAGAACGGTCAGTTCGTATTCGTTCATGTTTCCTCCTTTGGAATCCATTACGGATGGTTATGTTATCGCACATAACCTTAGGTTATTATTCCTCCGTATTATACGGTAATCTAATGCAAAAGTCCAGTGATGCACCCCGCCAGACCATGCTACAATAGGGTTCATGCGTATCGCCATTCAAGGACAAGCTGGATCATTTCACGAACAAGCAGCAAAACAATGGTACGGACCTGACGCTACCATTGTTCCGTGCGTGACCTTTGGTGATGTCTTTCAAACCTATGCTCACAGTAAGGCCGACGCCGTTGTCGTGGCAGTGGAAAATACCATTTATGGCACCATCAACGAGACCTACCGTCACATCGAATCTTGTAGCGCTCCCATCGTCGGTGAAGTGACGCTTACCATTCAACAAACCCTCATCACCAATCCAGGCACAAAACTTGAAGATATCACTGCTGTCTATTCACATCCTGTCGCTCTGTCGCAATGCCATCAATTTCTCCAAGAACGCCTGCCACAAGCCACACAAATTGAATATTTTGATACCGCTGGCGCTGTCGAATTTATCAAACAACAGGGTTCACCACACCTAGCGGCCATTGCTAGCGAAACCGCTGCCCAACTATACAATATGCCAATTCTCAAACACCACATCCAAGATGCTCAGGACAACATCACGCGTTTCCTGGTCCTTGACCAGATAACCACGGCGACCGACGCTGATCGAGCAACGCTTGTGGTGACCACCGCCCATCAGCCAGGCAGCCTCCTTGAAATACTCCGCACATTCGCCGATCAGTCCATTAACCTCACCAGCCTACAATCCCAGCCCATCGTCGGCCAGCCGTGGAACTATAAATTCTTTATGACCGTTGACGCTGCCGGCCCGTCATTACATCGCGCCATTAATAAAATTACCTCAACTGGCCACAAAATAACACTACTTGGTGAATATCTGGCGGCACGTTAGTTTACTGAGAGGGCAAGATATCGGATATATCACCATCGGTCGCGAGCCGATCAAATAGGCTTTTTGCCGCATCATATACCTTAGCACTCTCCACGGCCCGACCATTAATCTCTCCCTTAGCCGGTACCGCCGCTATGCTTTCATAATCTGGTCTCGATGGCGAGACAGACTTTGGTGAAACGATTGTAATTTCCTTAGTCTCCGACCAACCATCAGCAGTCTGTCTGTGCGACCATTCCACTTTCGTCGGTAACACGCCTTCTAGAGCCGGTAGTAGTGCTTCTGGAGATTCGATATGCTGATGTGCCACAGGTTCTGGAGACAAAAAATCCAACCGCCACGTTATCCGATCCGTCTGTCTACTCTTTGCGCCGACCTCAATTATATCAGTGGTAACTTCTACTGCGATCTCACTTCCACCAAACCTTTTGTCGCCTTGAGCAACATCAACCGATACAACGTGTCCCTTATCATCTGTAATTGTTATTGACTGCTGTTTAGGCCTATTGTGATCATCATAATAATCTTGGCGAACGAGTCGAGCGGCATTACTATCAACCGACTTCCCTGCAGCAGTAAGCACTCGTCCAGCAACATCGCGCGCAGACTGGACTATATTGGGATCCTTTAAAAAGACCTCTGCCTCTCGACGGCCTTCGGTGTCTGGTGGCGTAAGTGTAATTTCTTCCACTCTCGAACTATCATTGGACTCTTTGGATGTTCCACCATCGGTATTTTCTACTGATGGTGCGGGCGGAACATCGTGTGACCGGCCAAGACTATACCCAAGTATACCCGATACGGCTAACGTGACTGCAGCAACCCCCAGCACAAGAAGCTTTCTTAACTTGTCGCCTTTACTATCAGGAGATAATTCTCCATTATTTCTACAACTTATGTGCGCCATGTAGCCATCCTTCCACATACAAATCAACTTCTCACTTAGCGTATTATAACCTATAAAATAATTATGTCAAGCTAGCTATTGCCCTAGCTCATCGACACTTGAGACCAAAACATCACGAGCTTTTGAGCCGTTCGCTGGACCGACAATGCCACGCTCTTCCATCTCTTCAATCAGTCGCGCTGCCTTGCCGTAGCCAATCCGTAGCCGCCGTTGCAGATAGCTGGTAGAGGCCTTGCCGCCCTCAATCACCACTCGCACCGCGTCCATAAATGCTTCGTCTTCACCATTGCCGCTAAAATCAACTGCTATGCCGCCCTTACCATTTAGTTGTACCGGCTGCGCCACCACCTCATCATTGTACTGCGGTGCTGACTGCATCCGCAGGTGATCAGTAATTTTATTGACCTCATCATCGGTCACCCACGCACCTTGAATGCGCTTTGGCTTGCTCATACTCGGCGTATACAGCAGCATATCACCCTGACCAAGCAGCTTCTCAGCCCCAATTTGATCAAGAATGGTCCGCGAGTCAACCTGCGACGCCACGGTAAAGCCGATACGCGCCGGCACGTTCGCCTTGATCAAACCAGTAATCACGTCAACGCTCGGCCGCTGCGTTGCCAAGACCAGGTGGATACCCACCGCCCGCGCTTTCTGCGCCAAGCGAACGATCAGCGCCTCGACGTCGCGTGCCGCCACCATCATCAAATCGGCTAGCTCGTCAATTACGATAACGATGTACGGCATCGCCCCGTCTTCGTGCTGTTGAATATTGCCATCGGCGTCCGCTACCGGGATTTTTTTAGCTCGCGTAGCTAGCCGTTGATTATACCCTTTAATATCGCGAATCTTCTCGGCCGCCAACAGCTTATAGCGCCGCTCCATCTCATTGACCGCCCATTTCAAGGCCGAAATAGTCTTTTCTGGCTCAGTAATCACCGGAGTCAGCAAATGTGGGATGTCTTCGTACGGTGCCATTTCCACCTGCTTCGGGTCAACCAAAATCAACTTCATATCGCTTGGACTGTTGCGATATAGCAAACTCGTCAGCAAGGTGTTAATCATTACCGACTTACCAGAACCAGTCTGTCCAGCGATCAACATATGTGGCATTTTATTCAGTTCACCGACCACTGCTTCACCAGAAATATCTTTACCGATAGCGAAACTCAATGGTTCACGAGCATTCTTCCATTGTTTAGAATCCAGAACGCCATACAGCCGCACATCAGCCGCTCGGCGATTTGGCACCTCAATACCAACGGCTTTTTGCCCAGGAATTGGCGCTTCAATCCGCAAGCTCTGCGCCGCTAAATTCAAAGCAATATTCGTCTCCAGCGCCGTGATGCGTGTCAACTTCACACCACTCGGCGGTCGCAAGGTATACTGCGTCACTTTCGGCCCAATATTTGCGTCTTCCATCTCCACATCGATATTGAACTCTGCTAGGGTATCGTGAATAATCTGTGCGTTTTGCCGAATATCACCAGCGTCAGCTGGACTTTGCTTTTTCTCTAGCAGATCAAGGCTCGGCGCCTGCCAGTTCGGGTCGTGTGCCGCCACTAGTGCTGCTTGCTCCTCAGCTGCCTTGTCCCGCGCCACGCTACCGCGCAGACTGCTCAGCGGTGACGTCCTTCTGTCCTTTGGCGTGACTGGATCGACGGTTGGGACACCGGCATTGAGCTTGATGTTGCTCGATGATTTGGCGCTGGCCGCATCCTCGCGAGCCGCCTTCTTCATGACTGCCGCATTGTTATCCTCCTCGGAGTGGTCGCGCTTGAACGCCTCGGCTACTTTCTTGATCACCGTAAACGGCGACGTCTGGGTAATAAATAACGCCGTGATGACAATGAGCACCACATATATCAAAGCAGCGATGCCCGGGTCGACCATGGCACTCATCGCTCGATTAGCCGTATCGCCGATGAACCCACCAGCCTCCGGCCGAGCTGGTGTTTTTACTAGCCCAAACAGCCCTGACAGCCACACTACTTCGAGGATGGCTGCTAATTTCATCGCCAGCGGCAACCGATTATTCTCCGCGCGGAAAATCTCCACAGCAATATATATTAGCAAAATCGGCAGCCCATACATCGCGTAACCAAGCATGCTCAGAGTCGCCTTATGTAGCCACTCCAGCACCGGACCACCAACACCGAACCACGCCACCACTAACAGGAGCGACAACACGACGAGCAGCACCGCGCCGACTTGCGCCCAAAAGCCGCTCGGCACATCATGCTTTGGAGCTGTGGAAACTGATTTCTTGCGGGTAGATTTTCGTTTTTTTGGCATAACTATTTTTATTATATCACTTTACCGACATTCACATTGTAGCATATTTTACAACAAATAGCAAGCGTGGCTAGTACGCGCGCACTCGGCCGACCTCTCGAGCCTTGGTATCATTCGCCTCGGTGTCTGGCACCTGGCGGCGCGGGAAACGGCGGCGCGGCATAGTTGGCAGAGTCATTTTCGGTTCCGCCGCTGAAGCGATGGTAGGTTTTTTGCTGCGCACCGGTGTCTTTGCAGTAGAAGCATTCGAAGCAGTAGTCGGTTTTACCGTTTTCAAACCGCCGACTTCGTTAATTACCGGGATGACAATCGGCGTCCGGCGCGTCTGGTCGTACAGAATGTGCGTAACTTCGTCCTTAATCTCTTTTTTCACCACGTCAAGATCATACTTACCAGCAAAACTGCGCGCTGCCTTCTGCTTCAAGTACTGGCGAATCATATTCATCAATTCCTCGGAATCGCGTAGATAGATGAAACCGCGGGAAATAATGTCTGGGCTGGTTAGTAACCGTCCCGTGCCACGCTGTACCGTTAACACCACCACAAACATACCTTCCTGAGACATATGGATGCGGTCTTTTAACACCACCTCAGAAACGATAGCGCCCGTATCGTCATACATCACACCGCCAACTTGAATTCGACCGGCTTTCTTAGCCTGCCGTTCAATATCAATTTCAATAATGTCACCAGCGTCACACACAAAGATATTCTTCCTAGGAATACCGCACTCTTTTTCTGCCAGCCGAGCATTGTAAACCAACATGTGAAATTCGCCGTGAATTGGCATATAGTACGTTGGGTTCAGGGCGTTAATCAACTTAACGTGATCGTCGTAGTAACCATGACCCGACAAATGCAGCGGTCCAATCCCCGTCAAGTGTGTCTTGCCGTTCTGAATCACATCAGAACCTTCGCGCATCAAGCCATCAACTGTTCGCACCACGTTTTTCTCGTTGCCCGGAATTGGGTTAGAGCTAAACACCACCACGTCAGAGCCTTTAATCTTCATGTATTTATGCGCGCCAGTCGCCATGCGGCTCAACACGGCATTAAATTCACCCTGCGAACCAGTACAGACCACGGTGATTTGGTTATCCGGCAGCTTGATGATATCCTCCATCTTCATGACAGTGTCTTTCGGGATCTTGATAGTTCCCGAGCGCAGCGCCACTTCCAAGTTCTGAATCATTGAAAAGCCGGCAAATGCCACCTTGCGGCCGTGCTTGTGTGCTTCTTCCAAAATCAATTGCAAGCGGTGCACCTGTGATGAAAAACAGCTTAAAATCACCCGGCTGTTACTAAATTTATCCATCACCTGACCGATGGAATATTGAATATCAAACTCCGTGTGCGTGTGCGTCCCCTCTGATTCACAGTTGGTCGATTCATTCATAAACATCAACACGCCCTCTTTGGCGGCAATCTCTGTCATACGCTCAAGATCAAACTTCTGGCCGTCAACTGGACTTTCCTCAAATCGCCAGTCACCAGAGTCAATCACTACGCCCAGCGGCGTCCGAATGATCACCGCCGTCGAATCAGGGATGGAGTGGTTCACCCGCACCAATTCAACCGAAAAGTGCTTAGACACTTGAACAATTTCATGACTCAATGGATCCATCACTCGAAAGTCTGGCTGAAAATCGGTGTCCGCATCAGCCATCGACTTATCCAGCATGCCGATAGTAAATTTCGACGCATAGACCGGCGCTGGAATTCGGTGGATAAAGTGCCGGAAGGAACCGATGTGATCGAGGTGTCCGTGAGTGAACACGTGCGCCTTGATCTTGTGCTTATTTTCCTCGAGCCAGGTGATGTCTGGCGTAATGTAGTTGATACCTGGATAATCGCTGCCCGGAAACAGGAAACCCATGTCCACAATGATAATCTCATCGTCATACTCAATGGCGTTCATATTTTTACCGATGCCCATTTCGCCGACACCACCGATTGGGATAATCCTCAACTTTGGCTTGCCGCCGCGGACCCGTTTTGGCTGCATTTTGGCGCTAAATTGCTCACCGCCATAGCCGTTGTAAACTGATTTGTTGACCGGAATATCAATCACGTGCTGCGACGCCCTGAGGTTAACATTCTCGCTCGTCCGCCGCTGCGCCCGAAACACCTCGCCCTTGCGAGTGGTGGTGCTATTCATCACCGCCGTATTACTTTTTTTTGTAGCTGGTCGTTTTGACTGATCATCACCCTTCGGCGTTGCGAGTCGTCTTTGGCCCATGCGTATTGTTCTCCTTTTATAAAAATATACCTTGCAAAATTAGAATGACAGGCGATAGACACGGAGCAACGTACGACAAATCTATCCCCTAACAATTGCGTCCATTATAGCACGGGGCGCTAACTCTTGTCAAAAATAGCTCAGGCGCTCGCCTGGGCGGCCAATTGCGCCGCCCGCACAAAATCATCAATTAACGTCTGCCGTAATGCTCCATTATACAGCGCTGCTGCCGGATGATACAGCGGAATCACCAAGAACTTCAAACCGTTGAATTGTGCCCAGCGCGGATTACCATGATCACGCGAAATCGCCAAGTCGGGAATGAATGCCATGCCGCTATGCCGACCCAATGTGATGACTACCTTTGGCTGAATAATTTGCAATTGGCGCATCAAATACGGCCAAAAAGCGCGCTTCTCCTCCGGCAGCGGGTCACGATTGTTTGGCGGCCGATATTTAACGATATTGGTGATATAGACATCTTGACGACGTAACTGGGCTGCGGCTAACATCTCGTCAAGAAATGTACCAGCTGCCCCAACGAATGGTTTGCCCTGAAGGTCTTCGTTTTTTCCCGGCGCTTCACCGATAAATATAATGTCTGCGTCAGCTCGGCCATCACCCATCACCAGCTGCGTCGCCTGCAGCGCCAAGTCATGACAAATATCACCAGCGATAATCTCTGCCGCCAAAACCTCCAGTTGCGCCGCCTCATCCATATTTCTATTATACAAAACACCTCGTCACTATGCGAGGTGTTTTGCTTGCTGCCGAGGCGAAAATTACTTTTCAGCTTTTTCTTTCACTAGATTGATGAAGTCTTTTTCGTGCTTCTGCAAATTTGATTCTTGGATTTTCTTGGCAAAACTGGATAGCGGGTTTGATCTGCCTGACGACAGGCGCGGTGCCTGAACACTGTAATCTTTATTGGCGCGTGCTACAAAGAAATCACCTAACGCCTTGTAATACTCCTTCATCTGCTTACCAAAGTCCTGCACTTCTTTTTGCTCTGATTTGGTAATGTTATCGAGTAACTGATAGCAGCCGCTCATTTTTTCATCGTAGAGCTTCCTAACTTCATCTGCTGGCTTACCGATATAGCTAAAATAGCTCGGTGAACACTTCTTGGAGAAGTCTTTCATATCTCCTATCAGATTGGCGATGGCAAGCATATTTGGGCGCACCTTCTCATAGGCAGTCTTGTACTCGCCAAAGGATTTTTTGGTCTCCTCGTCGCGCATAATCTTCGATGAATCAAGCTTCTTCATCATCGAATCAGCACGTCCCACCGCCTCTTCAATCAGCTTCTTTGCGTTATCAGCATTCGACGACTTGAGTGCCGAGTTGAGGCTGTTACCGTCAAACTCCTTCAGTGTCTTAGCAGCTTCTTGGTAGTCGGCTTTTGATGGCCCACCAAGGAATATAACAGCCAGCACAATGCCAACCACGATAACTATCAAACCTATTGAACCGCCAATGATACCCCATAGCGCGCCCTTGCTCAACCCTTTCTTGGGCTGCATCGGTACACCTTGCTGCAGTGGCTGCTGTGGTTGCGGCACCGGTGGTACTGGCTGCGAGGGCGCCGGAGCAGTCTGCTCGGTCGCCACGGGCGATGTTGCTGTCGGTTGTGGTACGTTCTTATTATTTTTGTCGTCCATAATCCCCCTCAATTACTCTTACATTCTCATTGTATCGTATTTTGCTAAAAAGCAAAAGTTATAACCCGATCATCGTCAAGTTAATTTTACCGCGTTCATCGATACCGGTGATTTTCACGCGAACGGTTTGTCCTTCCTTGACCACATCAGTCACCTTAGCCACGCGGTGATCGGCCAGCTTCGAGATATGCACCATCCCGTCAACTCCCGGCAGAATATTCACGAACGCTCCGAAATCTTTGATACTGACCACCTTGCCTTCGTAAATTTTGCTAACCTCTGGCTCTTCGACCAGGCTTTTAATCCAGGCAAGTGCTTTCTCGATCGATGCACCGTCTGGACTGGCGATAGTAATCAAGCCGTCTTCCTTGATATCAACCTCAGCGCCAGTCTCGCTGGTAATTTTATTAATCACCTCGCCGCCCTTGCCGATGACCGCGCCGATTTTATCTGGATCAATTTTTAGCTTTTCAATCCGCGGCGCGTACGGGCTAAGTGTCTCCCGCGGCGCTGGCAGCACACTCAACATATGCTGCAAAATATGCGCCCGACCAGCCTTACTCTGTTCAATCGCTTGGCGCAGCACTGTCACCGACAAACCATGCACTTTCATATCCATCTGCAGCGCGGTGATGCCCTTGGCTGTACCAGTCACCTTGAAATCCATATCGCCGGCAAAATCCTCAGCATCGGCAATATCGCTCAGTACGTACGGCGTATCACCGTCCATCATCAGACCCATGGCAATGCCGCTAACCGGCGCCGAGAGAGGCACGCCAGCATCCATCAGCGCCAGACAGCTTGAACAGGTCGCTGCCATCGACGTCGAACCGTTCTGGCTCATGATTTCGGTGACACTACGGATGGCGTATGGGAAGTCTTCTTCACTCGGCAGCACCGGCGTCAAGGCGCGCTCCGCCAAATAGCCGTGGCCAATCTCGCGCCGGCCCGGACTGCCCATCCGCTTAACCTCGCCAACCGTATAGCCCGGCGCATTGTAATGATGCATATAGCGCCGCTCGCCGTCGTTAACCTCCATAGTATCAACCAGCTGCGCGTAACTCAGCGGCGCCAAAGTCACAATGTTCATACCCTGCGTCACGCCGCGGGTAAACAAGCTCGAACCGTGTGCTCGTGGCAACAAACCAACCTCTGAGCTGAGCGGGCGGATTTCCGTCAATTTACGACCGTCTGGACGCATATTATCCTCGACGATACCGCGGCGAACATCTTTATGCAACGCCAAGGTAAATGCTTCATCGTATTCGTCGCGCACTTCGTCGTACTCCTCAGCATTCAAACCCAACTTTTCGGCCATCGCTTCGTGGAATGCCCAGCGAATCTCGTTAACTACCTCGTTGCGCTCCGGGTACGGCCGGCGAATTTTCTCGCCTAATTTACCGTCAACCCATTCGTCAGCCGTCTGCTGGATAGCTTCGTCAGGTAAAACTAATTCATATTCCTGCACAGCTGGCGCCACTTTAGCTGCCAACTCTCGCTGCAAGTCAATCGCCGGCTGCATCATCTGGTGCGCCCAGGCCATCGCATCGACAATTACCTCTTCTGATACTTCCTTGGCACCAGCTTCCACCATGGTGATGCCGCTCTCGATGCCAGCCACCACCAGATCCAAATCAGATTGCTCACGCTCCTCCGGCGTCAAAAAGGCCTTAAACTCGCCATTCACGCGACCCACCCGCAGGCCCGCCACCGGCCCGTCAAACGGCGTCCCAGTGAGCATCAAGGCGCTCGACGCCGCAATCATCGCCACCACATCCGGACGGAAATCCGGATCCATACTTAAGACCGTCGCCACCACTTGCACTTCTTGGCGGTAGCCTTTCGGGAACAGCGGCCGAATCGGACGGTCGATCAACCGGCCGATCAGCACCGCCTCGTCACTCGGCCGGCCCTCGCGCTTGATAAACCGCGAGCCAGAAATTTTGCCTGCCGCATAAAATCGTTCTTCATAATCAATCGACAGCGGGAAATAATCCAGCTGCACCGGCTGGCTACCTACCTGGGCACTGCCCAGCACCACCGTATCGCCATAGCGCACCAGCACACTACCAGTCGTCCGAAAACCGACGCGGTTGACTTCCAGCGTCAACGGCCGCCCGCATAATTCAGTAGTAACCGAAAAAATCTCCTTACCACTTGGATTAATAATTGCCATAGATCCTCTCTTTCTCGCAAAGACAGTAACAGGTGTATGCATGCTGGTTTACTATCAACACACCACACATCCATCACCGTCTGCGGGTTATATTCGTGCTTTCTATTATATCACAGCGCCGCATGCTTTAGAGGAAGCCAGCCCGACCAAACGCATCCCGAACCGCAGCGAGCTGCTCACTTACTCGGTCCAAAACCTTTGGCGTTGGTAACAACACTTCCGGTGAGCTACCGCCAGCCGCACCAATGACTTGTTGTATCACATTAAAACTCTCCATTCCCGGCAGCATAGCAGTCCACTCATACGGCTGCTCACTAGTTGGCGCTGTCGGTTGCCTCTGAGATACTGGCACAAAGGATAGCATCAGCTCTTCCGGATCAATTTCATACAGTATATCCCGAAAGGCACGTTCTGTCGGTAACCCTCGCCTCGATACTCCCCAAACCGCCATCAGCTCAGCGATCTTAGCTTCGGGTTTGCCCGCCAACAGCTCAAACGCGACGGCTACGCGCACCCTACTATCATCACCCAAATCCGAAGAGACTCCCGTGCCTATCACTGCTCGCTCAGAATGACCGGCCTTACGCAGTAGCGCACTCCCCGTCATAAAACCGCGCTTACCTCCGCCTCGAGAGACAGATACCGATGCGGGTGGTGGTAATATCGGCGGCATTTCGCTCGTAAACACAGGCGCACCCTCAATACATCGCCGAAACATGTCACGGGCTTGACCATATATCTCATACGCCCTTTCAAGGTCAAGCTTCGAGGCATTCGTCTCTACCGATAGTATCCGTTGACTTTCATCGCCACGGTTCATAAGCAGCCCACCAGTCGTAGCCGCCACTGCTCCAGCCGCACCAAACAACAGACCGCGCCGACTTATCCTTGATGGCTCTGCATTTATGTTTCTTACCATACCGAACTCCTATTTGCACAAATACTCATGCGCACTTGAGCACTCAGCCTCAATAACATTTTGTTGAGTAACCGTATGTAGCGCCAGCTTATAGAGCATAAACATTGCCTCCTTAAGATCGGTAAGGTGCTCTTCACCAGCTGCTGACTCCAGGGTAGCAAGTTTGTGACTATCAATATTGGTATCCTCAAATAACATCCCAAACAGCCGCTGAACCGATGTGAGGAGCTCTCCTCCCGCCAGCTTCAACCGTTGTCGCGGTGGTTTGCTTAGCACAACCGAGCCCAACAGCTCGTCCTTCTCAAACATTTCATCAGGAAAGAAGTACTGCCAAAAATTATTGACAAATAGTTTTTCGGATGTATCAGAGCCGTCTTGCGACGGATCCATACCGTTTTTCCAAAAGTCATCCGCATTCGTAAACCTTGGGCTATGGTCATCAGCACTTGGCTCTTCCAACTTCTCGAGATGCAGCGGGCCATCACTTAATCGTCCCCCATCCGGACCAATCTGCTTCTTAACAGCAGCCACAACTTCACTGACTCTTGCCGCTTGCTTAGCCACATCTGGCGGTAATTTATCAGCCTGCGGTGCATATTCACTCATAATCTGTAATTTAGCATAAAAACTATAAAAAGTCAAACAGCACCCCAAAAAACAGATCGGCTCATCCCAATAAAACAACGGCTCATGCTGCTAGGCTGACCCGCCCATGCTACAATTAACAAGTGAAGCAGACAACCCACGTCAAAAACCGCCGCCGATGGCTCAGTATGAGTCTGGCTATCATCATGCTCGCTGGCGGCGGCTACACGCTCATCACGGCGTTTAGTCCATTCTTTCGCGCTCAGCTCATTGATCCAACGCATAACGAAACCACCCAGCTTCTCGCCGTTACGCCAGAAACCAAGATCACCGAGGACCGCCTCTATATTCCCAAAATTGACATTAACGTGCCGTACGCTACTGGCGGCGCCGAGACTATGGAGCGGGGTGCGTGGTGGCGTCGGCCAGAGAATGGCAATCCAGTCGACGGCGGCAACTTCGTCTTGTCGGCCCATCGATTTATCATGGGCTTGACGCCGCAGCAAACTATCCAAAAATCACCATTCTACAATATTGATAAACTACGCATTGGCGATGAAATAATCATTGACTACCGTGGCAGGCGCTATACCTACGTCATATCTCAGTTATTTGACATCAAGCCGGATGCCGTTCACATCGAAAACCGAACCAACAAGCCACAGCTTACCCTCTATTCATGCACCCTCGGCGGCGCGGCTGACGGCCGGACAGTTTTTGTAGCTACGCCACGTTAAATCAAAATACCCACCTCGTGATATATCAAGGTGGATATCCGTACAACTACCCGGCGCGACTATTTACGCAGACCCAGGGCAGCCACAACCGCTTTATAACTCTCAAAATCAGTTCGCTCCAGGTATCTGAGCAGGCGCTTACGCTTGCCAACCATCTGGATTAAGCCACGGCGTGCCATGAAGTCGTGCTTATTCGCCTTCAGGTGCTTGGTGACCTCTTTGATACGAGCCGTCAAGATCGACACCTGCGCCTGCGGGCTGCCAACGTCGTCCTTATTGACCTGAGTCAAAGCAATTGCTTTCGCTTTATCGTCTTTGCTAATCATAGCCTCGTCATTATACCAATGCTACGCTAAAAACGCAAATCAGCTGCATTTGCTAAAATGTCTGCACGTAATTATACGCTGGCTTGCCGGTGGTCGGCACGGCTGCGCCCGGAATGTTACAGGTCGCCTTGACCGCATTAACCTGGGCCGACTCCTGCGGCTTGGCAGAATTAAGGGCCGCAAATACCGCGATACCTGTCACCTTGCCGGAGGTATCTTTGCACGGATACCAAACAAAAATATCGTTTGGATTTGACGCGTTCTTGCTGCTGACACCCTCGCGATACCCCGGCTGGATATACTGTGGTACAAGTGAGTCAACGCTATTAGCGTTGTTGAACGTCCCCTGTCCTGACGGCAGCGTTCGTTTCTGTGTGTCATATATCTGCAACGCGTCCCCAGCGATCTTGACGATGGAACGGATCTTGGTATCAGTAGCGTCCTGGCGCACGCCCGAATACGCCACAATACCGATGGCCGCTAAAATTGCAATTACGACCATCACAATTAATAGTTCAACGATTGTAAAACCTGTCTGCCTACCCATGCTCTGATAATAGCACTTCAAGACGAAATCCCAAAATCCGCTAATGGTTTTGCCTGAGCGACGTCATATTCAGCGATAGCCTGGCGGCGTAGCTGGCGGCAGTAGGCCCCTGTTCCTAGCTTCTGACCAATATCAACCGCTAAGCTCCGAATATACGTACCACTCGAAACATACGCTCGAATCACCAAACGAGGATACTCATAGGCGACAAGCTCCAGGGCATAGATCAACACGATGCGCTCTGGCATATCGACCGGCTGACCCTGACGTGCCAGCTGATAGGCCCGACGGCCATTGATCTTGATAGCGCTAAATATCGGTGGGCGCTGTTTAATTTCACCCTCAAACGTACCGAGTACCGCTTCAACCTCACTGCGAGGCGGCTGCCGCTCCGACACGCGAGTCAGTTCACCCTCAGGATCACCGGTCGTCGATATCTCGCCAAGTATCAGCTCCGCTTCATACCACTTATCAAGCTTCGTAAAGGTATCAGCCTCACGGCACTTCTTGCCCGTCACGATAATCATCAGTCCCGTAGCGAACGGATCAAGCGTACCAGTATGGCCAACTTTCACTTTTTTGCCCGCCGCCTGACTGAGCACCCGCCGCAACCGCGCTACTACTCCAAAACTCGTCATGCCAGCTGGCTTATCAATGAGCAGCACCTCATCCATGGACTATTTTTGCCCCGGGATCTGGAACTGGGACGGATTAAAGGTGCGCGGCGGCGCCGGGGCGGATGGCACTGAAGGCGATGTGTTCAACGCTGGCAGTCCACCATCGGCAGCACCGACCGGAGCTGGTGGCAGCGGTGGTAAACCTGATCCTGAGAAGTCAGAGAAATCAGGCAGCGGTGGCAAGCCATGCATCACATTAGACTCAATATCAGCGAGCGTAGCCGGAGCAGACGACACTGTCGGTAGCGGCGAAGATGAAACTACCGGAGCAGGCGAAGCCGCGGGTTTAAGCGGCGGTGCAGCAGCCAGCGCCTCGGTAATTGCCGCGCGGGCGTCGCGCTCAGAATCTGGCAGCGATGGCGGCGCGGTAGATTGAGTCTGCTTGTCAGCCAGCGCCTGCGTCTCCTCTTTTAGCGCGGCAATGACCGCTTCGTCTTTATTGGTGGTCGCAAACGGGTCAACGCTCGGCGGTTCATCAGACTTCCCCATGGCGGCATTCAACGGCGATTCGCCGAGGGCCGGCCGCGACGCACCAACATAGGTACCGTGATGCAAGATAGTCTTGTTTTGATCAGTGTCAAGATCGCGGCGCTTATCCTCAGCCGCCCGCTCCGTCGTTGCGTTCAACGTTCCACCCAGGAGTGGTGTAGCCGTTTCTGGCTCAGCCGACACTGACGCACTGATTGGTTGCGATGTCGATGTCGCACTGCTCCGCCCGCTCGTCACTGACGCCGCCCGAAGGCGATCAAGCTGCGCCGTGGCCGCGCGGGCCGCTGCATCCTGCTCTTCGGCCCGAGTCTGCTTGGCCACATCATCAAGGCTACCCCGCCGCTCGTGGCTAATCGACAACGCGCCATCATCTCTTTTTGACTCAGCTGGCTTCGAGCGTTTTCCCCGTTCAACCTTAAAATTAGCACCATCCTGGCCGTCATTATCCTGCGTCTCATCATCAGCTGCATCGGCCGCCTGCTTTGATTGCTCTGGCTCTGAGTGCTCCTCGGCTTTAATCGCCTGCCCCTCAGCCAACTTGGTAGCAATCAATTGCTGGTTCGCGCCAACCGCCATCAGCTCTGCCGCCAACGTCATCACCCGCGACGAGGTTAGGTTATTACTGAACCGCTCCGTCGCCGCCACAACACCGGTCAGCAGTGCTGTTGCGATCTGCTCATCCATGGTCACTTTCGGTGTTCGTAACTCATCAATCAGGTCAACCAGCATCTCGCTCACGCCTGATGCCTTATCATCATGCCAATCAACCGTCCCGAGACTACTCCTCACCATACCAGCAGTCACCGTCGACACCACTGCATCATGCAAAATCTTGCCATGGGCCGTCAACGCCTTGTCGAGATGATCCTGACTCTCAACATTCAACGCAAGCACCAATTCAATGTTATAATCGCCCTGCGAAAACTCTAAATCAGCCTCGGTAATTGTCGCCCGGTACGGCGTGATAAAAATCTTCACCGCATCATCAACCACCTTGTAGCGCAGATGATCGGCCTTTTCCTTATCGAGCGCGATGATAAAATCACGCAGGCTGTCCGCTGTAGCTTCAAACGTCTCATCCGGCTCGAGGAACGAAATCGCCGGCGGAACTTTGCCACTAAAAACAGCCGTGGCGTGCTTGCCCAGTTTATTCAGGAAAATTGTTAGCCCCAGCGCTGCCGATAGCTCGTCCACCGATGGATCAGCGCTCACCGTCACCAAGATATTAGTCACATCTTTGATGCTCTGAATAATCTGCTGCTTTTGTGACTGGCTCGCCATTGTTGTGTCCCTGTTTATTTTTGTTTATACCTTTGAGTCACATTATACATAAGCATTTCAGGAAAGTCAATAGATTATCGTCAATGCGAGCCACTCTTTACTTTTATTGGGTTTTTCTGTATAATCCATCCTTGATTAGCGAAACAAATTTATAGAGGTAAAGGAAATCTATGCCAATCATCAAATCCGCCATCAAACGGGCCAAACAAACTCTAAAGCGCCGCGAGCGCAATATCGGTATCAAGCGCGACATCAAGTCAGCCGTCAAGGCCTTTATGGCCGAGCCAAGCGCCGCAACACTAGCTGCTGCTCACAGTGAGCTTGACACTGCTGTTAAGAAGAACCTGCTGAAGAAAAACACTGCCGCTCGGCGCAAGAGTACCCTCTCAGCTATCGCGAAAAAAGCCGGTGTTAAGCTTGAAGTAACCAAAAAACCAGCTGCCAAAACCCCAGCAAAGACAGCGGCAAAAACCACTGCCAAGTCAACCGCTACCAAAAAATCAGCTGCAAAAAAGCCAGCTGCCAAAGAGGCTAATTAGCCATTCACGATTGCATCAACAATACTCCCGTCGGTTGGCGGGAGTATTTTACTATGTTATGTTATATGTCTAGCAGTATCAACCAGCGCCACCTCAACCAATAGCCACGGCGACACGCGGGTCGTTTTCATCTGTTCATCAGCCTGCGCTAAGGCAGAGTTAATTACCGCAAGTTGCGCCGGTGTCGTCCGCCTTGCATACGGCGCTACCTTTCGCAGTGCATACGGATGGGCTGCAAAATCACGAGCCACCGCCCCCGTGTCACCGCCAGATAGCACCAGCGCGTTCAGCTGCACCAACTGTGAGACCAATAGCCCCAGCGTCTGGTACGCCCCATCATCACCGTTCTCCGCCTCGAGATAGGCAATGATCGCGCGCACTTTCCCCCAGTCGTCATCCAGCATTGCCGCAAACAACTCAAACGCACTTTCAGCCGGAGCTAGCGGCACCAGTGCATTAATTAACTCATCATTCAGTTCGCCAGCCAGGGCCAACTGCTGCAACACCAGGTCAAGCCGTAGCTGATCAAACCCCAACCGATCAATCAGTGCCGTCGCCTGCGCCGCTGTCAATACTGCCCCATGCACCTTGGCTCGCTCAACACACCACGTGCTCAGCTGCGGCTTTTGGCGTTCAGTGAAATAAGCGTATTCCCTTACCTCGGCATGACTTTTCAGCCACTTATACGTTTTTGTACGCTTATCAAGCTTCGTCTCCAGAAGGACAACCGTGGTCGCCGTATCACCAAGCAACTCCGGCAAATCACGCCATAGCGCCGTATTCTGACTCGCATCAGTAATGATCACCGCCTGCTCTAGCATGAACAGGCTCTGCCCCATCACCACTTCACAGATCTCGGCGGCCGTCAGTTCTTCACCGTCGCGCCGTACTACCTCCATATCACCAACCAGCGCCGCAAGCGCTGCCCGTTTTTCAAATTCGTTGTCGCCATAAAAGAGATAGATCACGACTTAATTATAGCAAATACCCCCCTAGGTAATAGCTTTTGGTATACTGATTTATTCTTCCGCTTTAGGCGGCTTTTGCATAATCTCTTTATATGCAGCTATCAACGTAGTTATTTGCTCATTAGATAAACCATTACGCTGCAATTTCTCTATGCAGTATGCGTATTCCCCGCCACTAGCCTGATCAGTCATCTCTTTCATAGCAAGGCCAGCAATATCATACGCTACCAATGCTGTTTGCACCGCAGAAAGCCCACCGCCAGTTTCCATAAATATGCGGTCATAAAACTCACGAGATTTCTCATATGGATCGCCTGTTTTATTAGCAGCAGCCTGAGCATCCATTACCCGCTCCACCTGTTCTGGTGAAACATCCTCACCACCAAGTGCTTCATTGAGAAAACCAAACCAAGGCGAGTGGGACGTCTCATCAAGCACCAGCAGATGGTCTGCGATCATGTCTGTTTTATCGGTGCCATCCATCACGCGTTGAGAATCCAGCTCAGGTGACGCACACATTATCACAAATATTTCACCCGCAATACGCTTTGCAAGGTAAACCCGTAGCTGAAAATCAATCGCCGCAGCCAGTGCTAACTTATCACCTCGACACTCATTAAGAGCTGAAATATCTAGCTTGCTAAAATCACCGTTTTCTACATCTTGTCGGTAGACCTCAAAGACAGCATCCTCTCTTTTGGACGACTCTTCATCACTCAATCCCAGCTGATAAATTGTGTTCACGCCATGCTTCTCTAGCATGTTATTGATCCAAAAAGCAACATTATCTCTAACCTCAGAAGCATGCTCTGCTTTCTCTACTAGGGCCTCCAGTTCAGCATCCACGTCATCTGGATCACCCAATATCTCCGACCGCTCCCAATCCGACTCTTTACCAAATTGACCATTGCGTGGTGGTTGATCTATTCCTGCCATATTCCTGTAATATACACTATAAATAACTATTTGTCAAATACTGGTGGCTTCTGGCACACTGGACACACATGCGTACCACGACCGCCGACTTTTAGCTTAATGACCTCTTGGTCGGGGTGACGATGACAGGCCTGACCTTCGCGGCGAAATACACGAGCAAATGTCAGATAATTGCCTTTCCGGCCCTCAGCATCAACATAATTTTTATCCGTCGAGCCGCCCTGATCAATACTTAACTGCAAAATTTGCCGCAGCTCATTAAATAATGTATTCAGCTGCTGATCGCTAACGTTTTTTACCCGCGTTTGCGGATGAAGACGTGCCGCCCACAACGCCTCGTCAGCATAAATATTACCAACCCCGGCGATCACCGCCTGGTCAAGAAACGCCGGCTTGATCATCGAATTTTGGCGGCGGCGAATCCGTTGGATAAAGTCCTCGGCGCGTGTATTGGGATCAAGCGGTTCTGGGCCAACTTTTTGCATGAACGGTAAATTTTTCACTTCATCAGTCGGTAATAATTTCATCCAGCCAAATTTGCGCTGATCGTTAAAAAACAGCCGCGACCCGTCCACAAAATCAATCTGCACCCGCGTCGACCGGTCCGGCAGCTCGCCGATTAAGCTGTCGTTTGGATGCCCGCCAGCGAAGTCGTCGATCTCGCGAGCGGTATCCGCAGAAAAATCTTGGGCAACGTTACGTGGGCCCCGAGATTTTTTTGGGGATACCCGAGCGCCATGGCTAGAACCTTGGCGAAAAACTAGCTGCCCCGTCATCTTCAAATGCACCACCAATGTATAACGAGTATCCAGATCAATCATCAGCACCTTTGCCCGCCGCCGCACCGCCGTCACCCGCGCGCCGTACAAAAATTGTTCAACGTCAGCCGGCGCATTCGGAAAACTCTTCGGCGAGTCAAACACTGCCACTCGCGCCACCACTCGGCCCGGCAACAGCTCCGCCAACCCGCGGCGAACCGTCTCGACTTCGGGAAGTTCCGGCATAGGACGCTCCTAAAACTTAAACAGCGTATCCCGCTGGTACAGCCCGATAGAGGTGGCCATTTTGCTACCGTCAGGGATTTGCTTGATAAACATATCGACAATTTCCTCGACATTAGCAACCGCCGAGCCCTTGGAGCCGCCACAATCTGACGTCCATAGTGCCTTGATCGCTGTTCCATTCATCAACAATTCAAATTTATACACCTTGCCGGTCGCACAAATACCGCGCAGGTCATTTTGCTCATCGCTCAGCTGCCGGCCCTCCATCATCTTGCGCTTGTCCAGTGCGTACACCAACTCTTCATAGGCCTTGGCGTTATTATTCAGCTGCTTGGTGTTCAGCTGCTTCTCAATATACCCCTCATACGTCGTCATCACCCGCGACGACGGCGCAATAGTTATTTGATACGAACGGAATTTTTCATTAGCGACAATCGGGCCACGCACTGTCAGCCTGACCGATCGACCTTCGTCGGTTTGTAGTAAGTCGCTTTTTTTCTGCTCAGTTGTTTCTGGCTGCTGTTTTTGCTCATTGCCACCAAATATCGACCGGCTGATGCTGATAATCGCGACGATGGTCACGATGGTGATAATAATAACGAGCAAAATTGGCACAAACCGGGAAAAAGAATTAAACGAATTATACGTACGCCTCATGGGTTGATTATACCATATTCTGCCAGTTTTGCATTTATTGCCTCGGCTACACCTCGTCCCAGTGCAGCCCTACGCCGACATCCACTTTTAGCGCAATCGGCAGTTCCGGACAAATACTTTCCATTTCCGCACGCATCATTTCGCCGACTTGCTCAGCATCTTCCGCTCGACACTCCACCAAAATCGAGTCGTGAACCTGCAAAATTGGCTCGGCCAGCCCAGCCAATTTGTCCTCCAGCCGAATCATCGCCAGCTTCATCAAATCCGCTTCCGTGCCCTGAATTGGCATATTCATCGCCGCCCGCTCGGCCGCCGAACGCACCATAAAATTGCTCGACTTGACGTCGGGCGTTGGCCGCCGCCGGCCAAAATAGGTCTCAACAAATCCTTGTTCGCGCGCTTGAACTAAAATTGTATCCAAATAGTGGCGGATTGGCTGGCGCACCGTAAAATAGTGTTCAATAAACCGCTTCGCCTCAGTAAAGGTCATACCGGTAGCTGCCGCCAGCCCGTGCGGACTCATGCCATACAGTACGCCAAAGTTGATCACCTTGGCCGCACGACGCTGTGCTTTTGTCACCTGCTCCATCGGCACACCGTAGGTCTCGGCCGCCGTCTTGGTATGAA
The DNA here is from genome assembly GCA_013099015.1 of Candidatus Saccharibacteria bacterium oral taxon 488. Lineage (NCBI taxonomy): Bacteria > Candidatus Saccharimonadota > Candidatus Saccharibacteria bacterium oral taxon 488. The sequence goes on along the minus strand of CP039998.1, from coordinate 71,337 downwards.
TATCAACGTCGCTATTAAAATCGTTAATTAACTGTTCGTCACCCGCCAGCACCGCCGCCAGTCGCAGTTCAAATTGCGAATAATCGGCACCAACAAACACCTTGCCCTCACTCGGCACAAACGCCTGGCGAATTTTCCGACCTAGTTCCGTGCGCACCGGAATGTTCTGTAGGTTAGGATTTGTGCTGCTCAGCCGCCCAGTGCTGGTGACGTCTTGATTAAACGTGGTGTGAATCCGCCCGTCCTCGGCCACCAATTTCGGCAGCGCTTCAATGTAGGTACTGATCAATTTAGTCAGCTCCCGGTACCGCTCAATTAGCTCAATAATTGGGTGTCGGCCACGCAGTTTATCCAGCTCTTTCTGCCCCGTTGAATAGCCCGTTTTACCTTTTTTGATACCGGTCGTCGGTAGCTGCAATTTTGTAAATAACACCTCAGACAACTGCGCCGGACTAGCAGCGTTGAACTCACGCCCAGCCATCGCATACATTTGTTGTTCAAGCTGACCAACCTCCGACCTCAGCTCCTCACCCATCCGCTCAAGCAGCGCCGTGTCCAGTTTCATACCACGCTTTTCCATCTGAAACAGCGGCCAAATCACCGGAAAATCAAACTCGCGAAGCACCCTGGCAATCTGTTGATGCGTCGCCATATAATCCTGCTGCTGGCGGTAAATCTGGCGTAGTCGTGCCAGCTGCCGCGACGCGGAATTATCCTCAGAAAAATCACCGGCCAGCGCTGCCATACTACGATCGCGCCTGAGTGGATCAATCAAAAACGCCGCCTGCCCAACATCCCAGACCTCATGAAACCGCACCGTCACGTTATGGGCGTCTAGCGTGTGATACAGTACCTTGACATCCGCCGCGATCACCACGCCCTGCGCCAACGGTTGCCAAATCGACCAGCCAATTTCACTAACCTTTGCGCGCCACGCCACGCCAGGCTTGGAATTAATATACACCGTGTCCGGCTCTAAGGGGTCAATATAGATAATATTTTCCGCCTCAAACAGCGGCTCAGCCGGCAAATCTTCGACGCGCGGCAATTCCAGTTCCACCGTCTCTACTACCTCATCCACCGCCTGCATCGTCTTTGGCAGCCGCCCGATCAGCGAATGAAACTCCAATTTCCGCAAAATTTCCGCCACCCGAGCAAAGTCGCAGTCGTTAACATCCGCCACCTCCCAGTCCAATTCCACCGGCGCGTCCGTCCAAATTTCTGCCACTTGCTTGGTCAAATACGCCGACTCGCGGCCCGCTTCAAGCTTTGTCCGCAAAGCGCCTTTTTGCTCGTCCAAATGTGCATACACCCCGTCCAGCGTGTCATATGCTTGCAATAATTTCACCGCTGTCTTTTCACCAACGCCCGGCACGCCCGGCAAATTGTCACTCGAATCACCTTTCAGCGCTTTCAAATCCAAAAACTGGTCCGTCCGAATACCATATTTTTGTTCAAAATATTCCGCCGTAAATTCCTCAATATTCCTCAGACCATTTTTCATGGCGTACACTTTGGTGAGGGGCGACACCAATTGCAGCGCATCCAAATCCGATGTTAGCAGACAGGTTTGCACGCCGCGCGCCTCCGCTTGCTTGGCAAACGCACCCATGATATCGTCCGCCTCATAATCATCTAGCTCATACAGCGGCCAGCCAAAGGCGTCCAGCAACTCCATCAAAATCGGAATTTGCTGATAAAAATCATCGGGTGCCGGTTTGCGACCCGCCTTGTACTCTGGATATAATTCTCGCCGCTTACGAATGTTGGTGCCGCGCTTGTCCCACGCCACCGCCACATAATCCGGTTCCAATTTCTTAATCAGCTCAATAGCCAAACTCACAAACCCATACACTCCGCCAGTCAGCGTACCGTCCGCCGTACTCAGCCCCGGCATGGCATAATACCCTCGGTAAAACACTGATTTTCCGTCGATAACTGCCAAACGCTTCATATATTTAATTATATCAAAGTCTAGCCCTAGCCTCATAAGGCTTACCGTATATACTTGCAAAAAGTTAAATTATATGCTAGAATAATTACCATGGAAGATAGTAAAGATACATTACCACAAAGACAAACAATAGAAACCGGAGATCGCACGAAAGGTTCGTCTCAAGATCTTGGCAAGGTTGCCCTGGAGGCTGCCCAACCAGACGGTCAATATACAAAGAAACGCAAGGACAGCCTTGATGGTGTCGATATCGAAGATTTGATGCAGCCCACCCATGTAGATCAAAATGCTGCTAGGCTGGCAGCCGCAGAGCAAGCCGTGTACACGAACGACCTTCATGATCTTGAAGATCCTCAGGGATCTAAATAGTCAACTAATTAATAATCCGGCAGGCGACGAGCAGCTCATAAAAGATCAGTGTAGCCGGCCAATAGCTACACCCGTTTGCCAACCGGCTAAGAAGTTGTTACAATAATCCCCATGAGTACAAGCGAACATAGCTGCAAAATCATCGCCCTGGTCGGTCTGGCCGGCAGCGGCAAAAGTTCGGCGGTCGAATATTTCACCAAAAAGGGCATTCCAAAAATTTACTTTGGTGGCATCATCTACAAAGCCATGGAAGAGGCCGGCATTGAACCAACGTGGGATAATCAACAAAAATTCCGCGAGGAAATTCGCCGACGCGAAGGCAAAGATTTCGTGGTCAAGCGCGTTGTCAAATCCGCGCATGACTTGATTGACGCTGGTCAAAAACTCATCGTCCTGGACGGTTTGTACACCTGGAGTGAATATAAAATCCTCAAGCACGAATTCCCTGGTCAGATGTCCGTCATCGCCGTTGTCACACCAAAACACCTGCGCTATCAACGCATGGCCAAACGCCCCGAGCGGCCGATGCAGCCACGCGAAGTTGACCAACGTGATTGGTCGGAAATTGAAAATTTGGAAAAAGGCGGGCCAATCGCCATTGCCGACTATTTCGTGACAAACGACCGCGGACTGGACGAGCTATACGCGCAGCTGGAGGCCGTCACTCACCACGAGCATTTTTGCAAGGCACCTGAACAGTGCTAAGCCCTGTGAAAGGATATCATTGTATCGCTCATACTTGCATAAAAGTATGCTATATGCTATAATTTGGTTCATGAGCAAAGCAGAACTACCTACACCCGAGCAAACATTAAACGCCGAACCACTCCCGGAGAAAAAGGTGCGAAGTATAGGCGACACCACCGTGCAGGTAAGCAGCGGCGAAGCTGACCAGTCAAGTCAAACACCGCCCATGGAATCCCGTTCTTTCACGAAGCCAGTAGAGACAGGAGGTGTACCACCACTGGATCTACGAAAAGTCCCGTCCACAGAGTACACATTAGTCCGCGAAAAAGCAGTAGCTAAGCAGCGGCAAGAATGATAGTTAGCTCAAATACTCATACAACTTCTTAGCATCTTTGTGCTTCCTCAGCTTCGCCAAAGCCTTCGCTTCAATCTGACGAATTCGTTCACGCGTCACGGCAAATTGTTGGCCGACTTCCTCGAGCGTATGGCTTTTGCCGCCATTGTCCAGCCCGAACCGCATACGCACAATCTTTTGCTCGCGATCAGACAGGCTCGACAGCACCTCGGCGACCTTTTCCTTCAACAGCTGATTAGTCGCTGATTCTTCTGGCGAAATCGTATCTTCATCCTCGATGAAATCACCCAGCACCGAATCTTCCTCGTCACCATCACGCCCGATGCCAGCATCCAAACTCGACGTCTCTTGCCGAATTTTATTGATGTACTCAATTTTTTCTGGCTCCATGTCCATTTCCTTGGACAGTTCTTCTATTGTTGGCTCGCGGTTCAGCTCCTGAGTAAGCCGTCGCTGCGTCCGCACCAGCTTGTTAATTGTCTCGATCATATGTACGGGGATGCGAATCGTCCGCGCCTGATCAGCGATCGCCCGGGTAATCGCCTGGCGAATCCACCACGTCGCGTAGGTCGAAAACTTAAAGCCCTTGTCCGGATCAAACTTCTCCACGGCGCGCAGCAAGCCAGTATTGCCCTCCTGGATCAAGTCCAGAAAATCCAACCCACGGCCCGAATACCGCTTGGCGATCGACACCACCAAACGCATGTTCGCCTCGGCCATCTTGTCCTTGGCCTTCTTATCGCCCTCAATGATCCGCCGTGCCAGCTCCATTTCCTCGTCCGAGCTTAACAGCGGGATTTTACCAATCTCACGCAGATACAACCGCACCGAATCGTCCGAAATGTCATCCAGATACTGGCCAGCGCTCAACGCCTCGAGATCTTCTATCTCCTCGTCATCATGTACCGCCGTCAAATCTGGCTCAAGTGGATCGTCATTGGTCGGGGTGTATTGCTGGTCGTTGTTCACGCATTCTCCTTAATCAGTGCGTTCAGCTGCTGCCGCAAGATGCGCGCCCGCGCCTCATCGCTGAGCTCCTCAGCCTCACGCAAATCTTCTAATAATTGTTGTTTTTTTGTGTCGCGGTGTTTACGTATCAATTGCTTTACCAAACGCGCCATTTCACTGTCCAGAGCTTCTGGTTCCCAGTCCATGTAGCGGCGTTCACTTTTTAACTGTACTATTTTCACATACTGCTCAAATTTTTGCAAGGGGCGTGGCAACTTTTCTCGATCAAGTAGCGGCTCAGCTTGCAGCGCCGTCACCACTGCTCGAGCTGGCTCATCCAAGCTTGCCGCCTCAAGCGCCCCAACCCAGCGCCGGGTCGACGGCTGACTGAGCGCTAGACCAACGATGATGTCCGCTAATTCATCACGAGGTTTACCTGGAGTCACCTTTTCAACCTTTGGTTTTTTGAGCTGAGCAGGCGGCGTTGATCTCTCAGCGCCAAGCTTTGCCCGCAAGGCCGCGAGGCTAGCGCCAGTTTCTTTAGAAATCACCGTCAAATAATGCTCTTGTTCCACCGGATCTTTTAGGCCGCGCACGATTCTCAGTGCAGTTGTCGAAAACCGCCGCTTGCCTTCGGCCGTCGCCAAATCTTCCATCTCGGCGTGCCGAGCGATCACCCAGTCCACCGCCGGCTGCGCCCGCTCAACCGCCGCTTGCCATAACGCTACGTCTTTTTGGATCAATTCGTCTGGATCTTTTACGTCATCCGGCAGGCTCACCACCTCTAATTCCACACTAATTTCCTGCGCCAAATTGATCGCCCGCTCCGTTGCGCTCACGCCCGCCCGGTCGCCATCAAACGCCAAACGAATCCGCCCCGCCAACCGGCTCAGCGCCTTCAGATGTTGCAGTGTCATCGCTGTCCCCGCCGTCGCCACTACGTTTTTAATGCCAGCTTGATGGCTACTAACCACATCCAAATTCCCCTCGACAATCACCGCCGCGTCGCTTTTACGAATCGCCTCTTTCGCCTGATACAGCCCAAAAATATGGCGCGATTTATCAAATAGCAGTGTCTGCGGCGTATTCAGATACTTTGGCGCCCTGGGGTCATCACGAATAATTCGCCCCGTAAAGCCAACCACCTCGCCGCTGCCGTCGCTCAAGGCCACCATCATCCGCCCCCGAAACAAGTCGCCGCCAAACCGATTCACCAGCCCCGCATCAGCCAGTTCTCGGCGCGAAAACCCCCGCTTCTCCAGCGCTTTGGTCAGCGCATCGCCCTGATCCGGCGCATAGCCAATGACAAAATCACCGATCGTCTGCCGATTCAGCCGCCGTTTTTTCACCGCGTATTCCAGTGCCGCCGAATTTTTCACCAAATTTTGCTGATAAAAATTCGCCGCCAATTTCAGCGCTTCCCGCGCCCGCGCCCGCCGTTTGGCCGTCCGTCCATCACCATGAGAAAACAAACTCAAATCTACGCCCGCCTTGCGCGCCAAATGCTCCAGTGACTGGCGAAAATCCATCCCCTCCACCAGCATCACGAACGTAAAAATATCGCCACCCTTACCCGAAGAAAAATCATGCCAAATCTGTTTTTCCGGACTCACCATAAAACTTGGAGTCCGCTCATCGGTAAACGGACTCAGCCCCTTCAGGTTACGGCCCGCCCGCTTCAGCTGAACATATTCACCGATCACATCCTCAATATTCAGCCGCGCCCGCACTTCTTCCTTGGCATCATTCATGATTTTTATTATATCACTCTTTACCTCTGTTGTTGTTTATGCTTTAATGGGTATATGCAGCCACACAATGACTATGACGTGCCAACCGGTATCGATTATCTCAATCAAATTTCTGCACCGCCAGCGCCGCAAGGCTTTGATAAAAAGTCAAAGATTATCTTGCTCGTTCTCGGTATCATCGGACTGCTCGGTCTGGTCTTTATCATCAACGCCGCCCAAAACGCCTCCCGCGGCCCCTCATTAAATAATCTCATTGCTCGTCTACAAAAACTCCAAACCGTCTCCGAGAAATTTACTTCCCGCCTCAAATCCAGCCAACTCCAAGACGCCAATAGCTCGCTCACGGCCGTACTCACCACTGCCAATAAGTCCATCGAAACACTGGCCGCCGCCCAGAATATCGACGTCAAAAAAGACCTCAAAAACATCACCGCGCTCGACCCACCAACAAAACTCGAGGAAAAATTTGAGGAGGCCTATCTCAACGCCGACCTCGACAACACCTATGCCTACACCATGAATACCGAGCTGGCTGATACGCTGTTGATGATGAATCGCATCAAGGAGGGCTCGCGCAGCAAGAGTACAATTGAATTTCTCGAAAAAACTATTTCCGACCTCACCAACGTGCGTAAACAGCTCATGGCGATCACCGGTGATTCGGAAAAATCATAAGTTTTATTCACTCTGTCACCAGCTGGAACAAATCAGCGCTACTTTTCTCAGCGATTAACCCCTGCTGCCTTACTTACTCCGCCACCAGCTGATAACTTAGCCGCGCCAAATCAAAAATTTCTTCATCACTCAATTGTCCCGAACAAATGATGGTATTCCAATGCTTCTTATTGAGGTGATAGCCCGGTAGCACTGTTTCGTATTTTTCCCGCAAATTCTCAGCCAATAACGGATCACATTTCAGACTGACCCTGAGCGGCTTTGAGCCTTCCGCCACTAATGCTACCATTTTCCCCGCACCGTCATTACTCTTGCCAAACTTATACACCGCAACATCCTCGCCAAACGGATAATCCAGCCACACACCGGGCAAACTGAGGATAAACTCTTCAAATTGTTTATGGGTCATACTCTCAGTATACAATCACAGCGTCTTAAGAGCAATTTTCTCAGCAATGTCCCGCGTCGCGCCAAATCGACTCGCGGCATTCACCGCCACAGCCGCCATACCGCGAAGCGCCGCTCGTGTTCGCGCCCTGAGAATATCTCGCCTTGTCAAACCCTTTTGTTGATCCCGCTCTGATTGCCGCGCTAATCGGATTGCCCGGCCCGCCAGCGCCAAGCCTCGCTGCTTGTCACCCACTAGACTTTCAATCATACTCCAGCGAGATACCATATTTATTTCATACTGGTCAGCGTCCTCTTCTTTAGAAAGCTGATTTACTTGTGCCATGTCCTGCTCGGCCTGCCGCGTCATGAGCCGCGCCTTATCTGCCAACGCTTCATCCCGACCCTCCGCTAACAGATACGCCCTTAAAGCAAACACACCAACATACGATGCCGTGGCCGACCGCTCGCGTAGCGTCTCAACTCCAGAATTCTCATTGACCGCTGTATCGTGAATATCATATGCCTGATCAATATAGTTGAGCGCCGCGTCAGTTTGACCCAAGCGATCGCTCGCGGCGGCCATATTGCGATATACCTCCCCTAGCAGCGGCTCGTTACCCCCGCCATGCAACTCCTCCGTTGCCAGCGCATTCTCGCCAAGCCGCACAGCCTCATCAAAATGACCGCGCGAAATCTCATTCGTTAGCCCGGTCATATATTGCTGTAGCTCAGAACTCATTGCACACATTTTCGTCAACTCCTTTTATCAGGAGATTATCAGATAAGTACACTCTTGTCAAATAACTCAGCGACCATGAATATGCCAGCTGGTAGACCTAGTTCTTCACTTTCTTCAAATAATATTGTAATTCTTGAATACTACCGCGAATATCCTCCAGCGCCCGATGATCCTCTGGTTTAGCAAACTTTTTGCCGTACTTGCCCTCAAACACCACTTTCCAAGCACTGACATCCAGCATCCGGTAGTGGAGGCGTTTCGAAAATTTCTTGAACCAATGGTCAATAAAGCGCCGGTCTTGATGGATCGAATTGCCCGCCAATAAAATTGGTGTGTCATCGAAATGCTCATCCAAAAATGCTAGGATATCGCGCTCGAGCTGCGCCTTGGCTGTCTTGGTAGTCTTGTTTTGCGCCATCAACTGCTCACGCGCAGCCGCACCGTCACCGTACCAAAACGACTTATTCTTATCAAATCGTGCTTGCATTTTCTTGCTGCACCAATGCGCCGCACCCTCAAAACGAGCAATCTCGGTGAATTCCCAGTCGGTCACAATCATCGCCACCTCAATCGGAAAATCGTCCACCGGATCTAGCCCCGTCATCTCCATATCCAGCCATAAAATTAGTTGTGGCTTGAATTTCGCTTTCATGTTTCTATTTTACCACTTTTTGGCAGCGTGCTACACTAAAGTCATGACCAAACGTATCCTTCTCAAATTATCCGGCGAGCAGCTCCAGGGCGAGTTCGCCAGCGGCTTTGATCCCAAGCGGGCTCGTTGGATCGCCGAACAAATCAAACCAGCACTAAAAACTGGCGCTGAAATCGTCATCATGGTTGGCGGCGGTAATTACGTCCGCGGCAACCAAATCATCGGCCACGGTATCCAGCCCGTCTCAGCCCACAATATCGGCATGCTCTCTACTCTAATGAACGCCATCGCTCTAGCCGACGTTTTTAATGACGCCGACCTACCGACCCGCGCGCTCTCTACTGTTGAGGTCAATCAATTCATCGACCAATACACCTTCCGCCGTGCTCTTAGTCATATCAAAAAGGGCCGTATCGTCATCGTTGCCTGCGGCACTGGCCGGCCCTTCCTGACTACCGATACCGCCGCTCTCAACCTCGCCCTAGAGATGCAGTGCGACATTGTGATCAAAACAACGAAAGTCGACGGCGTATATGATAAGGATCCGGTGAGATTTCCAGACGCTGTTAAGCTTGATCAGCTATCATACCAGGACGTCCTCACTAACCCCGATATCGCCGTCATGGACAAGGCCGCTATCGGCCTGGCTATGGACGAGCACATCCCAGTTGTCATCTGCGACCTGCTCACCGACGGCAACATCGCCCGGGCCGCTCGCGGCGAGACAGTCGGTACACTGATTTCCTAGCCTGCTGAGTACGGTACGCATCTTGTTCCAGCATGAATCGTTTTACAAAAAAATCCGCCGTATTTATCCGGCGGATCTGTTTTTAAGGCCCAATTAGTCTTTTTTCTTGTCTAATTTATCCAGCTTCAAAAAGTGAATAATCGCATACACCACAAACGCCACCGCTAACAAAGTGATCAGCGAGCTAACAAACGCACCGTACAGGAATTCACCCTTGCGACCAGCAATCTCAACAGAGAATGATGCTGCCTGCAGGCCTTCCTGCGAGCCGACAATCAGCTGCACCAGCGGGTCGATGAACGCCGTCACCAACTTTTTCACGGTATCGCCAGCCGCTGTACCGATCGCCAGACCGACAGCCAAGCCAACCACGCCCTGCTCGCGAATAAATGTCATAAAACCGCCGCCATGACCTTTGACTGCTGCTGCCTTTTCTTTCAGTGCTGCCACGCTTGGTTTTTTCACAATTGATTTCTTAGCGGTCGTCTGTTTAGTAGTCGCCTTTTTGGCTACTTTTTTCTCTGCCATAAAAACTCCTTTGCGTTAAGTAATATCTTGATTGTAGCATAAAACTTTACAAATTATCTAAAAGTTTTCTGGCTGCAGCGAGTTTACCGTTGCGCAGGCTATTTGGTGGATTTTCCTCGTATAGTTTAATAGCCCGCCAGGCAAGTTCCTTGTTTTCTGTCTGTCTAGCAATTTTTCGCATGATATCTGGCAAAAATAACTTATTTTTCGATTTGTCGTCTGGGACCAGGCTCTCGTCCACCATAGCCGCCAAATCGATTACTTCGTCATATTTTCCTGCCAATATTAGCCGACGGCACAACTCATCGACTTCCTTCAGGCCATTTCGCGAGTCAACATCAAGATATAACCCTGATAATTCCGACAGCTCTTTACTCGCTGTTTCGATATCACCCGACCCCACTTGTCGGGCAGCATTGTACTGCTGAATCAACAACATACGCCCCGGTACTGAGGGTAATGTTAAGAATTGTAATATCCGATTTCGAGGCTTATGTTCATGAGATTGTGCTACGTCAATAGCATCAAATGATAGCCATGGCCTTGAGCTCATAAACTTTTGCCTATCGATCGACGGTGGTAGTCGTTTCAAGAGTTCCCCTGAAAAAAATGTATTCACTGCCCGCAACTCACCCATTGCTAGCTGGTCAAGCGGGTTGGGCGCACCGCTGCCAATTACGCCGGTCATATCACAACATAGCTCCTCCGTCGCCACATCGAGCAAAAAAGCTCGCCTACTACTCCAATCAAATAGTGTCACCATGGCATGCTGATTCGCATAACTGACAAAATGCTCAATGCCGAGCTGCTCCAGACACTCTGACGCAATAATGACATGGCCAAAACAATTTGTAGCCTCACGATTGGCAACTTTAGCTGCATCGAGTGGTGGTGAGTCAGCCAAAGTCGGAGCAAAATCCACCGTTTGTCGTACCACCCGTGCTATGTCCACTGCCGCCTTCGTTGCAGCATCATACGTCTGCGGAGACTGTTCATACACCGCACGAATCAACTTCAGCTGCGCTGCGAGTCTAATAAAAGTTCACGTCGTAGTCCTGGCTCAGCCTTAACTAATTGCCGTTTAGGCGTCATCAAATTAGCAGAAAGATACTCTTCCATCTCTGATGTATCATACAATATTTACTAATATTTTACAATTTATCAGGGGCGACGATACCAAGAATGGTGAGTCCCGCCTTCAAGATATCAGCATACACCGCCACCAGACCGACGCGGTGCGCTTCTTTATCGCTGCCGACAACTTGATTTTTCTCGTAATAGCGGTTGAACTCCTGCGCCAGTTCAAACAGGTAGGTGCAAATATGATGCGGCTCCAAACTCTCAGTAGCGCGGTTAACCGCCCCCGTATATTCACTCAATTTCCTGACCAATAGCCGATCTTCGTCGAATAATTCCTTCGGAAATGCAACTGCTTGCTCAGATTTCGCCAAAATTCCTCGCGCCCGAGCGTGTGCATATTGCAGATAGCTACCGGTGTTACCTGTCAGACTGACCGCGTCATTGATATCAAATACCACGTCGCTACCAATTTTCACCTTCAAAAATTGATAACGCAGCGCACCCGCCACCACCTCGTCAGTCGGCTCACCGCCAGCTTGGGTGATGGCTTTCTTGAACTCGTTAAACAGCCAGTCAATGGTAATCACCTCGCCGGTACGCGAACTCATCTTGCCGGTTGTTAATTTGACCAGGCCAGTCGCATAATTAAACAATTTACCTTTCAATTCTGGAATTGCCAGTTCACTAGCCGCGATCACCCCACGGAAATACGCCGCCTGCTCTTCGCCGTTGACAGTAATCGATAAGTCCAAGTTTGGATAATCTTGGTGCTTTAGCTGAATTAACCCCATGTCGTGCGCGCCGTACAAACCGTTACCGTGCGAACCGATGAATACGTTATCAAACGCACCATATTGACTGCCCTTGAAAATATATGCACCATCAGACTTCGTAAAGACCTCTGGGGTTTTTGCTTTGATCAAGGCTTTGCCTGGCACTTCAGTCTCGCTCTCGACATAACGCCGCTCAATTGGCACATTACCCAGCCGCGCCACATTGGCATCAATTTCATCAAAACTCCAAGCCTTACAAATCTCATACACCTGCTTGTACAGCGGATCATCCAGCACAAACGATTGCTTGGCTAGTTCATCAATTTCTGCTCGCGCCTCCGGCGATTCCTTAGCTGCTCGTGCGCCTTCGACGTACATACGGCTCATAAATTCATTGCGCTTGTCAGCCGGAATAGCGTCTAGCTTACTGACATCGCCGTCAATTTCGCGAAGAATTGCCCACATACTCTTGCCGACATGCGTGCCGACGTCGCCATGGTAACTCACTCGGTGTACCGACGCACCATCCACCGCCAGCAAATTCGCCATGGTGTCCGCCAAAATCGCATTCAGCGCATGGCCAATGTGCATGGCCTTAAACGGATTTGGGCAATTGGTTTCAATGACCACTGTTTTTCCTGCACGATTAGTCGCCGGTCGCACTTTCAATGACTCAAGCACCACTTGGTCACTTAACGTCACGTTGATAAAGCCCGGCCCAGCCACGCTAACCTCACTCAACTCCTGGTGGCCGCGCAGCTCTTCAGCAATCGCCTCGGCAATCTCACGCGGATTTTTGCCCAGTGGTTTCGCCAACTGCAGCGCCACGTTCGTCGCAAAGTCACCAAACTTTGGATCGGGACGCGTCAACTGCACCGATACATCTTGATCAAAAAGTTGCTTCACCGCCTGAGAAATAATCTGTTCCATACCTTCCAGTATAGCAGACGGCAAGCAGTTTTACTCCTGACCCATTTCTTCCAGCTGCAGCAGCGTCACCGAACTCGGACTCGAGCCCTTGACGTGACGCAAAACATACCCAAGCGCCGAGGCATCGTCATGACTCAGCGTCGTCTTATCAAGCGGATCCTGCATTTCAATTGTTTCTTCAGCCATTTTTATTCCTTTTTATTTTAGGTACTATCTGGCTGTATGTTAGCATAAGTTTTTTACTTTGTCAAGCTAGCTCGAATCAGCCCGTCAAATAGCGGATGCGGGCGGAACGGACGCGACTTAAATTCAGGGTGAGCTTGCGTAGCTACGAAATACCGATAACGGGGCGCTTCGACAAATTCCACCAGCTGACCGTTCGGCGACGTGCCAGAAATCACGAGGCCGCCCCGCTCAATCGCTTGAACAAAATCTTGATTCACCTCGTAGCGATGGCGGTGCCGCTCAATTACCTCTATTTTACCATACATTTTAGCCGCAAGCGAACCAGATTTCAGCACCGCCGGATAATCGCCGAGGCGCATCGTACCGCCGGTCGACTGCTTGCCCTGCTGGCCATCCATGATGTACACCACATTCGCGCCAGTCTCAGCGCCAAACTCTTCACTGTTAGCATTCGCTACGCCGCCCAAACGCGCCGCCGCAATAACCGCCGCCTGCAAACCGAGACAAATTCCTAGATACGGCTTGTTGTTTTTTATACAATATTCAGCCGCCTTGATCTTACCCTCCACGCCGCGTGTACCGAAACCACCCGGCACCACGATAGCGTCAACGCTGGCAAAATCAGCTTCGCTCGCCGTCTCGGCATTAATCCACTTGATAGAAATCTCGCTTTTGTTCGCCCAAGCGGCAGACTTTAGCGCCTCGGTCACCGATAGGTAGGTATCAGAATTATCAATGTATTTAGCCACCAGGCCGACGGTTACCCGCTTGGCATATTCAGTAGTATCGCGCTGAGCCAGACGTTTCCATCGCTGTAAATTCGGCTCTACTGAATTGTCGGTAAATTCGCCCAATAACTTGCCCAAATCACGGTACACCGTCAATGGTACTTCATATACCGTATCGACATTTGGCATCATAATAATTCCCTCACGGCGCACGCCAGACGAAATAGCAATTTTTTCGCCGATACTGCGCGGCGGCTTGTCATGACCCTCAGTCCGGACTGCCACCACATCCGGCATAATGCCAAAACCGCGAAGATCCGCCAGCGCATTCTGAGCCGGCTTGGTCTTATATTCGTGCGACGCCTCCAAAAACGGCACGTACACCACGTGCACAAACAGGCAATTTTCCCGCCCCACATCCAGCGCAAAACCGCGAATCGCCTCGATAAAACTCAGGCCTTCGTAGTCGCCGACCGTACCGCCAATTTCCACGATGTGGACGTCGCCCTCGGCCGCCTCGCAGATAGCCGCCTTGATAGAATTAGTCAAATGCGGCACCATCTGTACCGTCTGGCCGCCAAATTTACCAACCCGCTCATCGGCGATCAAATCGCGCAGCAGCCGACCCGACAGCGTAGTGTTTTTCCGCGTTAGTTCCAAATCCAAAAACCGCTCGTAGTGGCCCAAATCCAAATCGGTCTCGGCACCGTCTCTGGTCACAAAGCACTCGCCGTGCTCTTTCGGGTTCAGCAGTCCAGCATCAACATTCAGATACGGATCGCACTTTTGTGCCGACACAGCGATGCCTTTAGCCTGCAGCACCGCACCGATACTTGCCGCCGTGATCCCTTTACCTACACCAGACAACACGCCACCAGTTACGAAAATAAACTTCCTCGTCATTGCTTCTCCATTATTCTAATTAAAAGAGGCGCCGAATTGACGCCCTTTTATTTCTACTCACAACCATCGCAAATCGTCAGACTTGCCGGATCAATGGGCGCAGCAACACTACTATTCGCCTTGGCCTGCTCGTCAGCTACCGCCTGCGCTGCCTGCATCGCCGCATCAATAGCACTCAGCTTTTCTTCCAGAGACATGTCATCAGTAATAATTTGGGCTGCATTCATTCTTATTTTCCCCTATATTTAGTATAGCCTTATGGCTATTGTACGCTAGTGATAGCGCTTACGCAATAAAATGCAGCCGATTTTCCGTTGTGGTTTTTTCATCAAGCTGGCCAATCGGCATAGCGTAAAACTGCGGCCTGTCAACTTGGGGCATAAAGTTGCCCAGCTTCTTGGCGTACGCCTTCTGAGCAGCCGCCAACTCCGCTTCGTCAACGATTTCCCGAACAGTTGTCGTCAAAAATACCGCATTTTTCTGGTCATCCCAAACCACAAACTCTGCCTTGCCGGTACGAAAGGCGTTGTGCGCGTGACGTGATGTTGGATCTGACACCCAAATGATCATGTCATCCAGCCGCGCAAAATGCAGCGCCGTTACCAGCGGTGTGCGGTCACGATTGACCGTCGCAAGCGCCCCTACCTCTACCGTATCTAAAATCTTTATTGCTAATTTGTTCATCGTAACTCCTCGCTAGTCCTATTTCGTGGTATTTACTTCATAGCTGGTATTAGTGCTTTCAAAGAAATTGACCAACTCCAAAGTGTCGTTTGCGGTAGCCATCCATTTGGCGGGGTTGGCCACATTGTACTCCGGCTCAAACCCAAGCTCGACCAGGCGGCGGTCGGTCATGTGCATGACGTATTGATTGACATAATCAGCGTTCAAGCCCAGGATTCCCTTTGGCAGCATATCCTTGTTGTACTCTTTCTCCAGCTCAACCGCCTGCAAGATAAGGTTGCGGATTTCCTCAGCAAATTCCTGGGTTTGCAGTTCTGGGTTTTCGTCCAAAATAGTCAGCAGCAAATTAATACCAAAGGTCAGGTGTAGGTTCTCATCCTTGGTGATCCAGTCTAGCAGCGTACCGACATTGCGCAGCAAGTTGCGCTGGCGGAAACTCATGCCGACCATAAAGCCCGAGTAGAACCAAATGCCTTCCAGCACAATGTTATAGGCCACCAGTGAGCGGACAAAGTCTTTTTTACCCTCCAGCGTGTAGATATCAAGGTTTGGATCGAGCATCACATCCAGGTGCTTGTTCTGGAAATCTGCCTTGTCAGCCAGCGATTTTTTGCCAAAGCCCGCCGCGTAAATCTCCTCACGATCAAACGGAAACGTCTCGATGATGTATTCAAAGGTCATGAAGTGGTTGGCTTCTTCCCACATCTGTTTTGACAGATAGAGCTGCGCTTCAGCGGCGTTAACATATGGGTAAATACCAAATGCTAGCGACTTGTTAATCAGTAACTCGTTTGGATTAAGGTAGCTAATTACCGTTTTGAGCGCATGCTTTTCCTCGTCCGATAATTTTTCAAAATCCGCCAAATCCTGTACCAACTGCACCTCGTTAGGAAACCAGGTATTAGCCACTGCTTGGTTGTATAAATCGTATGCCCATGGGTAACGAATTGGGTGCAAGCTTAGCCCATCGCGTAGTCCCGAGCCTAAGATTCCCATTATGCTACCTCCTCAATCGGCAATTCATCCTGTACAGTGCCGGGCAGTGCCTCTTGTACATAATACCGTAGGCCATCCCAATCTGTACTTTGTGTTTCTGTCGATGGACCAGCTCCTTCAAGTCCTGGTAATGTTTCCATATTATTCCTCCTTTATTTTATTTATTAACTTTGGCAAATCCAAACCCGCGCGTTTTAGCGCCAGTTCGAATCTTCTGTTCTGCTAATTTTTCCACCGACACTGTGGTCTGCTCTGATTGATGACGCGGCTTAACGTGCAAGTAGTAAGTCGTTTTCAAACCGCGCCGCCAGGCTTCAGAGTAAATCTCCACATATTCATCAATATCGCGAGTTTCAAGATACATATTGCGGCTAATTGCCTGATCAACCCATTTTTGAGCCCGGGCCGCCACTTCAATGAACGCATATGGGCTTAATTGGAAGCTGGTTTTATACACATCTTTCAGTTTCTGCGGAATAGCGTCAATGTGTTGAATATCACCTTGGTTAGCAAAGACTTCTTCCTTGATGTCATCCCACAGGTTCAGCGCCTTGAGGTCACGCACCAGGTTGTTGTTCACCTCCAAAAACTTACCGTTCAACGTCGAGCGGCTAAAAATCTGCGCAAATTGCGGATCAATCCCCGGCGTCGTTCCCGCCACATGACCGATGTTAGCAGTCGGGGCGATAGCCATCAGCGTGGCATTACGCACACCTTTTTTAACTTTTTTACGCAAACTATCCCAGTCCAGGCGCGTTTTGCGATCAATCTTTACCTTTAGCTTGCGATTATCAGACAATGCATCTAATGTATCAACCGGCAGCAACCCCTTGCTCCAGCCGCTACCGTTATATGTCGGATAACTACCGAGCTTTGCTGCCAAATCCGCCGACTGGTCGATGGCGTGGTAGCTGATGAATTCCGTCAATTGATCGATTAGCTCATACGCTTCGTTCGACTCATAGCAGTAGCCGAGCTTTTCTAACACATCGGTAAAGCCCATAACGCCGATACCAATTGCCCGCGTCTGCTGATTTGAGTGCATCGCCTCTGGAATTGGCGTCTGGGTGATGTCCACCAGGTTATCGAGCTGGCGCGTTGCTGCCCGTGACGCCTCTTGCAAACGATCCCAATCCCAAGTCTTATCCTCACGCAAAAACGCCGACAGATTGATACTAACCAAGTTACAGGTGGCGATATTATCCTTGTCTTGAGGTAAGGTGATTTCCGTACAAAGGTTGGACAAATGAATTGTACCGGTGTTATTATTCAGCGCCCGCACATTGATAGTGTCCTTCCAGGTTAGCCATGGGTGGCTAGTGGCCTGCAGACTAGTCAAAATCTGCTTAAATTGCTGGCGAGCTGACGTCTTCTCAAAAACCCGCAGTTTACCAGCCTCCGCTAATTTGACATACTCTTTGTAGCGTGCGGAAAATTCCTCACCATACAACTCTGGCAAATCTGGCGTTTCCGCTGGATCGAACAGATACCAATCTTGGTGTTTTTGCACCCGCTTCATAAATTCATCAGATATAAATACCGCGGTGTTAGCAAAGCGTGTACGCATGTACGGGTCGCCGGAATTGGAGCGCAAATCAATAAATTGCCCAAAATTAAGATGCCAGTTCTCCATATAAATGGCTGCTGCACCCGCCTTTTTACCCTTACGGCTAACCGCAAACAGCGCCGTATCAATCATCTTCATAAAGGGAATCGGGCCGGTTGATTCGGTATTGGTGGTCTTAACTGGGCTACCAGCTGCCCGCAACTTAGTAAAACCGATGCCGATACCGCCAGTACCCTTGGCGATAAACATGGTGTCGCGCACACTCTTGGCAATTGATTCCATATCATCGTCGACATTTAGTAAAAAGCAGTTAGAGAGCTGCGGGAAGGAGCCGCCAGCATTGACCCGCGTCGAGCCACCCGGCAGATATTCTAACTTACTCATATGTTCATAAAATTCAATCGCGGCCGCAGTTGGATCTGGCTCGTTATAGCTAAGTCCCATAGCGATGCGCATATGCGTAAATTGTGGCGTTTCCAGCGGGTCGCCGCTTTGCTTGCGCAAGGCATAGCGGTTTTTATTGGTCATCACACCGAGGTATTTACTGAGATCGTCGCGCTCTGGCCGTAATGCTTCACCCAATTTTTTCAAATCAAACCGACCATCACTCATCCGCTCATCAAGTAAGCCATCTTTGACCGCCGCTTTAACAAACTTCGGAAACTCCCGTGCATGCAATTTCTTTAATTCGTCTGCCGTCTCGTAATCGCCCAAAATGCTCTTATAGATAGTCTTTAGCAGCAAGCGGGCTGCGATTTTATCATAATCTGGATCATCCTTAACATTCTGTAGTGTCGTCTGGATGACAGCCTGGTCCAGTTGCTCGGTGGTAATCCCGTCAAATAGCGTCAGTTGCAACTCGGTCGCCACCTGCACCACCTTAGAAACCTGATCTGGCAACCCGTCGCAGGCCTTCAAAATCGCCGCGTTAATTTTATTGGCATCAAACGGCTCTTTCGTCCCGTCGCGTTTGATGACGTTAATTTGTTGCACCTATTTCCCTCCTTGATGCTCAGCAAAACTACCGCCGACCTCTCTGCGGTGGCGACTGACACCTCTCGTCTATTTGCTTTTTGTTTAGTACCCTCTACACATTTAGTGTATGTATACTATGATAAAGCACTAGATGTGGCGCGACAAGAGGATTTGTGAATTTTACAATGAAAACAGCTCGCTAACTGATTACTCTCCGCTAACGAGCCACAGAGGCAATCATTAGTAGTCACCCCTCGGGCATATCGGCGAGGATATCGTCCGGTGATCACCAGCTAATATCGACGTCTTGTATGAGCAGTATCCATAAAATCATACACAAACTCTCCGCTTCGTGGTAGGAAGCAGAAGGCTTCGCTGTTAGAGGTGGCGCTTAGTGGTTGGTCGCCGGGAGCATAGCGGAGGATACATTTAGCATCGCTGCTGGTCGCAGCATCAAACGTCGGTCGTGCTGAACTGGCCACTTCGTTACGCATGCCGACAAATGGTAGCTCCACGCCGATTTCTTTGTACGATTTCCAATCCGTGCAGCGATATGGCTGAGCGCAGTTGGCGAAGGGCTGGATGGTCAGCAGGCGCTGACGAATGGAGTCATCGGTAATGACACCAAATAGCGAGCCGTACGGATGCTCGCCGCGGGTTATATATAGAAATGGATGCTCTGAGTGGATAACGCGGGCGGCCTTGACCGTTGACATATCAAAGCGACTGAGGAATACTTCGCGTGGCTCATAAACTTTGTAATTAGGGTGCAGCGTAACGAGAAAGCCTGCCCCAACATAAATCAGCACAACAACTGCGGCGACAATGGTGCACTTGACGAGGCGGCGATGGCGATGGTAGAACTCTTCGAGCATGGATGTTACTATTGTAAATTAATAGCGTACTTGATCAAGAAACTGACCCCTGGCTACACCCTTATGTGCCGCCTCAAAAAGCTCAGCATCAACCTTCTTTGATGTCGTGAAACGCGAGCAAAGACCGGGCATACTGAATTCCTCCTTCGTTACGAGAAATCGTTAGATACTCCTGAAAGATTTTTACGACCTGGCTGTGCACCGTTAGCCCATGTACAATCAGTTTATTGGTCAGGCCAGTGTTAATGGCATTGAGAGCATAAACTCCACCGTCAACTGCATCCATACCATAGTACATCTTAGCAATTCCGGCGTTGATACAGGCTCCAATGCACATCAAGCAAGGCTCAAGAGTTGAATACAACACAGCGTTTGAAGCCACACTCCAAATTCGATGTCCAAGACATTCAATCATTGAGTTCTCTCCGTGACATGCAGGACCTCCGCGAGCAACACGGGTCTCCCCAATAGCAACCACTTTCCCGTCAACCGCCAAGACACAGCCAATGGGGTTCTCGCCATTCTGCATCGCGCTACGAGCCGCACCCAATGCACGCTCCATTAACCGAGAATCGTATTCATTCATCATTGACCACCGTACAAATTTCCACAAGTCACTCTTTCAAACCCTAGAGACGAGTACATCTCCTCCACTGGAGAGTCCGCTTCAGTCTGCAGCAGAATTGTAGGATTGTCGTGCTTAAACCGCGCGTTTACCTCACGCACTATTGCTTTTGTAGCAAGAGAGCCGTAACCTTTTCTTCTGGAATCAGGGGCTGTTCCTACCGAGTAGATCGCCCCAACATCTGGCCCAATCAGGGCCGAGCCGACTGCGACACACCGACCGTCTACCGTAACCTTGCTATGTACAGCATGAATCAACGGATGCTTGGGCTCCTGTTGTGCATACGACCGCACATATGCAAAGGGTAGCCCAGAATAGCCAATCTCCCCACCATCCTCGTCGGGAGTGCCATACGCAGCCTCGAAGACCATCAGCATATCCTTATCGGGCCGAGCCACGATCGTGATGGAAGCTCCCGAGGAATCGGTGGTGGAATAGCCTGTTAGCGCAGTGTTGTTGACCAAGACCATCCATGCTTCACGAGATTCCAGAGAAAAGGACATGTCGTTAAGCGAATCCGTAGTCCAGATGTTGAGAGGATATCCGTACTGCCTACAGTAGGTGGATATCTGCGCCATGTCCCCCTTCGAAGGTGCCCTCCCATCAACGCGGTAAGCGTAGTTCCAGTAGCAGTCGTCGATTCCCGACTGCCCTTGGGCATACCACCATCCATTCCCAATCGAATGAATCCCACGCAAAAAGACGCCAACGTTTGCTTCATTGTGGAATGTAACGAGTTTTGGTAGGATCATAATTTCCATTCTATTGATGGCGCTGAGAAATAAGTATCACTCTGGCGGAAGGACGGGGATTCGAACCCCGGAGACCCCGTGAAGAGCCTACACACTTTCCAGGCGTGCCAGTTCAACCACTCCTGCATCCTTCCGTGATGCATATTATAACAGAAAGTCCGCTAGCGGTTGCAACCGGAGCGGCTTTTTGTCTATAATAAAAAGCAATGATGAACGATCCTTCAACGCGAATTAAACTTACTAATGTAACGAAACGATTTGGCTTCGGTGACGCCGAGCAGGTGGCGCTGGACAACGTCAATCTCGAGGTCAAAAAGGGCGAGTTTATCGCCATCGTTGGCCCATCCGGTTGCGGCAAGACGACCCTACTCAACATCCTCGGATTGCTCGACCATCCGTCAGAGGGCGAATATTACCTCGACAATAAATCAGTCGAGGATCTGACGGCGACCCACCACGCCACAATTCGTTCGCGCGATATCGGCTTTATTTTTCAACATTTCAATCTCATCCCGCGCCTGACGGTGATTGATAATGTTGCCCTGCCGCTCACCTACAAAGGCATCAGCAAAACCAAGCGCCTCCAAGAAGCCAGCCGGATTTTACGCAACTTCCATCTGGGCGAGCGCGAATATTATCTGCCACATCAGCTATCCGGCGGCCAGGTTCAGCGCGTGGCAATCGCCCGAGCACTGGTCAACAGTCCGTCAATTATCCTGGCCGACGAGCCAACCGGCAACCTCGACTCCAAGTCCAGCCACATCATCATGGAGGAGCTGTCCGATATTCACCGCCGAGGCAACACGATTATCATGGTGACGCACAATCCAGAGCTGTTGTCCTATGCCAGCCGGGTGATTTCTATGCTCGATGGGCGCATTGATACCGATACGCACCATATCAAGAAGATCTTTAAGCAAAAGCTGGGCGGCGATGACCAGCCAGCAACTCCAGCTAAATCAACTCCATCACATACAGCAACCGCCAAAGACGCAAACGATGAGTCGGAGGAAAAAGCCAAGCCAACCGAGCCAACAAAGACCACTCCCGAGAAGCAAATGGCTGAACAGCCGGCCATGGCGACTACTCCCGACAAACCTGCTAGCCCAGTGAAATCCCCGGATGACCTCCCGCCAAAGCGACCGCTTGGCGCCACTTCAACCAAAACAACCGCAAAGACCACAAAAACCGATACTGAACAGAGTAAAAAATCAGCTGACCCTAATACTGCGAAAAGTTCTAGCGCGCCAACCGACAAGCAACTCACCCCTAAATCCGATAAAGCCGACGATGCAAAAACCGATGCCGCCAAATCAACGAAGAAACCAGCCAAAAAAGAACGGAAAGCTACGAAAAAGTCATGAAAATGCTCCTCAATAATCACTTCGAGAACGCGACTGAATCGCTCAAATCAAATAAAGTCCGCACCTACTTGTCGATTTTTGGCATCATGGTCGGCATCGCCAGCATCACCATTATCCTATCACTGCTGACTGGTACGAGTCGCCTGTTTGGCGATCAGTCCGCCAAGATCTCTGACACTACTGCGCTAATTCGGTCTGGTAGCGAGGCGCGGCCAGATTCATTGCTGTCACTCAGCTCCGGACACGCCGCCCAAATGGTGAACACACTGACCGAGCAGGACGCCCGAGAAATTGCCAAGGCGACCAACAACAGCGCCGCACCGCTGGCAACGTTTCGCACGAATATATCGACACCGGACGGCAAGACTAAACTAGAGCGCACCACCGTTATCGGTAGCTCAGGCGAACTGGCGAAACTCGCCGGCCTCAAGTTGCGCGAAGGACAATTCATCGACGAGGCCAACGGCGTCGTGATCGGCAAGCAGCTGTCAATTGACCTATTCGGTACTGAAAAATCCCTCGGCAGCGTCCTCAAGCTCCGCGGCGAGACACTGACAGTCGTCGGCGTCCTCGACGAGCCGGAAACTGCGCCTAGTTACCTCGGTGTTGATTTTAATCGCTCCATCATCCTGCCGCTGGCCGTCAGCAAAAAGTTCACCCAAAACACCGCCCAGATCCAGCAAATCCTCATCACCGCCGACAACGGTACGGCGCTGCAAACCAAAATTGATGCCGCCAAAAAAGTCCTCGCCCAGCAGCATCAGGGCGATACCGACTACCACACCTTGGTCGGTCAAGCCATCACCGCACCGAATTCACACCTGGTGAACGCACTATCAACAGCTATGGCGGTCATCGCCGGCATCTCGCTACTGGTCGGCGGCATCGGCATCACTAACATCATGCTGGTTTCGGTTGCCGAACGCCAGCGCGAGGTCGGTATCCGTAAAGCCGTTGGCGCCACCAACCGCACTATCGTCGCCCAATTCCTCATCGAATCAGCCATCATCGGTCTATTTGGCGGCATTCTCGGCTACGTTATCGGTCTCGGCGCGTCATTCCTCCTCGGTATGTACCTACCTTTCACTCCGGTTCTTGAATGGCAAGCAGCCGCCCTAACCATCGGCGGAGCGCTCATCATCGGTATGCTCTTTGGCATCTATCCAGCCAGCCGCGCTGCTGGTAAAGACCCAATCGAAAGCCTGCGCCACTAATTCACACAAATCCGCCACGACCTTCAATGGGCTCTAAAATAAAAGCGACGCCCCGCTCCCCGGGCGCCGCTTTTCATGTTCTAGATCAAACTGACTTACGACAATTCTTTCTTTAACTGCTCAACCAGCGCCACTGGCTCTGGATTGACCCCGTTGAGAATGCCCGCGTAAATACTGACAATCTCACCCAGCGCCAGCCCCCACAGCAGCTGCTCAAGCAGCGTCTCGCCCTGTAGCTCGACTACTTCGGCCTTCGGGCGCATACCCGATAGCAACCGATCGGTCAGCTCCATCCGCTCCCGAATTCGCGAACGCTCAAGGCTGCTCCGAAAATCCACGACCTTATACGGCTTATCGACTGGATGTGATGACCAGCCGATGAACTCATTGTGGCTGAACTCCGGATATTGGTTCCAAAACGCCACGTTTTTCGCCGACTCGTTAAAGCTAATCTTCCACTTATACGCTAACGGCCATGTCAATTCGCCCGCATAAAACACCTGAGTCGAGCCAATCAGTTTGAGCGCCAGTTGCTTAGCATAATTATCTGCCGTCGGTACCTCCTCGGCCCACTGGCTCAGTTGGTCTTTCAGCCACACACCACTGGCTGCGACCGCGTGGTACAGGCTATCGTCGATCACTTCAAACTGGCTGAGCAGCTTTAGCAGCCCGCGCAAATGATAAATCGTTGACATCCGCGGCTGGCCACCCGACGGGACACGCACCCGCGGCACGTTGTCCGCCTCGGCCGCCGCAAACAATTTCCCACCCGTCGCCATCACCGCCAACTGACAGCCACGCTCACGAGCCTGCTGATAACAGCTCATCGTCTCCTCGGTGTTGCCCGAGTGGCTGATAGCAATAACCAGTGTTTTTTCATTCACAAAATTCGGCAACTGATAACCCTTTGTCACTTCAAGTGGCACCGTGACCTGATCAGCTGTCAGCACCTTGACCATATCCGCCGCCAGCGCCGAGCCGCCCATACCCGCCAGCACCACACTGGTTACTTCACCAGGGATCGCCGGTAACTCTACTTCGGCCGCAAAGTCCGTCTGCGTCGTCACTGCCACTGCGCTCGTTCGTGTACTACCCGGATCACGCTGCGCTAAAAGATTTTTATCGTCAAGCATCTTGAAATTCCTCCTTTTCCTGTGTTACAGTATAGCATAGAAAGCAAGCATAATCGTAATGTGAAAAGAGGTGGGGTATGACAATTCAAGACAGCGGACAAGTCAACAGCGATCAAGATCTAGCCAACGTGCTGGCGGGTGTCTCTGGTGGCAGTGATGACAATCTACGTTTTGAAGAGACCGGCACCCAAGACGCTGACACGACCAGCCGCCCAACCAAGCCACAGACCGGCGCCGCACCAACATCACGACCAACCACCGACAGCACTAGTCGGTCATATACCACGCCGACCGATATGTCGCTTGATGATATCAAGCAAAATGCCCTTAGCGAGCTTCGGCCACTGGTCGGCAAACTCAACGTCTCGCCCGAGGAAAAGTTCGACACCTACCTCCTGCTACTGCGCTCGACTGACGACACCTCGCTAATCGCCCCAGCACACGAAGCTGCCATCGCCATCCCCGACGAAACCCGCAAAGCCCAGGCGCTGCTTGATATTATCAAGGAAATTGATTTCTTGTCGCAGGGCTGAGAACTGCAGCCGTAAGGACAATCTAGCAACGAACTCAAAGTCATTAAATACTCACACAAGTAATATAAAATGTCCCGCACCAAACGGGACATTTTACTGGTAGAAGTAAGAGGCTTACATCATCCCCATGCCCGGCATGCCGCCAGGCGCAGCTGGAGCTTCTGGCTCTGGTACGTCGACGACCAGTGCACCCATGGTTGCTGCAGTTGAGGCGATGGATACCGCGTTCTGCACCGCTTCCTTGGTGACGCGCGCTGGGTCGATGACGCCAGCTTTTTTGACATCCACCAATTCGTTCTCAGGCTTCATCACATTAACGCCAAAGCCTGCTTTACCCGCCTCGACTTGCGCCAGGAGTGCGTCGGCGTTCAAGCCAGCGTTACGCATAATCTGCAGGAACGGCTGCTTCAGGGCGTCCTTCAGAATCTGCCGGCCAGCCGCGATACTGTCTGCACCGCTCACTTTCAGGCCGCCAGCCAAATTCACCAAGGTGACGCCACCGCCAGCAACGATTCCCTCAGCCAAGGCTGCCTTGGTCGCTGCGACTGCGTCGTCCACGCGGAATTTCTTTTCGTCAATCTCCGTCTCGGTCGCACCGCCGACTTTGATGACGGCTACCTTGCCGCTCAGAGCAGCTGCTCGCTTGTCGAACTGTTCTTTTTCGTATTCGCTGGAGGCGTTGTCGGACAGAGACTTAATCTCAGCAATTCGCTCCTTAACACCAGATGGCTTGCCCGCGCCCTCAATGATAGTGGTTTCGTCTTTACCGACAATCACCTTGCGCGCCGAACCCAAGACCTCCAGGCCAGCATTCTCAAATGTCAAACCATGATCCTCAGAAATCACTGTTGCGCCGGTCAGTACCGCGATGTCGCGCAAAATCTCCTTACGGCGGTCGCCAAAGCTTGGTGCCTTGACCGCCACGGTGTTAAATACACCCTTCAGTTTATTCAGCACCAAAATACTCAGCGCCTCGCCTTCGACTTCATCAGCGATCAACACCACGTCCTTCTTGCCGCTTTGTGCCAATTTCTCTAGCATCGGCAGGAACTCTTGCACGCTGGAAATTTTCTTATCGGTGATCAAAATTGCTGGTTTTTCATACACCGCCTCTTGCCGACCAGTGTCGGTGACGAAGAATGGACTGACCCAGCCCTTGTCCAGGCTAAAGCCTTCAACGACCTCAGCCTCCAACTCCAAACCTTGGCCAGCCTCGACTGTCACCACGCCGTCTTTGCCAACTTTCTCGATGACACCAGCGATCAATTTGCCAATTTCCGCGTCACCCGCCGAAATGGTTGCCACCTCGGCCACGCGCTCAGACTTGCCCTCAATTGGCTCAGCTAATTTATTCAGCTCTTTGACGATTTCTGCACCAGCCTGCTCGATGCCTTTGCGTAGTTCCATCGGGTTGTGTCCCGCCGCGATCAACCGGTTAGCCTCCTTCAAAATCGAATAGGTCAGCACCGTCACCGTCGTGGTACCGTCACCAGCCTGCTTGTTCAGGTTCTTGGCCGCTTGTTTGATCAAATCCGCACCAACCTTGTAGCCCAGCGTCTCATCATCATTCTCTGGCAGCTCAATACCTTCTGCCACCGTTACGCCATCGTGCGTTACCGTCGGCCCGCCAAACCCCTTGGCAATCACCACATTACGACCCTTTGGTCCGTAGGTTACCTTGACTGCGTTATACAGCGCCTCGGCGCCACCCAACACGCGAGCGCGCGCATCGTCATCGTAAAAAACTTTTTTTGCCATACTAAAAACTCCCCTTTTCTCAAACAACCGTTGCTAAAATATCTTCCTCGCGGACGATCAAATATTCCGTACCGTCAATTTTTACTTCTGAAAATTTATAGCTATCGTGCAATATTCGATCGCCCACCTTCACATTCTTGACGTCGCCGCCAACTGCTTTGACCTCAGCCACCACCGGCTTCTCCTTGGCATTGTCCGGCAAATATAATCCGCTGGCCGTCTGTGTCTTCGCCTCCTCGCGCACCGCTACCACGCGGTCACCGAGAGGCTGAATAGGTGTATCCATATCATCCTCCATTTCGTTAACAATACACCCATTGTACCGCACCAAATTAGCACTCGTCAAGGGCGAGTGCTAGAAGATATGACTAACCCCACGGTCAATGCTATACTATATCCATGAGACTCTTCAAAACCCTCATCTCGCGCATTCTCGCCCGTTCTGTCACTACGTTCTTCCTGCATAATCCGCACATCAAGCTCGTTGCCGTCGTTGGCAGCGTCGGCAAAACTACTACCAAATCAACCCTCGTCAGCGTCCTAAACTCCAGTTATAAAGTCCGCACCAACCGCGGCAACTTCAACGCCGAGTTTAGCGCGCCGCTGGAAATCCTCGGTGTCGATTCACCACGGAATCCCCGCTCGGTATGGAATTGGCTATCGGTCCTGAGGCGAGCCCGCCGCGCTGCCCGTCGCCAGCATGACATCAACGTTATCGTCCAAGAATTTGGCGTTGACCATCCCGGCGAGATGGCTGCGTTCGGCCGCTATATTCGCCCTGACATCACCATCGTCACCGCCATCGCACCCGAGCACATGGAGTTTTTTGGCTCACTAGAAACTGTCGCCCGAGAGGAATTTGCCCTCGCTGAATGTAGCGAAAAAGTGATCTACAACCGCGATGACATTCGCCCCGAGTTCGTGGACTTCGCTGATTGCGGCCAAGTCATTTCCTACGGCACTGAGCCGGGCGCTGACTACCAGATAGCTATCGGTAAATTTACCAGTGGCAAGGGCTTTCAGTGCCGGCTCATCCACGCCGACCAAACCTCGCGTTCATTCATCATTCCTGTTGTCGGCGCGCATCAACTCCGTGTTGCCGGCGGCGCAGCGGCGGTGGCGTTAGAGCTTGGACTTGACATTGAATGCGTGATGACTATGCTCGAGAATTTCACGCCAGTCAGCGGCCGCATGAATATCTTGCCCGGCATCAACGACGCAACCATCATCGACGACTCGTATAATTCCAGCCCCCTTGCCGTAAAATCTGCCCTGGCAACCCTCTACCAGCTGCCCGCCAAAACAAAGATCGCCGTCCTTGGCGACATGAACGAGCTAGGCCAGACCACGGCTGCCGAACACGCCGCCGTTGGCGCGCTATGCGACCCAAAGCAGCTTGATCACGTTATCACCGTTGGCCGCTTGGCCGAGCAATTCCTCGCTCCAGTTGCTCAGCAAAAGGGCTGCACCGTCACTTCGTTCGCCAAGGCCACCGAGGCCGCCAAGCTCCTCGCTCGCCTGGCCAATAAAGACACCACCTTCCTCTTCAAGGGCTCGCAGGGCGGCATCTACCTCGAAGAAGCCATCAAGCCGCTCCTCAAAAACCCCGCCGACAGCCAAAAGCTCGTCCGCCAGTCAGACGCGTGGCTTGAAAAGAAACGGCAATTTTTTGAAAGCGACCATTGATGACTGAAAATGCTCCATCAAAAAAATCAATTGCCACTCGCATTGTGCGCTGGCTTATTTACGGTCTGACAATTCTCGTTTTTGTACTTGCAACTGCCCATAATGACCACCTACACAAGCTCAACTCCGACCAATTTGGTCCGCCTGACTATTATTATGATTACTATCTGCACGACTCAATGTGGTTCATGGTGGCCATGCTTATCACTTTGCTGATGATAGGGATAACGGACCGGTCAATCACCGCCCGCCATCAGGCCCTACGCAATCGCTGGCCGCTTGTCATAACGGGCATCCTGTTTTACCTCGCAATACTGATAATGCTCCTCGACATGACAATCGGTGGATGGGGTATTCCGGGGCGTTGCGGTAGCGGATTTTCCATAGGTAACTGCTTTCTAGCTGATGGACTGGGAGAGTTTGTATACCTATTCTGCGCGCCGCCACTTTTCATCTGCGGAACATCTCTTATGATTATCAATCGCCGCACCAAGTACCGCCAGAGTCGTAAAAAATTACTGCGATAACTTATAAAGGAACGCCAGCCAGAACAATGCCGCTACCGCGAGGCTACTGAACGCACAGAGTTTATATATACCCTTCAGCCACACCACCATCCACACCCCCGCCGCCGACAACAGCATTGGCAGCGCCATTGCCGCTATCTCAGTAACATGGTATTCACGAATCCACCACGTATCCCATCGCGCCATAACAAAGAGCAGCACGCACAAAGCTATCGGTGCGACTACCAGCAAAACTACTGCTGTATCGCTTAAGTATGGCTTGTCCGTCGTCGCTACATTGTCTTTCATAACCTACCCCTCATGATAAATCGGCTGTGTTAGTTAATCAACCTATCGCCACGACCAAGTAGCCACCAAATAGTAATGAAATTTCCCGGTCGTGTCCTTGGTGTTCTGACGTACTTGTTGGCTCATCTTCACAACTCACCCTATCAAACCCCATTAACGATTCACTCTGAACAGCTGAATACTTGTCAATATTATAGCGACGATACCAACCATGAGTCCGGTTCTCGCCCAATTAGAAAGCCCTTCAAAACCGCCCCCAAACAAGGATGTCTGCAGTAGGAACAAAAATGACACGGGGATAAATAGCCATAAAACAGCCGCCAGATGTGAAAGTGGAAAATTCTTTCTTCTATTCGCAGAAGTAAACAATAATAACAGACTAATCACGGCCGCAATACATTCTATAATCAGCCCTATTTGATATGTATCACCTCGCACCACGAGTAGCGGCATGGTAGCCATGACGGCCGTCAATAATATATTCTGCGTTATCTTTATCTTTTTATTCTTTTTCACAACTTACCCCCTTTGGTAGTTTATTTAGTTTTATTAATCTTCATGGTGTGATTAACCATGCGCTACTTCACCGTCCCCCTGCGAATGGCTGTGAAAACCAAAAATAATGAAAACATCCTTCTGCCAGTGCAAATGTGCATACGATGAGCAGCACTACGGCAATGGAGCGTAGACTTTTTATAAAAATTACCGTGAGCAGGTTTATAGCTATACCGATCACACTTACCCACACAAGAATGATCCCTAACAGTGAGTTAACTTGCCTCGGATTCATGTCTAGATTCGGTATTCCCGCGAATAGGCAAAATGCCATTACCGCCAATAGACATGTATAAGTTGTCGTGGCGTATTTTACAATCTTATTTTTCTTCACAGCCCACCTTGTTGAGCATAACACATTTTACTTTCCAAGCTCACTAGAACCGTATCTCTTTTACAGCCTCGGACAAAAAATATCCAAAAACGAGTAATAAGCTGGCGACGATACTGGGTACACAACAAAATTTATAACCCCCAGAAGCTCTCACTAAAATGACAATGCCCGCTATCATAAATATAACACTCAAAGCTAGCAACGAGCATTGTGCAACAAATATACTGACACCATCAGCCAATAGCGGACCGATTATGTAGTATTCTAGCAACAATATTAACATTGGGACAATAATTGATAATCCCACAATTATTTTCTTATTCTTCACGGATCAACCCCATTTCCAGTTAACTGCCAGATAATAATGAAAACCACCGACCAAGCCAAACACGATACACAACATTAGCAGGACAACAGCCAAGGTCCTCAATGTTCTAAGCCTTGTTGCAATAATCACATTTATAATAACCCCGGCCACACCCAACCACCATATAGTCGCTCCCAGCAACATCCTGTCGTATCTTGAGGCTGTATCAAGGTTTGGTATGCCTAGAAACTGGCACAATCCTAAAACCGACAGCATACCAGTATACAGCATGATTGAGTACTTTATAACTTTCTTATTCTTCACAACTTGCCCCCTTCGGTAGTGTATTTAGTTTATCAATGCCTAGTTCAAAATCGAAACCTTAAGCTACCGAGCTCATGTATAAGAAATAACAAAATCACAATAAGCAACCCAGTAACAGCAGCCCATATCCATCGAATTTTATTTTTTACAATAATCGCCAAACAAGCAGAGCCCATAAATAATACTACTGAACCAGTTGCCATGATCTTGATGAGAATATCCGATGTAGAATCGGAAATATATACTCCGCTATACCCGTAAACAAGGCAGCCACACAACACTATCGCCAGTATAGCAAAGAAAATCTGAGCGACTGTCACGGTCCCGACTTTTGATGTATTGTCTTTATTCTTCACAACCAACCCCCTTCGGTAGTGTATTTAGTTTTATTAATCCTCGTAGCTTATACTCTTTTGATCCGGGTTTTAGTGCTGGCGATAGGTAATCTTCTGGTTTTAGGGCGTAGCACTTCTCGTTTATATCTTTGGCGAGAACGATTGGCGTTCCTTTTTTGATGTCACCATCATCTTCTTTCATAACGACCAGTTTATTGAATGCAAGTCCGCGCGTCTCTTCGCTTAAAGTATGTCCAACCAGCGCGTCAGCATTGTTCTGGTTTTTTGACTTGTCAACGTAATCGTTTGTGACGCCAGTTAAGTTAGCTGCTCGCGTATTGCGAAAGAGATAAATCCGATTCTCATCTTCGCCAAGCGACGACTTGCCGTTGCGAGCAGTGTAGAGGATGGGGTCGGTAATTTCAGGGTCGCAGGCGTCGTCGATGCCATCAAGGTCTTCGTCTTTATTAGCAGCTTGAGTGAAAGCTCCGCAGGGTTGAAGTTTGTCCGGCGTGCCGTTTTCGTCGATATCCTGGGATTTTGAGACCATAGCCATATATTCTCCTCTTTTTCCCACCGCTAAAAACGTATATCGCTATATAAGTCCCAGCCAATCCAATAAGTTAAGATTGCGACAAAAACAAGAACAATAAACACCCAGATAAGTCGTTGCCACCATTTTTTAAGTAGGAGGACATTTACAAGCGAGCACAAAATTACTACTCCTGCTATAATTTTATAGAGCATAGAGGTTTGGTCACTTATTAGATTCGCTACCATCCAGCTATATAACCAGAATACGACTAGAAGTCCGGCAAAAGTTTGAGTATACAGACCAGCCACCCGTATTTTTTTACTGATAGATTTTTTATTTATTAACTTACCAGATATATTATCATTAACTATTTCTTTATTCTTCACAACTCACCCCCTTCGGTAGTCTATTTAATTTTATTAATCCTCGTGGTTTGTAACCGTTTGATCCTGGCCTCAATGCGGGCGACAAATAGTCTTCAGGCCCCAAAGCGTAGCACTTCTCGTTGATATCTTTGGCTAAAACTATAGGCATGCCTTTTGAAATATTATTGTCTTTATCGTCTTCTTTTGCGATGACAAGTTTACTAAAGGAGAGGTTTTTGGTATCTTCTGTAAGACTGCTGGCAATGAGTGCTTCGGTATTATCTTTGTTACTTGATTTGTCAATATAGTCATTGTTTACACCTGTTAATTTCGCTGCTCTAGTATTGCGAAAGACATAGATTTTACCTTCGTCTTCATTAAACTCTGATTTACCATTGCGAGCTGTATAGAGAATCGGGTCGGTAACTTCAGGATCGCAGGCATCGTCGATGCCGTCAAGGTCTTCGTCTTTCCCCGAAGCTTTCAAAAAGGCTCCACATGGTTGATTAGCGTCTTTTACTCCATCATCGTCAAGATCTTCCTTATCTTTGCCCGTTACTAGCAGTGTCTGAGTAATCTTGATATCCTCGCCACTTACGGATTTGCCATACACAAATAGGGTGTGATAGCCGGCGGGAATGTTGTCTGGAATAGTTATCGTTTCCCTCATAGATCCGTCGCTTGACACAGTATAGCTGCCCAGGTCCACCGGCTTAGATCGAATCTCGACACGAGCCGAACTACCAGGTTGCAGCGAGCTCTTTGCCAGCGCAACTCTCTGCTTGCTGCCTTTTGAAGGTTTGGAGTTTGCTAGCATTGTAGTATTCACAGACGAAGGTGCACCTTTGTCAAAATAGATTGATGAAGGTGCGTTCACTGATTCATCGCCAGCAGTAGGGTATTTGCTATAAGTCGATAAATCCTCGTGATCAAGTTGTTTTGCTATCTCAGTAAATATCTTAACATGACCAAGCTTGTTTGGATGGTAACTTTCTTGCTCACCCAAGCCTACTATACCTGTCATGTAGATCTGATGCTTCTCACACATCTTACCACCGTTCAGTGCTTGTGAAATATCTACATATTTTACACCAGCTTTGCGCGCAGCAGCTTCGATTACTTTGTTCATATACTGAGTAGCGCGGACTATCATGCGTCGCTCATCCAGGTCTATAGCTCCAGCATTCAGTCCACATGCGGCTGGCTCTGTATCTGTGATAAATTGTGGATATCCTATTGCATATATTTTTGATTTAGGGCTTGCAGCTTTTAACTCTTTATATAGTCCGACAAGGCGATCAAATTGACCCTTAATCTGCGACCCCAGGGTGTTCATCTCGTCTTTGGCCCAATCACACGTTCCTATGCTTTTAATATAATGAACGCAATCCTTAATCTTTTTACCAAACCCCACATCATTCCCTCCCGCCGTCAGCGTGATCACCTTTGGTTGGTATTTCTTTACGAACTCGATTTGCTTGACGCGCCCTGGAATCATCTCGTTGAGCGCCATCTTCTGCAGTGTTCCTTTATTATCATAGCCATGCAACCGCCCGAGCGGGCTGTCCTGCCCTTCATAGCCGCCCGAATTGTCCCAATTCATGTCATACACCGTCGCCCCACTACACGCAACCGACGCCCACGCCGCCGACGGGCCGCTACCCAGCCCCATCCAATTCGCCAGCTTGTACGGATACGAACGCGTGCTGACATGGCACTTTTCCTTCGGCGCACCCTTCGCCTTATCTTCATTCACATCCGTCCACTGGCGATAATACTTCCGGCCAGTCACCGGATTTTTGTCAGTGTCACCTTCGCCGCTGGAGAAGGAATCGCCAAGGGCAAGGTACGTAACATTGCGTCGATCGCCAGGAATCGGTTTACTCTTATAGCCGTCTGGATATTCGACGTTGAAGGTTGAGGTGAAAAGCTTTCTGTGCTAATCCTCGCGTATATGAACCTCCGACACTTGATACTGTGAATATCCCCATAAAAAAGCGGGGTCACACTGATTAGTAAAATTCTGAAGAAGTCGCGGACTAGCAATAACTGCCGAATGTAGTCTTTCTGAGCCGTTAATTCCCTTAGAGCGAACTATACTAAATGATCTCCAAGAGTCCTCCCCAAGGAAGAGTCCCCTGAAGGCTCCCTTGGTTTCTGTCCAATACACACTTATCAAATATGGCGATAACGGCTTTATGCTATTTCTCTGGTCGTAAACAACCACATAATCACCGTAAGCCATTGCCCTACGTAGGCTGGCAACTGCATCTTGATGATAGGGGCGCTCATAGTAACGGCTCTGGTGTTCAAACAAGGTTATCCATTGATTAGAGTAATCGCTTGTAAAAGAGCCGCATGATTTGCCATAATAATTATTAATATAGTTGATCAGTTTCTTCGTTGTTATTTTATCTAATAAATCTTCGTATTCGGACGTCTCAGGTTGCCACTTCGCGCCCGGATCATCCGAATTTATTTGAAGACCACTGTAGTTTTCAGGATAAACCGTCCGAAAATTAGATGAGAGGAGCTTGTTGTGACCAATCTCATCTATTGCAAATTGACTAGTACTGCCGCTAGTGTAACCTAAGAAAAATTCGGGTATACAATAATTTGAATTAATTTGCTGCAGTGCTGGACTCGCTATGCTTGCAAAATATAGTTGCTTGTGCGACCCCGCCTTCCGCTGGACTACGAGTCGACGAACCTTGTTGACTTGTTGAAAACTAAGCTCAAAATCATCCCTACCATCTTCGGTCCAATACACAGCAGCCAGCGAGGCACTAGAATTGTTATTGTGATTGTTCTTTTGTGTATAAATCACCGCGTACGCACCAGCTGGTGAATTGATGGCTTTTTCAAGACTTGCAACAGCTTCAGGGTGATGCGGATTTGCAAAAGATTTTTGTCTTTTAAAAGAATAAAACCACTTCTTCGCATAATCATCCGTCGGTGAGCCGCATGTCTTACCATGATAATTATCCACATAGTTAATCAGAGTCTTCGTCGTCACTTTCTCGACCAGATCATCATACTCAGAAGCCGCTCCAGCCGTCGCCGGCACTGCGATGCACACCGCTAACGTAGCTCCCATAACACTAACAATACGTTTCCACATAAGCGCCCCCTCCGCTATGCTTATGTCAAAATTGTATCAGACCGCCCCACGCTCGACAAGAAACCAGCCACTCGCCTACTCAAACCGTCGCCGCAGCGCGATGATGTCCATCCGCGCTAAGTCCTCAGCGGGCAGCTGCCGCATATATGCAATTACCCGTGCTGCCAGCGCCGGATCAGGACAATCGGGCCTCGTTGATGGCTGCCGACCAGCCTGCAGTGCCTCCAGCGCTGTTCGCATCTGCCGCCAAAAGGTATAATAATCAAGCTTGATCTTGACATGATGACCACGAGCATCTTCGAGCACAAAGCCCTCAACCCGCTCACCCTGCCACCGATACGCCATACCGTGAAGCTGATCAAGCCACGCCGCAAACTCGCTCCACGATGAAAACTCCGCCGCCAGACGCTTGCTGTTCGCCCCGATCTCGCGCGCAAATCGCTCCCGCTCCTGCTGGTCGACCGCCCCGTATACAACCTGCCGCTTGACGATATCGAGCAGCACCAACTTGTTCGATTCATAGGCGATAATATGTGGGTCGAATTGTGGCAGCACCACCTCAAACAATAGACACGCGTTATGCCGGCGCAGATAGTCACTGATATACGGTAGCTGGTCTCGAAATTGCTCCAAAAATTCCCGCCGAAAGGCCGCCGCATAGTCACCCTCGGTCGTCGACTTTGACGCCATCACCAGCCCGCCCGCCGCCGAATCATACCCGACTAATCCTAAAAATCCATTCTCCTTCACCCACGCCCGCGCCGGAAAGACCATCGTCTGCTCCAGCGCCGCTAGTTCAGTATCGCGCCGCTCGCCAATGTTAAAAAACTTATCATAGGCCCGAATCACGATCTCGTTCGTCAGCGTATTGAGAAACAGTCCGCGCGCCCGCATCGTCTGCGTCGTCCATGCTTGGCGATAAAATGCCTCGGGCTTGAAATTAAACGAGCTGATGTCCCCTGGCAGGATTGATTCACGAATGTAGCGATTCTGTCGCAGCTGGCTTAGGAACGCTGCGTTTTCCGGATACAGCCGCGCTGCTGCTCGTTGGTTTTGAATAGCGATCGGCGTCATGCCGTTCTCGTCCAGCCGCACTGTTCGCAGCTCACCGCCAAACTCAACCTTTCCCTCCAAATTGTAGCACCGTTCGTTGTACCGTGTAGGATAATTCTGCCTGTTGCGATGTCCATGAATCTGAAACGTCGCGTCATCAGTCTGCGCCATAAATGCATCATCCACCACCCCAACCTCATCATACGCCCCCACGCCATGGATCAGCTGACTGGTCGCCATCAGCGGTAACTGCTCCGGCAATGTACTGAGCCCGCCATGCGTCACCAAGACGGTTTGGCCTCGAAATTGGTACAAAATATATTGATCCATCCGCCGCATCAGCCGCGCTACCTTGCGCTTATCAATGCCTGCCGCCTCCAGCTGTGGCTGGGTTTGTTCGCTAAATACCCGCGCCGCAACCGGTTGATCGGTCGCCCACTGCCAGAGATACAGCTCATGATTACCCTCGACGAACCGCACGTTTGGTCGGTCAAGCAACTCGTCACAAACAAATCGTATCACCGCATCATTCTCCGTACCGCGATCCAACAGGTCACCGACAAAAATATACAGTTCATCGTCCCGAAGCGGATACCGCTCGAAATATTCCTTCAGCGGCGTAAAACACCCCTGGACATCGCCGATGTGATGAATCGCCCGATACCTATCAACGTTCTCTGGCTGATTAGTAAGCAGTTGATTCACCTCCTTGGCTGTCCGCACCACCGTCACCCATTTCGGCA
Organism: Candidatus Saccharibacteria bacterium oral taxon 488; assembly: GCA_013099015.1. NCBI lineage: Bacteria > Candidatus Saccharimonadota > Candidatus Saccharibacteria bacterium oral taxon 488. Next base: position 34,292 of record CP039998.1, on the reverse strand, counting down.
GCGAACTCTGCTGCAGCCGCCGATGCATACGCTCAAGTACGCTACTCGGCACCACCTTATAGCTCGGCCGCTCTTTATTACGCTGCTGACATACCGCCAGCGGCACATCAGCAAAATCAATCACCACCAGACGGTAGCGATATTTCCGACACAGCTCGCCATACGTCTTGAAATAATTCGGCGTCGTGTGTGTTGCATCAACCACCGTCGTCTCACCCCGCGTCATCCGCTGCTCCAGCATCTCGTGTAATAGCCGCCACACCATTGCGTCTTGACGCGATGGCATAGTCGTCTGTCCGTCAATCATCAATTGCGGCGACGCCAGCATCAATCGTATCGCGTCCGGCGACAACGTATAATTATCAAGCCTCTGCTCCGCGAGAAACGTCGACTTACCAGAACCGGGAATCCCTCTGGTTACCAGTAGCAGCCGCATGCCTCACGCCGCCCGTTCCCGACCAACGATCTCGCGTACCACCTGGCCATCATTCCACGGCAGCCGCTGACCATTGACGATCCGATACTGCTCGTGGCCCATACCGGTGATCAGCACCATATCACCCTTCTTGGCGCAGCCGAGCGCCCGCTCAATCGCCTGGCGCCGGTCGGCAATTTCCGTCGTTTTCGCATCGCCGCGACCGCGCTCAATTCCTTCCATCAACATTCGCCGGATCTGCTCTGGATCTTCGTTATAGCTCTCCTCGTCAGTCAGGAAAATCCGATCTGCCCCGCGTGCCGCGATCTCACCCATAATCGGCCGCTTGCCCCGATCACGATCGCCACACGCCCCGAACACCAAGATCACCCGCTGCTTGGTGATGCCGCGGGCCGCCGCCAGCAGTTTTTCCAGCGCATCCGGCGTATGAGCATAATCAACGATCACGTCATAGCCCAGGCCCTCGACCGCTCGCTCAAACCGCCCCGGCACGGCCTCGACATTAGCCACGCCTTCCTGGATATCCTCCAGCTTGACACCCAATAGATACGCCAGCGTCGTCGCGGCCGTCATATTCATCACGTTGAACTCGCCCGGCAGATTCGTCGCCAACTCCAAGTGTGTCTGATGATCCAGCACTACGTCGGCCTCGGTGCCCTTGCGGTACAACTTGACATGGGTAATTTTTGCCTCAGCCTCTGCGCTTCGACCGTACGTCATCTTTTGCTCACTAGCAACAAACTGATTGAAATAATCATACCACTCATCATCGCGATTGAGCACGATAAACCGTGGGTGCAGCTGAAACAGCTTGCTCTTGGCCGCTGCGTACTCTTCCATCGTCTTGTGATAATCGAGGTGATCCTGCGTCAAATTCGTCATCACCGCTGCCTCGATCGGCACGCCGTCCAGCTTGTGCTGATCCAGCGCATGACTCGTCACCTCCAGCACCACGTAGTCGGCGTTCGCCCGCTTGGCGTCGCGGAAAAACCGCTGCATCCGCGCCGTACTCGCCACCGTAGCGTTGAGGTCGTTAAGTTTTCGCTTGCCCGCCACTTCGATCACCGCCGTGGTGAACATCGCGGTCGTGAAATGAGCTTCCTTCAAAATCTCATTGATATAGCACGACGTTGTCGTCTTGCCATTCGTCCCAGTCACCGCGATCACCCTGAGGTGCTTTGACGGATTACCATACCGCGCGCTAACCAGCTTGACACGCAACCGCCGATACCCATTCTCTAGCCGCCGCAGCATTCCGCCCGGCAGCACCTTCCTCACAAATTTCACCAATGTGGCTTTCATGTCCCTATTTTACCACTTATATTTGCTATAATAAAAGCAAATGAGGATTTTGGGAATCGAGTCCAGCTGCGATGAAACAGCGGCGGCGGTCGTTGAAGACGGCGAACGCTTGCTTTCTAATGTGGTCAATTCCCAAATCGACATCCATGCCGAATACGGCGGCGTTATCCCGGAGATTGCCGCCCGCAGCCACCTAGAGGTTATTAACCCGGTCATCAAAAAAGCCCTGTCTGATGCCGATTGCACCTGGGACGATATCGACGCTATCGCTGTCACCTACGCACCCGGCCTGATCGGCTCGCTGCTCATCGGCACCCTCGCCGCCCGCACCCTCGCCATCATTCACAATAAGCCGCTCTACAAAATACATCATGTCGAGGCGCATGTGTATGCTAATTTTATTACGAAACAAGGATCTCATCACATTATTGACAAGTCAAAAACTGTCGAGCCAACCTCAGCAGTCGTCTTTGAGGAGGCTGTGACGGGCGCGTCAAGCCCCGTCAGCCGAACGCCACGGGCTGGCGAAGCCACCCGTAAAGAGTACTCCGAGACAGACGCCCCTATCCCTAGCCGGCAACTGGCAACCGTCTCCTCTGCGCCGAATGCATCCGGCAGCGCCGTCCGCAAAACCATCGGCACCGATGAGAGGTCGCCAGCTTGCCTTAACCTTATCCTGCCGCACCATCAACCCGCTTTCCCCCTCCTCGCCCTCATCGTCTCTGGCGGGCATTCGCAGCTCGTCCTTTTCCAGAATCACGGCGACTACCAGCTCATCGGCCAAACCCAAGACGACGCCGTCGGCGAGGCGTTTGATAAGGTTGCCAAAATCATTGGCCTGCCCTACCCTGGCGGCCCTGCTATTGCCAAAGCAGCCGAGCTCGGTGATCCCCACGCTTTTCACCTGCCCATCGCCAAGCTCGCCGGCGAGTACGATTTCTCCTTCTCTGGCCTCAAGACAGCCGTTCTGAGGACCGTTCAGCGCGAGGTGGGCAAAGACTTCACCTTTCCGTCGCACGAGCTTCCAGAGCTAGTAAACGACAGTCTAAGGCATAATATGGCAGCCAGTTTCCAGTACACCGCCGTTAAAACCCTGGTCGATAAGACTAAAAAAGCTTACGACAATTTCCAGCCTGCCTCCGTCGTCATCGCCGGTGGCGTCGCCGCCAATCAAGAATTACGCCGCCAATTGCGTGGGGTCTTACCAATCGATATCGAGTACGCACCGATCCAGCTCTGCACCGACAACGCCGCCATGATCGCCACACTCGGCTATTTCCGCGCTCAAATCGACCAGCCTGCCGACCCGTACGACCTAGAAGTCCAACCAAGTTTATCAATGACAGCAATCTAACGTTGTGAGGATTACAACATGAATCAACATTTTTTACAATCAACCGCCTGGCAAGCCTTTCAAGAATCGCTCGGGCGCACCACCTTTCGCGATAGCGGCCCGGGCTGGGAATATTTGGCTATTTTGGAGCGCAGCACTGGCAATTCCCGCTTGTATTGTCCGTACGGCCCAACTGCTGCTGACGAACATTCACTGGCAGCAGCTCTTGATTCCCTAGCTCAGCTTGGCAAAAAGCATCATGTCACTTTCCTGCGCGTTGAGCCAACCAACCCTAACTTTACCACGCATCTCAAATCTCACGGCTGGAAAAAGGTTACCTACCAAAAGCTCCAGCCGGAACATTCACACGTCATTGACCTAACACAACCGCAAGACCAGCTGATTGCCAATATGGCGCAGCCAGTTCGTAATGTGTACCGCAATTATCATAAAAAAGGCGTCGCCGTCCACCGCTCGACCGACCCGCACGACATTGATATCTTACTGAAATTCGTCCACCACGTCGCCCAGCAGCGCGGCATCACGCCGCACCCTGATAGTTATTTCCGTCAGCAAGCCGCTACCCTCTTCCCGCTCGGTGCAGCCACGCTGTACTACGCCACGCTTGACGATCAGCCCATCGCCGCTGCTCTGTTTTACCACAGCAGCGACACGCTATATTACGCCCACGCTGGCGCCTCGTCAGACCCAGCTCACCGCAGGCTCAACGCTGGCACTGCCCTGCTGGCCGAGGCAATCATTGACGCTCAGCGGCGCGGATTAGCCAAAGCCGACCTCTACGGTATCGCCCCCGACGGTGCCGACAAAAACCATCCATGGGCTGGCTTCACCAAGTTCAAACGCTCATTTGGCGGACACGACGTCACCTTTGCCGGCGCTTGGGATTTGCCATTACAGCGCAGCCGCTACTGGCTGTACCGCGCCTACCAAACGCTGCGTTAAAACGCCCCTAGCCAGGCATCATCTACGGTTTTGCCGCCCCTTTTTCTGTGGTATAATTGGCTTGGTAATATAAATGCGTGGAGAGATAGTTTGCACATATTGCCCGCCAGGTTTTCACGTGAAAAATCTTGATGGCGACAATGCTCACTTTTCACGTGAAAAGTAGGGATCATTCATGCAGCTAGCCAAACAATATACACCAAACGATTACGAACCAAACATTTACGCCATGTGGGAAACCAGCGGCGCATTAGAGCCGACCGGTGTCGGCAAACCGTACTCTGTCGTCATGCCGCCGCCCAACGCCAATGGCAACTTGCACATTGGCCATGCCCTAGACATGAATTTGAAGGATATTATGATTCGCTATCACCGCATGAAGGGCGATGATGCGGTATTTATTCCTGGGGCAGATCATGCTGGCTTTGAGACATGGGTAGTTTATGAAAAAGAGCTAGCCAAACAGGGAAAAAGCCGCTTTGACTTTTCACGTGAACAACTGTACGATCAGGTTTGGACATTTGTGGAAGAAAAACGCGGCAACATGGAGTTGCAGCTGCGCGCTCTGGGCGTCAGCGCTTCTTGGCAGCATTTGACCTTTACGCTGGACGATAAAGTCATCGCTACGGTGTATGAGACATTCAAAAAAATGTGGGATGACGGGCTCGTTTACCGCGGCGAGCGGATCGTTAATTATTGCACCAAACACCAAACCAGCTTCGCCGACATCGAGGTTGAGCATAAAAATGAAAAAGGGAAGTTGTGGCAAATCGCTTACCCGACGCTGGATAAAATCAGCGAAATCGTAGTCGCCACCACGCGGCCGGAGACCATGCTAGGCGACGTAGCAGTAGCCGTCCATCCGGACGATGAACGTTACAAACATCTCATCGGCACACGAATTTTATTGCCAATCACCGACGAGGAAATCCCGATTATCGCCGACGAGTACGTCGATATGAATTACGGTACTGGCGCGGTGAAAATTACACCGGCGCACGACCCGAACGACTTCGAGATGGCCCAGCGCCACAACTTGCCGCTCAAACAAATCATCAGCCAAGAGGGTACGATGGTCAACGTACCGCCGCAATTCTTAGGCCTGACGCCAGCAGAAGCCCGCACTCGTGTATTAGCAGCTCTGGAATCTTTGGAGCTGCGCCGCGGCGAAACAGACATTGAACATGCCGTCGGACATTGTTACAAGTGCGGCAGCGTCATCGAGCCGATGGTTAAGGAGCAGTGGTTTATTAAAATGCAGCCGTTGGCTCAGCCAGCCATCGAAGCCTTAGAGAGGGAAGAGGTTACCTTTTATCCAGCCGCCAAGCGCAAAGAGCTTATCGCTTATCTCAAGCAACTGAAAGATTGGAATATCTCTCGGCAAATCCCGTGGGGCATCCCGATTCCAGCATTTGTTAATGAAAGCGATCCGCGCGATTGGATATTTAACATTCGTACCGACGAACGAAAGATAGTTGTAAATGGTACAACATATATCAGAGAAGAGGATACCTTTGATACTTGGTTCTCATCTGGACAGTGGCCGTACATCGTTACCGATTACCTAAACGGCGGGGAACTAGCCAAGTATTTCCCAACCAGCCTGATGGAAACTGGCATGGACATTATGCGGGCGTGGGTAGCGCGCATGATTATGCTCAGCCTGTACCGCACCGGCAAACTACCGTTCAAGGACGTCTATTTGCACGGTATGGTTAACGACGAACATAATCAAAAAATGTCCAAATCCAAAGGCAATGTCATCAACCCAATGGAGCTAGTCTCAGAATTTGGCTCGGACGCCACCCGCATGGGCATCATCGCTGGCCGCGCGCCGGCCCAACATCAAGCCTTCAACAAGGGCGCGGTCATCGCTGCTCGCAACTTCTGTAATAAGCTGTGGAATATCGCTCGTTTCGTCGAGGCACAAATCGGCGATGAACACCAAATCGTTGGCCTAGAGCCGCAGACGCCGGCCGACCACTGGATTATCCGCCAGCTGAATGACGCCGCCAATAACGTCGCCGTCCGCCTGGAGCAGTACCGCTTTTCTGAAGCCGCAGACACGGTCTATCACGCCATCTGGGACGACTTAGCTGATTGGTACATCGAATCGTCAAAAACCGCTATCAACCGCCCATTACTGTCATGGGCGCTGGCAACCAGCTTGAAAATCGCTCATCCATTCGCGCCATTCGTCACCGAGACAATTTGGCAGACGCTTAATTACACCGATGGCATTTTGATGCGCGACCACTGGCCAACCCCAGAGAAGTTCGACCCTATCGCTGCTGAGCAGTTTGAACAGCTGAAGACGCTGGTCGCCGAAGGTCGCTGGGTAATCGCTGAGTTGCCGGGTAATAAAAAATACCGCTTGTTATACGGCAATGACAGCCTCATCGCTGATAATCAAGACACCATCAAACACCTCATACGTCTGGAGTCAATTGCGCACACCGACCAGCCACGGGGCCTTAGGTTAGCGGCAGCAAACAGGGAAGCATGGCTGGATATTGACGAGAAGACGCTCTATCAGCACCAGACCGATCTGGAAGTACGGCTAAACGAAGCGCGACGAACCCTGTCAAACCTTCAAGCACGGCTGGATAATCCAACTTACGTTGAAAAGGCGCCAGCCTATCTCGTTGAGGAAACTCGCCAACAGCTAGCTGAGCAGGAAAAGCTCATCCAGCGCTTTATCAGTGAGCTCGAAGTCATCAGCTCACGCTAATCGGATCGACCATCAGTCGATGCCCGTCAATATCACCATCACCACCGCGGCTGACGAGTTTGGTGTGTATATGCTTACGATCAGCGCTACGCGGTGTCGTCCGCGGGTGGGTTTGCCCGTCTTTTAGCGCCCCCGAAAAATCATGATGGTCAGAGTGAGTATGCGGTGAGGAATGGGGCTTAGCGTGGTGGTCGTCATCGACCTGATACGCATCTTTCATAACCCGCCACGCAGAAATAACCGCTTTGTCAACATTCGTGTCATGCAAAAACACGCCGAGGCTGGTCGATAGGCCGAGTGCCATGGTGGCAGTAGTGAGAATGTGTGATAAATATTTCATATTATTTTTATGTTTATTTCTATGGATCTGGCCATAGCAATGTTAGGATAATAGCATAAGGTTTTTAATTTGTCAATAATATTTCCTGATTTAGATGGTGCCGTCGGCCCAAAATTCTATCCGATACCCACTCCGCGTACTAACAAAACAATAAAATACGTCCCGGATAAACCGAGACGAGAGCGGCATAACTCTGGCGGAGGAGGGGAGATTCGAACTCCCGCTACAGGTCTCCCCGTACTAACGATTTAGCAAACCGTCCCCTTCAGCCACTTGGGTACTCCTCCATGAGCTAAAAATAGTGTATCATAGAAGTAGTGGCCTGACTAGCCCTGTGGCTGGCAGGCGGGCCACAAAACTTGACAATAAACCCAAGAAAGAGGATAATAACGCGCATGAAGAGGTTTTTCGCAAGTATCGTTAGTATCATGTTGACCATCGGTGTCGGCACGGTAGTTTTGAGCACTCCAGCGTTCGCGCTCGGCGAGGGCGGCGTCACTCGTGGCATCAATGACGCGCGTGGCGACGGCGTGCCAACCAACTTAACTAACGGTGACAGCTCGTTGGTGAAAAAAATTATCAACATCATGCTCTATTTCATCGGTATCCTCGCTGTGGTAATGCTGATTTTTGGTGGTTTTCGCTACGTTGTTTCTAGTGGTAACAAAGACGCGGTCACCTCGGCAAAGAACACCATTCTCTATGCGGTCATTGGTCTGCTTGTCGCCCTATTTGCTTACGCCATCATTCAATTTGTCCTCAATACCGTAATTGGTCTTGGCGGTAATTCTACCGACGTATAGCAGATCATACCGCTCGTGGTATACTAGACATATGGAAGAGCAGCCACACGCAACCGACACTGAAAACACCCAGCAAGACGCGGCCCAGCCGATGACTGACTTATCGCAGCCCATCGCCTGGCAGGCCCCCGAGGGCGTACAGGCTCACCGCACGACCGGCTGGTATGTCGCTGTTAGTTTCGTGGTGCTTGCCCTGATGGCGCTGGCGATCTTTGTCTTTCGTAGCTGGACGTTCGCGATTTTGTTGCCGATTATGGCGGTGGCGCTCGTACTACTTCGATCCAAGCCATCGGTGATGGTCAATTACGCCATCAGCCCCAAGGGCGTTTACGTCGCCGACCGTCTGTATGATTTTAGTGAGTTTCGGGCCTTTGGGCTGGGTCAAGACGGCGATCAGCACTCGGCAATTTTACTGCCCGTCAAGCGGTTCTCGCCAGCACTGACCATCTATTTTTCTGAGGCCGAGGGCGAGACCATCGTCGACATGCTGGGGGCGCGGCTACCGATGCAAGAAATCGCGCCAGATGCGCTGGAGAAGCTCATTCGGATCATCAGGCTATAGCTTGCCCCGAGTTAACAGGTGTGCTAGAATACAAAAGTTCATTGCCGCTGGCATTGAAAGTTCTTTATATTTTTGTTATAGCCAATCGGATTTCCGAAAGGCTGTATGCACCCGTAGCTCAGCTGGATAGAGCGTTGGCTTGCGGAGCCAAAGGTCGTACGTTCGAATCGTGCCGGGTGTACCACATTAGCTTTATGGAGAGATGCAGGAGTGGTTGAACTGGCCGCTCTCGAAAAGCGGTATGGGGCAACCCATCGAGGGTTCGAATCCCTCTCTCTCCGCCAGAATCCAGTCGCTACGATTAATTGGAAGGGTGACCGAGTGGTTGAAGGTACCGGTCTTGAAAACCGGCGTGCGCTAACACGTACCGAGGGTTCGAATCCCTCCCCTTCCGCCAGACACGATATCATGGGAGAAAGATTAGAAACATTAGCCAAACGGGGGGTCGCTATAATAGCGGCCCTCGTTTCATTAGCGCTATCGGCATCCAGCCGCCCGAGCATCTCGCCCGAGCAGGCGAAGCACACCTACGTCGTCGGCATGGGTGATTCAGTCGCCAGCGGGGCAGGGCTAGGAAATTACGACGACACAACAACAGAGTGCCGGCGCTCACCAGAAGCTTATGCGCGGCAACTCGAAGCGTCTGGCATTCCCCCGGGTAACATTACCCTCGTGGCCTGTCGCGGCGCCGGGCCAGAGCATATCTCTAACCAGCAGTTTGACGACCAACCGCCGCAACTCAACGCCCTTGGCCCCGAAACCGATATCGTCACCCTGACACTTGGCGCCAATATGGTTGACCTCAACGTAGTGTTCGATGCCTGTTTGCACGAACGGTGTGGTACACACAGCGAGATGTATATCGATGTCTTTCGCCGACTGTACTCAGACGAATATCGTCAGTCGCTCGAGCAAGCCTACCGCTCTATCCTTGAACATGCCCCCAACGCCCAGCTATACATCAACCTTTATACCACGCCCATCCAGCCACGCAACATCTGTCCAACGATTATCAATAACGACACCGATCATTTTGTCTCTAGTTTTATTGAGACAGTTAATCAAGCCATCCGCAACGTCGTAGCCAACATGCACGAGCCACGCATCACTCTGGTCGAGCCGCCAAGAGATGTCGATGCTTGCGCCACATTCGGCCTTGGTGTGGTGGCCGAGGGTGACGATGTAGGTCATCCGACCGCTTATATTCACCGCCAAATCGCCAAAGCGACTGCCGAAGCTATCTTGCACAATAATAACGCTCCGCCGAAGGCCCACACGTGAAAATCACCATTCTTACCGTCGGCAAGCGGCACGATCCCTGGGTAGAGCCGGGCATTAGGCGCTTCTTAGAGCGCCTCAGAGCGCCATTCGCCACAGAAATGATCATCATCCCACATTCCGGCCAAATCGGCGACAGAGCACGCCAGGACGAGTCAGAGCGCCTAATGTCTCGCCTCAAACCGTACAACTTCGTTATTCTCCTCGACGAGCGCGGTCGCAACCTGAACTCACCAGAGCTATCGCGGCTCATCCTCGATCATACTGATCAACACATTGTCATTATCATTGGCGGGGCCTATGGCGTCACCGAGACGCTTTACCGGCGAGCCGACATCGTTTGGTCACTATCGCGCCTGGTGTTTCCGCACCAGTTGGTACGGCTCATTCTCGCCGAGCAGCTGTACCGTGCCCAGGAGATCGCTCGAGGTAGTTCGTATCATCACGACTAGGGTCTGGTCGCGTCTTTGTAGTAGTCTTTTTATCGTTCCCCTGGCGAGCGATAACCCCCACACGAATATCCCGCGCACCAGCCGCTCGTAGCATTTGGGCTGCCGCCTTGATCGTTGAGCCAGTAGTGAAAATATCATCCAAAATCAGATAGGGAGTATCCGCCCTGACATCACTCGCGCGGAAAAACCACTGCGCCTGCTTTCGACGCTCAGCCGCCGAGCGAGCATAATGCTGCGTTACATTTGTCTGTCTGACTAGTGGCCGTTCGACCCTCAGGCCTCGCCGCCGAGCAAACTGCCGGGCGACCAGCAACATATGATCATAGCCGCGCTTACGAATGTTGGTAGGAGCTGTCGGCACCGGCACAACCACCGTTGATGCATCGTATTCTGGGAGCAATTCGTCTAGAAGCCTAGCTAATACACTACTAATAGCACGCACACGATGAAACTTATAATCATCAATCAGCCGCGCCACCACGCCTCGTCGCCACAAGACACAGTCGAGCGCCTTATAGGGCAGGGTGTGTCGCCGACACATATTGCCACTAGCGCACGGCTGCCCACAAATAACGCAGACTCGACAATGATGCCGCTTTACCGCCTCAAGACACGACCGACACAAAAGCGAGCCAGTCGCACCACAACCATAACAATAATGCGGCGCGATATATGATAATAGCGTATCAATAGGCATTTTTCGCTTTTTCGCCTTTCACTCTTGATTATAGCGCACATAACCGTTATACTAATAGATGATATTGTCAATCAGCCTATAAAGGCGGAGGAAACATGGCACGCAAAAACGACGATTTGTTAATCGAAGATGAGCTAACCGCAGCTTTCTTGAATGATGATCTGGCTAATGACGCGCCGCAACCAGCCGCACCCGCAGCAACACCGGCTACCGCAGCGCCCACTCCTGAGGATGACTGGGAGGATGAGGCCGATGATTTGATGGGGCAGCTGGCGGTCGATGTGTTTGAATCAGAAACCGAACTTATTATCAAGGCCCGGACCGCCGGCGTTGATCGTAACGACCTAGATGTCAGCATCTCCGACGGCATCCTCACGATCAGCGGTACCCTATCAAGCGGCGACGAGACCGACGTCAAGAACTGGCACATCCAAGAATGCTACTGGGGCGAGTTTAGCCGCACCCTGGCGCTACCCGTCGCGGTCAACGAAGAGGGCGTCAAGGCCGAACTCAAAGACGGCGTGCTCACCATCACTTTCGAGAAAATTAAACAAGAACGTGCCAAGAAAATCCAGGTTCTCTAATTCAAAAGACGAACCAGTGTTTAATTGTTAAAACCGCAATAAAAACTAAACCCCCGGAAGCGCCGGGGGTTTATAAAGACCTAACGTGATCCCTACGAGCCAACGCCAGTGGAAGTAACCAGTACGAAGTTAACGATAGCATAAGCAAAGATCGCCACCACCAGACCAATCACCGCGTACATGATGGTATTTTTGGCGGTAGTCACCTTACTCGAGTCACCAGATGAAGTCGTGTAAAGGATGCCGCCCCAGATCAACATAATCACCGACAGAATACCAACAAAGTAGAGGATGCCATTGACAACATTCTTAACAAGATCATTTGGCCTATCAACACCGTTAGCGGCACCGTCGCCCTTGGCGGCATCTGCGCCATTTCTAAGGTTATATTGTGCGTTCGCCACCGGCACTGTCGCAAATGCCAGCACCGTCACAGCGAGCACACCAGCGATGATAACTTTAAGTTTGTTCATTTATTGCTTCCTTGTTTAGGGTTAATGTCATTTCAGCTGTTATTCTATCATCATTTAGCTACTTAAACAAGCCAAAGACCCAGTTAACGATAGCGTACGACATGACCACCACAACGATACCGATCACCGCGTACATGATGGTGTTTTTAGCAGTGGTCGCTTTCTGGCTATCGCCTGACGAGGTAATGTACTGAAAACCGCCCCAGATCACAACGATAACCGCCACCGCACCGACGAAATAAAGAAAGATATTAACCACCTCGCCAATAGTGGTACCGATAGGCTTCGTACTCATCTCCTGTGTTCGAGCTGCATCCAAACCGCTCTTAAATTGGGCCGACGCGGATGGCAGGGCGATCGGCATGACGACAGCCACGGCAGCAACCGCTAATGACAAGACGGCGGCTACGAGGGTTTTTCTATATCGTTTCATACATTTCTCCTTTTTTCTTATATTTTGCCAAACACAAAATCAACAATGGCATACGATAGAAGCGCTACGGCGACACCAATCACCGCGTACATGATGGTCGACTTGGCAGTTTTAACCTTATTAGAGTCGCCGGCCGAGGTCACATACTGAAAGCCACCGATGATGATCATGATGACAGAAATGGCGCCGAGGATGAGCAAGATAGCATTGATGAGATTCTTAAACAGCGGCTGCACCGTCGCGCCACGGTTTTTACAGACTTCACCGCTAGAGCCCGAGCAGGCGCCGTAAATGTCGACGCTCTGGGCGGATACGCTTGATGCCACCACTAGTGGGGCAACGAGCGCCGCTATCACACCGATACTGACTACGAGTTTTTTCATATTGCCGATCCTTTCATGCCACTAATGACAAAGTTAGTAATGAGAAATGCGGAGAGAATGATAATAATGCCGATAACGGTACCGAGGATGGTATTTTTCGCCTTGGTAAGTTTGTTAGTGTCGCCGCCCGAATTGGCGTAATTGATACCGGCCAGCACCAACATCAAAATCGCGATCGCCCCGGCAAAGAAATACACCGTATTGAGAATGTTACCCAGTGCATCCGCCGAAGCACTGTTCGTCGGAATGCCCAGCGAATCTGGCGACCCCAATACACCGGCTACAAATCGCATCATGACCGTGGCAACCCCAATCCGTCAGCCACGACATTCACCAGCGCCACCGAGGCAATAGCAATCACTAGGCCGATCGCCGCATTAATCACCGTCTTCATACCATTAGCCATCTGATTCGCATCACCGCTACTGGTCAGATATAGAAAGCCGCCGTATATCACAAAGCCGACCGTCACAAAGCCCGCCAGCTGCAACAGATCCTCGACAACATTCAATATCGCCCGCCAGATAAAGCCGTTGAGCGTGGCGTAATTACCCGGGTCGTTTTGGGCGCGCTTATCGTTATTGTCGACAATTGCTTTAAGGTTACAATCCGACTTGGTCAGCCCATCGTACCACGGCTTGAGTGTCAAGATATTGCCACCACAAGCTGCGCTGGCCGGGGTTGCCTGAACCACCGACAGCATCAGCGACCCTGCAACCATTAGTCCAAGCGCAATGACAATATGTTTCATCAGAACACCCCTCCCGGGATCAGGAAGTTAGTGATAGCCACAAAAAACGCGAATATGATGAGGCCGACGGCAGTGTTGACCCAAAGCTCTTTGGCCTTTTTGATATTGTCTGGGCTGCCGCCAGACGCAGAGTAGAGAATACCGCCATATATCACCGTACCGACTGCCAAGATGCCGATACCAGCAGTCATGATCTGGATAACCATTTTGATGATACCGAGAATAGCAGCATCGCCAGTCGCCCCGCCGCAGTTGATAATCGAGGTCGGTGCATCGCCACATTTACTCTCGGCAAATGCAACACCGCCAAATGACATAACGCCGCAGGTAATAGCTACGAGGAGGGCAGTAGTAATGAGAATATTTCTTTTTGTCATAACAATCTCTTACCCTAAATTGTAAAATAGTGGCAGGAAAAATGCAAACGATTTCTTGAAAAAGCCATAAAAGTTTGCTATCATACGGAAAGTTATGCGCCCGTAGTGAAGTTGGCCTATCACGCCTCCCTGTCACGGAGGAGATCGCCGGTTCGAATCCGGTCGGGCGCGCCAGAATGAGAAATGAGAATGTTACTACCCGAGCAGCCCATCTTTGTAGAGCAAGGGCTGTTTTTATTTACTTTATTGCCGTTAGGGTGTTGCTAAATTTACAGAATGTGTTACAATGATACTATTCAGAGTTTAACTTATCTACTCTGAGGTGGATTAAAACTACTCTATAACTGACCACTGGCCAGAGAAAGGACTCCAAGCGTTATGGCACGTTCATGTGAAAGCTATGACCCAAGTAATTCAGATAATGTAAGGGAAGAGTTATCTCTTTGGGAGAGAACCAAGGATGGGGTTAAGAAGGTTGTCGTAAAATGTATGGCCGGCGTTGCCATCGTAGGCACCGCGCTAGGTGTTACAGGCTGCGGTAGGGGCGATCGTATAGCAGTACCGGAGCAAAGCCCATCATCAAGCGCTTCACTAGACCCATCAGAGTCACCATCTGCCTCACCATCACCGTCTGAGACTGTTGATCCAGAAGTGGCAGCACGAATGCGGGCCAGAGAAGAATACGACGAACAAGTAAAAAAAATTGATAAAATACCGTACGACGAATTCATTAAGCTACCGCCAGAGGAGAGAAACAAGATTCTCCAAGCAGAAATCAACTACTTGGAGAAGTCTGGCCGTACGGAAGATAAGACAGAGCCCATACTCTACCCGAAAGACAGTCTACCCTTTGGTGACTACTATAAGAAGTCACCTGCGGACCGAGATCCAAAAAAGATGCTCACTGATCCGTTTCTTGCTGTCCAAGCTGCCCTCTACGGGAGGTTTACTTACACGAATAAAGACATAAAGCAAAACTACGAGGATTATGCTAAAAAATTAGCATCAGAAGCCTTTTTGAATCCCCAAATGGACATGGACAAGCTGCTTGAGGAGATGCGGGCCGGCAAAATCTCGGATGAAGAGTATTTCGCTAAACGTAAAGTAATGGAGCTCATTCATAAAAGAGCAGAGCAGATTAGGTCTAACTCCGGTAGTTCCGAAGACGATGTCGAGCTCTGGAAAATAAAAGACATTGAGGTCTTTCCTGCCAGCCAGTCGGATGTAGTGGTTGATCCCAAAACGGGCAAGTCGCTTGAGACGCATATTACGCACTTCTATTCCTACGACGGGAATAAAAGAGGTTCTACACCGGACGGCCAATTCTACAAAATTGTTTCGGATCCAACAGTGAATAGGTGGAAGATTGCAGGATCTTCACACTCAGGCCCTATTCTTTCTAAATAGCGTCAATGACGCATCTGACAAAAGAAGAGCTAGTTTTTAGCTCTTCTTTTGAATTACTAGCAATAGCGTGGTAATATATTCTCATAATGCTTACGCAAAAAAAGACCCCGCATCAACGTATTCGCATTACCTTGGTTGGGCTGGCCGCACTGTTAGTCGTTCCGATGCTCATGACGTTTTTTGCATTGTCACCGACCGCTAACGCGGCTCGGGCGCGTCTTGATCATTCTCCATATCTCGCTCAAGTCAAACAGCTCCTACTCGCACGCGCCATGCATGGTTGTATCGTTGGCGGTGCTGGGTTTGACGGAAATCTTACCTCCGCAAAGGTTGCGAGTGGCGACTGGGGTGGTGCCATTACTACCACTGTCGGTCCAATTCTTGACGGCGATGATGACGGGCTATTTGATTGTAAGCAAGTGGTATCTGCTGCGCGAAACGCATTCGGCTACAGTTCTTTTACTGATATGTTCTGTGCGCTAAAAGGTGAATGGCGAGATAACGCCAACCTTGACTGTACCAGCAATATTACCAAGGGCGAGTACAGCGGCGATAAGTGGAATATACCGAGAGACAGAGGAGTATATGCGATCCAAGTCCTTGAAAAAAAGGCCGGCAAAAGCCTGAAATTCGACTCAGCATTAGTCAACTACTCTATGGCAATGGCGGCGCTCTTGTCGGGCCAAAAGATTGGCTGTAAAGCCGAATGGCGAGGATACGATAGCGGAGATGACGCCGCAAGTAATGACATAAAGGCCGATCAGCGTAACAAAAAAATAGCCGTTGCCCTAGCTGATGGTACGGTAGCTTATGGATACTATTATATACCCGACGCAAATAAAAGTGTCCCCCTATTTAGCGGGGCGGGAGCGCCTTATACCGCTCCTGGCGGCATAGACACAAAAATGTCATGTGGGCGAATCGCGCAATGGGCATCAGACAATGCTGAAGCAGCCGCAAAGTCAGCAAAAACCGAGGCCGCTGATAACACTCGTAAGGCCATCTATGACGCCCTCCTAAAAAAATGCATCGAGAAAAGCGGCGGAGGCGCCGGAGGGCCAGCGGAGCAAATATGTAAACAACAAGTTGACAGCTGGATGAGTGCCTGTAAGGATAAGCTGCCGTCAAGTGGCGCTGTGGCGAGTTCTGAGGAGTACGTCAAATGTATTGCTGAGCAATCAAAGTATAAGGATAAAGAGATCAGCGACGCCCTCTCTGGCATCTCCGCCGACACCCCCTCTGGCCAGAGCGGAGGCGACGAGAAAAAGCCAGAGTGTGCCGTCAAAGACCTCGGTTGGCTCATTTGTCCAGTCGTTAATTTCTTGTCTGATATTTCAGACGCAGCTTTCGCCATGATCGCTGACAACTTCCTAAAGATTGAGCCGGATCTTGCCTCTGGGGGTGAAGTACAGGCAGCCTGGGGAATTATGCGTAACATTGCCAATGGTGCGTTCATCATTATGTTTCTGGCAATCATCATCTCTCAGCTCACCGGCTTTGGCATCTCGAACTACGGCATCAAAAAGATGCTGCCACGGCTCATTGTCGCCGCAATCCTGGTGAATGTATCAATTTACATCTGTCAAATTGCCGTTGATCTGTCTAACATCCTCGGCTATAGCCTGCGTGCTGGCATTGGCGGCATTGGCGACGAGATTACCCGAGCAAATGAGATCTTTCAATCAGGCCAGGGGCGTGGTACATGGGGGGGCTTTGCGCTAACCGTCCTCGCCGCAGGCACAGCCGGGATCCTCGCCCTCGCGGTTTTGATCGGAGCGCTTGTATCTGGGCTGGTTGTTATGGCGACCATTGCTGTGCTACTCATCGCCCGTAAAGCACTCATCGTCATCCTCATTGTTATCTCACCGCTGGCTTTCGTTGCCTTTCTGCTACCAAATACCGAAAAATTATTTAGTAAATGGCGCTCAATCTTTGTGGGGCTACTCATGGTCTTTCCGACAATCGGCCTGCTGTTCGGCGGTGGCATACTAGCGGGGGCCATCGTTAAGGCCGGGGGTGGAAACGACATGATCATGCAGATTGTTGGCGAGCTAATCAAAGTCCTACCGCTCATCGCCGTGTGGAGTGTCCTTAAGAAAGCCATCGACGTCGCCGGGTCAATCAGCCAGCACATCAACAACGCCGGTGGTCGCCTCGGTGGCGGCGCCAAAAACTGGGCAAAGGATAGGTATGCCAATTCACGACTTGGTCAGATGCAAGATTTTCGCAAGAAGCAAGTAGCGCGCCGTAAACAGCTCATGCGGGCCGGGGCCTGGAAGGGTAGCGGACTTATGGATCACATATGGAGAAATCGAATGTCTGGGCTTAATGAGAAATTCAACAGGAGCAGGTTGGCAAATAATAAATTCCTCGGAGCAGGCAAAGACGTAAATTACGGCATCCGGAGTGCGGCCGCGGGTCAAGATGCCGTGGACAAAGAAGAGCTCGAGGCAGCAGAAGATCTGCTTGCCTACCAGTTCAATGGTGATGCCGCCGCTGCACTGAGAAACGCCGGGGACAATGAGATACTTAAACATGTTGCCTTTAAGAAATTAGAGTCAACTGGTAAGCACGGCGCCGAACAAATGTACGAGTATCTCCAGGGTGGTGGAACTATCAGCAACCGCCGCATGGCAGAAACCCTTACTAGGATGAAAGATGACCACGCCGGCCTGTTTGAAATGGGTAGAACGGCCATCGACCAGATGGAGCAGGACGGAACAACCTCGGTCAGCTTTAGTCAGCAACAAATGGCCGAGTTGACCGCCAAGGGAGTTAATGGGTTAAGCGATGAAAAATTGGCGCGACAGGCATCCAGTGCAATTAAGGTTGCTGGTGAAACTGAGTTTACCAAGGGGGGTCAAAGAATGGTCGGTATTTCCGCCGACAGGGCAGCCTCAGTGCTTGACAATAAGCGCGTCAACACCTCGATATCAGGCAGCGCCCGTAGGGAGCTCGAGAGTATACGAAACAACAGCGTAGGAACCGAAGAAATCAGAATACCCCACGACACTGCATCGTCAAACAATATTACCGAAGCAATTCCGTCAGATACCCCGATGGGGCGGACATTCGTCGCCGGAACAGGGAGGGGGCCAGCTCCACCGCAATCCCCGCCTTCAGCACCGCCAAATAATCAAAATAATCGCAACAACAATCCACCCGCCGCTAGCTAAACCCATTGACTTTTCTCTATAAAAATGCTACCATTACCAGTAATGGAGTGGTTACGTTCACAAAAGCGATCGTCGATGCGATGGTTGCAATGGTTTATATTGCTGGCGGTGGGCCTCCTAGTCAGTATTTTTTTGAGTACGGTCGTAACCTCGGGCCAGGCGCTGGCGGCGGACGCGAAGTGGGATAGTAGCAAAATATCCTACGACAACGAGACATTTGAGCGAGTTTCCGACGTCGACAAACTAAAGGCCCTCAACTTAGGGTCTGACCAAGTGGTCTACATGTCAAAGAAAACTGTGGCCAATAATCAAGACGTCCGCGTAATTCACTTTCCGTCAACAGGCGATCTCGGATCAATGACCTCAGTGTCCCTAACAACATTCACGTACACTTCGCCAAACACTTACACAAAGAAAGAATCAACCACATTATCAATTGACCCACCGAGCCAAAACTCTGCGTCTTCGTGTGAAGTTGCTGGCGGTATCGGCTGGATCCTTTGTCCCGTTTCGGCGTGGTTAGCTAGCTCCATCGACTGGATGTTTGGGGTGCTTAAAAGCTTCCTCGTGGTACCGCCGCTTCAGACGGGTAATCAGACCAGTGGCATCTTTCTGGCTTGGAATATCGTTCGCAATATCGCCAACGGTATCTTTATCGTCATGTTCATAGTCATTATTTATTCACAAGTTACTTCTATGGGCATCTCCAATTATGGCATCAAAAAGATGTTGCCTCGCTTAATTGTCGCGGCGGTACTAGTCAATTTGTCGTTCCACGTCTGCGCCATACTCCTCGACCTGTCAAACATCGCCGGAAGTGCACTCCAAGACATGTTCATGAATATTCGTAACACAGTCGCCACCCTGGGCGGATCTGCACCAGCATCTGAACCAATGACCTGGCAAGAGGTCACCTTCCAGATTTTGGGAGGCGCTGCCGGCGGTGCGGCGCTGGCTGCCGGAATCGTCATGCGGGCCGAGCTACTTCCTTTTATTGTGCCACTTTTGTGTGGTATTGGACTCGTTATTCTTCTCGTTGTTATCATTATGGCCGCCCGTCAGGCGTTAATTGTTATTTTGATTATCATTTCACCGCTGGCTTTTGTGGCTTACTTGTTGCCAGGCACAGAAAAGTGGTTTGACAAGTGGAAGGATATCTTCTTGACGATGTTGATATTCTTCCCGGGGTTTGCGGCAGCCTTTGGTGGGGCACAGCTGGCGGGCTCAGTCATTATGCAAAACGCCGCGGGACCGAACGGGGCAGTGATGTATATCCTCGGTATGGCGGTCCAGATCGCGCCACTCGCCCTGACGCCGTTAATGATCAAGTTGGGTGGCGGACTCCTCGGCAAATTCACCGGCCTCGTTAATGACCGCAGCAAGGGCCTATTCGACCGATCTAAAAACTGGGCAAAAGAGCGGAGCGAAATTACTAAACACAAAAAATTCAACAAACATCCAGACAGCAAATTTACCCCAACGGCATGGCGACGCAGACTGGCGCAGTCATCGCAAAATCGTAAGGATAAGCTCAAAGAGTTGCAAGATGAATCTGATGTCATACGAAAGGGGACTGGTTCCTATGCTAAGATTGATCAATACCGACGGATGGTTAACGAAGACAAAAAGGCTATCGAGGGTCGGCTAGAGGCCGCTTGGGGCAATCATCTGATGTCTAATTCCGCCGCCTTTGACCGATACGCACAAGCACAATCATGGTCTGAGCAGGCTGAGGCTTCTAAGGGAGCGGCTGACACTTATTATAAGTCGATGCGGGCACTCAAGCCTACCCAGACCAATGAGTTGTCTTCGTCATTCCAAGAAAGCTTGGAGCGTGCCCGAGGAGCGGCGCAGCAAGTGGCTCTCCAGGGCCTACAGAACGCTTCATCGCAGCGTGTTGCCGATGATCGATGGGCAAATGAACTGAAAGAAAACGAGACGATGCGCAATCTGGCTGGACAGGTCGAACAAATATACTTCGGTGACAGTCGCGGTGCTGATCGAGCAATTGCCATGGCAGAACAAACGCTCAGCAATGCCTACAACGAAGGCGTCGAGAGCGCAAATCGCTTGCTTGATCGATACAATGCCGATGAGTTTGACATGGTAGATATGGCTCTTGGTGCTATCGGTAGCGAGGTCAAAGGCATTACCGTTACCAGGGATGTCAAGGCTGCGTCGCTTCGTCGTGTTCTTGGCGGTAAGAACATTAAGGCCATCAAGTCGTTGACCAGCCAGCTTGACTTTGCCCACCTTGACGATGCCCTTGCCCAAGAAGCTGGCGACGCTCTCAAGAACAACCCGGCACGACCGTTCTGGATCGGATCTTCAATTGCTAATAAGATTAAGATTAATAATATGCCATGGTCTGGCCAAGAGTTTATCACCCAAACAACCATCAAGGCGCTTAGCGAGGATAAATTATCGACCGAAGGCCTGGTCACGCAAGACGCTGTCTATCTTAACACCTTGGCCGATATGATTGAAAACTCCAGCTTCCGAGGACAAATTTCACAACAGCATCTTCAGATTCTGCGCGATCGAATAAATGAAGTACGGACGACTCCACAATATAGTGGTCGTATTGGTGAAAGTATCGGTGCAATTAAGCGAATGGAGGCGGCCCTTTCGTATCTGCCGCCAACAGAAACCTAAGCTAATCTGCTATAATAATACCCAATGGCCGTCTACAAAGTTCCCCAGGATGTGGAAGCTGATGACAAGCTGCTCGGGCCGTTTAGCTTCAAGCAGTTCATTTTCTTGATCATCGCGGTCGGAATGGTTGCGCTAGCATGGGGCCTATTCTCGGTGCTGCCGCCACTGGCGATCATCCCGGTGCCAATTGCGCTATTTTTTGGGGCATTAGCCTTACCACTGCGCAAGGATCAGCCAATGGAGGTTTATCTCGCAGCAGTTATTTCATTTATACTTAAGCCCAAGCAACGACTGTGGCGAGCCGATGGTATTGAGCGAATGGTCGAAGTCATTGCTCCGCGTATTGAGGAAAAGCAATATAGCAAGGGGTATGACCAGGCAGAAGTTAATCGCCGACTGTCATATCTGGCGACACTGGTAGATACACACGGCTGGTCGGTGCGTGGTGTCAGCAACCCAAACAGCTCGGTGGGGGGAAGCTCAATGCAAGCAGACTGGTATAACGAGGCTCAGACCGCCCAAGATCCACTGGACCCGAGTAGCAAGACAGCCCGCGCCTTTGAAACACTGATTGAGCGGGCCGACGAAAAGCGTCATGATGACATTGTCCAGCAAATGCAGCGAGCCCAAACCACCCCGACTACCCAGACCGCCCAAGACGACCAAGCCCCCTCACCGCAACCCTCGACCTTCAACCCCTATCCAACTATGCAGCAGTCTATCATCACGCCCATCAGCGAGCAGACGACCGCGACGGCCCACACCGACCAGGCGCCCCCTAGCACAGCACCCGTCTCGCCTGCTATAATGGACTTAGCGCGTAATCACAGCGATCTGTCAGTCGCCTCGCTCCAACGAGAGGCCGGTCGCATCCAAAAAGAACATGATAAGGAAGTCGTGATTTCGCTTCACTAGGTGGGATATCTATGCAACCAGATCAGCAACAGCAACCATATCACTATCCACCAGATGCAGCCACTGCACCACAGTTTGGTGCACCGTCAAATTTGCCGACCACGCCGGGGGTCATTGCCTCTGGGCCTGACCCAGTCTCCGCAGAACCAACCTCACCGTACGCTCAGTTTCCTGATCAATTCAGCCCGCTGCCACCATCGCAATCGCAAACACAAGCACCAACCCAGCCGACGCCAAGCACGCAACCCGCGGCACAACCAACCCCCAACTTGCCGCCCGCACCCGAGCCCAACCAGCCACAGCCAGCCCCGCAACAGCCCGCCAAGCAGCCAACTAACCAGGCAAAACCTCAACAAAAAGGCCCAACCAGCACCCAGAATACGCTGCTATTTTCTGAGATGCGCGAGAACATGATTATCATGAACGACGGCAGCTTTCGGGCGATTG
The DNA here is from genome assembly GCA_013099015.1 of Candidatus Saccharibacteria bacterium oral taxon 488. NCBI lineage: Bacteria > Candidatus Saccharimonadota > Candidatus Saccharibacteria bacterium oral taxon 488. The sequence goes on along the minus strand of CP039998.1, from coordinate 11,794 downwards.
TTCAATGTCAGTCGATCAACTTCGATCTGATGAGTGGCCGCGAGCGGGAGGGAATTGAATTTAGCTACCAAAACTTCCTTAACTCGTTATATTTTCCGGTTCAAGTGCTCATTCGCTCACGACGCGTCGACATCGGACCATACATCGACCGCCTCGTTGACATTCGCCGCAACCAAGACAATATGCTCCTCAACGTGCTGATGGATGACTACATCAACTTTATCGATGTCCTTGCCCAGGAGGCTAATATTATGGATAAGGATTTTTACATCGTGGTACCGTATTATCAGAGCGGCGACATGCAAGTTATCAAGCAGCAGGCCAAGGGTCTGTTCGATAGCTTTTTTGGCGGCAAGAAAGACAATGTCGTCACCAAGATCGAGCAGACCGCCTACGAAAAGGCCAAGGATGAAATTAAGAACCGAGTTGATTCGGTAATGAGCGGGCTGTTTCAGATGGGCGTGAAGAGTTCGCAGCTTAACACCAAACAGCTGGGCGAATTATTCTACAGTTCATACAACCCTGACGTGGCACCGCAACAACCATTGAGCGTTGGCGCCGATGAGCTAGCAACGACCTATGTCCGCAAGGGGCAGGGCGAATCGCCACATGGGTATGGAGGAGCGCGACATGGCTAGAAAAAAGAAGTTAGACGCTATTGATATCGCCGCTCAACAGCGGGCCCGCGAGCAGGCCGAGGTAGAGCAGGCATTTCTCACCGGCGTGAGAACCTTACGCGACTTTATTGCCCCGAGTAGTCTCGAGCTCAAGTCTGACCACTTCCGCCTCGGCTCAAAGTACGGCCGCACCATGTACGTCTACGGGTATCCGCGCGAGCTATACACCGGTTGGCTCAGCTCGGTGATCAACATCGACGAGGTGCTGGATATTAGTATGTTCATTTACCCGGTTGACACCCAGGTGGTACTCAACAACCTGCGCAAGAAAGTGACTCAGCTCGAGGCCAGCCTCAGTATCAATTCCGAGAAGGGCAAGGTGCGCGACCCAGCGATGGAAGCGGCATTGCAGGACGCCGAGGAACTGCGCAACCAGCTACAGATCGGCTCGGAAAAGTTCTTCCGCTTTGGCCTTTACATCACGATTTATGCCGACAGTATTGATGAACTCAACTTTATCCAGCACAAGATCGAGACAATTTTTGGCCAGCAGCTGGTGTTCTCTAAGGTTGCCTCGGCCCAACAAGAGCAGGGCCTCAATAGCACCATTCCACAGCTGACCGACCAGCTCCAGGTTCGCCGCAACATGAATACCGGCGCTATTTCTACCAGCTTTCCGTTTACCTCGGCCGATCTAACTGACGGCAAGGGTGTGCTATATGGTATTAATATGCATAATAACGGCTTGGTAATTTTTGATCGCTTTTCTCTCGAGAATGCCAACATGGTGGTGTTCGCTAAATCTGGTGCTGGTAAGTCGTTCACCGTCAAACTGGAGGCACTGCGCAGTATGATGCTCGGCTCGGACATCGTGATTATCGACCCAGAAAACGAATACCAGAAATTGTCCGACGCCGTTGGCGGCAGCTACATTCGACTCAGCCTCAACAGCGACACCCGCATCAATCCGTTTGATCTGCCGCGAGTAATTGATACCGATGAGGCAGACGATGCACTGAGGGCGAATTTAGTGACGCTGCATGGGTTGTTGCGACAGATGCTGGGTGGTTCGCAGACGACAGCGGGTGGACAGATTATCGCCGGACTGACGGCCGCTGAAGAGGCTGATATTGACCAGGCGCTGATCGACACCTACGCCCGCATCGGCATCACCGCCGACCCATTGACACATCACTCGACACCGCCAACTATCGCCGACCTCTACGATACGCTGCTTCATATGGGCGGCACCGGGCCAAGCCTCGCCCAACGGCTCCGCAAGTTTACCTCGGGTACTTTCGCTGGTATCTTTAGTCAGCAATCAAACATCGATATCAATAACACCATGGTGGTCTTTAATATCCGCGATCTCGAGGACGAGCTACGACCGATCGCTATGTACATTGTGCTCAATCACATCTGGAACATTACGCGTACCGACCAAAAACGGCGCATGCTCATCGTCGATGAGGCCTGGCAGCTGATGCGCTACGACGACTCTGCCAACTTCCTGTTTTCTCTCGCCAAGCGCGCCCGCAAATATCAGCTCGGTCTCACGACCATCACCCAGGACGTCGAGGACTTTATGGGTAGCAAGATGGGCCGAGCCATTGTCGCTAACTCGTCGATGCAGCTGCTGCTCAAGCAGTCAACCAGCGCCGTTGATGTCCTTTCCAGTGTCTTCAAACTAACCGAGGAAGAGCAAAAACGCCTCGCCAATTTCCCCGTGGGGCAGGGGCTATTCTTTGCCGGACAAAACCACGTTCACATCCAGATTCAGGCCAGTGACACCGAATATGAACTTATCAACACCTCGCCGATCTCTCGACACCAGCTACCATCAGAGACACCGCTCGGCGGGTACGGGGCAGTGTAGTATAATTGGAGGCATATGGCAACAGCAACAAAACCGCCGCGATTTGACACCACGACCGACTCTGATGCTGATGGACGAGCAAATCCGTTTGAGCTACATGATGATTCATCGGAGCGACTGAATGCTGGTGAGCAAGCAGAGCTTGACCAGATAGAAGCGGGACTAAGGGACGATGGCTTTGACCTCGACAATAGTCAGTTTGATAAGCAAAAAAAACAAGAAACTAGCGCCAATGCTGCTCAAACGCTAGCCGATCTGGAGAATGAATTTAACTATCCCGACGCCCAGGCTCAACAAGAGAGTAAGGCACCTTCTAGAAGCAGAAACTTCATGAAAAGACTCAAAAAAAATAAGGGTGCCTCCTTTGCTGTCGTTCTCATTCTCGGGGCGTTTGGTATAGCCGCACCGTTTGCCGTTAACTTATTTAAGCTCAACTCCCTGTTGGAGCCCATTATTGGTAAGGTGACCAAAGTCCCCGAGCACGCCATTGAGCAGCGATTTGAGTATCTTGTCACGCGCTGGCTATCTATGAGAATTATGAAAGAGGCGTATCCAGGTGATAAAAACCTAGTTTTTTGCGCCGGTGGTGGCCTGTTGTGTCACCTCGGATCAACTAAATACTCCGACTGGTTTACCAAGCAACTAGACGCAAAATTCGAGAAAGAGGGTAGAAAAATTAAAACAACCCTCAACGCAACCGGTAAATCGAGCTTGGGAGGCAAGGCTACTAGTTTCACGGTGTCGCTAGAAAACATCGGCAAGGATCTTAGCTCTCTCACACGCAACGTATCAAAAGAGCTAAGTGGACACAAGGAGGCCAGGCGCTTTGTTAATAATATGGTCAAGCAGGCCCATGGTAAAAATTATGTCCTCCGCTATATATCAAAAAAAATTCTCATGCGTAAATATGGCATTAAGCGCTTCAATATTATCCCTGACAAAACAGCCAAAAACCTGACGGAAGTCTCCGCAAAGATTAAGGCGTCAATCATCAAGGGGCTTGTCGGTAGAGTGTCCACGAGGATGACTGCCTACATCGGCTGCCTCCAGGGGGCAAATGTCGCAACTTGTAAGCAGCTGCTTGATAAGCTAGACTTTGATATTGATAAACGAATAAAGGAGGCCGAGGACGCGGTCAACTCATCAAAGGAGGGATCCGAAGAGCGCAAGCGAGCCGAGGCACAACTCAAAAAGGCCCAGGGTAGCAAGGCATCGCTCGAATCAGCAAAAAGCGTTATCAACGGCGAAGTAGATGGTTCACTCGGAAAGGTTATCTCAAAAGAGCTCATTAAGAAAGTACTGGGGCCAATCGCTGTTGTTGGTTGGATTGATATGGCGTTTAGGGCGGTTGGTGCAATTGACGGACGGGTGCTTGAGGCTATCTTCTACGATGCTATGACACAGGCGGTTACAGCATTTGCCTTTAATGAAGACTCCAGTCCAATGGTTGCCGCCGATCAGATTAAGGACGGTAGTGCAGATATGAACACTCTCGCCGTTGCAAGTAAAATGTTTGACGGAGCAGAAAGGTCGCCGCTATTCCAGCTATTCCAGCTTCCTTCGACAGAATCAGCTTCGCCAATGCTCGCTAGCTTGTCGAAAGGTATTACAAGAAAGTGTACAAACGAAGCCGGAGAGGAGGTAAACACCAAGCTGCCACCGGGCGAGTCAATTTGTCCTGAGAATAAAATGGTTCGTGATTTTACAACGATAAAAAACAATCCTTGGTGGAGGGGATTGGCGTCAGTTGCCGGTTTTTGGAATAGTTCCATCGGGCAAGCTTTTAAGGCGCTGGATGACATCACCTCGACAATAACCGGCCCCCTTTGGGATCTTGTCAAACATCTTCCGGGTGTTAGTTTTGGTGTAGAAAAACTACAGCAACTCGTCCAGTGGATGATTGGTCAAATAATCCCCCTTCCATCGCTTGGGGTTGGAGCATCGGGTGTATCAAACTATGAGGCGCTTGCTGCCGCCCTACACTCAACCAGCAACGAATCTATGGCGCACGGACAGAACAAAGACAACCCGTCCGGTAAGACCGATGGTGCTGGCGGAGCTGCCCTATCCGACGAACAGTTAGCGTCAATTGTTCAGCACAAGAACCGCCAAGAAAAAGAGGAATTCGACGCACAGCCAATGCTCGCAAAACTATTCAACCCATCCTTGCGGGGTTCTATAGCTAATCAGCTCCTGGCAAAAATACCAACCAATGGCTCGTCGGCGCTACAATTCCTCCTTAATACCCCCTCGACTATAGTTAATGGCACCACAAAAAAAGCAAAGGCCGGTACGGCAGACATACACACCCTCAAGGCGTTCGGTATTCCAAATTACGGTTATGCCGACAGCTCAACCTTTAGTGCCGACCCGGGTACTTACACCCAAGAATACTGTGCCGCTAGCGCCAAGGCCAGGGAAGACAGCCTCAGTCTCGAAGACGGCGAGCTACTCCACACCTATAAAAAGACTGATCCATGTGCTCTTGAAAAGGTCGTTGGTGGAATGCTGGCAACAGCTGCCGACGATAAGGAGAGTAATCTCTATATAGAAGAGGCCGGCAACAAGAAAGACGAGCAGTCATCAGGGCAGTCCGGGTCTAATGATAGCGGAAACCTCAGTGGTGCACCAAGCCGTGACGGGTGGGTGTGGCCGATGAATCAGAAGGTTGACCCAGGACCATGCTGGGGTCGTAATGTCGGATCACTGGGTGTACACGCAGGAATGGATATGAACTCTACTGTAGTGCAAAACGTTTATGCTGCACACGACGGTGAGGTTGTTTGGGCGAAAAACTATGGAGCAGGGGGTAATGCCGTGCGCATAAAAACTCCTGAGGGTATCTACTACACCTATCAGCACTTAACGAGTTACAGTGTGTCTGCTGGTCAATCCGTTAAGGCGGGTCAGGTAGTTGGGGTTGGTGGTCTAACCGGTAGACTTAGTGTCGCAGGTTCAACAAAAGTTCATCTACACATGGTGGTATCGCGTTCCGACGACCACCCATCATATGGATCGCTTAAGAATTCCTTTAACCCGATGGACGTGTTACCAAAAGAAGCGCCAAATAATTATAAGTGTTACTAGAGGCAACCTATGAAGAAATATCGCAAAACCACCCTCAGACAACACCTATATCAGCTTGGTATTCTTTTGAGCGTAGCCTGTCTCGTCATAACAAACTCAGCATCACCGGTGTCGGCGCTTGACGAAAAATCTTACCTGAATAATTCCATATATTTTCTGAGCAAAAAAGACGAGCAGTGTACCCCGGGACAATCCAATAGTCAGGGCTACACAACTATCGGCGAGGAGGTAGAGGTGGGCGTTTCTATTTATGGCGGCACGTGGGACGGCAAAAACCTCAAGCGCAACCCCGGAGATGATAATGGTAATTCGCTAACCGGAAAACTTAATGGTCGTACGACATTTGCTGAACTGAGCAACGCAAGAAGTCTGGACTTTAAGGCGCTCACCGACGCCCTTAAGGCTCCTGAAAATATGCGCACCCCGGCTAATCACGCCTGGAAGGGCGGGCTCAAACCAAAGGCTAAGCTAAAAATAACCTATAACGGCAAGACTATTGTTATGGAAAAGGGTGACGTCGGTACTGGAGGTGGCAATGTTGAGGGTAAGGTGCGTGCCGTTGACCTGTGGTATGAAACAGCAAAATTACTCGACTTTAGGGTTGGTACGGGAGTTGCCAAGGTGCAGCTAGTTAGCGACGATACGCCAGTGACCCCCCTCGACGGACAGCCAGTAACAACCTCGCAAAACACAAATATTCCGATGTCTGTTCCTGACGGGTCGAGCACTGGTGAGCGTGTATTTAAGTTTTTACTCAACAAAGGGCTGTCACGCAATCAAGCGCTCGGTATCGTCGCCAACCTTATGCAAGAGTCTGGTGGAGGAACACTTGATCTAAAACCGGATCTACAAAACCACATCGGTGCATACGGCATTGCCCAATGGCTCGGAAATAGACGCACGGGCCTTCAAGAATTCGCCAAAAAGAACGGGATGACCGAGAAAGATTTTGTGGCGCAGGTTAATTATTTATGGGACGAGCTCAACGACAGCAAAAAACCCTATAAAAGCACCGTTCTCGACCCCATCAAGGCTAGTACCACTCTCGTTGAGGCTGTTACGATTTTTCTAGAAAAATTTGAGGTTCCGTGCCTACCAGGTCGTTGCGCAACAGAGATAGCCAAGCGCATGGCTCACGCGGCAGTTGCCGAGTCGAAATTAGCCGGCGTTAATGGGGGTGGGGGCTCAACCGAGGAAAAGTGTGAAAATGATAGTGCAAGTGGCGCAGTAAGCTCTAGCGGGTACGCCCTGCCGATTATTGGTCACGACAAGAATCCCAAGCACCTCAATTGTACACCACGCATGTCGTCAAACCCTTGCCATCACGATGGGACGCCAGCCTTTGACCTCATCGCAAAACCAGGCACAAAAGTTGTTGCCATCACTGATGGCGTTATAGACTCAACAAAGCCTTACACAATAGGGGCCGCCGCCTCAGACCCTAAATGTAAATCAATTCAGTTCAAGGGGGATGATGGCTGGTATTATTGGTATGGGCACACCACCATAGACGCTCCAAAAGGTACCCGCTTTAAGGCAGGGCAGGTTATGGGGGTAGTCGGTAGTGTAGCATGCGGAATGGGCGGAGCATCACACCTGCATATCGACAGAGGCTCTCCAAAAGGAAGAACAGCCGGAGAAAAGAATCACCGAGACGATGGATTTGTCTCATTAATGCAAAAACTGCTTAAGGAGGCAGGGGACAAGGGTAGTAGTCCAAATCCAGCACTATGATATCATTCATGAGAAATTTATCACCCACGGCAAAAATAGTTCTTATTTTTATATTTTTTGCAACGGCAACAGCGACCCTATCCCTATCTATCCAGAGATTACTCGGCGACCATGGCGCTAACGATCCGCACGAAGACTCCACTGTTCACGATAGTACATTAAAAATTACCAACTCTGACGACCCCTTCCAAAAAGCCAACATCTCGGCAATAAAAGGCCGAATTCTCAACGCTATATACAAACGCCATTACGATGAAACCGGAAAAATCGAGCGACGGGCAAAAATTGATGGCGGTATCCACAGAAGCAACAAGAACTATAACTTTAAGATAGTATTCCAGCCTAGTAATATACGCTACACTGTCAAATTGACAGTAATAAACCTTGAGCAATTCAATTACACTATTGATATACAGAAAGGGTAAATAATACGTGATTGTCTTTAAAAAACTCACCATAGACGACATTATGAACATAACTATAATTGTTCTATGTGCTGCATCACTAATCGGTATTATTATGCTTGTATTTTCATATTTTCACACGACACCAACCAACCTAACTAGCCCGATAGTAAAAAACGCCATACGCATGGATAATGTTATCCGTGACGGACGAATTCGCTATTACAACGGTAATACATTTGCCGAAATATCGCCATCATCGTTGCAGGTACAAAAAATCGTTAATTTTGATATGCTTCTTGGTGTTTCATCGATCACATGGCTTAGGAGCGGGGCAATCATAACGTTTGCAAATCTACCGTCAAACCCCTCAATCCGCCAAGATATGGATGCTGCGCTCAATAAGGTGCGTCGTGAAAACCCTGAGGTAAATATCGTTGAGAGTAACGCCTATTGGCATCTCGACTTCAAGAGTAGTAAAATCTCCCTCCTTACATATAGCGAGAAAACCAATCCACTCCATTACGATAAAAATACTGGACAAATATTTTTTTATGACCTACCGATACCAAATGCCACCGTATTTGGGACTATCAATCAAGATGGAAACATTCGCCGTGCAATATATACAACTGACAGCAGCCAAGAAAAAGTAATATACGAAAACGGCGACTTACTGTATTTCTTGTCAAGTCTTGAAAGCAGCAAACTCACGCTGAAGTCATACAACAAAAAGACCAAAGCGGTTACTGAACTCGTGCGAGATGTCTTTGACTCTGATACCGACCTCGCCTATGCCCAAGTGGCCATGGGTGACGGCAAGCTGTTCTATACGGATGGTGACGGACGGCACAATTTTATAAAGGCTATTGATGTCAACTCTAAAAATAAGTCCGTTATTCTCAAGGAGTCATATGCGTCACACTTCTATTTTGGTGCAAATTCTATGGTTGACGTTATCGAGAACGGAAAGATGTCGGCGACGATTTATAAATATGATATGAAACTTCAAAAAGAAGCCGCCCCACGACGCCTTGTCTCTAGTAATGCCGTCCTCGGCGAGAATGTTATTTACAATAACGATGTTCTGTATATAAAAGACGGACCCAATATCTATGACATACTTCACGCGAGAAAAAGAGACTTTTCAGCTGAGCAATTTGAAAAATCCTTCCGTAGTGACAATGCTTATCTCGATCGTGATATTTTCAACCAAAAACTCATTGATAATAGCTATAGCTTATTTATAGCAAAGGGCTCCCTAAAGGACGAATATCAAAAGGTGAAAAAACACCTCGAATCGAAGGGGCAAAATATTCTTGACTTTACCATAGAGCCGAGGCTTGGTAGCCAAGCCACATTCGACCTCTAGCGCTTCAACGGCATAACAATATGCATACAATCTGGCGTAGGGGTCTGCTCGCGGATGACGCATGGCGACAGCTTACCGTTAAACGAGAAGGTGACGGTCTCGCCATCAGTGGCGCCGAGCGACTCAATCAGATAGCGAGAATTAAGCGTAATTTCGCCGTCGCTTGACACCTCGGCGCTGGCCTCAGAGGTATTCTCGCCAAGCTCCGAAGCGATTGAGTGGATTGATAGTAGCGCCTGCTCGTGACTAGCCGTGAGGGTAATACCGCCACCCGATTCGCGCGCAAATAGACTAGCGACCTTGGTGATGCGCAGGAAATCAGCCTTCTTAATCACTACATCGGTCTCGGCGAGTTTAGGGATCAGTTGACGATAGTCGGGAAACTTACCGTCGATCAGCCGACTCACGATCTCTAAATGATCCGTCCGAAACCCAACCTGCGTTTCATCAAAAAACAAACTCACATCACTCGTCTCGGTGTCGAGGCTTCGCAATAGCTCTTGTAGTGTCGATGCCGGCACGATGGCCGTAATTTCGCCATCAAACTTCATCAGCCGCTTCTCCGCTAGCCGATAACCGTCCGTGGCCGCTAGATACAACTCACTATTATAGGTATGCCAGTACACACCAGTTAACACCGCCCGCGTGGCATCACTAGACGTCGCGATAATGGTTTGCGAAACTGCCTTTTTTAGCTCATCCGTACTCATATCCAGTCGCACCGCCGTCTGCTCGTCCACTGTCGGCAGCTCCGGAAACTCGTCTGCTACGACGCCATTGATAACCGATGAAAACTTGTCTGCGGTCAGGTGTAGATGCTCATCCTTAACCTCCAACTCGACCGTACCACTTGGCAGGCTGGCGACAAACTCGCTCACTAGTCGGGCTGGGATAGTTATCGAGCCGGGCTTCTCGACCTTGGCGCCAACATACTGAGTGGAAGCGACCTCCAGATTCGTTGCCGCTACGACCAGCCGAGAGCCATCGGTTCGTAGTAAAATATTGTTCAGTATTGCTAGTTCGTTACGACTAGCGGCGATGCGCCCAACGCTAGCGAGGGCTTTGGCGAGGTTTTCTTGGGTGACGGTGAGCTTCATATTCTTATTATAAATCCTTTCTTAATTTTATTCAGCGGTTAGTAATAATAGGCGCTGTGGAAACTGGGTAAATATTGTGTTCAGACAGAGGTAGTAGCGGTATTGTGTCAGTGGAAAAGACGGTGGATTTGCTGGGTATGGTGTCGTGGACAAGACGCCGATTATCCACGTGATGCTGCTTGGCCCATTTGATAACAACTAGATTAGTGGATAGTCGTTCACACGTTTGTCGCTGGTTATACGCACGTTTTACCCAGGTTTTACACATAGAGCTTGTCTCGGATGTCGTTAATTTGTTCACGAATATTGACGCTGATGAGCATCTCCTTGCTAATTTTGTCGACCGAATGAATGGCGGTAGTATGATCTTTGCGACCAAGTTCCTGGGCGATTTTTGGAAAACTCATCTTGAGCTCGCTTCGCAGCAGGTACATGGCAATTTGGCGTGGCTGCATGATGTATTTATCGCGCTTTGGCGAACACACGTCCTTGACCTCAACACCAAAGTGGCGAGCGGTTTTGTCGATAATTTGCTTGGCGGTGATATGTTGCGGGCGAGAGCGCTTGATATTACCAAGCAGTCCCTCGGCGGTTTCGGTATCAGGCGTGATGTTCTGCATCTCGGCATAGGCAAGGAGTTGATTGAGCGCCCCCTCAAGTTCGCGGATATTGGTCTTGAAATTAGTGGCGAGGTATTCGACGACATCGGCGGACAACTCCACATTACTCAGGCCGGCCTTGGCAGTAACGATAGCGCAGCGAGTTTCATAATCAGGCATCTGCACGTCAATCGTCATACCCCACTCAAAGCGACTGCGCAGGCGGTCGGTCAGGGTAGGGATACTTTTGGGCGGCTTGTCAGAGCTGATAATGATCTGCTTGTCGTGTTGGTGTAGGTCGTTAAAGGTGTGGAAGAACTCGTCCTGAGTTTTTTCCTTGTTGGCGATAAACTGCATATCGTCAACGATCAAGACATCGACGTTACGATACTTGTCGGAAAATCCTTTTTTCTTGAAGCGAATTGAGTCGAGGAATTCACTCACAAAGGTCTCGGTGGTAGTATATAACACGCGGGCGGAGGGTTGGCGCTTAATAATCTCGTTACCAACGGCCTGCATCAAATGGGTTTTACCAAGCCCCGAACCACCATAGAGATAAAGCGGATTGTATTTGGTGCCAGGATTAGCGGCAATCGCTTGACAGGCGGCGTGCGCCAGGTCATTGCTCGAGCCAACGATAAAGTTGTCAAAGGTGTAGCGTGGGTTGAGGTTGGTTGTCGATTTGTTAGCTTGTTTAATAATTGATGGACTGGTCGCAGTTGAATGTGGCTCATCGCGATTGAGGCGTTGTCTCCGAGTAGCCACCTTTTTTGGTCGAAAATGAATCGTCGAGACCGCAAGGCCATTTCGTTTCAAACCGTCAGCGATGCGCTGATAATATCGTTTTTCTAGTTGTGTTAACACGAAAGGGTTGGGTGACAGGACGGCCACTTCGTTATCAGATATAATGTCAAGCTCGGTCGACTTAAACCAGGTCGAAAATGACGATGGCGGAATTGAAACTTCAATTTCACCCAACACTCCCTGCCAAATAGCTTGACTATTCAC